>NZ_JBQHCW010000043.1:0-44095 GCF_052068115.1 Nonomuraea sp. ZG12
GACGATCCCCCCGATTCCCGACGAGATCGCGGCGCTCATGCGCGAGGTCTCCAGCGTCGGAAAACTCGTCGAATAGCACCACCTGTGAAGTTTCCCCCGAAAGGATGACGATGAGCCCTGTAGTCGTGGGCGTGGACGATTCCAACGAGAGCCTGCGAGCCGTGGAATGGGCCGCCGGCGAGGCCGAACGCCGGCGGCGGCCGTTGCGGATCCTGCACGCCTTCATCTGGCCGCTGCTGAAGGCACCCCTCGGACCGGCGCCGGGAGCGCCGCCCGAAGCCGGTCTCCGGCACGCCGCCGAACGTGTCCTGGCCAAAGCGCTGGACCGTGCTCGGGCGGTCGCCCCCGGCGTCGAGGTGACCACCGGCCTGCCGGAGACCGAGCCCGTCACCGCCCTGCTGCGCAACTCGCACGAGTCGGAGCTGCTCGTCATCGGCAGCCGTGGGCTCGGCGAGGTGGGCGGCCTGCTCCTGGGCTCGGTGGGCGCCCGACTGGCAGCCGAGGCCGCCTGTCCCGTCCTCGTCGTACGCGGGCCCGCCACGCCACACGGACCCGTGGTGGTCGGCGTCGCCGAGCACGACGAGAGCGAGGCGTTGCTCGACTTCGCGTTCGCGCACGCCGGCCGGACGGCGAATCCCCTGATACTCGCGCACGTCAGCGCCGGGAAATCGGCCGCCCCGGATCGCACGGCCCTGCCGGAGCATGTCCTGGCCCGGTGGCGGGAGCGCTTCCCCGCCGTCACCATCGACCAGGAGTCGCTCACCGGCCGCCCGGGCAAGGAGCTGACGCACGCCGCGTCCCAGGCATCCCTCCTCGTGGTCGGCTCTCATCACCGCCACGAGCTCAGCGCGCTGCTGCACGGCTCGGTCAGCCAGACCGTCCTGCACCACGCCACCTGCCCGGTGGCGATCATCCAGGTCAGGCATGCCGGTTGAGCTCGCGGGCACCTCTCTCGCAGGTATGCACCGACAAGACTGGCACCCTGACCCTCAACCAGAGGACCGCCAAGGAGCTCATCCTCGCGGGACGACGCTTCACCGTCTCCGGTGACGGCCACGCCATCGACGGGCAGGTCCGCGCCCGCCGCCGGACATGCTGGACCAGGCGTTGATCGCGATGGCGCTGTGCACCGACGTCGTGCTCAGCGATGAGGAGGTGGTTGGCGACCCCACCGAGGCCGCCCTGGTCGTGCTCGCGGAAAGGGGCGGCATCGACGTCGCGACACTGCGCCACGAACGCTCGCGCCCAGCCGAGATCTCGTTCGACGCAGACAACAAGCTCATGGCCACCTTCCACCGCTAGACCGACGACGATGACCGGCGGATGGTGCGCTGCTTCGTCAAGGGCGCGCCGGACGTCCTGGCCGGGCGGGCCACCCATTACCTGGGTGCGGGCCGCATCACCGAAATCGACCCGGAGGCCCGGCGACGGTGTCAACGACGCGCCCGCGCTCCGTAAGGCGGACATCGGCGTCGCCATGGGCTTGACCGGGACAGAGGTGACCAAGGAAGCGGCGACCATGGTTCTCACCGACGACAACTTCGCCACCATCGTGGGCGCCGTACGCGAAGGCGCGGCATCTACGACAACATCGTCAAGTTCGCCCGCTCCCAAGCCTCCACCGCGCTCGGCTTCGTGCTGACGTTCCTAATCACCGCGCTGGCCGGTATCGCCGGCAGCGCCTCGTTCACCGCCCTGCAGATCCTCTTCGTCAACCTCGTCATGGACGGCCCGCCCGCGATCTCGCTCCGCGTCGACCCGGTCGGTCCAGACGCGATGAGCCGGCCACCCCGCCCCGCACGCGAACCCATCCTCACCCGAGAGCGCCTCATCCGCATCCTGCTGGCCAGCACCATCATGGCTACCGGCACCGCCGCCGTCCTCGCGTGGGCATCGGGGCCCGCCCCTGCCGTAGGTCAGTCCAGCATCGCGGGCACGATGGCGCTCGTCACCTTCGTCTTTTCCAGGCGTTCAACCTGCTCACCGTCCGACACCCACCCGCAGCCTCTTCCACCGCGAGACCCTGCACAACGCCCACCCGATGATCGCCACCCTCGCGGTCGTCGCCCTGCTGCTGCTCATCGTCGAACTGGACATCCTGCACGGCTTCTTCATCACCACCGATCTCAGCTTCGGCCAGTGGCTGGCCTGCCTGGCAGTCGGCTCGGTCAGCTTGTGGGTCGGCGAACTCGTCAAAGCCCTGCTCCACGCTCGGACTGAAACCCCTAGCCATTGATCGCGCAGCCGCGCCGCGTGCCCAGAGGCCAATTGCTGTTGAGGCCACAACCATCATCTGGGTTGCTCGAATGAGCCGTACCGTTGGCAGGCCGGCGGCATCGTTGGGAAACGGGCGGGGTCGAGCCCAGCGTCGGTATCCCCCTGAGCGCCATCACCTGGCAGCTCGCTCGCCGCCGGACGCGGTCAGCTCCGGGCGGAGAGGTCATCGACGCGAGCCGGCCCGCCGGGAGATCGGGGAAGCGAGCACCGAATCCACCAACCCTGGCATGTCCATTTTCACCGCCAAGGGTCTCGCCAGCCGATCAGGGAGTGTTAGGCCGGAGCAACCATGCCTTCGAGCAGCGTGCTGCGGATCTGTTTGCGGGACACGATGCCGAGCTTCACGAAGATCTTGCGTAGGTGCCATTCGACGGTGTGCGGGCTGATGAAGAGCTGAGCGCCGATCTCGGGGTTCGTCAATCCGTCACCTGCTAAGCGTGCTATCTGCGATTCCTGGGCGGTGAGAGTGATGTGCACCTCGACGGAGCGCTTGCGTATCGTCTCGCCGGTGGCCTGGAGCTCACGCCGGGCGCGTTCCGCGAACGCCTCAGCGCCCATCTGGCTGAGCATCTCGTAGGCGATGCGCAGTTGCTCGCGTGCGTCGGCGCGGCGGTTCTCCCGGCGCAGCCACTCGCCGTAGAGCAGCCGAGTGCGGGCGAGTGCCATCCGGACCTCGGTGCGGCTGAGCCGCTCAATTGCCTCGCGGTACAGGGCGTCAGCGGCCGGTCCATTGCTCACCTGAGCGCGCACGCTCGCCGAGATGCCGAGGGCCCAGTCGGTGCCACTGGCCTGTGCCATCTCGTCGAGTAGCTGGGCGGCGGCCGCGGCGCGAGCCGGCCTTCCGCTCCGGGCGGCGGCCTCGACGAGCTCGATCATGGACCAGGTGGACAGTCCGAGCTCCTTTGGGTGCTTGCAGCCTCGCTCGGCCGCAACATAGGCCTCCTCGTAGCGGCCGAGGCCGTTATAGAGCACCGCGTTCGCCCATTGGGTGGCGGTCGCCACCTTTCCTTCCCCTTCAAGGACCGCATCTCGCGTGATCGCTTCGATCACCTCACGTGTCGCGGCTTCCCGGCCTCTCCACGGCTCGAGCACCAGGGCCCCGTACTGGGCGTTGAAGCGGCTGCCCGTCACGTCACCGATCGTCATCGCCTCGGCGACCAGCGCATCCGTGAAGGCGAGCTCGCCAGCGAGTACCCGATTCGACAGGAGCAGCAGAAGAGCCGACGGCAGCACCGACAGATCCCCCGTTTCGCGCGCCAAATCGACCAGCTTCGCCGAAAGCACATACCAGCTGTCGAAGTCCCAGGCGTTATGGGCCATGCGGCAGGCAAGCGGGAGCCAGCCAAGGCCCTCTTCCCTGGAGAGTCCTTCGGTGCGGAATGCGTCCAGAGCCTGCAGCAACATCGGCATGCCCGCCGAGTAACCCTCAGTGATCGCCACGGCCACGCCATTCAGGAGCAGATCGTTGCGCTCCGGTGGCGGCCCCGGCCGTCTGACCAGCGCCGCCTTGGCGACGTCCGCCATCTGAGCACCGCTCGCCAGACGGCCGGCGGTAAAAGCCGCGTACAGCGCGTCCCGGTAGGTCTCGCGGGCCAGCCCGGCGTCCAGCGGCTCGAGTCGCTTGCCGGCTCTGAGCAGCAGCGGCAAGGCTGCACTGGCACTTCTGGCCGCGAACACGATCTGACCACGCAGCAGGTTGGCCTGGGCGAGTTCGCGTTCGTCCAGGGCGCTGAGTTCCGCCGCATCCAGCAGTTCCATCGCGGCGTCGAACCCGCCGGCCTGATACTTGGCCCGTGCCGCCGCCAACACTCTGGCTCCGCGGCGTGCCGAATCGGGGGTCAGCTCGGCCGCCCGCTCGAGGAACGCCGCTGCCGCTGCGACTCCGCCCCGCGCCTGCGCACGATCGGCTGAGCGCTCCAGTTCGGCGGCCACCGTCTCGTCTGGGCTAGCCGTCGCGTTGGCGAGATGCCAGGCGCGACGGTCGGGATCCGATTGAGGATCGGTCGCGGCGGCCAGCGCACGGTGCACGTTCTGCCGGTCCTCCACGGCCGCGACCCGGTAGGCTGCCGAGCGCACGAGGGGATGATGAAACCACACCCGGGTCCCGATGGTGATCAGTCCTGCCGCTTCAGCCGGCGACGCTGCGGCCGCTTCGATTCCCAGCAACTCAGCCGCTCGCGTTAACAAGGTCACATCGCCTACCGGCTCGGCCGACGCCATGAGCAGCAACTGCTGCGTCTCAGCCGGTAGCGACTGGACTCGCCGCAGGAAGCTCTGCTCGATCTGGTTCACCAGCGGCCGCGCGTCGGGCCGCCCGAACCCACCTGCCAGCTCCGCCGGCGTCAATCCTCGGGGCAGTTCGATCAGGGCCAGCGGGTTTCCCCGTGTCTCGGCGATGATCCGATCCCGCACCCGTTCATCCAGCCGCCCGGGAGTCACGGAGTCCAGCAGGGCGTGAGAGTCGCTGCCACTCAATCGCCCAACCTCAAGCTGCGACGGCTCCGTAAACTCATGTTCGAAGTCAGGCTCGCGCACCGCGAGCACCAGTCCGATCGGCTCCGCGAGCAAGCGGCGCGCGACAAAGGCGAGGGTCTGCGCCGAGACGAGATCAAGCCACTGAGCGTCATCGACGAGGCAGATCAGTGGCTCCCTCTCGGCCACGTCGGCGAGCAGGCTGAGGACCGCGAGCCCGACCAGGAAGCGGTCCGGCGGAGTGCCCACGCTCAGGCCGAATGCCGTCCCGAGCGCATCGCGTTGCGGCCCTGGCAGGCGACCGAGCTGACCCAGAAACGGGGCGCACAGCTGATGCAGCCCACCGAAGGCCAGCTCCATCTCGGACTCGACACCCGCCGCTCGGACCACCCGGCAGCCGGACGCGCTCCCCCGCGCGTACTCCAACAGCGCCGTCTTACCGATGCCGGCCTCACCGCGCAGGACCAGGACCGAGCTATGGCCCGCCTGCACCGTCGCCACGAGCTGGTCCAGCGTCTCGCACTCGATCTGCCGACCACGCAGTTGCAACCGTGGATCCCTGCTTGTCATAGGCACCGCCCCGACCGTATACCCGCTGGCCGTTGACACCGAAGAAGGAGCGACCGGCGCTACACCTTACCGTTCTGATGTCGATCACGGCAGTGAGCTGTTGACACCGACCGTAGAGTCTGCGGGCGAACGAGAGCAGGGTGATCACCATAGCGATGATGTAGGAGCGTGGCACGCTGACATGGCGGGTGGCGCGATCCGTCATCTGCCCGGGGCTGACGACGTTCTCAGCAGCGAGAACGTTGTACGCCGTCCCGTCCGGCATGGGTCCGACGACCCCAAGCCGCTCGGGGTGGGTACCGCGCCGGCCGACGGTTCACCGGCCCGTTGAGCCACGCCACGTTGGCATCCCCAGATGCAGGATGGTGGCCGCCCCGGCGCTGACCGGGGAGTCGCTGCCCGTGGCGAGTCCGCCACGGCGGTCGACCAAAAGGTCTCTCGCCAAGCGGAGTGCTGGTGCCCACAGTCACGGGCGCACACAGCTCGCCGCCGCAGTTTCTGTAAGTGTGCGCGTCCGGATACGGGATGAAAGAAATCCAAGGATCCGTCACGAACAGGCCCGCCGTCCTGCTCATAGCTGCAGAACCGTCCGTCACAAACGTGACGGATGCAGGAGCAGGGGCGGACATGGCGAAAAGGGCCTGACCCAAGACCCTGCGATACGTGGTCATTGGGGGCGGCCCGCACGCCATCAGCTGGACGCACACCGGCCAGGTAAACGTCGCTCTGCCCGATTTCCCACTCTCACACAATGAAGAAAAGGACTCACGCAATGTTCCGACGCTCGAACACCGCCTTCGCGGCCGTCCTGGTCGCCCTGACCGGCACCCTGGCCGCCCAGCCCGCGAACGCGACCGTCACGCACGGCACCAAACCCACCGTCGTCCTCGTTCACGGCGCCTATGCCGACGCCTCCGGCTGGAACGGAGTCATCGCCCGGCTCAGGAACGACGGTTATCCGGTGCTCGCCACCGCCAACCCGTTGCGCGGCCTGGCCTCCGACGCCGCCCACCTCGAGAGCCTGCTCGCCACCGTGGACGGGCCCATCGTCCTGGTCGGCCACTCCTACGGCGGCGCGGTCGCGACCAACGTCGCGGGCGACGATCCCGACGTCAAGGCCCTGGTGTACGTCTCAGCTGTCATCCCCGACCAGGGCGAGAGCGTCTTCGACCTGTCCACCGAGTGCCCGGGCAGCCAGATCGGCGACAGCACGATCAAGACCGTACCCCTGACCTCCGGTGACGCCGACGTCTACATCAAGACCGAGAACTTCCCCGATATCTTCGCCGCTGACCTGCCCCGCTCCACCAGCGCTCTCCTAGCCGCCACCCAGCGGCCGATCACCTACGGCGCGCTGACCGAGCCCTCGGGCGCGCCCGCCTGGAAGACCGTACCGTCCTGGGCCCTGATTCCCCGCGAGGACCGCGGCACGGTCGCCCAGCTCATCAAGACCGCAGCCCACGCGACTAACTGATCATTTCTCGATGGCCAGTCTCCTCCTACGAAGCTGGCCATCTCGCAGCCGTCCTCTGCTGCGCCGCTCTCGACCGCGTCGCTGTCACTGTGCCGCGGCGTTCGCCAAGTCCTGGCACCCCCGATGATCCCGGCCTTCGCCCTACCAGTACATGCATGTCACATTTCGTCGCCCCGTCCGGTCGTTAGTAGGAAATGCAACCGAGCATGGCGCACCTTCGTGGTCGTCCTGGTAACCGGCGTCTTCCCCCATGGTCTTCGTCAACCCGTCCGTGACCCGCGCAGTCGTCCTCGACACCAGAGAATGAGGCAGAAATGTCCGAACAGCCGCTAGACGGAGCCATCGCGCTCGTCACCGGCGCCAGCAGCGGTATCGGCGCCGCGACCGCGCGCCGTCTCGCCCGCGAGGGCGCGGCGGTCGCCCTGGTCGCCCGTCGCCGCGACCGCCTGGACCAGGTCGCGAGCGACATCGCGAAGTTGGGCGGACACGCGGTTGCGGTTGAGGCCGACATCACCGAGCCGGAACGCGCCGAGGACGCGGTGCAGGACACGCTGGACCGGCTCGGGCGCCTGGACATCCTGGTCAACAACGCCGGGATCATGCTGCTCAACCCGGCCCTGCACACCACCATCGAGGAGTGGGACCGGATGATCTCGCTCAACGTGGCCGCGCTGCTGCACATCACGCACGCCGCCGTCCCGCACCTGATCTACGCCGCGTCGACATCGCCGCGGCAGGTGGCTGATCTGGTGAACGTCAGCTCGACCGCCGGGCGAGCCTCCCGGCCTGGGAGCAGCGTCTACGCCCTGACCAAGTCCGGCCTGAACGCGTTCACCGAATCGCTTCGCCAGGAACTGCTCAGCGAGCGCGTCCGGGTCAGCGCCGTGGCGCCCGACGCCGTGGACACCGAACTGGTGAACCACCTCAGCGACACCACCCGGGACGCGGCCCGCCGGCAGATCGCCGGAATCGAAGCGCTGCGGCCAGAGGACATCGCGGACGCGATCAGCTACATCGTCACACGAGAGCGGAGGGTCGCCGTCAACGAGATGCTGATCCGTGCTGGCGACCAAGCATGGTAGCCGTTCCCACCCGAGCGCGACCTTACGAAGGCCAATGCCGGCGCGCTTCGTCGCCGTCGCCGCTGAGAACCGACCGGACAACACTGCTCAGCCATGAACACCCGACGACACCCCCTTACCGAAACGAGCAGGAGGCAGACAGATGAGCAGCAACTACGACGCCATCGTGATCGGCGGCGGATCGCCTGGGGAGCACTGTGTCGGCGCCCTGGCCGAAGGCGGACTGCGCGTCGCGCTCGTGGAACGGGAACTGGTCGGCGGGGAGTGCTCCTACTGGGCCTGCATCCCGTCCAAGACGCTGTTGCGTGCGGGCGAGGCGGTCCACGGCGCGCGGGAGGCGGCCGCCACCGCCGAGGTCGACGCCGAGCGAGCCCTGGCCTGGCGGGACTTCATGGTGTCCGACTACTCCGACACGGGCCAGCAGCGGTGGCTGGCCGCAGGCGGCATCGATCTGCTGCGCGGCACCGGCCGGCTCGCCGGGCCGGGTGTCGTGGAGGTGAGCGGTGTCCGCTACACCGCCGATCACATCGTCATCGCCACCGGCGCGTCACCCATCATCCCTCCCGTCCCGGGCCTGCGGGAACTGCCAGGCGTCTGGACCAGCCGTGAGGCGACCAGCATGAAGGCGGTCCCGCGACGGCTTCTCGTACTCGGCGGCGGTGCCGTCGGTGTGGAGATGGCCCAGGCGGTCCGGCGTCTGGGCGGCGAGGTGGTCCTGACCGCGCGGGGCCGGCACGTCCTGCCGCGCGAACCCGCACCACTGGGCGAGGCGCTCGGCGAGGTTCTGCGCCGCGACGGGATCGAGGTCGTGCTCGGCCCGCAGGTCGTCGGCGCCCGGCGCGACGATGAGGACTACGTTCTCACGCTCGACGACGGTCAAGAGCTGCGCGGCGACAAGCTGCTCGTCGCCGCCGGGCGGCGCCCACGCGTGCACGACATCGGCCTGGAGACGGTCGGTGTGAGCGCCGACGGCCATGGCATCCCGGTCGATCGGCGTTCGCGCGCCGCCGAGAAACTCTGGGTCGTCGGCGACGCCACCGGCCTTTGGATGCTGACCCATGTCGGCAAATACCAGGGCGAGGTCGTCGCGGACAACATTCTCGGCACGCCCCGTGAGGCCGACTACACGGCCGTGCCCCGCGTCGTCTACACCGACCCGCAGGCCGCATCGGTCGGCGACGCCGAGGCACGCTTCAGCGCCACCGTCCCCCTCTCCGAGGTGGCCAAGACCGCCACGTACACCCGCGCCTATGCGGAATCCAACGGATTCCTCACGCTGCTCAGCGACGGCCGCGTGCTCACCGGCGCCTACGCTCTAGCCCCCGAGGCGGGCGAGTGGCTGCAGCAGGCGACCGTCGCGATCCGCGCCCGGATCCCGCTGGACGTGCTGCGCGACACCATCCAACCGTTCCCCACCTTCTCGGAGATCTACGTCGCCGCGCTCAAAGGCCTGCACAACAAGATCACAAGGGCCGGGGAACCAACCCGGCAGGAAGCGTCATAGACCTTACGACCCGCACCCGGTGCGCCAGCAGTGGAAACCTAAGGATTAGGACGGCCTGCTCGACGACGTGATGCTCAAAGGCGAGGCACACTGTGCATGCCGAAAACTACATCCATGCACGTCAAGCATGACGCACATCGCGTCTGAGATCGCCTGCAATTCCTGGCTTGCGGACGCGAACTCGCCAGCTGATGGCTGCTCCGTGGTTGCTCGATCTACCCTGAAGCTCGAGCTTCATCCCGAAAGCCTTGCCCACATGACCCTGTCGAGACGGGGGCGGCACGCGACGGTACAGGCCGACACGAAGATCGGGAGAATCCCGGCCACGACGATACAAAAACAACCCTCGACGACACTGGGCGGCACTCAAGGAACCGACTCATAATCCGTGGGTCGTGGGTTCAAGTCCCACCCGCCCTACCACTTCCGATCAGCAAAAACCCCCGCCCGACCTGCACTGTTGCGCAGCGACGGGGGCTTTCCGTGTCCGGCTGTCCACGGCTCTCACTGATCGCTTGCGGGCATCCTTGCCCAATTCGCGCCCACGATCTTGACCCTCACGGCTCATCGTCCTTGAGCGCCTCGGCGATCCGCCGCTTGGCGACTTCATCCTGGCCGACGATGCACTTGGCGTAGATCCCGAGCCGGACTTCCACGCTGTGCCCTGCCCATTAGGCCACCTGCGTGGCCGGTACGCCAGCGTTGAGCCAGGTCGAGACGCAGACATGGCGTAGGTCGTAGACACGCTTGGCGAGCGGGGATTGCGCTTCCTTGCTCGTCAGCGCATTGAGACGAGCCTTGCTCCACACGCGGCGGTACGTGATACCCGGCATCTCTCCGCCTCGGACTCCGACGAGTTCACCCAAGTGCTCGAGCGGGCCTGGGCCGAGTCGCACCCGCAGCTCGACGTGGTCGGCGGTGCGGACGCCTGCGGCCCCGACGGCTGCGTACTCTGACGCCGAGTTGCCACACATGGCGCGCCGCGGTGATCCGTCGCGGTCAGCAGGGCGCGAAGTCCGAGCAGGTTCTGCTCTCGCCAGGCTGCGCCGAGCGCTTCGAGGATTCCGGCCGGCTCGAAGGTGTCGCGCGTGCCATCGGCGCAGCGCAGCGCCCCGGTTGACCTCAAGGGCCGGGACGGATCACGCGTCGTCGTTGCGAGGCGCGTCCATGTGGGTGACGAGGTTGATGCCGCCGTCGACGTGGATCACCTCACCGGTGACGAAGGGGACCTTGATGAGCGCCAGGACCATCGCTGCGACGTCGGATGGTTGCCCGAGCCGGCCCAGCGGTGTCATTGCCCCGGTGCGCGCCGCCCGCGTGGCGAGGCTGTCCGAGGTCAGTCGGGTCTGGAGCGGCCCCGGGGCGATCGCGTTCACCCGGACGTCTGGACCCACGGCCTTGGCCAGCAGCCTCGTCAGGTGGTCGAGCGCGGCCTTGCTGACGGAGTAGGGGATCGAGCTGCCGAGGGGGCGCGAGCCGCCCACCGAGGTGATGTTGATGATCTGGCCGCCGGGCTCCATGACCTTCACGGCGGCGACGGAGACCTGCCACGTCCCGACGACGTTGACGCCGAGGATCCGGTGCCAATCGTCAGCGGTGATCGCATCCAGGTCGGCGTGGGGGACGGGTCGCGACACCCCGGCGTTGTTCACCAGCAGGTCGAGCCGGCCGTGCCGCTCCACGGCCGTCTCCACCAGGCGCACGGCGTCGGAGGGATCGGCGATGTCGGCCTGGACGTAGCTCGCCCCCGGGAGCTGGGCCGCGAGCCGCTCACCGGCGTCGACTGAGGTGGCCGAGTTCACCACGACGGTGAAGCCGTCGGCCGCGAGCGCGCGAGCGATCCCTTCTCCGATCCCGGAGCTCGAGCCCGTCACGATGGCGACACGTGGCGCGCTCACCGGGCGACTCGCTCGGCGACGGGCGCTTTCAGCGCGTTCACGATTGCCCGGCCTCCGCTGGCGAGGATCGAGGTGTCGTTGCTGACCACCACGTAGTCGTAGCCCCGGGCCAGCGCGGCCCGGGCCTGGTCACTCGTGGCGGACGCGGTGCCGATGGGAACACCTGCCGCGGCGGCAGCCGCCAGCGCGGACGTGGCGAGCCGGTCCACCTCGTCGCTTCCCGCCGCGACGCCCATCGACATCGAGAGGTCGGCCGTCCCGACGAACGCGGCATCGATGCCGTCGAGGGCCAGGATCTCCCTCGTGTTCCTGATCGCCACCTCGCTCTCGAGCTGGACGACGCACAGGGCCTGCTCGTTGCCGTACTCGAGGTAGTCCGCCCGTGGCAGCAGCCCCCAGCGACCCGCTCGGCTGGTGCCGCCGGACCCGCGGTCGCCGCGCGGCGGGAAGCAGGTGGCCCGCACGACCGCCCGGGCCTGCTGAACCGTGTCGACGTGCGGCACGACCACACCGGCCGCGCCGGCGTCCAGGACCCGCTGGATCACGCTGAGGCCGTGGTCAGGCACTCTGACGAGCGGGTCCACCCCGAGGGCGCGGGCCATCGCGATGTGGGTCGAGGCGGCGCCCAGGTCCAGTGTCGTGTGCTCGAGGTCGATGACCACGAAGTCGAAGCCCGCGTAGGCCATGATCTCGACACTCTCGGGGCTGGAGAGCTTGATCCAGGTCCCGAGCGTGCCGCCGTTGATGCCGTTGCGCATCCGTGTCATGGCTCAGACCTCGCTGGCGGTGTTGGTGGGGGTGGCGGTCCAGAAGACCAGCCACTTGCCGAGTTGCACGACGACCGCGTGCAGGGCGATGCCGATGGCCGACAGCACGACGATCACCGCGAAGGTCCTGGCCACGTCCAGGGTGAAGTTGCTTGCCTGGATCAGGTAGCCCAGACCTTCGGAACTGCCCACGAACTCCGCGACCACGGCGCCGGTCACGGACAGGATGACGGCGACCTCCAGTCCCGCGAAGATGTGCGGAAGCGCCGACGGGATCTGCAGGTGCCGCATGACCTGCATGCGGGACGCGCCGAAGGAGCGGAGCATCTCGACCTGCTCGTAGGCGGCGGACCGGAATCCCAGGATGGCGTTGATGAGGAGGGGGAAGAACGCGATCAGGGCCACGGTCAGTACCTTTGAGCTGATCCCGATGCCGAACCAGACGATCAGCAGAGGCGCCATGGCGACCTTCGGGATGGTCTGGGTCAGGATGAGCAGTGGGAAGAGCACGCGCTCCACCGGCCGAAACTGGGTGATGAGCACCGCGGAGACCAGTGCCGAGCCGACCGCGATGCCGAACCCGATCAGGACCTCCTTCAAGGTGACGATCGAGTGGGTCACCAGGCTGCCGTCCTGGAAGCCGTCGACCAGGGAGGCGGCGACGGCCGTGGGCGCGGGGACGAGGATGTTGGAGACGTCGAACATCTCCACGACGACCTGCCAGACCACCAACAGCCCGATGAACACCAGCACGCTGTAGGTGATCTCCGGTACTCGGCGGCGTCGGCGTCGGACCGGGGTGTCCGAGCTCGTGGGCGCCTCCACCGGCACGGTCTCGCCGTCCGGGACGGCGAGTGCCTCTCGGTCGGCTGCGTGGCGCTCGGTGTTGGTGGACATCAGCTCTCCTAGTGGGCGCTGTGCTCGGAGTCGAGCAGCTTGCGGATCTTCAGGACGATCTCGCCGAACTCGGGCGTGTTGATGTTCTCGAGCCGCCGCGGTCGAGGGAGCGCGACCTCGACGACGTCCGCCAACCGGCCGGGTCGCGGTGTCATGACCACGACGCGGTCAGCGAGGAGCACCGCCTCGGGGATGCTGTGCGTCACGAACAGCACGGTCTTGCGGTCCTGGTCCCAGATCTTCAGCAGGTCCAGTCCCATCTGGTCGCGGGTCATCGCGTCGAGGGCGCCGAACGGCTCGTCCATGAGCAGGATGCGCGGGTCGTGCATCAGGGCGCGGCCGATCCCGACCCGCTGCTGCATCCCGCCGGACAGCTCGTTGGGGTACCGGTCGCCGAACTCCTCCAGGCCGAGCATCACCAGCAGCTCGGCGGCCTTCGCGTGGGTCGCGGCGTCCCGGGCGTGGTGAAGGTCCGGCGACGTCAGCAGGTTCTTCCGCACGGTGCGCCAGGGCAGCAGCAGCGGCTGCTGGAAGACCATCCCGAGCTGGTTGCGGTGGGTGTCCTCCGACGGCCCGAAGGTGACCTGTCCGGAGGTCTGGCGGGACAGGCCCATGATGATCCGCAGCAGCGTGCTCTTGCCGCAGCCGCTGGGGCCGACGATGGAGATGAACTCACCGGCTCGGACGCTGAGGGAGACGTCGTCGAGAGCCTGGACGGTCCCGCCGGACTTCGTCGGGTAGAGCATGGACAGCGAGTCCAAGCGGATCACGCAGTCGGTGTCGGTGCTGGTCGGCATGTCTGTCATTCCTCACCTGGTTCGAGCGCAGGCTGCCCGCGCCTCGGTTGTCGTGCTGGCAGCAATCAGTCGGTCGCCTCGGGCCACGTGCCGCCCATCTCCTTGGTCAGTCGCTTGCAGGCGGCCTTCAACGCCGTGGCCTCTCGGGAGTCCAGCGCCTCCGGCAGCATCCGCTCGGTGCCGACGGCCGCGATCGTGGCGCAGATCCCGGTCGCCGCGAACACCGGCGCCGCGACGACGCAGATGCCGCGGTGGTTGACGTAGCTGCTCATGCCGGCCTGTCGGATCGCCTCGATACGACGGCGAGTCTCGGTGCGCTGGGGCTCGGGGAGGCTGCCGGTGAGTCGGTCGGCGTGGAACTGGTCGGGGAGGAAGGCCAGGAAAACCTTGGCCTGCGAGGAGTCCAGGGCGAGCTGCGAGCCCACGCGCACCGTCACCAGGGTGGGATGGTCGGACTCCTCCACCAGCGAGACCACCGGGCCGGAGGTGCCCCACAGCGACAGCACGGTGCTGATCTTGATCTCGAGCACGAGCTCGCGCATGTAGGCCGGCGCCATCTGCATGATGCGCTGCTGTCCCAGCATGAAGCTGCCGAGCTGCAGGATCGACCGTCCGGGACGGACGAGTGCGGAGTCCTCCACGCGCTCGAGCAGGCCGGAGCTGATCATCGAGCTGAAGTAGCGGTGCACCGTGGTCCGGTTCAGACCGAGCCGGCGGGTGGTCTCCGCGACGGAGAGCTCCGGAGTCTCCGGACCGAACAGTCCGAGGATCTGCGCGGTCCGGCTCACCGCCTGGATGTCCTGCTCGCGAGCAGTCACCGGCTTGTCGACCTGGCGCTCCGTCATCGGCCCTCACTGTCCACAAAGAGTGTGCTTAGTTCGCAGTACGGACAGAGGGTAAGCGTGACCTACGTCTCACTGCAAGGTTTTCCTGGGGATTCGCGGAAGCATTTTCCGAATGCACCCCTATTGACAGACCGGATAGCGAACTCTCAGTCTGTGATGCGAACACCGTCGGCGCCTGGAGGCTTCATGACTGACACACCCGCCATCATCAAGCTGCTGAACGGCTGCGTTGACCTGCACTGCCATTCCGGCCCGAACCCGTTCCCTCGACGCATCGACCATGCCGAGGCCGGCAAGGACGGCGAGCGGCTCGGCATGCGGGGCGTGCTGGTGAAGTCCCACCACCACAACACCGTCATGGACCTGCTCGCGATGAGCGACCGGCTGGCGAAGATCAGCACCCCGGTCTTCGGCGGCATCACCCTGAACAGCATGGTCGGCGGCATCAACCCGCACGCGGTGGCCATGTCACTGCGCATGGGGGGCAGGGCCGTGTGGTTTCCGACGTTCTCGGCCGGCCGGCACATCGACTGCCATCCGGAGGGCGTCGGCTTCCCCACGGCGAGCGTCGAGGTGCCGTCGTCCCGGGTCGACATCCACCAGGAGGACGGCGAGCTCATCCCTCAGGTCCACGAGGTGCTCGACCTGGTGAAGGAGAGCGGCGCGATGGTGACCGGCGGTCACATGGAGACCGAGTCGATCACCCAACTCTTTGCCGCGGCCAAGGACAAGGGTGTCACCCGGATGCTGCTCAACCATCCCGACTACGTCATCGGGGCGGACGAGGCGAAGTGCCGTGAGCTCGTCGGCTACGGAGCGTTCATCGAGCACGAGACCGGCTTCTACGACCCCGAGGGGACCAAGAAGTGGGACCCGAAGATCCTCCTGGACTGGATCGAGAAGATCGGCCCGGAGCACACCGTGATCGCCTCCGACCTCGGTCAGAAGGATCGGCCGCTGCCGGTGGACTCCTACATCCGCGTCGCGACCGCGCTGTTGGACCTCGGCCTGGACGAGAGGTCGCTGCGGCAGATCTTCTGCGACAACCCGGCCTTCCTGCTCGGCCTGGACGACTGAACCGGCATCTTGCTGCTGACCCGAAAGACATCCCAGGAGTTTGAATGTCAAGCCGTAGCACTCTGGACGTGATGCGACCAAGCGGTTGCTTCGTCGTAGAGTGTGCCGGTTTCCAGGCAGCCGTGCAGGATGCCGACGAGCCGGTCGGCCAGTTGGCGCAGCGCGGTGTCGTAGCCGACTCCACGAGCGCGTTGCTTGTCGTAGTAGGCGCGGGCGCCGGGCGAGACGCGCTGCGCCACCGAAGCCTGGGTCATCAGGGCGTCGATGAGCCGGTCGATGTGCACGAACCGGGCCAGGACCGCGACCAGAGCCCGGACCGACACCGCGTAGGCGGCGGTGACCATCGCGGGCCGGCCCAGGTGCTCGGCACGCAACGCCGCCTGAATGTCACCCGCGCGGGCAGCCAGGTCGCCACGGCGGCGGGCGCGCTTGAGCGCCGCGCTGATCTGGCTGAGGGTCAGCTTGGCGGCCGAGGCCGGGTCGGGCGCCTTGGCCGGCAGTTCCAACGCCTCAGCCGCGTCGAGGTCCTCGAACGCGGTCAGGACGGCGGGGAACCACTCGCGCAACGCGTGCCGCAGCCGCTGCCCGGCCCGGGTCCGTTCCCAGATCAGCGTCTTGTGGGTGCGGGCGACCACCTTGACAGCCTCGGCCTGCGGGCTGTCGCCGGCGACCGGGCGCAGCTGGTGGGAGTCGGTACGGACCATGTCGGCCAACATGTGCGCGTCGGCCGCGTCACTCTCGGCGCCCGAGGTACCCAGCCGTTCACGGTAGCGGGCGGCCTGCAGCGGGTTGACCCCGAACACCGTGTACCCGGCCGCGACCAGCGCCAGCACCCACGGCCCCCGGTCGGTTTCGATCCCGACCAGCACCTCCACCTCGTCATCGGCGGCGTCCCCGGCCTGCGCAGCGATCATCGCGTGCAGCCGGGCCATCCCCGCCGCACTCTCGGGCAGGCGGGCCTTGGCCAGCCGCCGACCGAAGGCGTCCATCACCTCCACATCGTGATGTGCCTCGGCCCAGTCATCCGCAACGAACAGTCGCAACAGCTCTCCCCACCTAGTAAACGATCACCAGCAGCAGCCAGTGGGAGAACCATCAGCGACCTGATCAAGCAGTGCTCACGCCGACACCGTCAGCGGGCAACGACATCCCAGAAGCGATCAACTCTCCCGGTCAACCAGCAGGGGCACTGTCTTTCGTCAGGACTCGAAGTCCAGGACACACAAGTGCTCACCTGCCGGACGGCTACCAACCAGCGAGTCTGCCGCACCAGCAGACCCTCTACGACTGATGAGGACAGACGATGACCACCCTGGCCACCCCGCCCGACGTGGAGTTCTCCGACCTCGGTACGGGCGATCCCGACGAGACGACCCCTGGCGGATCGTCGACGTGGTACTTCCGCGGACACAACTTCGTGCTCGCTTACACGACGCTGGTCGCCGGCGACGTGCTGGAGCGGGGTGATCAGCCGGACGAGTACGTCGTGATCCTCCCCTACGAGGAGTCCAGCGTCGAGGTCCGTGCGTCGCGGGAGGTCGCGTCGGTCTCGGGCAAGGCGGTGGTGATGGTCCCACCGGGCAGCAGTGCGATCGTCGGCGTCGACGACTGCACCGTCGTGCGGCTGTTCAGCTCTCGGTCCACCGACCTGCTGGACAAGGCGCGCAATCGGGATTCGTACGCAGAGCCGCACCCGAACACCAAGCCGTTCGAGCCGTGGCCGGACCCGCCGGAGGGTTATCGCATCCGGCCCTACCGACTGGCCGACCTGAAGGTGACGCAGGACGCCATCCGCCCGGGCCAGATCGTGCGGTGCAGCACCTTCATGGTCAACTTCCTGGCGCCCAGGATCGGTCCGCGTGATCCGAACACCCTCTCGCCGCACGACCACGACGACTTCGAGCAGTGCTCGCTCGCCGTGGACGGGGAGTACGTCCACCACCTGCGGACCCCATGGTCCAAGCGTCGCAGCGAGTGGCGCGAGGACCGGCACCTGCGGTGCGGCAGTCCTTCGGTGGCCGTGATCCCTCCGCCCATGATCCACACCAGCGAGGCTGTTGGTTCGGGGACCAACCAGCTGATCGACATCTTCTGTCCGCCGCGTCTGGACTTCTCCCTGACGCCGGGCCGGGTGCTCAACGAAGACACCTACCCACTCCCCAACCAGTAAGAAGAAGGTTTCATCGTGAAGACCAGACGAGCGATGAAGGTCGTGAGTAGTGCGGTCGCAGTCCTGTGCGCGGCCGCAACGCTGAGTGCGTGCGGTTCCGACAGCGGATCCGACGACTCGGCCGAGTCCGGCAAGCTGACGTCGGTGACGTTCGCGATGGCGTCCCCGAGCTGGAACGCCGGCTACGCGGTCATGGCCGTCGTGGAGGCCGAGGGCTTCTACGAGGAGGAGGGTCTGAAGGTCACGACCAACCTGTTCCCGTCCGCCACCCAGGCAGCGCAGCAGGTCGCCGGCGGCGGGGCCGACCTCGGCCTCATGACGGTCGAGCCCGTGGCCATCGGGCACGACAAGGACCTGAACCTGGCCTACTTCGGCTCCTACTGGGCGAAGTGGATCTACAGCCTGCAGGTGCCGGACGGTTCGGACGTGAAGAGCATCGCCGACCTGGAGGGCAAGAAGATCGGCGTCTCCGCGGTCGCGAGCTCCGGCGCAACGTTCGCCCGGACCGCGATGGAGCTCAACGGGATGAGCCAGAACGCTGCCAGCCTGGTGCCGATCGGTGCCGGCGCCCAGCAGATCAACGCCATCAAGAGCGGCCAGGTCGATGCGCTGGCCCTCTGGGACATCCAGTACCAGAGCGTCAAGAACGCCGGCGTCACCCTGACGCCGCTTCCGGTCAAGGAGACGGCGGACGCGTGGGGCGGCGGCTTCGCGACGACCCGGAAGAACCTCGAGGCCAAGAAGGACGTCCTCGAACGGTTCGGTCGTGCGGTGGCGAAGGCGTTCGTCTTCTCCAAGGCCAACCCCGAGGCCGCGATCCGCGCCCTGTGGAAGCTCCACCCGGAGACCCGCGGGTCCGACCCGGAGGAGAAAGCGCTGGCTGACGGGGTCAAGGTCCTCCAGGTCCGCCTGGACGGACAGGGCTTCGACGACAAGACCCTCGGCCAGATCGACGAGGCCGCGTTCACCCGTTCGCTCGACTTCATGGCCTCGGCCGGACTGATCAAGAAGTTCCCGGCGAAGGAGATCTACACCGACGCGATGTTCAAGGCGTTCAACGACTTCTCCTACGACGACGTCATGAAGCAAGCAGAGAGCGCCGGCTGAATGCGGTTGGGGGTCGCGCTCGACCTGAGCTCCCAGGAGTCGGTCCGCCCGCAGGTGGATCGCGCGGTCACGATGCTCGCCCGCGCGGAGCGGTACGGTTTCGACTCCGCGTGGGTGGGGGAGAGCTATCACGCGGCCGCTCAGCCGTTCCACCTCCCGTCCGCCCTGATGGTCCTGGGACATCTGGCCGGACGGACGTCGCTGGCGCTGGGCTCAGCGGTGCTGCTCCTGCGCGCGTACAGTCCGGAGAAGCTGGCCTACGAGGCCGCGCTGCTCGACCAGCTGTGCGGCGGGAAGCTCACCCTCGGCCTCGGGCTCGGCAGCCCGGAGGTCGCCCAACGGGTCGGGCTGCCCGCGTCAGGTCCGGCCGGCGCGGCCTTCGACGCCACGCTGAAGCTGCTGCGCGACGCCTGGTCCGCCGACGCGAGTACCGATTCGCCGATGGCGATCCCACCCCCGGTGCAGCGCGGCGGGCCGCAGATCCTGGTGGGCGGCAAGGTGGCTGCCTCGGCCCGTCGTGCCGCGACGCTCGCCGACGGATTCTACGGCGCGACGAACTACTGCGACGACCTGTTGATCAAGCAGTCAGCCGCCTACTGGTCGTGTCGCGGCGGACGGCCGGGCGGGACGGCGGGAGCGGTCGCCACCACCAGGTTCTGCGTCGTCCACGAGGATGCCGCCACTGCCCGCGAGCTCGCCGCGCGCCACCTGAAGGCCGCGACCGACTACTACACCGAGCGGGGCTTGTGGATGGGTGCGGACGGCCCTGCTGAGCTCGAGCTCCCCATGGTGGGCACGCCCGACGAGATCGACGCGACGATCGCCCGGTACGTCCGGGCGGGGGTCACGTCCGTCCAGCTGCGGGTCGCCCCGTTCGGCACGCCGCCGGAGGTCGCCCGCCACACGCTCGACCTCGTCGGGCGGCACGTCCTCCCGCACTGGCACGACACGACGACTTCCGACGCGATCACGAGCTCTGATGGGGAATGACCGACGATGACGAGACGACTCAAGAGCTTGACCGGCCTGTTCGCAGGCATCCTCGTGGTGGCAACGCTGGGCGCATGCGGGTCGGAGGGGGGCGACTCGGCGGGCGGCGACGACCTCGACACCGTCACGTTCGCCCTGAGCGCGCCCAGCTGGAACGCCGGCTACACCACCTTGGTGGTCCCCGAGGCCGAGGGCTACTTCAAGGACGAGGGGCTCGACGTCAAGGTCCAGCTGTTCCCCTCCGGCACGCAGTCGGCGCAGCAGCTGGCCGCCGGCGGCGCCGACATCGGACTGATGACCGGTGAGCCGGTCGCGATCGGTCACGCCAAGAACCTGGGCCTGGTCTACTTCGCGTCGTACTACCCGCACTGGATCTACAGCCTGCAGCTGCCCCAGGGCTCGGATGTGAGGAGCATCGCGGACCTGGAGGGCAAGAAGATCGGGGTGACCGCGGTGGCCAGCTCCGGCGGGACGTTCGCCCGGACCGCGATGGAGCTCAACGGGATGAGCGAGAACGCTGCCGGCCTGGTGCCGATCGGTGCCGGCGCCCAGCAGATCAACGCCATCAAGAGCGGCCAGGTCGATGCGCTGGCCCTCTGGGACACCCAGTACGCGATCGTCGAGGACTCCGGGATCGAGCTCACCCCGTTGCCGGTGCCCCAGACCGCCGGCATCTGGGGCGGCGGGTTTGCGGCGACGCAGAAGACGATCGACGAGAGGAAGGACGTCCTGGAGCGGTTCGGTCGCGCCATCGCGAAGGGCTTCGCATTCGCCCAGGCCAACCCCGAGGCCGCGATCCGCGACCTGTGGAAGCTCCACCCGGAGGCCCGGGGCACCGGACCGGAGAAGGACGCGATGGCGTCCCAGGTCAAGATCCTCCAGGTCCGGCTGGCCGACCAGGGGGTCGAGGACGACGACTGGGGCCGGATCGATCCGAAGGCGGCAACCGGGATGGTCGAGTTCATGGCGTCCGCCGGGCTCGTGGGCAAGGCGTTCCCGGCCACGGAGATCTACACGACCGACCTTCTCGACGCCATCAACGACTTCTCCTACGACGACATCCGCATGCAAGCGAAGGACGCCTCCTGAGATGGGGCAGGAAGTGGAGACGACCGGATGAGCAGCTCATTCGTGTACGCGTCGGTCCGGACCCCGTTCGGCCGGTTCAACGGAGCCTTGGCCGACACGAGGACCGACGATCTGGCCGCGACTGCGATGAAGGGACTTCTCGACCGCTCGCCGGGCCTGGATCCCGGCCTGGTCGACGACGTGTTCTGGGGCAACGCCAACGGCGCCGGCGAGGACAATCGCAACGTCGGCCGGATGGCCGTGCTGCTGGCGGGCATGCCCGTCTCGGTGACCGCCACCACGGTGAACCGGCTCTGCGGCTCGTCGCTGGACGCCGCCATGATGGCCTCACGCATGATCGAGGTCGACGACGCGGAGATCGCGATCGCCGGAGGCGTGGAGTCGATGACGCGGGCGCCGTGGGTCCTGCCGAAGCCGTCGCGCCGGTTCCCGGCAGGCGACGTCACCGCCGTCTCCACGACGCTGGGCTGGCGTCTGGTGAACGAGCGGATGCCCGCCGAGTGGACGGTCTCGCTGGGCGAGTGCAACGAGCAGCTGCAGGAGAAGTTCTCGATCTCGCGCGAGCGGCAGGACGAGTTCGGCGCTCGCTCGCACCGCCTCGCGGCGGAGGCGTGGCAGAAGGGCTTCTACGACGACCTCGTGGTGCCCGTCCCCGGCACCGACCTGGTCCAGGACGAGAGCATCCGTGCCGGCACCTCGCTCGAGGCGCTGGCAGGGCTGAAGCCGGCGTTCCGGCCCGACGGGACGATCACCGCCGGCAACTGCTCACCGTTGAACGACGGCGCGAGCGCGGTCCTGCTGGGCTCGGCGAGCGCGGCCGCGACCATCGGTCGTGACCCGGTCGCGCGGATCGCCGGTCGCGGCTGGGCGGCGCTGGAGCCGCAGCAGTTCGGCTACGCCCCGGTCGAGGCCGCCAACGGCGCGCTCGAGCGGGCGGGCATCACCTGGGACGACATCGGCGCCGTCGAGCTGAACGAGGCGTTCGCCGTCCAGTCGATCGCCTGTGTCGACGCCTGGCTCGAGCTCGGGCTGCGGGACGCCGAGGTCGTCAACGCCAAGGGCGGGGCGATCGCCATCGGGCACCCACTGGGTGCCTCGGGCGGGCGCGTTCTCGGGACCCTCG
Organism: Nonomuraea sp. ZG12; assembly: GCF_052068115.1. NCBI lineage: Bacteria > Bacillati > Actinomycetota > Actinomycetes > Streptosporangiales > Streptosporangiaceae > Nonomuraea > Nonomuraea sp. ZG12. Next base: position 22,140 of record NZ_JBQHCW010000043.1, read on the forward strand.
CGGCGCGGCTCGTGGAGTCCGGTGAACGATGGGGCGTGGCGGCCATCTGCATCGGTGTGGGTCAAGGCTTGGCGGTCGTGCTGGAGAACGTCGCATGACGCTGCTCTGCACCTCTGTCGACGAGGCGGTCAGCGGCATCGCCGACGGCTCGACGGTGCTGGTCGGCGGCTTCGGCACGGTCGGCATGCCGTTCGAGCTGATCTACGCGTTGATCCGGCAGGGAGCGCGCGACCTCACCGTCGTGTCGAACAACGCGGGCAATGCGGACACCGGGCTCGCGGCGTTGCTCGCGGCCGGGCGGGTACGCAAGATCGTGTGCTCGTTCCCCCGGCAGACGGACTCCTGGGTCTTCGACGAGCTGTACCGCAGCGGGAAGATCGAGCTCGAGGTCGCGCCGCAGGGGAACCTGGCCGAGCGCATGCGCGCCGCCGGAGCCGGGATCGGCGGATTCTACACCCCCACCGGAGTCGGGACCCTCCTCGCGGAGGGAAAGGAGACCCGCGAGATCGACGGCCGGACGTACGTCCTCGAGCTGCCCATCGCCGCCGACGTCGCGCTCATCAGCGCCCACACCGCAGACACCCTCGGGAACCTCGTCTACCGCAAGACGGCACGCAACTTCGCTCCCGTCATGGCGACGGCCGCGACGACCACCGTCGTGCAGGTGCAGCACGTCGTCGAGCCGGGAGCGCTGGATCCTGAGGCCGTGGTCACCCCAGGCATCTACGTCGACCGGATCGTGCAGGTGTCGTCATGAGCGTGGTGTCTCCGAGCATCGTCGAGCACACCGACCGTGGCCCGCTCGGACGGGACGAGATGGCCCGGGTGCTCGCGGGCGACATTCCCCGCGGGGCGTACGTCAACCTCGGCATAGGTCAGCCCACGACCGTCGGCGACCACCTCCCCCCGGAGTCGGGGGTCATCCTCCACACCGAGAACGGCATGCTCGGCATGGGGCCGGCGGCGACGGGCGACGCGATCGATCCCGACCTGATCAATGCCGGCAAGTTCCCGGTGACCGAGCTGCCCGGCGCCTCGTACTTCCACCACGCCGACTCGTTCGCCATGATGCGAGGCGGCCACCTCGACCTGTGCGTCCTCGGCGCCTACCAGGTCTCGGCATCGGGGGATCTCGCCAACTGGCACACCGGCGAGCCCGACGCGATCCCGGCGGTCGGCGGGGCGATGGACCTCGCCGTGGGCGCCAAGCAGGTCTTCGTGCTGATGTCGCTGTTCACCAGGACCGGCGAGCCGAAACTCGTTAGGGAATGCACGTATCCGCTCACCGCGCTGCGGTGCGTGGACCGGGTCTATACCGACGTCGCCACGTTCGAGATCACCGGGGGGGACCAGGTCCTCGTCCGGGAGACGTGGGGGATCTCGTTCCACGAGCTCCGCTCGCGCGTCGACGTCCCGCTCACCGTGGCGACACCGTGACCACGCTCGTCAGGAGGTTGGAGAGCGACATGTCCACTAGGCACCAGTTCTACATCGGGGGTGCGTGGGTCGATCCGGCCGCGCCGCGGACCTTGGGCGTCCTCGACCCCGCGACCGAGCAGACGTTCGCGACGATCAGCCTCGGGACGGCCGAGGACGTCGACCGCGCGGTGGTGGCGGCGCGCGAGGCCTTCGCCACGTACTCGCACGTCAGCGTGGAGCAACGGCTGGAGCACCTCGAGCGGATCATCTCCGGCTACCGGGCTCGGCTGCCCGAGATCGCCCGGACGATGACGCGCGAGATGGGGTCGCCGATCACGTTCTCGACGGAACGCCAGGCCACGGTGGCGCTGTTCCACTTCGAGGAGGCGGCCCGCGTGCTCGCGGACTACTGCTTCGAGGAGGAGATGGGAGCCGGGATCGTGCGGCGCGAGCCGATCGGCGTCTGCGGTCTCATCACGCCGTGGAACTGGCCGCTGAACCAGGTCGCGTCGAAGGTGGCCCCGGCCCTCGCCACGGGATGCACCGTGGTGCTCAAGCCGAGCGAGATCGCGCCGCTCAGCGCCATAGTGCTCGCCGAGGTCATCCACGACGCCGGGCTGCCGCCCGGCGTGTTCAACCTCGTCAACGGTGACGGTCCCACGGTCGGTGAGGCCATCGCGGCGCACCCCGACATCGACATGGTCTCGCTCACCGGCTCGACCGGTGCCGGCATCAGGGTCTCCAAGCTCGCGGCCGACACGGTGAAGCGCGTCGCGCTCGAGCTCGGTGGCAAGTCGGCCAACATCATCCTGCCCGACGCGGACCTGGAGTCCGCGGTCGTCACCGGGGTGCACTCGTGCTTCACCAACGCCGGCCAGAACTGTCAGTCGCCCACGCGGATGCTCGTGCACCGCTCACAGCGCGACGAGGCGTACGCCGCTGCGCGACGGGCGGTCGAGGAGGTCCGTCTCGGGGATCCGCTCGATCCGTCGACCACGATGGGGCCCGTGGTGAGCCAGGCTCAGCTGGAGAAGATCACCGCGCTCATACAGTCGGGGATCGACGAGGGCGCGACGCTCGTGGTCGGCGGCCCGGGGCGCCCCGACGGGCTCGACGAGGGGTTCTACGTCCGCCCGACCGTGTTCGGCGACGTCACTCCGCAGATGCGGATCGCGCGCGAGGAGATCTTCGGCCCCGTGCTCTCGATCCTGCTCTACGAGACCGAGGACGAGGCCGTCGAGATCGCGAACGACACGCCGTTCGGACTGGCGGGCTTCGTGCAGTCGAAGGACCCCGACCGCGCCCGCAGGGTCGCCAACCGCATCCGTGCGGGCCGCGTCTACCTCAACGGCGCTCCCTTCGACCGCAGCCTGCCGTTCGGCGGCTACAAGCAGTCCGGGAACGGACGAGAGTTCGGGCGGTTCGGCTTCGAGGAGTACCTCGAGGTGAAGGCCGTGCTCGGCTATCCGCAGTGAACGAGAGGACGACATGGTGAACCCTGACCACAGCGAGCGGCTGGCAGTCCTCCTGGACCGCGAGGAGCTCTTCGACCTGGTGAGGCGGGAACGCTTCGCCCGCGACCAGCGACTCTTCGACGTGATGCGTGACTGCTTCCACGACGACGCCTACGTCCGGACCACGTGGTACGACGGACGCGGCGGCGAGGCCTACGTCGAGGCGACGAAGACGTGGATGGGGCGGACCGGGAACAGCAAGCACTGGGTCTTCCCCGCCTACGCGCGGGTCGAGGGCGACCGGGCTACCGTGGAGAGCCCGGCGAAGATCTTCAACCGGACCACGGTGGAGGGAGTGAAGGTCGACTTCCACGCCTACTGCCGGTTCTTCTCGCGTGCCGTTCGGGACGAAGGACGGTGGAGGCTGATGAGCTTCGAGGTCCTGCTGGAGCGCGACGAGCTGCGCCCCGTCCACGCGGGTGAGGTGCTCCCGGTGGACGTGGCCCAGCTCGCTGGGCTTCGGCCGTCCTACCGGTTCCTCACCTGGATCCAGTCGACCCGCGGCGTGACGGTGAGTCAGGACCTGCTCGGCGACGACCGGCCGGCCGAGCTCGACGCGTTCCACCAGGGCGAGACCGCCTGGCTCGCCGGCACATGTGGGGCTCATTAATAGGATGCGGGGTCTGAGCTGCCGGTTCTCGAGTGGTGTCAGCCGTCCGACCATCAGCTGGCGACCCGGTACTCATTGATGAGGCCACCAAGGATGGCTTTGCGGTGGACACCGTGGTCGGCCAGGTCAATGGGGCTTGGCGGTCCTGTTTCGGCTTGCGATGGGGACAGCTGTCCGATGCCGCGGTGAGGTCGGGCCGTGTTGTAGTGCGCCAGGTAGCGGGTGAGGGTGCGGCGTAGATGGTGCTCGTTGAGGATGAGCGTGCTGTCCAGGAGTGCAGCGGCGGCGTGGCCGTCACTTCTTTCTCGCCACGATCCTCGGCCACCCCATCGTGCGGCCGGCATCCACGGCGAGCCTGCGGGCCCACTCTGCGCAGGCCGGGCGCGCTTGCGGTGCGGCGGCCAAGGCGGCCAGCTCCTGCCAGCGCAGGCAGTGCTTCCACCCGTCGGGCACCAGATCGGCGTGTTCCACAGTCATGGGACCTGAGCGCTCCAGATGGTCGCGCCACCAGCCCGGGCTGTGGAATGCCTTGTGGTCCCAGGTCCACATGTCGGCCAGGTGCCCGGGCGGCCCGCCGTCCAGTTCCTCGGTCACCCCCAGCACCACGATGCCCAGCACGCCGCCGGGGGCAAGGAACTGCTGCAGGTAGCCGAGATAGAGGTCGTCGGTGCCGAAGTACTGGTAGGCGTCCAGGCTGATGATCACGTCGAAGTACTCGCGGGCGAACCTCAAATCGTGCGCCTCGACGCGGACCGGCATGACCTGCGACTCCACACCGGCCTCGACGATCAGCGGCCAGGTCTCGGGACGCAGCCACATGTCGGCGGCCACGACATCGACCCCGAACTCCCTGGCCAGGAAGATCGAGCTGATCGCCCAGCCGCAGCCCAGGTCCAGCACCCGCATGCCGGGGGCCAGGTCCAGCAGGTCGGTCAGCGACTCGGCCAACCACAAAGGGTTGGGGCCGTCGGCGTATCGGCCCTGCCAGACCGGGTCGTACGACGCCGAGCGCGGGAATTGGGGATGGATCAGTTTTTCGACGGCCAATTCCGGGTCCGTGTCATCAGTTAGCAAGTCGCGTGCTCCGATCCTGTTCGGGGGATGTCGAGACCGTGCGGTCCCGCTGTCGCGGCGGTGCCGCGCCGGTCTTGTGGACCCGGTGGGCCGCCCACCAAGGACCTGCGCCACCAGGTTCGTCCAGGTAGCCGGCCGCCCGCAGCCGGAAGAGCCGCGCGTAGACGCCGCCGGCCGTCATCAGCTCGTCGTGGTCGCCCTCTTCCAGGATGCGTCCCCGGTGGATGACGGCGATGCGGTCGGCGACGGCCCGTACGGTGGAGAAGCGGTGCGCGATCAGCAGCGTGGTGGAGCGGCCGGCGAGGTCGGCCAGTCGTGCGAAGATCAACGACACGTCGCGGAACTCGATCCCCTTGCGCAGCAGGCCGGGGAAGGCCGTCACGGCGGGCCGCGGCGCCGCCACCCGGATGTCCAGGAACTCGAACAGGTTCGCCAGGTGCAGGCTGTCGTCGTAAAGCTTCGCCAGGCCCTGAAACAGGCTCCGGATCGAGGTCTGGATGAGGATCACCGAGGTGACGTACGCCATGAGTTGCCCCGCCTGGCCGCTGCGCATCGTGTCCTGTACGACGAGCAGCACGGCAATCCCCACGGCGACGGCTCCGGCCAGCGCGAGCAAAGCGCACACGACCGCGTGGCGCCGCGGGAACAGCGGGCCGAGCCCGAGCAGGCGGACCTCCGCATAAGACTGGTTGTGGGTCAGGAGATGCTCCAGGTACATCAGCCGGCGCTGATCGGCAGAGCGCGCGTACTCCATCTTCCAGATCGCCTTGTGGTGGACGATCTGCGCGACCACCAGGGGCACCGGTGAGACGGCCATGAGAGCGGCGGCCGGCGGGGACCAGGACAGCAGCAGTGCCGTTACCGAGCCGAGCGTGACCGCGGCCGACACCGTGGCCGGCAGACCGGCGAAGAACTGGTACGGGCGGCCGCTCGCCCCGGTCCTGGCGCGGGCCAGCGAGTCGTAGACCTCGGCGTCCTCGAAGTGCCGCAGCTCCAGCGTCAGCGCCTTGGCCAGGATCCGCTCGGTGACGGTGTTGTCCAGCCGGAGGTGCAGCAGCGCCTCGACGTAGCGCTGCCAGACCGCGAACAGCAGCGTCGCCGTCGACGCGGCCGCGAGCCCGAGCACGGCGAGGGTGACGTCGTCGGCCCGCACCGGGGACCCGCCGCGGGCCCCCTTCCCCAGCACCTGCAGCGACCAGCTCAGAATCGCCAGACTGGCAGCCGGCAGCAGCGCGCTCGCCGCCGCGAGCAGCACGGCCGCCGTCATCTTGATCGGTACCACCGCGGCCAGCAGGCGCACCATGCGCACCAGGACCTGTCCGCGGCTCACCGGCGCCTCTCGGCTGCCGCGCCGGTCAGGTCGGCGGCGGGGCGGTTGCGGATCGCGCGCCGGCTGAGCGACCACAGCGCCCGGCACAGCCGCTCGCGGTCGCGGTCGATCCCGGCGAGCCGGATCGACTGGATGTGCGCCAGGCTCTCGACGACGTTCTGCTCGGTGCCGGTCAGCAGCCGGAGGGAGGCGAGCTCGCGGATCCGCCGGCTCGCGTCGGCGAGCGGCTGCCGCTGCCGGGCGAACACAGGCCCCAGCACGGCCTGATACTCCGCCGCGCGCGGGTCGGGACGGCGCTCTCCGGGGGTAAGGAGCTCGCAGAGCAGCGGCCGGAGCTCGCGGAAGCGCTTGCGGGCCGCGTCGGTCACGTGCGCTGCGCCGTCATGCGGGTGCGGGCCGGCGCCCCAGGCCTCGTACAGCTCGTGCAGCGCGGCCACCTGCACCACGTCGGGGTCGAGCCGGCCGCGCCCGGCGTGCAGGAGGCGCACCAGGTCGGCCGCGACCTCGCTGCCGGCCCAGAACGCGGTCTCCACCGTGTCGATCGCGTGCCCGCCGCCGTACCGCTCCACCTCGCGGTCGTAGCTGCAGAACGCGAGATCCGTGGCCTGTCCGTCACGGACGAGGCCGCGGACCCAGGCCGCGCACTGGGACATGACCTCGGCGGCCAGGTCCTGGGCGGACGCATGGAACCGCAGGCGCAGGTGCGGCAGGGGATCGGCGTACCGGATGAAGAACCAGCGATCGGTCAGGCGGTCGAGGTCGGCCAGCAGCATCCGCAGCGGCCCGGCGATGATCCCGTCGTGCTGGTCCGACGCCGCGTACAGCTTCAGGTGGACCCATTCGTCGCCGGGCAGCCAGCGGCGTGTGACGGCGGGAGGCGCGGTCGCGCGGGGGACGCTCGGCTCCGGCATCCGCGCGCGGTCACGCAGCACCAGCGGCACGACGAGCTCGGCGTGGTAGGGGCGCCCCGCCCGGTCGCGCAGCCACAGGTCGCCGGGCGCGGGAATCGCTTCGAGCAGGCGGATCGACTCGCCGGGCTCGCCCGGCCGGGTCACTTGGCGGTGCAGTTCGTCCACCCACAGCGGGTGATCCAGATCGAGCAGCAGCCGGTTGTCGCGATGGGTCAGGTAGACGTGGCGGGGGACCTGCCACCTCCGCCGCCATCTCTGGCAGGCGTGGAAGAAGTCGTCCGGATCCTCGACGGCCGGGAAGGTGGCGGCGGTGACCGTCCACTGGGCTGGATGCACCACCACATTGCCCCGGGTCAGCCGCGGCAGGAAAGGCGCGCCTGCCGCGCCGCCCCAGTCGAACATGCACGCCGGAGTGTATCCGTCCTCGGAGAACTCCAGCAGGGCACGGCAGATGTTCGGCGCCTGGGCGACGTTCACCGCGTGGGTCTGGCTGACCGACAGGGGACGGCCCAGCGAGACTGACCTCAGGTAGAAGTGGTTCGCGGCGGCGCCGAGCATGATGTCGGCCAGTGGGATCCGCCGCACCGGCGGCCCGGTCGGCTCGGCGTTCACGCACACTTCGTAGTCGCGCGTAGGGTGATGGCCGGCCAGGTTGCCGCTGCGGTTGTTCCTGATCCCGTAGTTGAGCTCGGCGAACACCGTGTCCGGGCGCAGCGTTTCCTCCAGCCGCTGCTGGGCGCGGATCCGTGCCACGGCGGCCTCGTCGAACAGGTCGAAGAACCGCCCGAAGGCCTGCCAGCCCCCGTAGTTCCCGATGGTGTTGAGCACCAGCCGCCACCGGCCGTCGCGGATCGCCTCGGGCGAGCCGGCGGCGATCTCGAAGAAGACGTCTTGAGAGGTACGCGGGCGGCTGTGCGCGTCGTCCGGACGCCAGACGGTGATCCGGTCGAGCAGCTCGTCACCGAGCTCGACCGCGAGCAGGCCGTCGCGGGAGGCGCGGACCGCCGTCTCCACCAGGGCGCGGTCGCGCTCGAGATGCTCGGGCTCCGGCTGCCGCGGCCACAGGCGCCCGAGGACCGGCTGGCGGTACCTGCCGGGCGGCCCGAGGCCGGTCTCCGGGTTGAGCACGTCGAGCAGCGGCAGCTCCACCTCGGCGCCGTAGTGCTCCAGGAAGACGTGATGGTAGTCGACGATGTGCGGCCGCCGCTGCCGGGCGCACCCGAGCCTGATCAGCAGCTCGGCCGCCTCGGCCGCCGCCGCGCCGATCTCCGCCGGCAGCGTCGCGGGCTCCAGCGCGAGCGCCGTGTCGAGCTGGAACGTCGGGCCGGTGAAGCCCGGCGTCATCGCGCGCTGGCACGCTTCCAGCCGGGCCACGTCCGCCGGGCCGGTCCGGCCGGCGCGCCGGTCCACCTCGTCGGCGAGCTGCCGCATGCGGATGAGGCCGTCGACGACGTCGTCGTGCACGCCCTGGTCGATCAGGCGCTTGACCAGGTGGACCTCGGGCAGCGGCTCGGTCGGCGCGGGCAGCAGGTCGGGCAGGAGGATGCCCAGGTCCCAGAGCTGGTCGAGCAGGCGGCCGATCTTCTCGGGGGGCGCGGCCGGGAAGCGGCGGGCCAGCCCGGCCGCCAGCTCGCCGAAGGTCGGCGTGTGCTCCGCCAGCTCCAGCGCCACGGCGAGGGGGCGGCCGACCGCCAGTTCGATCCGCCGGGACGCGGTCCGGTCCGGGTCGTCGAGCCTGTACAGGACGATCCGCGTGCCGAAGCGGTGCAGCAGCGCGTTCACCCGTACGCCGAGCCTGTCGCGGACGGCCCGGTCGCGCCCGAGCCGGTCGGTCAAGCGGGCCAGCCAGACGTTGTCGGCCCGGGTCCGGGTCGCCCGCACCGGGTCGGCGGCCAGCGTCGCGATCTCGCCGGTTTCGGGGGCGCTGTGGAACGTGCCGGTGGCGACCCCGGCGAACAGCCCCATGGGGGTGGGCCGAGTGGACATCCTGGTCAGGTACCGGAGCAGGGCGGCGTGCCGGCGGTTCGCGGTCTTGCCGGCGCCGTCGAGCGCGGACAGCGCGGCGGCCAGATCCGGACTCGCAACCTGGACCGCCTGGCCGACGCGGGGCGAGGCGGCGAGTTCGCGAAGGGTCCGCCGACCCTGGTCGCGTGCCTCCGCCAGCGCGGCTCTCCCGGCGGCCGCGGCATCCGGAGGCGGCACCGGCGCGCTCTGGCTCAGGCCGGCGAACGTGTCGGCGGGCAGCACAGGCGCGCGGAGCATGAACAGCTCCGATGCCGTGTACAGGCTCGTGTGCTCCGCCTGCCCGCTGTCGGGGTGTGCCATGCGGCTCGTTCTCCTTGCTCTCGCGTTGCCTCCGCGGCGCCCGTCGGACGCCGTGCTCGCTCGCCGTTCCGGCCCGGATCAGTCGGCCAGCAGGGCGTGGGCCCAGCGGGGTGGCACCCGCTCGGCGACGGACAGCAGCGCCAGCGCGACGCCCGCTGCGCCATCCAGGAGTCCGGGGTGGTCAATCCAGGCGCCGTCGGGGCTGGCGGCGAGCACCGAACCCGGCTCACCGGCCACCTGCGGCTTGTAGTCCCGCACGATCAGGGGGTGGCTCGGGTCGCAGCCGCCGAGCAGCCGGTCGACCAGGCGCTCCAGCGCCGCCCTAGCCGCCGCGCTGCCGGCCCGCGTGGCGAACTTCCCGCAGATCAGCAGCACTCCCGCGAGACCATGGCACAGCCCTGGACCGGTCCTGCGCGGCCGTGCCTCCATCTGGAGCAGGGCGGCCTCGAAACCCTCGATCGCAACGGCCCGTACGGACTCGTCGCCGAGCGCCTCGGCGGCGTCGAGCAGGGCCGAGGTGATGCCGGGAGCGCCGTAACAGTACGCGGGATCGGCCGGCTGCCCCAGGTCCGGCGCGACCTCACCCGACGCGTCGAACGGCATGACCCGCGACCAGGTGCGGCCGTGCTCGCCCTGCCAGGAGGCCGCAACGAGCTGGTCGGCGAGGGCGCGGATCGCCTCGCGCAGGCCGGGAGCCCGGTGACCGGCCAGCCATGCCCGGCTGAGCGCCGCCAGCGGCCCCGGAACGCCGTGGGCCAGGCCGAGGTCCACGTAGCCGTGGGGATAAAGCTCCCTCTCCCCTTCCCGTCCGTAGTTCTCCGGCGCGATCCGCCATGGCGTCCACCGGGAGGTGATGAGCGCCCCGCCGTCAGGACCGTCGGTGGCGCAGCGGGCGACGAGGCGCTCGACACCGCGCGCGGTGATCCGCTGTACGACGTGATCAGCGGGCCGGCGGCAGGCGTAGCCGAGGATCCCGGCCAGCCCGCTGATCACGTCGTAGTCATGCACGATCAGGGCGCGGCCGGCGGAGGGGCCGAACCGGTCGAGCTGTTCGGCCAGCCGGGTGTCCAGGCCGCGCAGCGTCCGGGCATACCGGTCGTCCTCGTCGCATCCGGCCACGGCGAGCGCGATGCCGGTGGTTCCGAGCGACAGCCCGGGGCGCCGCAGCGGGCGCTCGCGGGTGCTCGCGGCAGCCAGCTTGAGCCACTGATGGGCCTGCGCCCACCAGTGATCGGATGAGTCGGGGCAGGCTCGGGCGGCGTGCGCGAAGGCGAGCGCGCTGCCGGCGGCGCCCGCGTACAGCGCCGCGCCAGGCTCCCACACCGGACGGCCGACCATCGCCGAGGCCGCCTGCCCCACCTTGACGACCAGCTCCTTGTCGCAGAGGCGGTGCAGGATCTCCACCGCGACCTTGCGGGCCCTCGACGCCGTCGCGGAGGACAGCAGACCGGCGTCAGTCATAGTGGAAGATCTCCAGGAGATGGCCGAACCGGGCGGCGAAGAGCCGGTGGTGCTCCGCGGTGAACACCACCCGCCAGGCGCCGATCTGGCCGCGGTGGAAGCTGTAAGCGTTGCGGTTGAACACCTTCTGGGCGACGACTTCGGGATCGATGTCGGTCCCGACGTGCTCGGCAACCCGCCGCACCGCGGCGAGCTGGCGTTCCGCGCTGCCGCCGCCCTGCTCGCCGATCAGCTCCTCGAACGACACGGCGCACACGTCCGGATGGTGGAACAGGCTGATGGCGGCGTCGAAGTCGGGCAGCAGCGGGATGGCCGGGTCGCGGAGGAGGTAGGTGATCCGATCGGACATGGTCGGCATGTTCCGCAGGATCGGGCGGAACACGGCGGCCTCGGGCTGGCGGCCGAGCGCGTGGCCGCCCTCGCCGGACAGGAACGTCGCCATCGAGATGAGCGTGTCACGCGGGTCGCGGTAGCCCAGGACCATACGCGGCCCGGACAGGCTCTCCCACTCCCTGAAGAACACGGGATCCACCCGCCAGATGTCGAGCGCGTGGAACGTCCAGCAGATGCCGGGCGGAGTGGTGGCGAAGGGCCGCCCCCAGGCCTCCGGGTGCATCGGCACGGGCTGGTCCAGCTCGGGATAGGCCAGTTTGGTGTGGCACACGTTGCCCGCGGCGAGCTTGGCCCGCCACAGTTCGGCGACCTGGAACCACAGGAGGTTCGTGGCCTGGACGAACCCCTCGCGGTCCGCGCGGTGGTCGAGCCTGGCCACTTCGTCGGGATGCATGTACTGGTCGGCCAACTCGATCCGCTGGCGCAGGCTCAACGCCACCACGGCCTCTCGCGGCGGGACCGCCTCACCGTCGGTGTGGTAGCCGAGCAGGATCATCAACTCCTGCAGAAGATGTGTTCCGCTCTTTCTCGGGGAGACGGCTATGACCCGCCCTGCGGGCATGGAAACACCTCTCATTCGCTGGTCGTCGGCCGGGACCGTCCCGTCGCGACCGGCTGGGCGGCGGGTCGCGACGGGCGGGTCATCTGGTGCTCAGCAGCACTTGCTGGCCCACGAGGTGATCGAGACGCACGGCACACAGGAGTGCCAATGGGTGTGCCGTCCGACGGGCTGGGTTCCCTCGGGCAGGATGGAGATCTGGAGATCCAGATCGAACTCGTCGAGGTCGTCGATCGTGGGCTCGGTCCGCGTGATGGTCACAGCGGTCACCTTTCTTCTGTGTCGTGCCCGGTAGGGCGTGATGGTGTGAAGAGGAAAGCTTGCGGTGCCGGGGTCCGCCGCCCTCAGGACGTCGCCGGCAGCCCCTCGTGGCGAGTGACGACCATGCCGTCGTCGACGAGCGCCAGGAGGGCCGCGTCCACCTGGCGGAGCGCCTCGGCGGGCGGGACGACGTCGGCGACCGACTCGGCGTACTCCTTCCTGATCGCCGCGCCGTCCCGGCCGTCGCAGAGGCTGTACACGAGCCAGGCGGAGGAGTTGAGCCAGCGCACCCGTGGGGGGTCGGCGAGTGCGACGACGAGCCGCCGCTGCTCCGGCAGCGGCACGGCGGCGATCGGGGCGACGCCCTGGAACGTCGTGCCCGCCTGGCCGTGGGGAGCGGCCGGCGCGAGCAGGTCGAGAGCCCTGACCAGCCATGCGGTGAGCTCGTGGCCGTAGGCGGTGAAGAGTTCCGATCGCTGCGCGAGTTGCTCGGCGAGATAGCGGGCGCGCAGTTCGGGCCTCGAGTAGCGCGCGCCGCCGAAGGTCGCGCGGCTGAGGGCGGCGTCCGCCGGCGGCTCCCCGAACCGTCGCCGGATCTCGGCGCCAGCCGAGTGGGCCAGGCCGTGGTAGACGGCGAGATGGACGTACACATGCAGGGCGAACAGCACCCGCATCAGCGACCACGCCTCCCGCCGCCACGGGATCGGTACGACGTCCGATGTCGTGTCGACGTGGTCCAAGACCACCGCGCCGCATCGGATGATCTCGAAGAGGGTGAGGTGGAGGCCCTCGTGCAGCAGCGCCCCCGCCGCGTCCCAGACGTTGCGAAGCTTCTCCGGCGCGATGAAGACGGTGGACGGGAAGCGGTCACCGCCGGATACGGAGTGCAGCGGCCCGTCCGTCCCCTCGTCCCGCGCGAGCCCCACCATGCCGACGTTTCCCAGGACGCCCGGTCCGACGGCCGGCATCAGCGCCGCGAGCAGATCCGCCGCCTCTTCGATCACCGTGAGTCCGGCGGCGGAGGGCTTGATCGGCACGGCTGCTGACCGGTGGGGGAACTGCTCATCGAGCAGGAACCACAGGCGTTCGGCGACAGGATCACCCCTGCGCCGGCTCACCTCGGTCCACACCCAGGCGGAACCGGTCGAGCGCCAGGCGTAGCCGCCGGCTCCACCGGCCGCCCGGCTCACCGCGTAGCCGCCGTCCGCCGGCAGCAGGCCGGGCAGGAGCGGGCCGGCGTCCGACTGCGCGGTCAAGGCCTGCAGGTCGCTCTCGAACGCGTTCCGCAACACCGGATCGCGGCTCATCACCCGCAGGTCCGCGTCGGACGAGGCCGCGCACCGCCGCACCGCCTCGGACGTCTGCGGCCTCAGATCGGCCAGCATGGTCAGGCCGACTCGCAGCCGCCCGAGGACGCGCCGCTCGATGGCGGCAGAGTCGCCGTATTCGGCATCCGTGCCGAGCAACCGCTCCACCTCCTGCCAGATGTCGCGCCGCGTCATGCGGAACTACCTTCCTCTCCGATGCTCATGGGCTCGTCCGGGGAGGTGGCCGGGTGCCGGCGGCACCCGGCCACCGAATCACGCGCTGGGACGGTGCGGACCACGGTCACGCGGGTACCAGCCGCGCTCGGCCGGGTTGTCCGAGGTCACGGTCGGCGCCTCGAGTGACTTGCTGGAACGGATGAGTTCGCGAGGGTCGGGCAGTGATGTCATGATCACCAATTTCCTTTCGGATCGTCGATGTTGCGCAGGTTGACCACCGGTTGCTTCAGACCGGCTTCACGCGCTGTGAGCGCATGTCGTGGCCGGCTCCGTCATCGCGGTCAGGATCTCGCCGCCGCCCGGGAACGGCTCCGCGACTTGCGCGGGCAGCTCATCGCCGCCCAGGCGGCGGCGGACGCCGTCGGGTACCGGGTGACAGCAATCTTGCGGGCATGTCGGCAGGCGGGACTTAAGGAGGTACCGCTGGTGGCGAATCGACTGCGTCCGCGTCGGCCACCGGCTGGGCGTCGCCGACGAAGCGATCCAGCTCTCCACCACTGAGCAATCGCACGGGAGCGGGCGCACGCTCCGCCCACTCGGCCGGCGTCCGCGTCGGCAGGCCGCCGTTCGCGCCCGCGAGTAAGAGGTTTCCGATCCGGTCGCCGTACAGCACGTCCGGCTCACAGAACAGGTACACCTCGCCGAACACCGCACGTAAGGTCGCAACCTGACGACGCGCGAATTCGAAAGGTACCGAATCCAGAATGTTCAGCGCGTAGTGCCCGCCCTGATTCAGTGCCCCTGCCACCGCGGTGGCGAACTCCAGACTCGTCAGCCGCGCGGGTACCCCGGTCCGGATCAACACGTCCGTGACGATGAGGTCGTAGGCTCGCGGACGCGCGAACCGCATGGCGTCCCGCGCATCCGCGATGCGGATTTCTATCGCGGCATCGGACGGCAACGGCAGCACTCTCCTGACCGTCTCCATCAGCGCGGCATCCCGATCGACGACCAGCTGAGCCGACCCCGGCCGGGTGGCGGCCACGTACCGCGGGAGCGTGAGGCCGCCACCACCCAGGTGCAGGGCCCTGATCGGCGCGCCAGGGTCCGCGACGCGGTCTGCGATCGACGCGAGCCACCGCACATACGTGAATTTCAGATGACGTGGGTCGGCGAGGTCTACATAGGACTGCGGGAAATAGTCGAACAACAGCACCCAGAATCCGGGGCGATCGGGATCCGGCGTCAGGTCGGCCACACCGAAATCGGTCGGCACGCTCACCGCACCTTTAGGTGGTTCATAGACAGTCATGAAGCAACGGACCTTTCTGGCGACCTGCCGGCAATGCACGCACGCCCGTTCATGAACCGACCGGCGGGCTCCCCGGAGACCAGGAGGGCCATATTCCAGGTAGCAGGTTCTGACAGTAGGTATTCCCACTGTTGCTGAGCATAGGTCGACATGAGTGACAGGTCCAGGACAGCGGCAGTCCATTTACCGGACATTTCAAGCGCCGGACATCCGTCCCCGTATCTCAGCGTGTCGCGCGAATGGCCCCTGAACTGCTCGACCATCTGCGGCGCACCACCTCACCGGCGTCAGATCACGACACAGATGCCCGGCAAATGTCCGGCAGATGTCCTCCTTGTGTCCTTTCAATTCGCAGCCTTCGCATCAATACTCATGAGGTAGAGCGTCCGAGAACGATCACGGAGAGGCGACAAAGGCATGAGAGCTGCTTTAGCGTCGACGGGCGACAGACTCCTCGCGTTCCTCGCGCCCAAGGCGGTCGCCAGCGCGGGAGGGTGTGAATATGAGAGAAGTTGCCGCGTCCAGCAATGTCGAATAGGGGGCGACGTATATCCTCGCGCGCTGTACATTCTGTACAGCAACTGCGACTTGGTGGTCTCGGGTTGCTGTCCTTAGACTCCAGCAGGCTATGATCCTTGAAATTCTGCTTGGTCCCGCACTGCTGTGGGTGGAGGCCCCTTCTAGGCCGTCGCCGAGGTCGTCAACGGCGTCCTGGCAGATTCAGGCAGCATTCCAACACCGTCGATCGACCAAAGCGTGATTCGTCGGGGCCAAGCAGAATTCCAGGCGCAGTCGATCCCCTGAGGGGTCGGCCGATCGCCATGAACACCAACTGCCATCGCCGCGATCAGCGGCGGGCAGGCTTCGAAAGGATCCACCCAACTTTCGCCCATGCCGGGAAAGAGTCGGAATATTGATTGCTTATATTGGCTTCGGTTGCCGTGTGTTACTTGCGGTGGTGTTCATCGCCGCGGCGGTAAGTAAAGCGCGGGGGCGGCGTGATCGAGCTGAATTCCGGGCGTCGTTGGGGGCGTTCGGCGTGAAACCCCGCTGGAGATCTGCCGTCGCCGCGGCGGTGATCATGTGTGAGCTGGCCACAGCGGCGCTGCTGGCGGCCGATGTCACCGCGCTTGCGGGTCTGGGTGTCGGGGCGGCGCTGTTGATCGTCTTCACGATGGCGATCAGCTCAGTTCTGCGGCAGGGTACGTCGGCGAGTTGCCGGTGTTTCGGCGCGTCGACGCAGCCGCTGGGCAGGCGGCACCTCGTGCGTAACGCGATCTTGTTGTTGATCGCGGCGATCGGCGTCACGGGAACCTCGCCGGCTACAGCCCTGGGGTGGAACCCGGCAGCTTTGATGGTGTCCGGGTTCGTGGCGGTGATCTTGGCCGCTTTGGTCATTTCTTATGACGATCTTGTATCGGCGCTCCTTTGAAGGCGTCGAAGCCGGGCCGCCGAACCTCTGAGCACGTGGCCTTCCGAAGGAGGATGGATCGATGGATGCGGTGTTGATCGCGGCGGTTTTCGTGGTCGGCGTGCTGGGCGGGCTCAACCTGTTGTTGATGCTGGCTGTTTTACGGCGGTTGCGGGAGTACGACGATAAATGGGCACGCGCGGGTATGGATAACCTCGCGGAGCGCAGACTCCTCCCCGAGCCGGGAACGCGGATCGCCGATTTCACCGCGACCACGCTGGACGGCGCCGACATCACCTTGCGCGATCCAGCCGGTGTGAGCGGTGTGGAAGGTCCGCTGCTGGTCGGGTTCTTCTCCACCGGATGCCCGGCCTGTCACGAAGAGCTTCCCCGTTTCGTCGAGTACGCCGCCACCGTGCCGGGCGGACGGGAACAGAACCTGGTGGTGATCTCCGGACCGGCCGACGAGGTCGCGGACATCGTCGAGACCGTCTCACCGATGGCCCGCGTGGTGGTCGAGCCGGAGGAGGGCCCGCTGATGACCGCGTTCAGCGTGCGGCGCTGGCCTTTGTTCGTCTTGCTCG
Organism: Nonomuraea sp. ZG12; assembly: GCF_052068115.1. Classification (NCBI taxonomy): domain Bacteria; kingdom Bacillati; phylum Actinomycetota; class Actinomycetes; order Streptosporangiales; family Streptosporangiaceae; genus Nonomuraea; species Nonomuraea sp. ZG12. The sequence continues at coordinate 38,788 of NZ_JBQHCW010000043.1, forward strand.
GACAGGACGGCACAGTCCAGACCGGCGCCGGCAGCGTGGCCACTCTGGCGCGATCGCAGCAGGCCGTCTCGGTGTGATGCGTGCAGTTGATCAGGCTATGGGTGATATGGCGGAGTACGCGGCGGGCGAGTCGAGCTGGCGGGAACGATGTGTGATCGCGCTGGGACTGGCCTGGCGGGCCCGGCCCGCACTGCTTGCCGCGCAGCTGGCCGGGGCGCTGGTCATGGGCGCCACACCCGTCGCGGTCGCGTGGCTGACCAAACAGATACTGGATGAGCTGCTGGGACGACAGCGACCCATCGGCTGGCTGCTCGGGCAGAGCGCGCTACTGGCCGGGCTTGGACTGACCGCGGCGGCCTTGCCGCACCTCTTCCACTACGTCGATGCCGAAATGGGCCGCTCCATCCGGCTGCACAGCCGAGACCGGCTGTACGCGGCGTTGTCCCGCCTGGCCGGGCTGTCCGGGTTTGAGAACCCGGTCTTTCACGACCGGATCCGGCTGGCTCAGCAAGCCGGTGAGATGTCACCCCAAACGATCCTGGACGCATCACTGGGCGGCGTGCGCACCGTGGTCACCATGCTGGGGTTCACCGGCTCGCTGCTGGCGGTCAGCCCTGTCATGGCCGCGGTGGTGCTGGCCTCGGCCATCCCGGTGGTCGCCGCCGAGTTGCGCTTGAGCGCCAGGCGGGACCGGATGCTGTGGACCATCAGCCCGCACGAGCGGCGGCAGGTGTTCTACTCCCAGCTGATGATCGACCGCACCGCCGCCAAGGAGATCCGGCTGTTCGGTCTGGCAGACTTCATCCGCTCGCGGATGCTGAGCGAGCTGCGCCAGGTCAACGCCGCACAGCGACGGCTGGACCGGCGGGTGTTCCACACCCAGTTCGCGCTGGCCGCGCTGACCGCTGCCGTCTCCGGCGCCGGCCTGGTCTGGGGCATCCTGCAGGCACGCGCCGGTCTGCTGACCCCAGGCGATGTGATCGTTTTCATAGCGGCCGTCGCCGGGGTGCAGACCGGGTTGTCCGGGCTGGTCACCCAGTTGGCCGGCGGGCATCAGGCGCTGCTGCAGTTCGGCCACTACCTCGCCGTCCTCAACGCCGAGCCGGACCTGACCACACCGGCCCACCCGGTGCCCGCGCCGCCGTTACAGGGCACGATCGAACTGCGCGACGTGTGGTTCCGTTACGACCCGGACAAACCCTGGGTGCTGCGCGGGGTCGACCTGCAGATCCCGGCCGGCTCGCTCCTGGCCCTGGTCGGTGTGAACGGTGCCGGTAAGAGCACCCTGGTCAAACTCCTGTGCCGGTTGTATGAGCCCACCCGAGGCTCGATCATCTGGGACGGCATCGACATCCGTCACATCCCCGTCGCCGACCTGCGCGAACGCATCGGCACTGTCTTCCAGGACCACATGAACTACGACTTCACAGCTGCGGACAACATCGGCATCGGCGACCTGCCCGCCCTGCACGACCGGGACAAGATCCGCGCCGCCGCGGCATCCGCCGAAGTAGACGCCACCATCACCGCCCTCCCCCATGGCTACGACACCCTGTTGAGCCGGATGTTCTTCATGAACTCCGACTCCGACGGCTCCACCACGGGAATGACCTTGTCCGGCGGCCAGTGGCAGCGGATCGCCCTGGCCCGTGGTCTGATGCGCGGCCGCCGCGACCTGCTCATCCTGGACGAACCCAGCTCCGGCCTGGACGCCGAAGCCGAACACACCATCCACCAGCGGCTGGTCGAACACCGCCACGGCACCACCAGCGTGATCATCTCCCACCGGCTCAACGGGGTGCGGATGGCCGACCGCATCGCCATCCTCGACGACGGCCGCATCACCGAACAAGGCACCCACGACGAACTGATGGCGTACGACGGCACCTACGCCCGGCTCTTCCGCATGCAGGCATCGGGCTACGACACCGGCCACGAGCCGCACCCGATCCCATGATCGCCCTGACCTGCGCGCTGGCGATGATCGCAGTGTTCCTGGTGTCGACCGTCCTCGTACGGCGGCGCATCGTGGTCATCACCGTGTCCGGGACCAGTATGACGCCCACTCTGCACCCCGGCGAGAAGCTCCTCGTTCGCCGGTGCGGCATCACCGCGTTGAAGGTCGGTGACATCGTGGTCCTGGAACCACCACGCGTACCCGTCTCCCCCGAGGTCACGGTCCTCGCCCGCCTGCCGACGCGAACGCAATGGCAGATCAAACGAGTCGCGGCACTCCCCGGCGACCCGATCCCCCCACCGGCGCAGGCGGCGGCAGGCACCCTGCGGGCCGTCCCCGACGGCACGTTGATCGTCCTCGGCGACAACAACGCGAGCAACGACTCCCGCCTCAACGGCCCCTACCCCGCCGACCGAATCCTCGGCATCGCCCTCAGAAGACCGGGAGGAGCCACCTTCCCTGGGCACGACTCGCCGCACCCCTGAATCGCGGTTACCTGGCGGAACCGCGCTGTGGGCAGCCTACTTCGAAGGGTGCACTAAGCTGATCATCATTTTGGGACTATCGGTATCGCGGGCCGGTGTCGGCCAGATACGGATCGGTGGAGAAGCCCCGGACGATGTCGGGACGCTTTTGAGGCGATCCACCGCGCCTTCACCGGCAACCTCTGGATGCCGCCGGTCGCACTCGACGCCTGGTCAGCATATATCACCCAGCGTCACAGAACCTTCTGATTGCTTACGATTTCTGTCCGTCTCGCTGTGATCTGCGGAGACGAGGCTGGGCCGACTGTGATGGCTCGCCGGGCTGTCGACGGTCGTGTCAAGATGAATCGGTAGCCGGACCACACGACGAGGAAGGCTCATGGGAGACGATCCTGAGGACGCGAGTCCGAGCCTGGGTTCTCTCCTGCGGGGCTGGCGGGATCGGGCCCTGCTGAGTCAGGAGCAACTCGCCGCTCGGGCGGGCGTCCACGTGCGCACCGTTCGACGGCTCGAAGCCGATGCCGTCGAACGGCCCAGGAATACGTCGATCCTACGTCTGGCCGAGGCTCTGGGGCTGGACACGCAGGAGCGGGCGATGATCATCACGGCAGCGCACCGGGAAGGTGAGAGGGCGGCGCCGGCTGGGGTCGACGCGCCGCCGGTGTGGCACGTCGTGCCCCGGCAACTGCCGGTCGGCGTGACCGGGTTCGCGGGCCGTGCCGACACTCTGACGGAGCTGGATCGGCGGCTCGGCGCAGGCCCGAGAGGGATCTGCGTCGTGTCCGGCACGGCCGGTGTCGGCAAGACATCCCTGGTACTGCACTGGGCGCACCTGGTTCGGGAGCGGTTCGAGGACGGCGAGCTGTACGTCAACCTGCAGGGCTTCGGCCCGGCCGACGAAGCGGTCGATCCGCGGGACGCGCTGCTGGCCTTCCTGGAGGCCATGGGCGTGCCGCCGCAGCGGATCCCCGAGGATCTGCCGGCCCGATCCGCGCTGTACCGCACGACTCTGGCCGGCAGGCGCGTCCTGGTCGTCCTCGACAACGCCCGTGACGCCGAGCAGGCCCGCTGGCTGCTGCCGGGAGGCGCGGACTGCGCCGTCGTCATCACCAGCCGACGCCAGCTCAGCAGTCTGATCACCGAAGAGGGGGCCGGGCTGATCTCGCTGGACGTACTGACGCTGGAGGAGTCCCACGAGTTGCTTGCCCACCGCCTCGGTCGGCATCGGGTCGAGGCCGACCAGCAGGCCACCGATGCGATCATCGCCGCGTGTGCGCGGCTTCCCATTGCCCTGGCGATCGCCGCGGGCCACGCGGTCACCAGGCCTTCTCTGCCGCTCGACGTCCTGGCCACCGACCTACGCCGGGCCACCGAGGACCTAGGTAGGCTCACCACCAGGGACTCGGCCACCAGTCTGCGGGCGGTGCTGTCCCGCTCGTACGCCCTGCTGCCCGACGACGTGGCCCGCCTGTTCCGGCTGCTCGCCGTACACCCTGGGCCGGACATCACCCCGGCGGCCGTCGCCAGCCTGGCAGGCGTCGACCCGGCGCAGGGCCGGCGACTTCTCGACGCACTGCTCGACGCGAGCCTGGTCACCGAGGTCGCGCACGGCCGGTATGCCTTCCATGACCTGCTCCGCGCCTTCGCGCATGAGATCGCGAACGAGACGGACGAGCCAGCCCGTGCGGCTCGCCGCGTAATCGAGCATTATCTGCACACGGCGTACGAGGCGGCCCTGCTGCTGGACGTGCTGGCCGAGTGGATGAAGGTCCCCGAAGCGGCCTCCCCGGGCGTGCGCGCCGAGGAACTGGCAGATCATCGGCAGGCGCTGGCCTGGTTCCAGGCCGAGCGGGCGGTCCTGCTCGCCGTTCTGCGCCAGGCCATGGCCGGCGGACTGTACGACCCTGTCATCCGGCTGGTGTCGGCCGTCCAGGACTGGCTCTTGCGGCAAGGTCACTGGCAGGAGTACGTCGACTACGCCCACCTGGCGCTGGAGGCGGCCGTCCGCCTGGGCGATGACCGGGCGCAGGCGGCCGCGCGCCGGATGCTCCTGCAGTTGTCCGCCGAACGCGACGGTCTCGACCAGGCGCGCATCCACTTCCGGCACGTCATGGCGCTCGCCCGCGAGGCTGGCGACTTGGCCGAGGAAGGGTTTGCTCTCTTCGACATGGCTCTGGCCTGCTTGAAGCAGGATCTCCCCGAGGAGGCGCTGCGGTACGCGGAGGCGGCCCTCACTCCTCTGGGCGCCGTCGGCCTGGCCGCCACCGAAGCCCGCGTCTTGAATGTGATCAGCTGGTGCTGGTGCCTGACGGGCGACTACGAACAAGGACTCCGCGTCGGTGGGAAGGCGCTGGCCATGGCCGACGAACTCGGCGACAGATCCGGCCAGGGCATCATCCTGGACACGGTGGGCTACATCCACCATCAGCAAGGCGCCCACGATACGGCGATCGTGTATTACCGGCGCGCGCTGGCGTTATGCCGTGAGCTCGGCCACCGCCATGCCGAGGGCGAGATACTCCTCCACCTCGGCGACGCCCGCCACGCCACCGGAGACCACACGCAGGCGGAGCGTTCCTGGCGCCTGTCCCTGGCCATTCTCCAAGCGCTGAAGCACCCTGCCGCCGATCAGGCCCGAGCCAGACTCCGGGATCATTTCGCCTGAGTGCCCGTGTACAAACTGATCCTGCGCTTGCTGCGTGAGGCGGATATAGGGCGAAATGGTGACGTAGAGCAAATCTTCTGCGACATAGAGCAACCTTCCGGTAGCAACGGTGGTCATCTCAGCCTGTCGGGTGGCCGGGAGGAGTTTCACCTCCCGGCTCCCACAGATCCGTACGTGAACCTCTCGGTTCATACGGCTCTT
>NZ_JBQHCW010000044.1:0-41792 GCF_052068115.1 Nonomuraea sp. ZG12
CCCCAACATGGACTACGGCCTGGGAGTGTTCGTGATGACCACCGACGACGGCCACACCGTCATCACCCACAACGGCGGCATCTCGGGCCACGCGGCCCTGATGTACAGCACCCCCGACGGCCGCAAGACCCTGACCGCCGCGCTGAACTATGTGGACGCCTCCGACCTGCCTCTGTCGGAGGCGTTCCAGAAGGCGACGCAGAGACTCGTCAACGAGGTGTTCCGCGGCGGGCGGACCGGATCGGCCCAGCCGAGCTGAGGCGCCTGACAGACGCCACCGGATGGAGCAGTCCCATCGAGCTCTCACCCGGCATGCAGGAGAGCGGCCCCGACCTTCCGAAGTCGGGGCCGCTCTGGACGCAGAGACGGTTTTCGGTCAGACGAAGTACCGGGCCTGCAGGCGGAACAATTCGGCGTAAAGTCCGTCGGCCTCACTCAGCGTGTCGTGGGTGCCGACCTCGACCACCCTGCCACCGTCCAGGACGACGATGAGATCAGCCGCCCGGGCGGTGGTGAAGCGGTGCGTGACGAGGACTGTCACGCCGCCCTCCAGGCGGTTCAAGCCGGCGTACTGCCGGAACAGCCACTCCTCGGCCCGCGCGTCGAGGCTGGCGCTGGGCTCGTCCAGAACCCGCAGCAGCGCCGCCTGTCGCATCGCCGCCCTGGCGTTGGCGACCGTCTGCCACTGGCCCCCGGACAGCCCTTCGCCGTCCCACGATGTTCGCCCGAGTCTGGTCTCCAGGCCCCCGGGCAGCGAAGCGAGGAGCTTGTCGCCGCCCGCCGTCCGCAGCGCCTCGGTGATCCGCTCCGGATCGTCGCGACGCTCGAGCCTGCCCAGCCCGATCGAGTCCCCCAGGGACATCTCGATGTGCACCGGGTCCTGGAAGGCCGCCGTGATCCGGGCGCGCCAGTCCTCCGGGGCGAACCGCGCGAGATCGGTCCCGTCCACCAGGATGCGCCCTTCGCTCGGCCGGTAGAGGCCGCTGAGCATCTTGACGAGCGTCGACTTCCCCGCGCCGTTCTCGCCGACCAGGGCCACCACGGCGCCGGCGGGGAGTTCGAGGTTGATGTCGTTCAGTGAAGGCTGATCACGGTTCCAGTACCGGAAGGTGAGCCCCTCCACCTTGATGCTGCCGTTCAGCCGGGCCGGCACCGTCACCGGCGCGGCCGGTACGACGGCCGCGCGCTCCACGGCGCCGTCCTCCACCACGTCGAGGAACGCCCGGACCGCCCGAAGCGACTCCAGCGTCCAGAAGGTCATGCTCAACAAGTTCTGCACCTGCCCGGTGATCTGGCTGGTGACGGCGACGGCCGCGACGACGAGGCCCAGCGAGGCGTCGCCGGTCAGGCCGGCCCGCACCATCAGGACGATGGCGGTCGCGTACGCCAGCACGAAGAACAGCCAGGCCAGCGCGACCGGTACCCGGGCCCGTCGGTCAGCCCGGGCGATGTCACGGCCTCCGGAGTCCCACTCCTCGCGGTGCCTGCGCCGCAGCTCGCCCGCCAGTCCGAAGAGACGGGTCTCGCGACCGGGTGCGGCCGTGGTGGCGAGCGTGAACAGATGACCGGCCAGCCGGGTCCGGGGCGTGGCACGTTGCACGGCCTGACCGCGCTTCTTGTCGGCCGCCCGGGTGGCCAGCACCGTGGGTACGGCGAAGAGCGGCAGGACGGCGAGAACGGGAACGACCGAGGCCATCACGACGGCCGACGCGATCAGGGCCAGCGCGGCTCCGGCCAGCCACACCAGCCGGTCGAAGGCCGGCCCGATGTCGCCCCGCGCACCACGGACCAGCGCCGCCTTGTCGGAGCGGCTCGAACGCTCGTGGACCTCCAGCGTCGGCGTCGTGCCCACCACGTCGATGAACCGGCGCTCGACATCGTTCTGAATCTCCTCCTGCAGGCGAAGGCGGGTGAAATAGCCGGCGATGAAGGTGCCCTGGGTGAGCATCACGAAGATCGCCACACACACCACGAGTGCCACCACACCGGTGGTCGAACGCCGGTTCGCCAGCTCGCTGAACAGTCCGAGCAGAACGGCGAGGCCGACTCCGGTGGCCTGTTCGAGAATCGCCACCGCCACCGCGAGCAGCGACCGGACCCGGTCGATGCGGGGTCCGGTCGTGAGGACGAAGCGCAGGGCGCTGATCAAGACGGTCCCTCCTCGAAACGCTTCGCCTGCAGGCGGAACAGCTCGGCGTACCGGCCGTCGGCGCTGATCAGCTCCTCGTGCGTGCCATCCTCGATGATCCGGCCGTGATCGAGCACGACCACCCGCTCCGCCTTGCGCACGGTCGCGAACCGATGCGAGATCGCGACGGTGGTGGCACCAGCGGTGAGCTCGTGGAACGTGTCGTAGAGCCGAGCCTCGGCGCGGGCGTCGAGGCTCGCGGCCGGCTCGTCCATGATCAGCAACCGGGCGCCGTGCCGCAGGCCGAACAGTGCCCGGGCGATGGCGATGCGCTGCCACTCGCCGCCCGACGCGTCGACCCCGCCCGTGTACCCACTGGACATCACCGTGTCCCAGCCGTCCGGAAGTCCCTCGACGAACTTCAGCAGCCCGGCCTGGCGCGCCACGGCGCGCAGGCCCTCCTCGTCGTCCGCGTGGGCCAGAGAACCGAAGGCGATGTTGTCCCGCACGGTCAGTTCATAGCGGGCGAAGTCCTGGAAGACGGCGACCACCTGACGCTGCCAGTTCCGGCGGTTGCCGTCCTCGATCGGGGTTCCGCCGACGCGTACGGCGCCCCCGCTCGGCGCGTCCAGACCGGCGACGAGCCGGGCCAGCGTCGTCTTGCCGGCGCCGTTGAGACCGACGACGGCGAGCGACTGACCCGCGGGAACAGTGAGGTCGATGCCGTGCAGCACCTCGTCGGAAGCGCCGCCGTAGCGGTAGCGCAACTCCTCGCAGGAGATGGTCCCGACCGGCGCCGGCCAGGGGTCCTCGTCCGGCGCGACCGGCGTCGCCACGACAGGAAAAGCGAACGCCTCGGCGGCTGCCTTCGAGCCGAAGCCCATACGGAGATCATCGTCATCAGCCCGGAGCACCTGAAGGAGCGCCCGGACGGCCAGGCCGCCGATCGCCAGATCACCCACCGTCGAACCTCCGGTGGCGGCCCGGTATCCCAGGAAGTAGAAGACCGAGGCGACCGTGAGGCCGGTGACCACGACCACCACGACGACGAAGAAGCGGTGCTCACGCCGCCTCTGCCAGACCTCCATCATGTTCGGGCGCCACTCCGACTGGTAGGCATCACGGAAAAAGGCGGCGAGGCCGAAGAGTCGGACTTCCCGGGCCGCGCCCGGCGTGGTCGGCACGTCCCGCAAATAGGACGTACGGCGCAGCTTCTCCGTCTGATCCACGGTCTCGATGACGGCTATCCGGTAGTTCTGGACCAGCCGGGAGTGGATGACGGCGAAGACGGCGAAGACGATCAGCCCCAGTCCCCAGGTGACCTGGGTGAGCAGTGCCGCGGAGCCGATGCTGGTCACCCACATCGACGCCTTGGTCGAGAAGCCGAAGACCGCTTCCCCGGGCGGCATGTCGATGGTTCCGTCGCCCCGGGCGCGCCCGAGCCGGCTGAGGTAGGCGGGATCCTCGAGGTGGCCGATGGTGGCAGGCTCGGAGGCGGCCATCATCACGCGCTCGCCGAGCCGACCGGTGACCCGGCGGCCGAGTGCCCGGCCCAGGGCCGTCCGCGCCGAATCGGCGAGGTGGGTGAGGAAGAACAGCACGACGATGACGGCGGCCCAGCGGTAGCACTCCCGTGCCGCCGGGGTGCCCAGGCCTTGGCCGATCGCCGAGGTGAGCCCATCTACCAGTTCGCCGATCGCGACGGTGATGCCGACCGGCGCCGCACCGGCGACGATGGCCGTGACCGCCGTCAGGATGGTCGCGGCCGGCGCCACCGAGAAGGAGTATCCGATGAGGGTGGGCATCACCCACCGCGTCGCCGGGGGCGGCAGCCGACTCGTATCCGCGGTCATGCCTGCTCCTCGTCGTCGAGGTCACCGGCGACCGTGGCCCGGACCTGGGCGCTTGACATCTTTCCTCCCTGGTCGAGCGGGGGCTTCACTCATGGCCGCTCTCGGGGAACTCCCGGCGCACGAGCGAGGACAGCGCTGTCGCAGGCACCTCGGGCCGCTCGAATGCCTCGTCCAGATCGGGAACGGTTACTCCCACACCGAACTCGATCCGGCCAGGCGAGGCGACGAGCTTCCGAATGGTGACACCGGCGTCCACCTCGCCGCAATGCAATTAAGACGTCGCGGAGGCGGCCCAGGGCGATGGCGCGCGCTCGGCCACCGCAGGCGTCGATCTCCGGCAAATGGGCCGGCAGGATCTTCTACGGGCCGGACCAGACCTTGATCAATCACTCAGCCCTTCGGAAACCAGGTCATGCGCACCTCGGTCGCGTGACGGCTGGTCCGCCGATCGCCTGCCTCTACAACACGTCGCGTTGATCGAGAACCTGACTGCGGTCCGGGTCTTCGTCGTACGGTACGTCGCCGAGGCTGCGCGCCCTGTTCGACCGGGTGGTGGTCCGGCCGGGTACTGGCGGTGGGCTCGTCTTGGCCCCAGGGACAGACTCACCTCAGGACGATCCGTCGTGCCCTGGCGAGGTTGGCGATCAGTTCGGAACGTGTCTGGTGCTCGTGCGCGACCCACGCGGGCTGACCGGGGCCGCTGCGCCACGACTCGCTGAGCGGGCTGTTGTCGACGGTGTCGAACCCGAACTGGTCGTACAGTCGCGTCACGAGTTCCACGGCTTCGGGAAAGTCGCTCGAGGCCGACAGCGCCAGACGGCCGGGGGCGCCCGCCGCTTTGCCCGCGGTGGTGATGCGGGGAGCTTGGATGTGGGTGAAGGCCTTGACGACCTTGGAGCGCGGAAGCTGTTCTTGGCGTAGTTCGTGAACGGTCTTCTCGCCCGAGTCGATGACCGGGATATGCCCATCGCGCCAGACCATGTAGTTGTTCGTGTCAAGCATGATCTTGCCTGCCAGCTCCTCCGCAGGCATGTCGTTGACCACCTTGAGGGGGACCGCCACGACTGCGAACTCACCGGCAGCGCCGGCGGCGGTTGCGGCACGCGCTGACGGTCCGAGCTCGTCAATGAGGTCCTTCAAGGTCTCAGGTCCTCGTGAATTGGCGATAACGACGTCGTAGCCGCTCGCGATCGCCGCCCGCGCGACCTGGCCACCGACCTCACCTGCGCCGATGATGCCGATTACGGTCATGGGTCCTTCACCTCAACCTCTCGGGTCGTCGGCCGGGCTCAGATCTGGTTCAGGCCGCCGTCGACGTACAGGCTCGAACCGGTAATGAAGCTGCTCTGCTCCGAGGCGAGGAAGGTCACGGCGGCGGCGATCTCCTCCGGGCGCCCGAGCCGGCCCAGCGGCACCTGCGCGGCCAGTTGCTGCCTGAGGCGGGCGGCCTGCTCCGAGTCGGGAGCGAGCCCCGACAAACCAGGGGTATCGGTCGGGCCGGGCGTGATGGTGTTCACCCGGATGCCGCGTCCCTTGAGCTCGTTGGCCCAGGTCCGGGAGAACGATCGGGTGGCGGCCTTGGTCGCCGCGTACACGCCGAACGCCTCGTCGCCGACGTCCACGTTGGTGGAGCCGTTCAAGATCACCGAAGCGCCGTCGTTGAGCAGGGGCAGCGCCTTCTGCACGGTGAACAGCGTGCCCCGGACGTTGATCCCGAAGAGGGTGTCGAAGTGCTCCTCGGAGACCTGCTCAAGTGTCACGAACTCGGCGACGGAGGCGTTCGCGAACAGTACGTCCAGACCCCGCCCCCGGCTGCGGATCGTCTCGTAGAGCCGGTCCAGGTCGGCCAGGTTCGAGATGTCGCCGATCACCGCGGTAGCCGCCGAACCCATCACGTCGACCGCCGCGTCGAGTTCGGTCTTGCGCCGACCGGTGATGAACACGTGTGCGCCCTCGGCCGCCAGTCTTACGGCACTGGCCAGGCCGATTCCGGTGCCGCCGCCGGTGACGAGTGCGGTCTTACCCTCAAGTAGTCCCATCCGAACAACCTCCTCAGACTTCCGCATCGATCGATGCGGAATTAGAACAGTAGCACTTCTGCAGCGATCGATGCGGAAGGGGTAGACTGCAGAACGTGGAGACCAAACAGAGCGGCCCCATCGGCCGGCCGCGAGGATTCGACGCCGACGAAGCCCTTGAGCGCGCCATGCTGGTCTTCTGGGAGCACGGCTACGAGGGGGCCAGCCTGACCAGGCTGACCGACGCGATGGGCATCTCCACCACCAGCATGTACGCAGCCTTCGGCAACAAGGAGGAGCTGTTCCGCAAGGCCCTGGAGCGCTACACCGAAGGCCCGAGCGCATACCTCGCCGAGGCGCTTGAGGAGCCGACCGCCCTCGGCGTCGCCACCGCGATCCTGTCAGGCACCGTCCGGACCACCACCCGCCCGGCTCACCCCCATGGGTGCATGGGCGTCCAGGGCGCCCTGGCCTCTGGCGACTCCGCGTATGGGGTCCGTGACCTTCTCGTCGCCTGGCGTAACAACGGCTGCTCCCGCGTCCGAGAGCGGTTCCAGGTAGCCATCGACGACGGCGAGCTGCCTCCGGAGACCGATCCGGGCCTGCTGGCCCGATACGTCACCACCTTGGCATTCGGCATCGCCGTGCAAGCCGCGAGCGGTGTCGGCCGCGACGAGCTCCAGGAGATGGCCGACGCCGCCCTACGCACCTGGCCCCTCCCCTGAAAACCGCCCGGCGCCTGCGTCAGGGCTCGGTGAGGGCGTCGACGGCCAGGTGCACCAGCGGCGCCCTTCCCGGCCGGGCGCGGGCGAGATCCGGTTCGGACAGATCGGACCTGGACCAGCAACCCCGAGGAATGCACCCGCATGACAACCAGTGCTCAGCAGCTGATCGAAGCGGCACGTCTCGCACCGCTGGCCGGCCCGTTCGACTGGGAGCAGGCCGAGCATCGGCTCGGGGCGCCCGTGCCGCAGGACTACCGCGAGCTTCTCGACGCAGGGGGTGGCGGACTCTGGCTGGACTACTTGAGGCTCTACGTTCCGGCGCCCGGCCCCGGTCTCAAGCACGTCGATCTCGAGAGGTCGGGGCTGGAGTTCGAACAGCTCCAGGACCTGTTCGAGGACGAGGTCGTGGGACCGCCCGACGATCTCGACCCTGATTCCAGGCTGCTGCCCTGGGCCTCGACCGGCACGGGGGTCACGCTCTATTGGCAGGTCTCACCCGAGGCGGCGGCCGATTCGTACCCGATCCGGGTCTCGGACCGGAACGGCGACGTGTGGGAGAGGTACGACCTGCTCACCACCGACCTTCTCCTGGGAATCGTCCAGGGCGAGGTGCACAGTGAGCTGCTCAACGAGTCGTGGATGGAACGCGACGTGCTCTTCAAGCCCTACGCCGACGAGTAGCGTGGTTCGCGCCCTGCTCGGTTCCTGCCCGACATTCGCCTGCCACGTGAGGCAGGCCCGTCTGGCTAGGACCACGAGAACGAGCACCGTTTGTCGTTAGAATGGGCCGCATCTGGGTGGGCGGGCTTGGGCGTGTTCACGAGTGTCAGCACCACTGTTGTCGTTGCGGTGGGATGATAAGGACGCTACTCCCTGTGAGGATGCGCCGTGTCCCGGTCGGAGAAGGTCGCGTGGCATGCCGACATTCGCCGTGACCATCGGACTGGGATGTCGGGGCGCGCGCCGAGCGCAAGTACGGGTGAGCTGCCGGACGGTGGCCAAGGCACTGGTGTCGGCGTGGCCGGAGCCGCACGGGGACGGCCATGACCACAAATCATCTTGTGATCCTCAACGAGCTCGCCCAGGAGCTGAAAGCACTCGAGACCGGCATCGCCTGGTTCAGCTCCCTGAACCCCGCCGAACAAGGCCAAGTCCTCCGTGAGCTCTCCAACTACTGCATCCAAGCCCACCCCAGCCAGGAAGAGACCGCCGAGAGCATCCGCCGCGCCGGCCTTCGCCCAACCCATACGCCTGCAATGCTCATCATCCGCCCAGGCCTCCCCAGACAGCTCAACAAGATCATCCATCTGCCGCAGGCCGAGCGGATCAAATCCTTCCGACTCCTGATCGCACTGCTCGGCATCGCTGACATGCGCAGACGACTGCAAGATTGCATCAACGGATGCAACCATCCCTGGCACCACCTCTAGGCCGGCACGCCCTACGAACCCCGATGCTCGCGACGAGGAGGGGGTCTTCGACGAGAACGGCTCCTGAAGTACTGAGCGATGATCATGGCTGCCGGCGGCCAGGCAAGTGTGGCCACCTGGGCGTCAGGATCCGTGGTGGGATCGCTCGTTGGCGATCACCGCGATCAACAGCGGGATCACCGCCCACGCGGCGAGCGCGGTGAACGCCGTCCAGGTGGGCATGATGTCTGGGACCTGCTCGATCAGTTGGAGCGCCGGGTACGCCGGCAGGAACGGGCTGATCTGCTCGCCCCAGGGCAGGTTCATGGCGAGGAACGGCAGCACGAGAACGATCGCCACCAGCGCCGCCGTCGCCACAGCGCCGTTGCGCAGGATCGTACCGAGCGCCAGTCCGAGCAGCGTGGTGACCACGATCATCAGCGTGCCGCCGGCGATCACCGTCCAGGCTCCGGCAGGCAGCAGCGAGGGGCGGAACTCCGCGGCGACGAACCGCCCGAAGAGATAGCCGGGCACGGAGATGAGCAGCGAACCGCCGACCGCGGCTCCGCTCAGGACTACCGCCTTGGCCATCAACACCCGGGCCCTGGACGGTGTTGCGACGAACGTCGTGTCGATCATGCCGGACGCGTGCTCGCCGCTGATGGTCATCGTGCCCAGCATGCCGAGCGGAAGCTGAGCCAGGACCACTCCCACGTACACGGCCACGACGATTCCCATGGCGGCCTGATCGCTCGTACGGGCGGGATCCCAGCGCGAGATGACGGTGGCGGCGCCCAGCGCGGTGAGCGCGAGCGACACCAGCACCCCGATGCCCAGCGCCCACCAGGTCGAACGCAGACTCCGCAGCTTGATCCACTCGGCGGCGACCGCGCTCACGGGGCGCTCCTTTCGATGATGTTCATGAACGCGTCCTCCAGCGACATGCCCGGGCCTACCAGCGCGGTGATCGCGGCGTCGGCGCGTAACCGGCCCTGGGCGACGACGATCAGATGGTCGGCCGTGACCGCCATCTCGCTCATCAGGTGGCTCGACACCAGCACGGTGCGGCCCTCGGCGGCGAGGGACTTGAGCAGGCCGCGCATCCAGCGGATGCCTTCGGGGTCGAGTCCGTTGGTGGGCTCGTCGAGCACGAGCACTTCCGGGTCGCCGAGCAGAGCCGCGGCGAGCCCCAGCCGCTGCTTCATGCCCAGCGAGAATCCGTCGACGCGCTTGCCTCCCACGTGGCCGAGCCCCACGAGCTCCAAGAGCCCGCCGATGCGGGTGCGGGAGATGCCGTTGGAGCGGGCCAGCCACCACAGGTGCTGCTCCGCCCGCCGCCCGCCCTGCACCGCGGTCGCGTCCAGCAGCGCGCCGACCTGGGTGAGGGGCCTTTTCAGCTCCCGGTAGGGCAGGCCGTTCACGGTGGCCCGTCCGGCGGTGGGCTGGTCGAGGCCGAGGAGTAGCCGCATGGTCGTGGTCTTGCCGGCGCCGTTCGGACCGAGGAAGCCGGTGATCCTGCCGGGCGAGACCGTGAAGGAGAGGTCGTCCAAGAGGCGCTGACCAACGTGCTCAAACACGCTGGAGCCCGCCATGTCCTGGTGCGGATCGAACGGCAAGCGGACGGGCTGACGGTGCAGATCACCGATGACGGCACGCGAGGCCGGGCACAGCCGTACGGACACGGCCTGACAGGGCTGCGCGAGCGCGTGCACCTCTTCGGCGGCGAGTTCGAGGCAGGCGCTCGCCCCGTACGCGGCTTCCGTGTGATGGCGAGGCTACCGCTGTGATCAGGGTGCTGGTGGCCGACGATCAGACGCTCATCAGGGCGAGCTTCCGCAGGTTGATCGACTCCACGCCGGGGTTCCAGACGGTCGGCGAGGCGGCGACGGGCGCGCAGGCGGTGACAGCGAGCGCTCGCGATCACCCCCGCCTGGTGCTCATGGACGTGCGCATGCCGGAGATGGATGGCATCGAGGCCACGCGTCGCATCTGCGCCGACCAGCCGAGGACGCGCGTGCTCATGGTGACCACGTTCGACCTGGACGAGTACGTCTACGGAGCGCTCCAGGCGGGCGCCGCGGGCTTCCTGCTCAAGGACACGCCACCCGCCGAACTGATCAGGAGCATGAACGTCATCGCGTCGGGCGAGTCGCTGCTGGCGCCGACCGCCACGCGGCGGTTGATCCAGCGGTTCGTGAACCCGCCATCGCGGGCAGGTGGCCTCGACATCACCGAACGCGAGCGTGAGGTCCTCGTCCTGGTGGCCCGGGGCATGTCCAACGCAGAGATCGCCCAAAGCCTGTACGTCAGCCTCAGCACGGTGAAAACGCACGTCAGCAACCTGCTGACCAAGCTCGATGCCCGGACCCGCGTCCACCTGGTCATCGCCGCATATGAGGCGCACCTTGTCTGAGTAAGTGTCTTCTTGAAGCACTTCCGGGGCGCGCGACGACGACGACTACCTCCGCGTGGAGGCCCACGCCTGCCCGATGACCTCCTGCGCCCCGGCCGGTTCGCCCTGTCGGACCGGCAAGGCCGTCGCCCTGGCCGAGCAGCTGCGCGCCGTCGGCATCGGCCGTCGAAGGTGTTGAAGGTGCGGAAGACGAGCGCTCCCCAATGCTGTCGGTCGCCTAGCCCTGCCTCTCCGTGACGGGTCACGCACATGGTCCTCCGCAGGCGGAGGACCATGTGTTCGAAGAGAGGCTTTCGGGGTTCCCGTAGCACTGGGGAGCGGACGTACGAGATCGCGGCCCGAACTCGCGGGGATCGGCAAGCGTGACCAGCACACTGTTGCGGTGTCGGACTCAGGCCGGAACCGCGGGCCGCGACGTCATCGGGTGATCTTCCGGCCGGTCGAAGGCGCCGCCCTCACCCGGCAGATCACCGGTTGCTAGCTCTTGCTCCAGATCGACGCGATCACGCCGTCCTCGGCGCTCAGGATCTGCGGCCGATACCCCAGCGTCTTCAACTGGGCGGACTTGACCGTGTAGGTGACCTTGGACAGGCTCAGGTACTCCTTCAGGCCGGTCGCGCTGCCCTTGCTCCACACGGTGGTGTACAGCTTGCCGGGCTCGACGGCCATGAGGACCGGACGCAGACCCTGCTTGGTCTTCGCGAGCAGCTCCTGGCCGCGCTCCTGCACGGTCTGGCCGAGGGTCACCTGCACGGCTCCGGTGGCGCCGCCGGCCACCCAGACGGCCGCGTACAGGGGCCTCTCCACCGTGCCGTACACGTCCAGGGACGCGATGCTGTAGCCGGCGGCGGTGAACTCGGCGTTGACCTTCGCGAAGGTCTCCTTGGACATGCTCAGCTGGGATTTGGCCAGCTGCGTGGTCTTTTCGAAGACCGCCCCGAAGACCGCGCCCGAGCCCGAGCCGGTGCCGCTGATCAGCTTGGGCTGGTAGCCGGCCGCCAGCTGCTCCTTGATGCGCTTGGGCAGGTCCGTGGCCGACAGGCCCTGCAGTACGTTGACCTTGCGGGTGGCGTCCTTGGTCCACAGGGACGTGTACTGCGGGCTGGCCGCGTTGGTCACGTTCAGCGCCGTGGGGACATAGCCCTTGCTCAGCAGGTCTTTGCCACGCTGCAGCAGCTTCGTCCCGCTGAGCGCGTCGAGCGAGAGCCACTCCAGCGGCAGGTTCTGGACGGTCAGGGTGTGCTTGGCGGACTGCTCGGCCATCGCCGGGGATGCGAGGGCCAGCAGGGGTGCGGTGGCGGTCGCCACCGCCGCGGTAAGGGCGGCAACCCTCTTCGCGTTCCTCATGTTCCTCCTCAGGTAAAGGTCATCCCAATTAGGGACAAGTCGTGACCATAACAGAGGATGAGGAGATAGCGACCCATTGTTACCGCGATCGTGACAAGGCCGTGTCAAAGCTCTCGACATCCGAGGCTTACTCATGTCTTGTGCTGCAAGAGTGCTCACGCTGGGGCGGGCTGCGAAACCGTGCAGGGCGTGCCCTCGGCTCTCCACCTCGGCGGCGAGTTCCGCGGCGGCCGCCATCGTCGCCACCGCGATCAGCATCTCGGCGTCTCGTCGATGCAGCACGATCTGGCAGAAGGGGGAGTCGCCGGCCACTTGAGCGTCCTCGCCGATACTCACGCCGCCGTCAAGCACCTGCGCGAGCAGGGCTTCCCGGTCACCGATGAGATGTGCGCGCGGCTGTCGCCAATCCAGTACGAGCACATCAACTTTCTGGGCCGCTACGCCTTCGCCCGCGCCGGGTCACGGGCCTGTATTTCCCTCGAAGGAGCCCAGGTTGATCAGGCTCACGCGGTGGTCCCAGGCGTCCCACCTCACATACTTGTGCGCGCCCCAGTAGTAATTGTCGAAGCCCATGAGGTCGCCGTAAGCCTCGTCTTCGCGCACCCGGTCGGGTCTGCTGAACGCGGCCAGGAATTCCTCGTACGAGGTCAAATGGTCAAAGTAGGACAGATGAGGGCCGTATATCGTGAAACCGACGACTGCCCCGGTTCGAACCTTGTAGGTGAGCTTGTCGGCGCAGTACAAGAATCCCTCTGACCGAGAAGCATGGTCGACGACCTCGTCGAGAGTCAGCCGCTGCCCGTCAGCGTCGTAATACTCCCTCTCGACGCCGGCCCCGCTGTGGTGTCGGGTGACTACGGAGGACTGAGCCTCGATGATGCTCCGGCGTGGAACCCTGGCTGTCGGTGCCCCCAGGGTTATCCCACCCATCTCGACCGTCGTGAGGTCAAGGTGGGGCAGGGACAACATGTCCAGGTTGTCGAGGATCTCGAGCATCGTCAAAGTCTAGGCTTGCCATCAATGCCAGGCGTGATGTCGACATTGCGCCTGCCTTAGGGGGCCGGACGGGGCGAGTCTCGTTTGTGTGTGGGGCGATGATTTGTTACGGAACGCCTCGGAGATCCAGCCCGACACCATCCACGCAGACACCCAAGGCCAGTCGCTACCGGTCTTCGGTCTCGCTGCGCTCATGGGATTCGACCTGCTGCCCCGCATCCGCAACTGGCACGACCTGATCTTCTACTGGCCCACCCCGAACACCCACTACCAGCACAGCGACTCGCTGTTCGGTGACGAGGCGATCGACTGGACCCTGATCGAGACGCACTGGACAGACCTGCTGCGCACCGCGATCTTGATCAGAGAACCGGCTATCCTCGGTCACCCTGCTGCGCCGCCTGGGCACCCGCCACGGTAACGCTGCACGGGCAGAAGATCGGAATCTTATGAGCCGCGAACCCGACCCAGCCGTCCTCTACCCGGACGTGGCCGCCCACGGCAGCCTCGCCGCAGCACTCCACGCCGCAGTCGCCGGCCAGGGCCTGTCCCTTCCTCTGGCCGTCACTCCCTCTGATCCACTCCGCCATGCCACGATCGCCAGCGTCGTCCCGCATCGCCACTCGTCCTACGTCACGGCGTGGCATCACGAACGGCGCTGGACCATCTGGGGTTCGTCCAACGACAGACTCATGATCTGCGGTGACACCAAGGACATGCGTGAGCTTCCCGAAGTGATTCGTGGCTGGGCCGAAGGAGCCAGCCTCGACGAGATCGACCAGGCTGCGCCCTTTGACCTCCTGACCGGACGTTTCGAGGTCCCCGACAAGAACCCCGCCGCCATCATCGCCTCAGAGTGGCAGTACCTGCTCAAAGACGCCCGCGACGCCGACTGGCCCGCGTACCAGGCACTCATCGAGGCCGCCTACGCCGAGCCCATGCTGCGACGGCTCTACCCCTACACCAGCCACTGGACGCTGGGCTTCTCCAGCAAGCCCGACTACCCGTTCTCCCGGCCCTTCGCCTGGATTGACGCACCACGAGGAGCCGGCGGCTACACCATCAGCGAGGGGCACAACGACCCCGACCCGATGGAGATCCCCACACCCGCCGAAGTGATCTCCATCGCCGTCGACCGAATCCCTGCCGACCTCCTGCAGACATCCCTTGAGGACCCCGCGCAGGACTCCTGAAATCAACCCGGTCGACCCGGGAGGGGACACGATCGGGCATGGCCGACCACATCTACCTTCGGCATGCCACCGACCAGCAGACCGATACCCGCCAACGACACGCCCTGGCCCCGCTGCCGACCGCCGACGCCCCCGCTTATGAGGACCCCGCCACTTCCAGCCGCCAGCGCTCCCTGGATCGCACGGGATTCACCCGGCTCCTGCACGAGGCCACCGTAGGCGACACCATCCGCATCGCCGACGCCGCCCGCCTGTTCCGCTCCGACATCCTCGCCCTGCGCCCCGTGCTCATCCGACGCGGCCTGCACCTGCGGGTCGAATCCGGGCTCCTATCGGGGATCGACCTGGCCAGCGACGACCCCGGCACCAAGATGATGGTCTCGGTCCTTGCCGCCGTGCCGGAGTTCCAGCGCGACATGATCAGCGAGAACACCCGGGAAGGCGCCGCCGAGGCCTCCGGCAAGACCCTCGGCCGCCCCACTGCTCTCGACTCCGAACAGAAGGTCGCCGTCCTAGCTGCCTACCGGGAAGGCGCCGCCGTCAAACCACTGGCCCGTCAGCACCAGGTCGCCCCCAAGACCATCCGCCGTGTCCTGGCCGCCGCCCGCGCCCGCGAGTTGCCCAACCAGCTCGACACACCCCCTGGCCATCCCCGGCCAGGACCACACGCTCCGCGTCACCGCCCCGCTCGCGCTGCACCGCGCTGCCCTGGAGCAGAGCGCCGCTCTCGCCGCCAGCGCCGCCGGACCGGCCGAACGCAAGGCACACCGCGTGTACGCCGCCCGCATCACGAACGCCGGCCAGCAATGACACTTGACACCTGACCGATCTACGCCACCCAACGCCAATCCGCTGACCAGCAACTACCTTGGCCCGCGGCCCGTTTCTGCCGTATCCCGGTGGCACCCCTATGGGAGTGGCGCAGTTCAGCGGCGCTCGAAGGGATTGATTCCCCAAGGGTCGTGGTGCGGCTCACCGCGCTCGCGCAGCTCGATCTGGTAGGCCCGCCAGATGTCGGCCTCTGTCAGTGGCGCCGGGGCGCCGTAGCGCAACGCTCCGGACCGGCCCCCGTTCGCGGTACCCGCCGTTGAAGGCGGCATACGACAGGTCCGGCTCGGCCAGGCGTCGGCGCAGCTCAGTGCGCCGGTCGTCGATGATGGCGGCCTGGCCCGGGCATCATGGCCATGGCCGCTATTCGCTCGCTCAGCGCCTCCACCACGGGGATACTGCATATCGATGATCGAATATGACAGTCCGGCCTCGTTCCGCGGTCAGCTCCAACGGGGACGCGGTGCCGCAGTGCGTCGCACGTCGACCGCCCCCGGCGCCGCCGACGCGGTGTACGAGTGCGTGATTACGGACACGCGCTGGGACCGACAAGTTGACCAGCGCGACAGCTACCTCGCCGGTCTCATCGCTCGGCTCGACCTGCCACTGGCACCGATCCAACAGCACCTGCTCACGTACGACGGCGAGGACGTCGAACCGGTTGAGCTTGCCTTGCAGGTCCTTGCCCTGCTTCCGATGGTCGGTCGACTCGACGCGGCAGCCGTGCTGCGCGGGTACGCGATCGACGGGCCGCACTGGTCCACGGCGCTTGAGGCGATCGGCTACAGCGGGGCGATGAAGCTCCCCGCGATCTGGGACGGGCTCGCTGACGACGTCATCGCCAATCGCGACGATACGCAGCTTGCACAGGCGATCTGGTGCGACACGGAGCCGTGGACGACGTTTGCGCAGTTCCAGCCACGGGTCCGGCGAATCATCGACGAGCTCAAGGCCTCCCGCTCACCCAGACCGGCCAGACGCGACACACCACCCGAAATCGCCGCCATCGACAACGAAGACCTGGTCGCGCTTGTCGCTGCCGGCGGCTCCGAACGGCGGCGGGCGCTGGGGGAACTGGGTAGGCGCGGCGATCGCATCGTCTTCGACTTCGCCGAAGACCCGGCCCTACGCAACGCGGCCGGGTGGCTGCCGGGCATCCCACAGGCGCTCCACCACCTCGGGCCAGACGCGCTGCCACACGCCCGCACGTGGATCGGCAGCGGCGACGACACACTCGTCGCGTTCGGGGAGCGTGTGGTGGCAGAGGTCGGAGACCGGGGCGACGCCCCGGTGTTGCTGGCCGCGCTGCACCGCACAGTCGTCGCCGGAGAATGGTGCGCTGCCGAGGTCCCAGCACGAGGCCTGGGCCGGTTGGAGATCCGTGAAGCCGCGAGCGAGCTCATGGCCGCGTGGGAAGGCACGGTTCATTCACTTGCGCGGGACATTCCTGGACGGGCTTCGGGGATGCGCGCCGCATGAGGCCGAAATCGTCGCGGTCGAGGGACTTGACGATTGCGAGCCAACGGTTCAACAGCGCGCGTGTGAGGCAGCACCAGATACGGCCGCATTCCGCTCGCGTCTGCGGGAGTTGGCTGGCGATCCCCTGGCGCCGGAGGTTCACGAGGCCGCGAACACGAGACTGCAGGTCCTGGCCGGCAGACCCTGAGCTTCTCAAAGCGCTACCAAGATCGGGCCATGGCCCCTTTCTCACGTATTCAGTTCCCATCCCTTGTAGGTGCCCGTCCCCGGAGGACGGTGTCACCTGCGGGGTTAACGCCCGGGCGGGCGACCATCTCCTAGTTGATATGCGTGAGGGGACATCCCCTCGTTGCTGGGGCACGGCCGGAATACGCCCGCGACCAGGGCCCCCCTCCGTGGCGGCCCTGGTCGCGGGCCTGACGTTCCGGCTCGAACACTGATGGATAAGTCGGCATCCTCCGCGACTGTCCATCTTGCGCAGGTCGCCGTGCTCGATATCGTCTCGGCCGTATTCCGGTCGCACCCCTCACAACCCGTTCTCACTCAGATGGGAGCAAGCGCACGTTCTGGGAGATGTGTGTGAGAACGCTCTCCATGGGCCGAGCGTCAACGGATGTGACATAAACCCCGGCTCACCGTTCCACTCCTACTGGCAGGCCAAGGTCGCCGCCGCCAACCCGAGCGTGACCAAAGCGTGGACCGATGCCGGGTTCAAGAACGCGGTCGCCGCGCACGGTGCCGGTCTGGGCATCGACGTGGAGGTGGTGCGGCGCGCCCCGCATACCCTCACAGCTCGGCGATCTCGTCGATTGTCAGGTGTCCAGCAAGTAGGAGTAGGTCGCCGAGGCAATGTACGGCAGCGCGGCAGGGCACTGCCTCGTGGATGTCTCTCCGGACTCCTTCCACGGGCCGTTGATCTTTGTCGACGTCGTTGCGCTCCCCTTGGTCTTGCAACGGATCACGACCCGAAAGGTGTGCACGTTCTTGCACGCTGCTCTGCCGATGTCGATCTTTGGGGTCCGGTCGGCACTTGCACTGCATGTCACTGAATAGGTGGGCTTGGCCGCCGCAACGCTGCCCGCTGATGCGGAGCTGGGTGTGGAGCTGATCAGGGCGATTGAGCCCATCGTTGCAAGGCCGAGCGTGGTGGTCAAAGCAAGTGTCGGTACCAGCTTTCGCATGCGATCTCCGTTCGTAGCATCTTGGACTCGATCCACACGGTGAGCAAAGCAGAAGCCGGTATGAGCGCGGTATGTTGCTGCCGCTCATCCTGGATCCACGGCGGTGAAACTCGAGGCGAGAGCCGCGAAAGAAGTGAGGTGCCCTCCGAGCTGGGAGGACATAGATGCAATAGGTAGTCGTTCATCTGGTTCACGTGAGGTCGGCGAGGAATGCGGGGATGAGGCGTTCTTCCATGACCGCGCGGCCGGCGGCGCCCATCGCGTCGGCGAGGGCCTGGTCCCAGAGGCTGGCCGCGGGGCTGCCGGTGAGTGGGGTGGATTCGCCCAGCTCCAGCCCAGAGGAGTAGTCGGCCGCGGCCATCCGCCAGGGAATCGCGCCATGCCGCAGTTGGGCAGAGGCGAGGATACGCAGCCTGGTCCAGTCGACGTCCGGCACGATCTCGTACTCGACCTGCTGCTGGAGGGTAAGCCGGAACGGGATGCCGTGCGCGGCGGCGTCATCGTTTCTATGCGTCGTGACCCGGTCGGGGCAGTGTCCTGCCGGGACAGCGAGCGCGGCTTGCGCCGTCTGCGGGCGACCAGGCCGAGCTAGGCCGGGCAAGCGGCCGGCCGCTTGCGATCTGGTCCGCCGCGGGTTCGACACGGTCGCGGCGGACGTGCTGTGGTGCGGTGATGTGACCCAGATCGACACCGACCGAGCATCACGATGCCGCGCTGGCCCGCGCCGAGCCCCTGCACGGCGCGGAAAGCGATGAGCTGCGGCATGGTCTGGGCCAGGCCGCACAGCGCGGACCCGGCCAGGAACAGCGAGATGGAGCAGACCGCACCGAGCTCGCCCCCTCATGACCTGGCACATGCGCACCGGCCATTACCCCACTTACCAGCACTACCTGCGCACCGCCACCCGCAAGGACGACAGGCAATGGCAGTTCGACCTCGGCCTCAACTGCCTCCTCGACGGCATCAGCGCCCGCCTGGTGAGGGCGCCCGCTTGGGGGCTCAAGCGGAAAGCAACGGCCCGTGAGAAGTTGCGGGATGACGGAGGTTATCTGGCAACTCAGCGATCATAGGCGTAGCTGATTCGAGACCCGCCCCGGCGACCTTGCCGAGGTCACCACCGCCACAAGGAGCCGGCCGGCAGGCGATGCCCTGTCAGTTAGCCGGACACCGGGTCAGGATGGTCCACGAACGGGGTCCGCTGAGCCAAGGGGCCCGAAGGTCCTGGCCACGGGCGCCAAAGGTACCCGGCGCCTGCGCTCTCGGCCATGTTCGCACCAGCGCTCAGTCGCCGGCCAGGGTCCCGCCCAGAGGGGTGCGTTCGTAGCGCACGGATCGGCCGGTCCGCGTCCGCGTGACCATGCCGGACTCGCGCAACACCGCCAGGTGGCCGCCGACCGCGCCCAGGCTGAGACCCAGCTGGCGGACCAACTGCGTGGTCGTCGCCGGCACCGCGAGCGCCCGCAGCACCTGCGCGCGGTGTGGGCCGACCAGCCGCGCCAGCGCCGCCGCACCGCTCTGCGGGGGCGGCGGCCCGAGCAGGTTCGCGACGCCACGCGCCGGATACACCAGGGCGTACGGCCAGGGCGGCTCGACGTAGCTGATGAGGGTGCCGAAGACGGTCGGCATCAGCAGCAGGCCCTTGCCACCCAGCCGGTGCCGCTCCCACTCGGTCCGGGAGCCGGTGCGCACCTCGATCACACCGTCGGCCCCCTCGGAGCGCCAGCCCACACGCGGATCCAGGTCGGACAGCGCCGCGGCCCAGCCGTACATGGCGAGGTGCCCGGCGCGGTGCACCAGGTCGCGCTCCAGCACCGTACGCAGCCGCGGCCAGTCGGGCTCGACCAGCGCGTGCCAGGTCGCCTCGATCGCGTCCGAAAGCCGGGTGAGCACGTCCGGGGCGGCCAGGATCTGCTGGACGTGGCGCGGCGGCGTACGCAGCCCGACCAGGTTGCGGGCGATCTCCGCGCGAATCTGGCGCAGCGGAGTCGCCCGCACTGCGGCGAGTTCTACGGCGAAGTCGTCGCCGAGACCCGAAGGCGGAGGATGGATGAAGTCGGCGTTGTAGCCGCCGCGGCGAAACAGCGTTGTCAGCGCCCCGACCGCCGGCGTCTCGCGGAGCAGCCGCGCGTACCGAGGCGCGATGCGCTCCGCCCAGGGCCGCAGCGGCCCGGCCGGCTGCTTGCCCGCAGCGACCCGCAGCGCGTTCATTGCTTCACCCAGCGGCGAGATCGCGTAGCGGGTGTGCGCCACATCGACCGGCCCGACTTCGATGGCCAGCATCTTTCGCCTCCACGCGAAAGCTTAACGCCTCCCCCTGCACCGCCCCGAAACTGGCCCGCATGACGACACTCCAGGACGCACCGGCGCGGGCCACCTACCGCGAGGTGTTCGCGGTACGCCAGTTCCGCGTGTTGCTCACCGGCTACACGCTCTTCCTCGGCGGCGAGACGGTGAAGATGCTCGCGCTCTCGGTGACCGTCTACGCCGGCACCGGCTCGTCC
The DNA here is from genome assembly GCF_052068115.1 of Nonomuraea sp. ZG12. Lineage (NCBI taxonomy): Bacteria > Bacillati > Actinomycetota > Actinomycetes > Streptosporangiales > Streptosporangiaceae > Nonomuraea > Nonomuraea sp. ZG12. The sequence goes on from NZ_JBQHCW010000044.1 coordinate 20,072, forward strand.
CTGCTGGCCGCGCTGGCCTACGTCGCCGGCTTCCTGCCCTACGCCCTCGGCGGCACGCTGCTGCTGGCGTACGCCGACCGGTGGCCGCCGCGGGCCGTGATGGTCGGCTACGACCTGGTCCGTGCCGCGGTCGCCGCTGTGCTCGCCGCCGGGCTGCTCTCCCCCACCGCGATGCTGGTGCTGGTGTTCGTCACCGGCATCCCGAGCGCGGTCGCCTCCGCGGCGCGCAGCGCGCTGCTGCCCGTACTGCTCGACGGCGACCGGTACGTGCTCGGCCGGGCCGTGTTCTCCATGGCCGCCGGCGGCACGCAGGTGCTCGGCTTCGCCGTGGGCGGGATGCTGATCGCGGCGCTCGGCCCGTACGGCGCGCTCTGGATCACCGTGGCGAGCTGCCTGCTGTCCGTCGCGCTGCTGCGCCTGCGGCTGGCCGAGCGGCCGCGCCGCGGCACGGCCGCAGGGTACGCGGTACGCGAGACCTGGCGCGTCAATCGCGAACTGCTGCGCCGGCCGGCGATCCGTTCGCTGCTGCTGGCCCAGTGGCTGCCGCCCGCGCTCGTGGTCGGCACCGAGGGGGTGCTCGTCCCGTACGCCGTCCAGATCGGCAACTCAGCCGGGCTGCTGTTCACCGCCGTGGCGTTCGGCATGCTCACCGGCGACCTCGCGATCGGCCGGCTGGTCACCCCGGAACGCAGGGAACGGCTGGCCGGGCCGCTGGCACTGCTGCTCGGCGCGCCGCTGCTCGGGTTCGTGTTCTCGCCCGGGCCGGTTACCGCGGCGCTGCTGCTCGCCGTGTCCGGGTTCGGGGTCGCGTACCAGCTGGGGCTGGCCCGGCGCTTCCTGGAGGCGGTGCCGGAGGCGAATCGAGGCCAGGCCTTCGGGCTGATGCTGACCGGGACCATGACGTTGCAGGGGCTGTTCGCGGCGGGCGGCGGGGCGTTGGGCGAGGTGTCAGCGCCTGGTCTGGTCGTCGGCGCGGCGGGCGCGGCGTCCCTGCTGGCCGTCTTGGGTCTCTGGCGCGTGCTCGCGTCACCGAGGGCGTAGCAGCGCGTGAGGAGCGACTGATTTCCTGAAGTTCTGTCACCTCGGACTCGTCCCCTACCGACGAGGCGTACGTCGGCCCCTGGCTGCCTCTCACTCAGCACCCGGTGCCGGCAGCCGTACGGTGAAGATCGTGCGACCGGGCGCGCTCTCCACCGCCACGCTGCCGCCCTGCTCCAGCACCACAGCGTGCACGATGGCCAGCCCCAGCCCGGTGCTGCCGGCCGCCCGGGAGCGTGAGCCGTCGCCGCGTGCGAACCGCTCGAAGACGTGCGGCAGCAGGCCGGCGGGGATGCCGGGGCCGTTGTCCGCGACACGCAGCACCACCTCCCGCCCGCTCACGCCGACGCCCACCGTGACGCGGGTCCCCTCCGGCGTGTGCGTACGGGCGTTGCCGAGCAGGTTGGCCAGCACCTGCTGCAGCCGGGCCGAGTCGCCCACCACGATGACCGGCTCCTCCGGCAGGTCCAGTTTCCAGTCGTGGCGCGGGCCCGCCGCGTGCGCGTCGCTGACGGCGTCCACCGTCAGCATGGACAGGTCCACCCGGTCGTGCGCGAGCGGCCGGCCCGCGTCCAGGCGGGCCAGCAGCAGCATGTCCTCGACCAGGGCCGTCATGCGTTCCGCCTCGGACTCCACCCTGCGCAGCACATGCGCCACCTCGGGCTGTACCGGCTGCCCGCCGCGCCGGCTCACCTCCGCGTAACCGCGGATGGCCGCCAGCGGGGTGCGCAGCTCGTGGCTGGCGTCGGCGACGAACTGGCGTACCTGCGTCTCGCTGGCTTGCCGTACCTCCAGCGCGTTGCCCACGTGGTCGAGCATCCGGTTCAGGGCCGCGCCGACCTGGCCGACCTCGGTGCGCTCGTCGGCGTCACGCTCGGCGACCCGCTGAGGCAGCTCCACTTCGCCGCGGTCGAGCCTCAGCTGGGACACCCGCGTGGCGGTGGCCGCCACCCGGGACAGCGGGCGCAGGGCACGCCGTACGATCACCACGCCCAGATAGCCGACCCCGGCCAGTGCGAGCACGGTCACCCCGGCCACGACGCCGGCGACCAGGTAGAGCGTCTCCCGCGTCTCGGCCAGCGGCAGCCCGGTGATCAGTACGTCCCCGTCGGGCATCCGCCGCGCGACCAGGCGGTAGTCGCCCAGATCGCCGAGGTCGTAACTGCGGGGCACCGCGTCGGCGGGCACGCCCAGCAGCGTCGCGTCCTGTCCGCTCAGGTCGGGCGGCGTCTGCCCCTGCTCGGGGAGCACGCCGGCGAAGACGACCCGGCCCTGCCCGATGTGCGCCGCCAGGGTGCCGATGACCTGTCCCGGCGGGAATCTGCCTTCACGCGGGCTCGGCGGTGGAAACCGGTCGAATCCGCGCGGCGTCCTGGCCGCCGCCGCCGTCAGCTGGTCGTCGACCCGGCTGTACAGCGCTCTGACCAGCGTCGCCTCGGTGGCCACGCCGACGATCAGAAACGCCGCCGCCAGCAGGCCGACCATCGCCGCGACCAGACGCGCCCGCAGCGACCAGCTCGCCGGCGCCCGCCACCGCGGCGGCTCATTCGCCGGGCTTGAGCACATACCCCGCACCACGCAGCGTGTGGATCATCGGCGGCAGGCCCGCGTCGATCTTCTTGCGCAGGTAGGAGATATAGAGCTCCACCACGTTGGCCTGCCCGCCGAAGTCGTAGTTCCACACCCGGTCGAGGATCTGCGCCTTGCTGAGCACCCGGCGCGGATTGCGCATCAGGTAGCGCAGCAGCTCGAACTCCCTGGCCGTCATGTTGATCAGCTTGCCGCCGCGCCGTACCTCGTGGCTGTCCTCGTCCAGGACCAGGTCCCCGACCACGATCTGGGAGCCGGCCAGCAGCTCGGTCCTGGCGGCTCGGCGGATCAGCCCGCGCAGCCGCGCCACCACCTCTTCCAGGCTGAACGGCTTGGTCACGTAGTCGTCGCCGCCCGCCGTCAGCCCGGTGATGCGGTCTTCGACGGAGTCACGCGCCGTCAGGAACAGCACCGGCACGTCCGGCGCATCCGCGCGCAGCCGCCGCAGGACCTCCAGGCCGTCGATGTCGGGCAGCATCATGTCGAGCACGACGGCGTCGGGGCGGAAGCCGCGGGCGGCGCGCACGGCGCCCAGCCCGTCGGCGGCGCTGCTCACCTCCCAGCCCTCGAAGCGCAGCGCCATCGCCAGCAGCTCGGCCAGCGTGGCCTCGTCGTCGACCACCAGCACCCGCACCGGACTGCCGTCGGCCCGGCGCAACTGCCCGCGAGCCTCCGCATTCGCCATGCTCATGGTCCGATCGTGGGGAACGACTCTGTGTGTGTCCTTGGCGCAACCTGTCTATCACCTGTGAAGACCCGCCTGACCACGCCGAACACGTCCAGGACCAGCCTCTACACCCCGACCGGACGGGCAGCCTCACCCGGGACCGGACCGCGGCCGGCCTCCGCGACGGCGTCAGTCCCGATGCCGGTTGGCCAGCTCCGCCGTGACCGCCCGCTCCCGTAGCCGCCCGGCTTCGGCCCGCGCCGCCTCGACCTCGGCCCGCGCGTCCTCCAGCCGCGCCCGTTCCAGCCGCAGGTCGAGCAGCAACTGATCCCGTTCGCGAACGGCGGCCTCAGCCCGCGCCCGCTCCCCCTCGGCCCGCTCCTTCTCCCCCTCGGCCCTGGCCCGTTCATCCAGAACCGCGGCCGCGGCCTCCTTCTCCACCGCGGCGAGCCGGTCGGCCGCCATCGCCAGCTCCCGCCGCCTGCTCTCCTCAGCCCGCGCCACCTCGGCACCGGCCACCTCACGTGTCCGCGCGACCTCAGCCTCAGCCGCCTCATGCGCCCGCGCGACCTCGGCGTCGGCCGCCTCGCGTGCCTGCACCGCCTCGTTGAGTGCGACAGCGCGCTCCCGCTGCGCCTCCGCGGCAGCCCGCTCGGCGCTCTCGGCGCGTGCCACCGCCCGGTCGCGCTCCTGCTCAGCCGCCTGCGCCGTGGCCGCCGCCGCGGCGACGTCCCGCTCGGCCCGTTCCCGCGCGCGTACGGCCGCCGCCATCTCCTCGCGTGCCCGATCCCCTTCCGCCCGCGCCTGCTCAGCGTCCTGCCGAGCCTGTACGGCCAGCGCCTTCGCTTCCTCGGTACGCGCGTCGGCAGCCTCCACCTGCTCGGCCAGCTCCTGAACCGCCTGATCCCTGGCCCGCTCGGTCAGCTCGACACGTCGTACCGCCTCCTCGGCCCGCTGCTCGGCCACCTCCGCCCGCCGACCGGCCTCCTCGGCCGCCTGCAGCGCCTGACGCTCGGTACTGGCGGCCTCACGCAACGCGGCCAGGGCCTGCTCACGGGCCCTTTCTGCGTCGCCGAGCGCGTTGTCCCGCTCCGCCTCGGCCTCTTCCAGCCGCTCGCGCATCTCCCCGGTCTGCCGCCGCGCGTGCTCAGCGGCCTCACGCGCCAGCCGTACCTGCTCGAACGCCTGCTCCCGCTCAGTGCGCGCGATGGCCACCCGGGTGTGCGCCTCGGCCTGCACGGCACTCAGCCTGGCCTCCACCCCGGCCGGGCTCAACTCGTCGGACAACGCCTGCGCGAGCGGCTCGATCGCCGCGGCCAGCCCACTCTCCATGCGCTCGTACAACTGCTCAGCCCTGGCCAGCGCCCCTTCCAGCCCAGGCGTCGCCCGCCGCAACTCCCGCTCCCGCTTCGCCGCGGCCTGACAGTCCCCTTCGGGGCAGTAGGCCTTGGGCCGCCCTCTCCCCCGCCGCTGCTCGATGGGCGCCCCACAGTGCTTGCACGGCGTGACCGTGCCGGTCTCAAGAGTCACGACCGCAGCGTACCATTTTTGATTTTCCAGAAAATAAAAATCAGGAATTAACTTCTGTTGCGCACTGCCAGGCTGGCTGCAACTTGCGAGAATGCAGAATTCCCGCAAGTAACCCACCGTGGCAGACGATCAGGAAACTGTGGTGGCTGTGGGTTCTCATGGGACTCGTCACTTTGCGGTGCTGACCGACGGCTGGAAGATCCGCTGGCGCGCTCGTGCTGTCAACACCGGCGCTACTACGACCTCGGCGTGGTCGGACTGGCTGGCCGCTACGGTGGATGTGCCCGACCCCGGCGGTCAACCGACAGTAACCGCCCTCCAGATCGACCCGTCCCAGCAGGTCAACGGCCAAACCGTGACCACAAGCCTCACGCCGGCGCTGCTGGCACAGGTCACCGACCCAGCTGGCCAGCCGCTGCGCGTGGAGTACGAGGTCGAGCACGACCCCGCCGCGACCGAACAGGGCACCGGCCAAATCTGGACCGGCGCGCTGGACAACATCGCTTCCGGGGCCCCGGCCAGGATCACAGTGGCAGAAGGAAGGCTCCAAGACGGCTGGAAGGCGCGCTGGCGCACCCGCGCTCTCAACACCGCCGCCGGCACCAGCTCAGCGTGGTCGGACTGGCAAGAATTCCAGGTGAGCGTGATCGAGCCGACCGATGACGCCCTCGCTTACACCGCCGGAGCTCTGATCCCAACCGATGGGAACTTCACCGTCACCGCATGGTTGCGCTGGGACGACAAGGACGGCGCCTACACCGTCGTCGAGCAGAAGGGACTGCACCAGGCTCCCTTCCACCTCGGCAACACACCGGAGGACGGCCTGGTGTTCACCTTCACCAGCGCCGACTCTCCCGATGCCACGACCGAAGGCGTGCGCTCGCAGGTCGAGCCGCCCGTTAACGAGTGGTTCCACCTCGCGGGCGTCTACGACGCCGCTTCAAAGAAGGCAACGCTGTACCTCAACGGCGCTGCGATCAAGTCAGAGACAATCAGCTTCCCCGCCTGGCGCGCCACCGGCTTCACCACCCTCGGCACCCGGATGAGCGGCGCCTTGGATGATGTCCGGATCTACGACAAAGCTATCACCGCAGATGAAGCTGTCATCTCAGCTGGTGGAACTCCACAGCCCACCACTGCACCTAGCACCAAGAGTGAGCGCGCAACCACTGCAGCCTCAGGGCTCGTCGCCGCGCCCGCCTACAACCGCATCCAGCCCGCCGATTGCATTGCCCGGAACGACTCCTTCTACCGCCCGGCAACCACCCGGGTACCGCCAAAGAATGAGCGAGGATGGACGCCGGGTCCCCACGACTGGTGCGTCAGCCAGAAACCGAAATTCACCGTGGAGGTCAAGACAAAACTCGGCTGGCAGGTGACCGACCAGGCAGAGTTCGTCTTGATGACCATCGGTCGCACCGCCAACGATTCCCGTACGACTGAAATCGACGTCATCACCCTAGCCATGAATGACGCCGTCAAGGGCGTCCTGCTCAGGGATCAGGTGTTCACACTCGGCCTCATGGTGCAGGGGTCACCGGCTAATTCGTGCCGACAGGTGGTCGACGCCAACCATCCCCAGGTCTTCGCTGGGAACCGGCACTACTGGCAAAACAGCCGGAAGGTGACATTCAAGGTCGAATCCCCGGAGACCGGCTGGAGCGGGGGCGGGAACAATCTACTGTCCGAATGCACCATCCAGCTGTCTCTCACGGTTCCACATGTCCAGGGAATGATGTACAAGAACCGCTCAGCGAAGGCGCTCATTCGCTGTGACTCCTCTACGGAGAACAGGTACTTCCCCCGCGGATGCATCTTCGACCACAACATGCGCGCGCTGGAACTCCATGAAAACACCTTCCCGAATGCCTACGCCCACATCTCAAAGGCGTACCTAACCCCCAACATCACAACACCCTCAACCAGCACCACAGATCGAAAACTGTGGCCACGGCATCTGGCCTTCGGAACAGAGAAGAAATTCCCGGGCTTCAGCCCCGCCACGCCGCTGACCCGCCTGAAAGCCGGACCCCGGAAGGGCCGGAACTACTACCGCTCTTTCAAGATCTGCGCCTTCGACTACGGCATCAGGACCGGCAATCCCTACACGGGGGGCGCTGCTCCATGGGACACCGATAAGCAGGAGTGCGACGAGTTCCCCTTCCAGAGCACCTATCAAGGCTCCTGGGTGAGCTGGCAAAAAGACAAGCCCACAGACAAGGGAGCACCTTATATGCCGGGTGTCGCCATCTCAGTATCCCTGATCCCCAAGCAGGAGAATCGAGACTGGGGCGACGTACACCATATCGCAGGGCTCGGACGCTTCTACCAGAACGACCGAATCCTGCACGATGAAGACTTCATCCTCCACCTTTACAATGCGATGAACGAACGCATTAACTAGCGAGACATAGAGGCCCCGAGCGAGCTGTCCCGTTCGGGGCCTTGTCATTTCTTATTGCTAGTCGCGTGCCTCAGCCGGCCAAAACCGAAACACGAATTCCTCGAGCCCCTCCTCCGGAAAACCCGGATCGTTATCATCATCGTCGTCATCATCGTCGCCACCCCAATCCAGTGCCACCCGTCCGCGCCCTCCTCGGCCCGCCACGCCGGCGGCCACTTACGTCGCAAGCCCTCAGTGTCCGACGCCACCCGCATGCCGAGAGACAGGCGTTGACCCCCGGTCTTTCGGGTACCGCCGAAACACCTTTACCGAGTGATCACCTCTCACCGATCCTAGAAGCGGAAGGGATATCCGGCGGCACACTCTGTGCCCGGCAAGGGGAGAAGCCGATGAAGAGAAGGAACATACGGTCGCTGATCATCGCATTCCTGGTGATCATCGGTATGTCCGGCGTGATCGCGAGCCCGGCGTACGCGAATGGTGGTTGCACCGATCACCCGAACACCGAACCGTGTATCAGCAAGTCAGGTAATTGGCTTTACGCGGACTTCTACCAAATCAAAACGCCCGACGCCAGTATGTACACGTACAACCTGACGATCATCAAGAATGGCAGCGCGGTCACCAGCACGGGATGGCAACGCCTCAATCGAACTGGACGATTCGGTCCCATCAGCAACAACGTCGCCACGCTCCCCCCGACCAGGGGGTCCGCCTACGCCCGCGTGCAGGTGCGCACCTCGTCCGGGGTCTTGCATTACTCCGTTAACAGCCCCACGCAGACGTGGTGATCCAGGTGTGAGGTGGTCGACAGGCCGAGAACGGGGGGGAGGGGCGCCAGCCGAATCGGCTGACGCCCCTCCCCGCGAGGGTGTCCCCCGCTCAAGAACCGGTCCCACCGGCCAGGTCAGGCGGTTACGGCCAGGATGGTGCGAACGGGTAGGTCAGTGCTGCCGCATGGTCTCTCGGTTAGTCCTCCGGGGTGAAATGCGCGGGCTCGCCTGTGAGCGCCTTGCACAGCTCGTTGGCGACGACGAATGCCCCGACGGTCTTGCCCCAGTTGGTGTCTTCCCAGTTCTTGGGCAGCTTGTTCTGGAGCGCTTCGATGTCCTCGGTCTTGTACCAGTAGCCGGTCTGGGAATCGTAGTAGTCACCCATGTGGCCGTTCCTTCCTTGCTCAGCCCTTGGAGGCGCGGGCCATGGACCCCGAGCACGGCCTCGGAGATGGCGTTGTAGATGGACGCGAGCTTTTGTGCTGCTCGATGGGCGGCAGGGCGGCGATGGCACCGAACAGCGCCTTACCGGCTTCCTCCGCGCTCATACCGCTGTCGTGGGCGGGGTACTTGATGGCCAGCAGCGTATGGTCCTCCCCCTGCTCGAAGTGGTCGGGATCGGGCTGCACGTACAGATGCTTGGCCAGCGTGGCGAGGGCGTCATCGGGGAGGCCCACCACCTCGGTGGTCTTCGTGTTGAGCTTGTCGGTTACGCCCGGAATTTTCAGCGTCCGCCGGCGACATCTGCCCGCACACCGGCCGCGCCCGCCTCGGCTACGACCGCGCCCGCGTCCTGCTCGACAAGCACGCCGGCCTCGACCTGCACCAGCTGCGCCACAGCGCCGCCACCCACCTCGGCGACGCCGAGATCCCGCTGCAGCTCATCATGGGCAAAACCCGCCACAAGAACCCCCGCACCGCCATGCGCTACGTCAAACCCGGCGCCGAAGCCATCGCCAAGGTAACCGAGGTCCTGGCGCCCCGCCGCCGTACGCACTGATCAACCGAGTGGCGGCAGCCTTTAAGGTTTCCTTTCCTAGAGATCGAGACGTGGGCTTCGGGCGTGCCGTGCTCGATCACATGTGAGCCGCTTCTAGGATCGGTGAGAGGTGATCACTCGGTAAAGGTGTTTCGGCGGTACCCGAAAGACCGGGTCAACGCCCGTCCGCCGGCCTTTCGTGAACCCTCAGAGTCCCCTTCCACCGCGTGTGCGACGGCCCGGTGAGAAGCTCGGCGCCGAGCGCGGTCGTGTGGTGGAGCATCAGGTTGGCCTGCCGGACGCTGGCGATCAGCTGGGCCTCGCGTAGTACGCGGGCGTGCTCGCTCGCTGTGGCCAACGAGACCCCCGCTCTGCGGGCCAGCTCACCGGTGCTGCAGCCCGGAACCAGCGCGACGCAGCGAAGGATCTCCGCTCGCGTCCGGCCCAGCAGCGCCGCCAGCGGATCGCCCGCGGAAGTATTCGGAGCGCCCCGGCGAGGGACCGGATAGGCCAGCACAGGCGGCAACCGCAGGTCCACCAGCGCGACCGGGTTCGCCTGGCAGAAGTAGGACGGGATCAACGTCAGCCCTCGTCCCCGGAGAAAGATCTCCCGATTCAGTCCAGCCGGATAGTCGACCTCGAGAATGGGAGGGCGCCAGCGCATCGCGGGCTCCAGGTTGGCGAGCACCTGCTCGGCACCACCTGTGGCCAGGTGACGCAGCATGACGGCGCGCTCTTGAGCCAGTGCGCCGTCGACCTCGGGCCAGTGCGGGGTGAGTACGGCCCGGCAGTACTCGGCCCCGACACGCCCGAGGCGTCCTATAGTCTGCGGATTGCCGCGTGCGAGATCCTCCAGGCCGGAGGACGGTAGGTCGGCGCTGCGGCGCAGGAGTTCCATTTCATCTCGGACGCGCGTTCGAGGGGTGTCCAGGAAGGCCTGGATGCCGTGCTCGTCCCCCACCTGTGCTTCGATCGGTGTGAGGAAATCGGGAAAATACGGCCCTAGCGGAGCGAGCGGGAGCAGTAAGGCGTGTACGGACGGGAGCAGGCCACGTTCGGTCAGCCGGATGTGAGCCTGCCGCCGCCACGCGGTCATCGCTCTGCCGCCGTCACGGGTTTGCAAGCGGTGGAGACTGCCCACCATCTCCCACATGAGATCGGTCCGGGTGGCCATCCGGGTGAGCGCGAGATCTTCCACGGTGAAGACGATCCTCAGTGTGCCTTTATGGTGATTCCCCATGCGTTTCCTTTGGTCGGATTCTCATCGGCCCCGTGGGCTCATACGTTGCATCGGTTGCATCGGTTCCAGATAAGAAACAACCTCCGAGTTTCCGAGCCCCTCTCCAGGTCATCCAGCCCCAGGACCAGGGCGTTTCCCTGTAGAGCACGTCGATCTGGTGGTTGAGGGGATTTCGGGCTCGATGAAGCTTCTCCCTCTTCGTTGAGGTTCTTGTCGTCGTGGTGAAGGCGAGGAGGTGTGTGCCGTGCCCGGCCGAGGGGTCGCCCTGGCAGAGAACGCCTGCTCACGCGGGAGTCGGCGGGCCGATACCGGCCGTGGAGGCCGCGATCCCCTGGTCCAGGTGGGGCCGGCTCACCCTGGGTTCGCCTATGCCGTACGCCTTGCCGACGGCACGGCGCCCGCGCGAGTGGGCTCCCTGCTCAGCGGGGCGAGCCCTGCCAAGTTGAGCAGGGCGCTGAGCACGAGGAGGTCCCTGCTGACGACCACGACGACGACGCCGAGCGCGACGAGCGCCGGGCTCCACCAGCGGATCCGGCCGGCGGAGGCCTCCATGGCGACCAGGATCACCAGGCCGACATAGAAGAACGTGGGCACGACGATGTAGATCACGGGAATTGCTCCCGGGGCGGCCTGGACCTGGTCGAAGAGCCTCCCCATCTCCGCCCGGTCCGCCGCGAGGAACCCGACGACCAGGTCGATGGTGAACTGGGCGGCGCCGGCCGCGATACCGAGCAGGCTGAACGCCGCCACCGCGCCCGCCATCCGTCGGCTTTTCGCCCGGCGGGCCAATTCGAGGACGAGCGGTGCGAACAGGGTCAGGGAAGCAAGGAAGGCGAGGTGGCCCGCGGTCCACGCGAGGCCGGGCCCGTATGTGCCGTCGAGCCCGTCAAGGATGTGGACGACGCCGTAGACCAGGACGAGGAGCGGAGCGAGGATGAAGGGCTTCCGAGTGAGGGTCATACCACCCAGAATCCGCGCTCGACCGCGGGATGTGATCGCCGGCGGGGGCGATCCTCTCCCTCGCCCCTGTGACGGAGAAGCGTGCGCGGAAGTCCCTCGCACCGGCGATGTGCTCGGGCGGATCGCTGTGGTTACTTGTTCTCATGGCGCTTCTGGACAGACTCCGTGCGCTGCCGCCCGCTCTGGTCGATCTCGCGTTGACCGCCGGTGTCCTGGCCGCACAGCTGGCACCGTTCACGGCTCAGGACGGTGATGGCGACGTGGCCGGCTGGCGGGGGCTTCAGCCGTCACCGTCGCTGCCCCCGCCTCCGCCTGGACCTTGCTGCCGGACGACGCCAGCGGTTCTTCCCCGCCGCCTACCAGCCGGCCCCGGACGCCCCTCTGCGGATGGGCAGTGCTGCGCGCTTTCAGAGGCCGGCTCATCGGCGACGCCAGCGTTAGCGGCCCGCCCGGGAGGCAAAACCACCTGGGGCCCACCTGCCCACGCCGCACGACGACGCCTCATCGCAACGGCCCATCGCTGATTGGTCGCCTCTCCACCCTCAAATGTTGCGCACTAAACCCGACCATGCTTGGCATGCTGCGGTCTACTTGCCATACGTGAAAGAAGAGATCATCGTCCTCTGAGCTGCTAAAAGGGTCCTGCAACCCTAGATAACGATCATGCTCTTGGGCTACGCGCGGGTCAGTACCGCCGACCAGAACCCCGACCACCAGATCGACGCGCTGTTGCGCGCGGGCGTCGAGCGCAATGACATCCATCTGGACAAGGCCAGTGGCGCCAAGGCCTCCCGGCCCAGCCTCGACCTGGTTCTCAAGCTGCTGCGCGAGGGCGACACGCTGAAGGTCACCCGGCTGGACCGGCTGTCGCGCTCAGTTCTGCACTTGGTCACCCTCGGGGCGGGCTTGCGCGAACGCGGGGTGGGCCTGCATGTGATCGAGCAGGGCATCGACACCGACACGATGGAGGGTCGCGCGATGTTCGGCATGCTGTCGGTCCTGGCCGAGCTGCAGCGTGAGCTGATCGTGGCCAACACGATGGACGGCCTGGCCTCCGCCCGTGCCCGCGGCCGGGTCGGCGGACGCCGGCCGAAGCTCACCGCCGACCAGGCCGCCCTCGCCCAGCAGCTGTACGACACGCGGGACAAGACCGTCCAGCAGATCGCGGACTTGTTCGGGGTGCCGCGCTCGACGGTGTATGGGCACCTGAAGGGCGACACCGTGCCCCGCCAGCCAAAGAAGACCCTGTACAGGGCGTAGTCAGGGCGCGGGGTGTGTTTGTTCTGTTGTGGGCCAGCGTCTAGCCGCATGCCCCGCGTGGCCAGACACCGGTAATCGCTGACCTTTGTGGGGCTGTTGCGCCGTACCTCGAACCCGAGGGCCGAGTCCCTCACATCGATCGCTCTGCTGGCCGCCTTCCTAGGGCAATCAGTGAACGTCGCGTAGTGATCAGGCTGCGTGTCTCACGCCTGTAGGCCGGTATTCCCATGCGCGTCTCACACGGCGCCCTCACCAGTCACCGTGCCCGGCTGTCTACTGATCGTTACGGCCCCCGCTGCCTCGTGCCCATCGGCCTTACTCGTCATCAGGCCAGTCTCGCCACCTCATGGTGTCCGTCGTCTGGCGGACAGCGATCCACCGATCGGTGGATCGCCAGGTCCCGACCACTGGTCGATGCCGGAAAAGCGCTGGTCATAGCAGGCTGAGGAGCCACAGCACATCGCCGGAAGGACAGGCATGCCACCAGTGATCGAGGTACGCAACCTCCACAAGCGCTATGAGGACAAGGTCGCGGTCGATGATGTCTCGCTCACCGTTCAGGAGGGTGAGATCTTTGGCATCCTCGGCCCGAACGGCGCCGGCAAGACGACGACCGTGGAGTGCATCGAGGGCCTCCGCATGCCGGATCGCGGTGAGATCAGGGTGCTCGGGCTCGACCCCCTCCGAGACCATGCCGAGCTGACCCGGCGGCTCGGCGTCCAGTTGCAGGCCGGCCACCTCCCCGAGCGGCTACAGGTCGCCGAGGCCCTGGAGCTCTACAGCTCCTTCTACCCCGAGCCCGCCGACTGGCGCGCGCTGCTGGACGGCCTCGGCCTGGCGGACAAGGCGAGGACCAGGTACGCCAAGCTGTCCGGCGGCCAGAAACAACGGCTGTCGATCGCGCTGGCGCTCATCGGCAACCCCCGGGTGGCGATCCTCGACGAGCTCACCACCGGTCTCGACCCGCAGGCCCGGCGCGACACCTGGGACCTGATCGAGGGCGTGCGCTCTCGCGGGGTGACGATCGTGCTGGTCACCCACTTCATGGAGGAGGCCGAGCGGCTGTGCGACCGGCTCGCGCTGATCGACGCCGGCCGCGTCCTCATGGTGGACACCCCGACCGGTCTGACCGAGCGGGCGCGCATCGAGCAGCGGATCCAGTTCCGCCCGTCCAGGCCGATGGACGACCGCCTGCTGACGAGCCTGCCCGACGTCTCCAGCGTCACCCGCCAGGGCGATCTGGTCATCGTCAACGGCAACGACAACGCGCTCAACGCCGTCACCACCATGCTGGCCCGCAACCAGATCGTGGCCGAACGGCTGCGCGTCGAGCAGGCAAGCCTGGAGGACGCGTTCGTCCAGCTGACCGGCAAGCGCCTCGAACCCGGCCCCCGGTAACACATCACAGAGAAAGGAGCTCATACCCATGTCAGCCCTGCGCACCACCGCACCCCCCGTCACCGCCCAGCGAGGTTCCGCGACGTGGCGGCTCATCAAGACCGAGAGCACGTTGTGCGTCCGGGACAAGGTCGCCCCCCTCTGGGGTATCGGCTTCCCGCTGGTCCTGTTGATCGTCCTCGGCAGCATCTCCGATCTGCGGGAGCCCGTGGAGGGCGGCGGCGGCCTGACGTACTTCGACCTGTACGTCCCTGTTCTGATCCTGTTCAATCTGGCCATCCTGGCCACGGCCTCCCTGCCGACCACGCTCGCGGGATACCGGGAGAACGGCGTGCTGCGGCGCATGCGGACCACCCCGGTCGGCCCGGCTCGCGTACTCGCCGCCCAGCTCGTGGCCAACTTCGCCATCGCGGTCATCGCGGTGATCCTGTTCCTCGCGGTGGCCGGGCTCGGCTTCGGCGTCGAGCTGCCGAAGCACCCTCTCGGTTTCGCCCTCGCCTGGCTGCTCGCGGCAGCCGCGCTGCTCGCGATCGGCCTGCTGATCACCGCCCTCGCACCCGGGCGTGGCCCGGCCACGGCGATCGGCACGGTGCTGTTCTTCCCGCTGATGTTCTTCGCCGGACTCTGGATACCGATCTCGCAGATGCCGCCGCTGCTGGCAAACATCGCCCACTACACCCCGCTCGGCGCGGGCATGGGGGCCTTCCAGGACGCGTACCTGGGCGACTTCCCGTCCGCCGCGCCGCTGCTGACCCTGGCGGCCTACGCGACGGTGTGCGCGTTCATCGCGGTCCGCTGGTTCCGCTGGGAATAGGCGCCGGGAATAGAATCTCGCGGGGAGAGGGAGTTTTGAGCAGGAAGATTTCGCAACAGCCGCCGTTCCTTCTGGTCAACGTGGTGCCGTACGCGCTGCTGGCGCTCCTCGTCGCGATCTTGATGATCGTGGAGGACTGGTCGGGCGGCGCCTTGCTCATCGACCTCGGCCTGTGCGGGCTGGCGGCCGCGTGGATGCTCGGCATATTCACCCTGCGTCCCGGCTGGTGGGACCAGCCACGGATCATGGGTGTGTTCGTCGCGGGACTGCTCGTGATCACCGCGGTCCTAGTTGCCCGTCACCCCGCTTTCGGGCTCTTCACCCCTGCCGCCTACATCTACTCCTTCACGGTCCTGCGCTGGCCGTGGCGGCTGCTGGGCGTGACCGCCGCGGCGGTCCTGGCCGGTACGGCGCAGGCATCCGGCATCCCCAAAACGGACGCGCTCGGCCTGACAATGTACGGGATCATCGTCGCCTTCAACATCGCCATGATGTGCAGCTGCGCCTGGGTCCTGCGGCTCGCCGAGCAGGAGGAGGAGCGGCGCGAGCAGACCCTCGAAGAGCTGAGCCGGACGAACCGGCTGCTGGAGGCGTCGCTCGCCGAGAACGCCGGCCTGCATGCCCAGCTGCTCGCCCAGGCCAGGGAGGCGGGCGTGCTCGACGAGCGCCAGCGGATGGCCCGCGAGATTCATGACACTCTGGCGCAGGGGCTCACCGGGATCATCGCGCAGTTGCAGGCAGCCGAGCAGATGCACGAGGTCCCGGCGCCGTGGCGCCGGCCCTTCAACGCCGTCAAGAACCTGGCCAGGGAAAGCCTGGCCGAGGCACGGCGCTCGGTCGACGCACTGCGGCCCGAACCGCTGCAGAGCGCGCGCCTGAGCGACGCACTCGCCGACGTCACCGACCGGTGGTCGAAGCTGCACGGGGTCACCGTCCAGGTCACGACGACCGGCACGGCGCGCCCGCTGACACCGGAGGCCGAGTTCGCGCTGCTGCGCACGGCACAAGAGGCGCTGGCTAACGTGGCCAAACACGCGCACGCGAGCAGAGCCGGGGTGACGCTGTCCTACCTGGAGAACGAGGTGGCACTAGACGTGCGCGACGACGGCAAGGGCTTCGACCTGGCGTGCCTTGAGGCCGGCGGGTTCGGCCTGACGATCATGCGGCAGCGCGTGGAAGAGCTGTCCGGCAGCCTGCGTGTCGAGTCCGAGCCCGGCGCCGGCACCGGCATCTCGGCCTGCGTCCCTTGTCCGCTGACCGGGAGCGGCGCATGACCGGCACCCCGATCCGGCTGCTGATCGCCGACGACCACCCTGTTGTCAGGGATGGGCTGAGCAGCATGTTCGCTTCCGCGCCCGGATTCGAGGTGCTGGGCGCGGCCTCTGACGGCGCTGACGCGGTGCGGCTGGCCCAGGAACTGCGGCCCGACGTAATTCTGATGGATCTGCGCATGCCGGGCATGGACGGGCTGGCCGCGATCACCGAGTTGACCCGGCTCGGCGTCACCGCGCGCGTGCTGGTGCTGACGACCTACGACTCCGACACCGACGTCCTGCCGGCGATCGAGGCGGGCGCGACCGGCTACCTGCTCAAGGACTCCCCCCGGGAGGACCTGCTGCGTGGTGCGCGGGCCGCGGCCAGGGGCGAGAGCGTGCTGTCTCCCTCGGTGGCGGCCCGGCTGATGAACCGGATGCGGGCCCCCGCGCCGCAGCTGCTCAGCCCCCGCGAGCTGGAGGTCCTCGAACTCGTGGCGGCCGGGAACACCAACCGCGAGGCGGCCACCCGGCTGTTCATCACCGAGGCCACGATCAAGAGTCACCTGCTGAACATCTACACCAAGCTCGGGGTGAACGACCGCGCCGCCGCCGTCACCGAGGCGTTCAACCGCGGGCTGCTCGTTCCGCGGACGCCCGGACAGCCGTGACCCGCGGACTCCTCAAGGTTTTCCGCTCAGGTGTTGAATCGGAAGATGGCGTGTGGGCGGTGCTGATCCCGTCGTCCTCATGTTCGCGCAGATGTTCGCCCCTACCCTGCCTGAGCGTGCCTTTCTACGGCTGCGAGACGGGCGGCGGGGGACGCCGTCCCACGCCCTCCCCCAAGATCGCCGTTGTGGCTCATGAGGCTCGCCTCGGTCTAACCCCAAGATCGCTCGTCGCTCAGAGCGGGTCATCTGACCGTTGGCCCTCGGCGCTCGGCCCCGGCCCGAGGTCGAGTTGTTTGCTCATGTCGAGCTCGAACCTGCCGTACAGGTTCAGATGGGACCAGAACAGAGCCGACAGGGCGCGCCGGTCGGCGTCGGTGAGCTTCTTTCGCCACTTCGGCTCGGCCAGGACGATCTGTACCATCCTGGTGTTCAGGTAGACGATCGCCGCCTGGACCAGGTGAAGGGCCAGCGCGGAGACCTCGACATGCTCACGGTCGTCGCCGGTCAGATCACCGGCCTTGCCGTAGAAGATGTCCTTATTGGCCGAATTCCAGTTCTCCACCACGTTGAGGCCCTCGTGGATTTCGCGGCGCAGTTCCTCTTCGGCCAGGTAGTCGCAGATGAAGACGGTGCGGATCACCCGGCCGAGTTCCTCGATGGCCCGGTAGGTGGGGTACTTGGGGCCGCCGCGGGTGAAGCGGCGCAGCATCTGATGCGCCTCGGCGGTGCCCAGCCGCAGCGCCGTCGCGTACTTGATCATCTGGTCGTACTGGTTGGCGATCAGCTCCCAGTCGAAACGGGCGGAATTGCGTTGGATGCAACACTCCTGTCATCCCGATGATGGCGTTAGCGCAGGTCATCCGGGCCGCATTCGCTGATGTCGTCGCATGATCGACTGATCTGCCTGGGCCTCTTGCGCGAGAGTGGCCCTGTCCCAACAATGTTGCATCTGATGTAACGGAGGTGGGAGTGGGTCGAGCGGTTGATCTGCCGGGTGCGGCGCACCTGGTGCTGGTGGATAACGTCCTGCATCTGGACCCTGCACCGGCGGTGTTCGAGGCGATGTTGGAGGGGTGGGCGCGGCAGCAGCGGACTCGGTTCCTGAAGTGGGACTCGACGATCAAGCCGCGATTGTCGCTGGTGCGCCGGTTCGCGAATCACCAACCAGTATCCGTGGGAATGGGAGCCTGCCGAGGTTGAGGCGTTCTTCGATCACATTCGCGCGAACAACCCGAACTTCACGGTGTCGACGGGGCGGCAGTACCAGAACGGGCTGCGTAGAACGCCTTCAGCAGTGGCCGAGTCCCGCATCGCCGTCAGCGCGCCCTTGCGGCCCCGCTCCCGCTTGTCCTCCACCCGCCCGTCGGCGGCGTCGAACAGGGCCTGGACCTCCTCATAGGTGAGCGGGCGACGTGCAGGCTGGCCCTCGAACTCGGTCACATGGGTGATCGAGTTCCACTCGTGCAGGATCTGCGCCGGTGCCCGCCCGAACCGCTCCACACAGATCGACAACCATCCATAGCGGGCATCGCAGATGAAGTCCATGAGCTGGTCCCGCTGCTGGCCGAACGCGGCATCCAGCTCTCGCGGGAACAGGTGTTCCGCCTGGTCACCCAGCCGCCACAGCGGCTGTCGATGGACACCCTCGCCGCGCTCTGCGACATCCTCGATTGCACCCCCAACGACCTGATCGAGGTCGAGGCTGTCAACGCCAAAATCCGTAAGACCGCCGGTGAGAGCAGCAGTCCGGCTCCGGCGGTGCGCCGCACCTCCATCCGCCGGCCCGAGGGCCTGTGACGGCGCGGCCGGCGGCCGCCCGGCAGGCCGCGCGCCTGGAAGCCGCGATGCACGCCGCCGTCACTCAGGTGATCACCGCGCTGCCGATGCTCGGCGCTGAAGAGGCCATAGCCGCGATGGAGGCCGCGGTGCCGATCACGGTGAAGGGCCCGGCCCGGTTCCTGGAGGAACTGGCCGCGCACATGGCCGCCCATCCCGGCGCGCTCACCTCGGGTGATTCGCGCTGCCCACCGGTGCTGCTGCGGTTGATCCACCTTCTGCACGAGGCCGGACACCCGGTCGTCCGTCCCGCCTGCGCCCGCTGCGGGACGATCCGCACCGACCTTCGGCAACTGCGCGAAGAAGGGCGGATCTGCGGCACCTGCGACGCCCGCTCGCGCAAGAACGGGACGTGCGGACGCTGCGGTGCCACCGGGGTGCAGATCGTGGCCAAGCGGCCCGAGGGCGGGATCTGCCATCGCTGCTACCGTCGCGATCCCCAGGTCGTCGAGGAGTGCCGCGAGTGCGGCCGCGTCCGCCATCCGGCCGTGCGTCTGCCCGATGGCGGCGCTTTGTGCGTCGGCTGCTGGAAACAGCCCCAGCACACCTGCGTGTCCTGCGGGAGGACCGCGGCGGCCGCCCTGCTCGCCGAGGAGGGAGCCTACTGTCACCTGTGCTACGACCAGCACCGACGGCCCCTACGCCTATGCGGAAGATGCGGCAAGATGGGGAAGATCCGCCGCAATGCCCACGATGACCAGCCCGACCTCTGCGGAAACTGCTACCGAGGGCCCGAGCGGACCTGCTCACGCTGCGGACGGGTACGCCCCTGCGTGCGGATCACCTCCGACGAGCCGATCTGTCACACCTGCTACGCCCGCGACGAGCGGCCCCGCACGACGTGTGCTCGCTGCCAACGGGACATGCCGGTCCAGACCTACTGGCCGATCGGCCCCGTCTGCCAGGGCTGTTACACCGCCATCGTCCGATCTCCAGCAGCGTGCGCGCACTGTCACCAACCCCATCCGCTGATCGGACGAGACGCGAACGGCGCCGGGATCTGCGGGCCCTGCGCTGGACACGACATCGACTTCACCTGTCGCCAGTGCAGACGATCCGGATACCCCTACGGCCACGGCCGCTGCGCCTACTGCGTCCTGGCCGACAAGGTCACCGCGCTGCTCACCGGCCCCGATGGCGCCGTCGCACCCGAACTCCAGCCCCTCGCCGAGGCCTTCGCCCGAGTCCACCTGCCGTTCACCGCCATCCGCTGGATCCGGCAGAGCCCCAGCGCCAAGATTCTCACCCACCTGGTCGCCGAAAACCGACCGATCACCCACGACCTGCTGGATGAGCTACCGCCCACCCGCAACCTCCATTACATCCGGCAGGCCCTGGTGCAGACCGGAGTCCTGCCCCAGCGCGATGAGGACCTCGAACGCCTCCTCGCCTGGCTTGAGCACCACCTGGCAGATAAGCCGATCGAACACGCCAATCTCGTCCGCCCGTTCCTGCATTGGTCGCTGCTTCGTCGAGCCCGCAGCCGCGTCCAAAGGCGCGCCTTCCCGGCCTCGATCGGCCGCCAGCTGCGCCGCCGGATCATGATCGCCCTCGACCTGCTGGCCTGGATCGATCAACAGGGAACCACGTTGGCCGAGCTTGGCCAAGACGACGTCGACCGCTGGCTCGACGAGGAACAGACCCAGCGGCGCAACAGCGCCAGATACTTCCTCACCTGGACCGCCGATCGCGGCCTCAGCCGCCGCCTTACCGTCCCGGCCATCCCGCGCCAAGAACCCGCCGACCTCCTCGACGACGACCAGCGGTGGCGGCTCCTTCAACGCTGCCTCACCGACGACACCCTGCCCATCGGTGTCCGCGCCGCCGGAGCCCTTGTTTTGCTGTTCGGCCTTCAACTCCAGCGGATCCGGCATCTCAGCGCCGACCAGATCACCGAGAAGGGCGGACACACCTATCTGACCGCTGGTCGCCACCCGGTCCTGCTCCCGCCCCGGCTCGGTGCCCTTATCCGCGAACTGGCCGCCCAGCCGCCGCCCCGCCTCATGATCGCCCACAGACCAGACATCCGCTGGCTGTTCCCAGGCCGCATCCCCGGCCGGCCCCTCGACCTCACCAGCCTCACCACTCAGCTCAACCGCCACGGCATCAGCGCCCGGCCCGCCCGCAACGGAGCACTCGCTGCCCTCGCCTCCGACCTGCCCGCCGAGATCCTCGCTGACCTCCTCGGCCTTCACCTCAACACCGCCGTCCGCTGGGTCACCTACGCCCGCAGAGACTGGACCGACTACCTTGCCAGCAGAGCCACCGAGCAGGAACAAGTCATGCCAAGCCAGGCCCACGCGCAGACACCACGATCGGCAGACCAGTGAAGTACGTAAACTTCTCCGCCACTGTCGGCGAGATCGATGGTGTGATCAGCCCGCAGGCGTATCTCGACCGGCTACCCGAGCTCGGCGCGGCGCTGCCCGAGGGGGCCGCAGCCTACGCCTCCGAGCCCGGCCACTACGACTTCAGCAGCGCACGGTGCGTCCATGATCTGAAGCTGGACAAGATCCTGTTTGGTGACGACGGCGATGGCGGCTGGATGCAGCTCGGATTCCGGCACAACTGCTGGAAGCACGAGGAGGACCTGAGCATCCGCTACACCGGCGTGACCAGCTTCACGCTGGAGACCGCATCAGACATGCCTCTGGTGACTCGCCTCGGTGAGGTCATCCTGGACGAGGTGCTGCCGCACCCGGACGGATGCGCCCACGAGATCGCCTGCCACACCGGGTCCATCATCATCGTCTGTCGGGACCTCACCGCAACCTGGGTCCAGGCCGACTGCCCGGACAACTGATCGTGAGAGGAGATAGCGCGGTGGACCCCGGCTACATCCTTGCTGGCTATCGGGTCGCTACACGCGCCGATCGCCAGGATTGGCAGGACGCGGGCCTCCCGGGTCGTGGCCTGGTGTCGCTGAGCGAGTGCGTGGTGGACCTGGTGCCAGTGGATCCCAATGGCTGGGACAGTTGGTTCGCCAGCCCCCACGAGGCTGAGATCGCGTGCGAGCAAGCCAGCAAACCGGGCATGCACGTGCTCGGGGTCGCTTTCGCCGCTGCCGACGTTCCCGGTCTGCTGGCCGATATCGCCGATGGCGGCTGGGATGCATCGGCCGGGAGCCTGCCGGAACGACTGGTCCGACGCGAGACGTTCCCCTACTCAGGCACTCGGCAGATGGGAATCGAACTGGTCGGCTTCGACAGCGGATCCTGGCACACCTGGACCTGAACCGCGCCGGGTCTGATGGAGACTTGATTCCTTGAGAGGATCGAGTCATGGCACGTCCGTCCCCCTACCCTCCC
>NZ_JBQHCW010000045.1:0-40427 GCF_052068115.1 Nonomuraea sp. ZG12
CAGCTCAGCGGGAACGTGTGCTCGATCACCAAGTAGTGAGCGGGCGTCACCGTCGTGGTCACCTCGACAGCCTGGCCTGCTTCCGTCACCCTGGCTCAGGCCGAAATCGTGCTCAAGGCCGCCGAAGGAACCCGGATGCATGGCTATCTGGTGCTGGCTCTGCTCACCGGCGCACGCACCGAGGAACTGAGAGCGCTGACGTGGGATCACGTAGACCTGGAAGGCACTCCCAATGCGGCACCCGCTGTGCCGCCGTATGTAGCCGTGTGGCGGTCGCTCGCACCGGAGGGGATACCAAGACTCGGAAGTCCCGGCGCACGCTCGCACTCCCTCGTCGCTGTGTGGAAGCCCTCAGGGTGCAGAAGGCCCAGCAGGAGGAAGACAAGGAAGCAGCGGGCAAGCGGTGGGAGGAACACGGGCTCGTGTTCGCCTCCACTGTGGGCACGCCCCTCGACTCCCACAACGTACGGCGCGCCTTCCGAGTGGTCATCGCTAAAACCGACCTCGACCCCGACGAGTGGACGCCCCGAGAGCTGCGGCACAGCTTCGTGTCCCTGCTCTCAGACCAGGGCATCCCACTGGAGGAGATTTCCCGGCTGGTCGGCTACAGCAGCACGGCGGTGACCGAACTGGTCTACCGCAAGCAGATCCGTCCCGTCCTACAGGATGGTGCGGTGGCCATGGATCGGATCTTCAAGGCGTGAGATCGGAAAGCTTAGTCACTCACTTAGACACTCAGAAGCCCCTCAAGATCTCTTGAGGGGCTTCTGACCTGGAGCCGCCTTCGGGATTCGAACCCGAGACCCCTTCATTACCAGTGAGAACTTGATCGTCCGCAGCCGTCCGCCATGCTCTTGGATGCCTGCTCCGGCGATGGGAAGAAGTGCCGCCGGTCCGCGACTGTCCATGGTCGTCCAGAACCGTTGTTAGCACTCTCGTTAGCAAGATCGGTGCTCAGCCCTCTGCCCCGACGGCAGGGCCCGACGGAGTCGCGTCGCGGCAGCCGATCGCCCCGACCCGTGCGGCGGGGGCCGAAGTGGGCGATCGTCACGGCCGGACCGAACGATTGGGTAACGGAGATCGTGTGGATCTTTGTTGCGTTCTACACAGGAGGACATGAGCGGTTGGCTGCGGGTGTTCGTCACGATTGTGGTGGGTGCGGTGGCGGTGGCGGTCGCCGTGGCCGCGTTCACGGACGGCAAGCCACTGGAGACCGTGCTCGGGGCTGTGGTCGGCGGGGTCGTGTCGGCTTTCGCACCCAGCGTCATCGACCGTAGGCGGGAGAAGGCTGCGGCACGAGAAGCCCTTGTTGCGGCGGCCGAGTTGCTGCCTGACGGGTCGGGTCCGGCGATGCTGTTGCACGCGTCGCGAGGTGTGGTGCCGTTCGAGGGCCGGGAGCGGGAAGTGGAAGAACTGCTCGCCTGGTGCCGTGATCCCCGGGCGGGGCGGTTGCGGTTGCTGACGGGGCCGGGTGGTGTCGGTAAGTCGCGCCTAGCGGTGGAACTCGCGCATCGGCTGAGCCCGGGATGGGGCCAGTTGGAGGTTCGCGACGATGGCGAGGCCGATGCGCTGGCGCGGTGGCGAGCGGTGGAGCAGCGTCAGGTGCTGGTTGTAGTGGATTACGCCGAGACGCGGACCGGGCTGTCGGGGTTGTTGCATGCGGTGGCCGGTGATGAGGGCCGGCGGGTGCGGGTGTTGCTTCTGGCGCGTAGTGCCGGGGAGTGGTGGCAGCAACTGGGGGGCGATTCGGCGCGGGTGCGGCAGATGGTGGCCGCGGCGGGGTCCGGGATTGAGTTGGCCGAGCGGGTGATGGCGGGCAAGTTGGATCGTGATCTGGTGGCGGAGGCGGTGCCCTATTTCGCCGCCGCGCTTGGGGTAGAGCCGCCGCAAGCCTTTGCGGTGGAGTTGGGGGACGGACCTCACAGGATTTTGGACTTGCATGCGGCTGCGCTGGTGGCGGTGCTGCGCTCGCAGCGGTCGGGAGCTGGCGCAGTGTCGGTGAGCGTGGGGGATGTGCTGGAGGAGTTGCTCGGTCATGAGCGGCGGTATTGGCTGCAGTCGGCGCGGGCGCGGGGGTTTGTGCAGGGGGCGTGGGGGCTGAGCGCGCGGGTGGTGGAGCAGACGGTGGCGGCCGGGACGCTGCTGGGGGCGCGGGATCGTGCTCAGGCGGTGGAGGTGGTGGGGCGAGTGCCCGACGGTATGGCCTCGGGTGTGGTGGCTGACTGGTTGCGGGAGTTGTATCCGCCGGAGGATGGCGAGGGTGGCCGGGAGTGGCTGGGGCGGTTGCGGCCGGATCGGCTGGCGGAGTTGCACGTCACCCGGCAGTTGGGCGGCTCGGTCGAGTTGCTGGAGGGGTGTCTGGCGGATTTGGATGAGCGGCAGGCGCGGCGGGCGCTGGTGACGTTGGCGCGGGCGGCGCAGGAGTTGGACGCGGCCGGGGAGATCTTGCAGCGGTTGCTTCCGGTCGTTGCCGGTGAGGTGGGGTCGGTTCCAGCTCCACGGGAGACTTTGGTGGCGTTGTACGAGGCGCTGCCGTATCCCTCGATGGTGCTCGCCGAGGCGCACGCCCTGCTGGCACGACGCATCCTGGACAGCACTCCAGCCGATGCCGAGGCCGGGGAACGCGCACGGTGGTTGTCCAGCCTCAGCGTCCACGTCTCGGCGCTGGGTCGCCCGGCCGACGCCCTGCCGGTGACCGAAGAAGCCGTCACCATCTACCGGGAACTGGCCGCCGCCTACCCCGACCGCTACCGCCCCGACCTCGCCGACTCCCTGACCAACCTCGGCGTCCGCTTTTCAGAGCTGGGTCGCCCGGCCGACGCCCTGCCGGTGACCGAAGAAGCCGTCACCATCTACCGGGAACTGGCCGCCGCCTACCCCGACCGCTACCGCCCCGACCTCGCCGACTCCCTGACCAACCTCGGCGTCCGCTTCGCGGAGCTGGGCCGCCCGGCCGACGCCCTGCCGGTGACCGAAGAAGCCGTCACCATCTACCGGGAACTGGCCGCCGCCAACCCCGACCGCTACCGCCCCGACCTCGCCCGCTCCCTGACCAACCTCGGCATCCTCTTCTCGGAGCTGGGCCGCCCGGCCGACGCCCTGCCGGTCGAACAGGAGGCCGTCACCATCCGCCGGGAACTGGCCGCCGCCTACCCCGACCGCTACCGCCCCGACCTCGCCCGCTCCCTGACCAACCTCGGCGTGACGTTCTCGGAGCTGGGCCGCCCGGCCGACGCCCTGCCGGTCGGACAGGAGGCCGTCACCATCTACCGGGAACTGGCCGCCGCCTACCCCCACCGCTACCGCCCCGACCTCGCCACCTCCCTGAACAACCTCGGCGTCCGCTTCTCAGCGCTGGGCCGCCCGGCCGACGCCCTACCGGTGACCGAAGAAGCCGTCACCATCCACCGGGAACTGGCCGCCGCCAACCCCCACCGCTACCGCCCCGACCTCGCCCGCTCCCTGACCAACCTCGGCGTGACGTTCTCGGAGCTGGGCCGCCCGACCGACGCCCTGCCGGTGACCGAAGAAGCCGTCACCATCCGCCGGGAACTGGCCGCCGCCTACCCCGACCGCTACCGCCCCGACCTCGCCAGCTCCCTGAACAACCTCGGCGTCCGCTTCTCGGCGCTGGGCCGCCCGGCCAACGCCCTGCCGGTGACCGAAGAAGCCGTCACCATCCACCGGGAACTGGCCGCCGCCTACCCCGACCGCTACCGCCCCGACCTCGCCAGCTCCCTGACCAACCTCGGCGTCCGCTTCTCAGCGCTGGGCCGCCCGGCCGACGCCCTACCGGTGACCGAAGAAGCCGTCACCATCCACCGGGAACTGGCCGCCGCCAACCCCGACCGCTACCGCCCCGACCTCGCCACCTCCCTGACCAACCTCGGCATCTGGTTCGCGGAGCTGGGCCGCCCGGCCGACGCCCTGCCGGTCGGACAGGAGGCCGTCACCATCTACCGGGAACTGGCCGCCGCCAACCCCGACCGCTACCGCCCCGACCTCGCCACCTCCCTGACCAACCTCGGCGTGACGTTTTCAGAGCTGAATCGTCCGGCCGAAGCAGAAGAGATGCGACAAGAAGCCGAACGGATGCGAGCGGGCTTGGGCGATTCCTGATCACGGCAGGTCTGCGGGTCTATGTTGCCGAGGGTCTATGTGCGCGTGGGCGGTGCTGGCCCGGACCGGCCGGAGAGCCGCAGCCGGGCCGGCTTGCCGCCGACGCGCGGCCGAGGCGCCGCAGGCGGCTCGGCCCTTGAACCCGTAGAGAAAGTTCAACCCGTAGAGAAAGTTCTCATCCGGCTTGAGCAGGCCCAAAATGATCTTGGTCGAGTTCTAGACTCCTGAGCTCGCTGCCCGCTGAGTACTGCCGCCGTCCACGGAACTGCTCAAGGTCACCGTCGGCCGGTTGGAGACCGGCAAGCCCTGGGTGGTCGACTTCCGCACCGTGCCGCACTGGCTCAAC
This sequence comes from Nonomuraea sp. ZG12, assembly GCF_052068115.1. NCBI lineage: Bacteria > Bacillati > Actinomycetota > Actinomycetes > Streptosporangiales > Streptosporangiaceae > Nonomuraea > Nonomuraea sp. ZG12. The sequence continues at coordinate 4,466 of NZ_JBQHCW010000045.1, forward strand.
GCCGGAGCCACCCAATCAGGCAAGTCCAACCTCGCCAACGCCCTCATCGTCGGACTGGCGCCGCAACCGGTCGCGCTGGTCGGCTTCGACCTCAAGGGCGGCGTCGAGTTCACCCCGTACGCGCCCCGGCTGTCCGCGCTGGCCACCAACCGAGCCGAATGCGGCACCCTGCTCGATGACCTGGTGACACTCATGACGGACCGGATGGGCGTATGCCGGATGGCCTCGGCGCGCAACATCTGGCAACTCCCGCCCACCATGCGGCCGGTCCCCGTGGTGGTCCTGGTCGATGAGCTGGCCGAGCTGTACCTGATGGCGGACAAGTCGGAGAAGGACGAGATCGCCAAGACCTCGACGGCGCTGCTGCGCGTCGCCCAGCTCGGGCGGGGGTGGCCATCGTCGCCGGCCACGACGGCCAGTGGTACCAAGCCCGCTCCTTCCACGTCACCGAAGCCGCGGCCGAACACGCCGCCCGCACCTACGCCGACCAAGCCCCGGCCTGGGCCGACGTGATGACCGCACAACCACAGCCCGACTCCCAGACCGCCTGACCCACCAGAAGGGAGGAAACGCTGATGCGCCGCTTGGCCGCCTGGCTGCTCGACACCGGCCCCGTCCTCGTCCTGGCCCTCATCGCCGGAGCGGGCTCCTTCACCCACATCCGCGACACCGCCACCGAACACGGCCAGCACGGCTGGATGGCCTGGGCCGTCGCCGTCTGCATCGACCTCACCTGCGTCATGGCCGCCTGCGAACGCCAACACGACAAACACACCGGCCGCACCCGGCGCGGCCCACTGTCCTGGCCCGTCCTCGTCCTGACCGGCGGCATCGTCCTATCCCTGGCCGCCAACCTGCAACAGGCCGACCCGACCGTGTGGGGCTGGATCACCGCCGCCACCCCGGCCGCCGCCTTCCTCGTCGCCGTCTCCATGCTCGAACGCCGCGCCACCAGCACCAGCACCAGCACCAGCACCAGCACCAGCACCAGCACCAGTGAATCGTCCCCGGACGTTTCGCAGACGTCCCCGACCTGGACGACGGCGTCCCCATCCGTCCCCGACCGTCCCCAAGCTGTCCCGCAAGCGGACCGTCGCGCGCTCATCCCCGCCCACGAGGACGACCAGGACGACCGCCAGGGCGACGGTCCCGCGCCTGATCCCGCGCCCGACCCCGCGCTGATCAACTACGCCCGCCGCGTGGCCGACGAACATCACGCCCAGCATGGCAAGCCCATCACCCGTGACCTGCTGCGCGTCCGCCTGGGCGTCACCGACAAACTCGCCGCCACCCTGCTCCAGGCTCTGCGCACCCGCTGAAAGGGGATCACCGATGACCGACGACCGAACCGCTTTCGTCCACGGCTCGATTCAGTTGGCCGCCTTTCTCCAAGCCCACCCTGAGGTGCCCGCGCACACGTCCGCGCACCTACCGCGTGTACGTCCGCATCACCCCGCGAAAGGAGCGCTGATCATGGACGACACAAGTGCTCGCCTCCGGCGCGGTCGCCTCGATCCGCATCGACGGCTCCCGCCGCATCCCCGTCTCCGCGCTCACCGACTACATCACCCACCTGACCAGGAAGGAGGTCGCCGCATGACGCAGACCCTTGTCGGCACCCCAGACGAGCACCCGCGCAAGAAGAAGGCGCCCAAGCTACGCGACGGCGTCATGAAGCGCGGAACCACCTGGTCATACGTCATCCGCGTCCGCGATCCCGAAACCGGTGAGAGCAAGCCTCGATGGGTGGGCGGTTTCGCCACCGAAGAGGACGCGAAGGCCGCCCGCGACTAGGCCCGCGTCAACGCCCGGCGCGGTGAGTACGTGGACCGCAACGAGATCACGGTCGCCGACTACCTGGACATGTGGATCGAAGACCACGCCATGGAGATCAAGCCCGGCACCCTGGAGGACTACCGGATCGGCATCCGCCTCTACGTCAAGCCGTACATCGGCAAGATGCGCCTGCAAGCGGTGCGGCCCCTCCACGATCACCAAGCTGTACCGCGACCTCCTGGCCAAAGGCAGCAAGAACGGCAAGCCGCTCAAGGTCTCCACCGTCACCCACACCCACGCGATCCTCCGCCGTGCCCTCCGGCGACGCCGTACTCGTCCACGAGTTCATCAGCAGCTCCCCCGTGGAGAAGGCCAAGCGCCCACGCTCCGACGCCCAAGACCTGGAGCGATCTGGACGGCCGCCCAGCTCCGGAAGTTCCTCAGCATGGCCCTCACACACCGCCTCTACGCCTTCTTTCACCTGGCCGCCTACACCGGCGCAAGGCGTGGTGAACTCCTGAATCTGCGCTGGCGGGATGTCGACCTCGTCGGCAAGCCGAGGCCTCCGCCGAGCCGCTACCGATGATCCGCCTGCACGACCTACGACACATTCACGCGACCCTGCTGCTCCTGGCCGGCGTCCCTGTCCACGTGGTGGCCGCCCGCCTCGGCCACGCCGACCCAGCGATCACCCTGCGCGTCTACGCCCACGTCATCCGCTCCGCCGAAACCGCCGCCGCCGACATCTTCGCCAAATCTCTGGACGACACCCAGTAGGACGTTTTCGAGCCAGATGCCCCTTGTTCATCAAGGGGTTTCAGGCATGAGGGGTCGCGGTTCCGGGGGCAGCTGCTGCATCAGATCGTCAGCCGCCATGAAGGATCAATGGCGCATAATGGGAACCAGCCGACATTCGTCGCCATCACCCCCTGTCGCCATGCGAATCATGGACCGCTTAGCGGAGGCATGCTTGCTCGCGGAACTCGGAGATCTACTGCTTGACCTTCTGGCTGCCCTAGGGAGCCTCATCTTTGCATCCCTTGAGTTCTTGGGCAGACTTTTCACGTACGACCTGGAGCTACCGGGCGGGCTCGGGCACCTGCCCATTTGGGCAGCTCTTCTTGGCGCAGTCGCCGTCATTGTTGGTCTGGCGTGGTTCGCAGAGCGCCCGATGGCGGATCGAATCAACGTTGTCATCGTCCTCGTGACGGTCGCTGGTCTTGGACTTGGGGTCTGGCAATGGCGCTCGCAGGCTGATCGAGACGAGTTGCGCCGTCATGCGGACTTCGTTGGCCGTGTCGCCGTGGTGACCTACGCCGTTCCCAAGGGCCTGCTGGTGACAGTTCGAAATGCCAACTCCGCCATGGCGAGCGTCGTCTTCTTCTCGCTGGCGCATGGCACACGCGCACCCGAAAACTGGGAGATCAACGTCGAGCCATGCACACAGCGCTCATTTGTTGTCACACCACGTGCGTACTGGCAATCAATTGTGCGAAAGGGCGGCAAGGACTGGTCAACTGGCGCCGATCCCACCGAGATCTTGTTCGCGTCGCTCCAGGGCACCTATGGCGTCAAGGATGCCGAGGGTGTGAGTCGGGTTCTGATCAGCGGGACTGCGAGCCGGAGCGAGCCTGTGAGCGACTGCGCGTAGGCGCCGCTCGAACATACGTCATGGGACAACGGCACCCGAAGCCAAGAAGACCGGAGGGCCACCCTGGTAGCTGTGTTAGCAAGGGTGTTAGCAAAAGGCCCCCCGCGATCATCGCGAGGGGCCTTTGACCTGGAGCCGCCTTCGGGATTCGAACCCGAGACCCCTTCATTACGAGTGAAGTGCTCTGGCCGACTGAGCTAAGGCGGCATGCCGTACGGCTTGGAAGAGTCTACAGGAGCCCGAGGAGTCCTCGCTCCCCCGAGCAGCCGACGTTTTCCGCCATCCGGCGGGCCCAGCTCAGGGCGTCAGCGGCCCCGCCAGCACCGACCGGCCCGCCGCCTCGTCCCCTGCCCAGGTGATCGCGGGGTGGCTGTCCGGGAGCCGGTTCCAGAGCATCAGCAGCAGGTTCTCCGCCGTCGCGGCGATCTCCGCGACCGGGTCACCCGGACCGTACGTCCAGGACGTGCCGGTGTCGGTGGTCAGCAGGCGGAGGGCGTGCGGGGGCGAGGTGGCCCGGCCGCGGGCTATCTGGCGCGGAGCCATCGTGTCCAGCACTTCGGCGACCCCCTCGCCGGCCAGCTCAGGGTCGAGCGGCCGTGCCGTATCGAGCGCGTGCTCGGCGTCCCAGCGGTGCACCAGCGTCTCCAGGCAGCGCCGCCGCTGCCAGAAGCCGACCGTGTGCGGCGGGTGGAACGTCCAGGCTTCGGTGGCCGGGTCCGTGTCCAGCGCCTCCAGCAAGATCCTGGACGTCCCCTCGAACCACCGCCCCATATCGGCGGCGTCCCTCGGCGCCGGCGGGGCTTTGTAGCCGCCATGCCTCTCCTCCACGGCTGCCGCTGCCCACAGATTCTCGCGGCCCAGGTGGTCCGCCAGGTCGTGCAGGGTCCAATCGCCGCAGTGCTGGATCGGGGTCGTCAGGTCGGCATAGAGGCAGTCGCGGAAGGCCTCGAGCTCTCGGCGAAGCCCTCGGAGGAGGTCGGTGGCGCGCACGGTGCGACCCTAGCGAATGCGTGACCGTGGCGGGCCCGGGCCAGGGCCCCGAAGGCCCGGCCCGGGAGAATCCCGCTCCTACGCCTGGTCTGTGGGCTCGTTGCCGTAAGCGGCGTCGTGGGCCTTGCGGGGGCCGCAGACGCTGGCCTTGGAGCAGGAGCAGCGGCGGCCGCCGTCGTTGAGGCGGACGACGACCGAGTCCGAGGGGACGTTGTGGCCCACCACCGTACCCTGCCCCTGTGGGGTGTCCACGGTGACGCCCACGCGGGGAGCCGTGGCCCGGAACTCCTGATAAAGGGGATGCTCGTACTTCAGGCAGCACATCAGCCGCCCGCACGCGCCGGCGATGCGCAGCGGGTTGACCGGCAGGTCCTGGTCCTTGGCCATGCGGACCGAGACAGGCTCGAAGTCCTTGAGGAACGTGGCGCAGCACAGGTCACGGCCGCACGGGCCGATGCCGCCCTGCAGGCGCGCCTCGTCCCGCGGCCCGATCTGTCTCAGCTCCACCCTCGCCCGCAGGTTACGGGCCAGATCGCGGACCAGGGCACGGAAGTCGACCCGGTGCGGGGCCGAGAAGTAGACCGTGTAGACGTTGTCCTTGTCCAGATAGTCGACGCCCACCACCTTCATCGGCAGCGTATGCCGTTTGATCAGTCGTTTCGACACACTGCGCGCCTCGGCTCTGCGGCGCTTGTTGGTCTCGTCGCGGGACAGGTGCTCCTCGCCCGCGACGCCCGCGCACACCGGCAGCCCGTCGATGTCCTCGCTCGTATATTGCGGCGCCCACACGCACTCTGCCACCTCGGGTCCTGAGTCGGTCGGGACCAGCACCTTGTCGCCCACGCTGGGGCTGTGCCCGCCCGGATCGAGGTAGTAGAGGCGTCCGTAGCGTGTGAAGCTCACGGCCATGATCATTCCCATGGACTCGCGCTCGCCTCCTGACGGCCTCGGGGGTTCTTACGGCCTTCGCTGCCACATTACGTGTCCAGGACGCTGACAGTGAGGGTGCGGGCGCCGGATACCGGCAGGATCACTCGCGGCCTGAGCACACCTTGCTCTCAGGCAGGATCAGCCCATAACGCGCGATCAGCAGACTCGTGTCGGCCGCACAAGCCCCGTCGACGACCGTCGCGACACCCGACTGCCGCCTCAGCTTGTCGATCGTCATGTTCCGATCGACCTCTGGCTTCATCGTCAACACGAACGATTCGGGCATGTCCGTCACTTTCACTGCGGTCTTGAGGGGTGACTCGCTCTTGAGCGACTTCTGGAAGTCTTCATATGCCGCCGCCTGGTCCACGAACGTGAACGACTCGACGTCGGGTCGCGACTCGATCAGCTGGCGAAGGGCGTTCTTCTCCGCGTTCGTCACCGCTTTTCCTTCCTTCTTGACCCCCTTGAGATTGCCTTCTCCATCAAGAACCTGCTCGGCGCCACATGAGACCTGAGCGGCCCCCTTGCCACACAGGAAGGCCCTGACCACGGATCTCGTCGTCTCCACCCTGTCGGCGGCCATGTCAGAAGGCAGATCCACGACATTCTGAATCCCCGGCACTCCCCGCAACGCCAGCGACACCTGCTTCGGGTCGGCCCCCTCCTTGATCGTCAACCTGAACGATGCCGGCAGGTCAACGGCTCCGACACTGTCCATCAGCGCCTTGTTGTGGACGAAATCCCGCCGGAAGCTCTCGTAGGCGCGAACCTGGTCGACGAAGACCACCGCTTCGACCTCCGGCAACTGCCGCACCAAGGCGTCGACCGCCTTCGTCTCCGCGGCGGTGACGTCACGCCCCTGGCACAGACGCTCCTTCGGCACCGCCTTCGAGCACAGGAAGACGGCCATCTCCCCCTTGCCCATCTGGCGGTCCGGCTCCGGATTCACCGCCACGGCATGGTTCACATCCCCCGGACCACCCATTCCCACCACGCCCGCGACCCCCACGAGCACGACGACGGCCGCCACGGCCACCAGCCGGAGATCCACCCGAAACCGGGACCGCTGACCCCCGTGCAGCGGCCGGATGGTGTTGGTGTCGACCGTCGCCCCGGCCTCAGTGAGAGCCTGGCGCAGCCGATCCTCCATCGGACTGTTCATGAATCCTCCCCGAGTGCCCGGCGGAGGGCGGTCAGCCCTCGCGCGATCGTGGACCTGACCGTGCTCGCACTGATCCGCATCGTCTCGGCGATCTCCTGGTCGGCCAGACCGAGGTAGTAGCGCAGCGTCAGCGCCTCGCGCTGCCTGCGCGGCAACTGCTGCAGCGCCACGAGCAGCTCCCGGCGCTCCTCCGTCGCCATCGCGGCGCTCTCCGCCGACCAGACAGGCGGGTCGTACGGCACCGCCCGCCGGAACACCGTGGCCCGTCGCCGCAGCACCGACCGGCACCCATTGAGCACGGCGGAGCGCACGTAGACCAGTGCCCTGCCGGGATCTCGCAGCCTGCCCCGCCCCGCGTGCGTGCGGGCGAACGCCTCCTGCACGACGTCCTCGGCCGTCGCCTGATCGCCCACCATGATCAGTGCGAGTCTCACGAGCCCGACGTGATGCTCAGCGAAAATCACCGAGACGTCCACCTGCTCGCGCATCAGCGCCTTCCCTCGGGAAAGCAGTTCGACTTCCACATCACAGAGACGCCTTACGGCCCCATCTGCTGCTTCAGTCACCGCACTATCTTGGGTGCGGCCCGTTCGGGCAGACTGCTACGAATTCCTCATACGCAGCGACAACATCATGGACTCGACCGCGATCTGCGGATTCACGTTCAGGTCGAGGCGCTCGCGGCACCGCATGATCGCGTCGATGCGCCGCAGCGTCTCCTCCGGGGTGGAGGCCTTGGCCAGCTGGTCGATCTCGTACCGGATGTCGTCGTTGGCCAGCTCCACCCCCGCCCCGAACTGCATCGCCAGTACGTCGCGGTAGAACGAGGTCAGCTCCAGCAGCGCCGCGTCCAGGGAGTCGCGCTTGATCCTGGTGGCCCGGGACTTCTGCCGGTCCTCCAGCTCCTTCAGCGCCCCGGCGCCGCCGCGTACGAGCCCGCGGTTGAGGCCCTTGCCCGTGGAGCCCTCGCCGTAGAGCCTGCGCAGGTCGGTCGTCTCCGTCGCGTTGAGCGCGCCCGTGGAGGCGGCGGCCTCCTCCTCGGCCGTCTTGACCAGCCGCTCGGCGGCGCTGACGCATTCGCCTACGCCGGTCAGCGAGCGTGGGATGGACAGGACGGCCTCGCGCCGCAGCCGCGTCGCCTCGTCCAGCGCCAGGGCTCTGGCCCGGCTGATGTGCCCCTGGGCCGCGCGGGCGGCGAAGCGGGCGGTCTCCCACGGCACGCTGTCGCGGGTGGCCAGCACGTGCGCGACCGCCTCGGTGCCGGGGGTGACCAGGGTGACCTGCCGGCAGCGGGACCTGATGGTGATCATCAGGTCGTCGGCGGCGGGCGCGCAGAGCAGCCAAACTGTACGCGGCGGGGGCTCTTCGATGGCCTTGAGCAGGGCGTTCGCGGCGGATTCGGTGGCCCGGTCGGCCCCCTCGAACAGGATGACGCGCCAGCGGCCCTGGGTCGGCGCGCCCGCCGCTCTGAGGATGAGCTCGCGGGTCTGCTTGACGCTGTAGGACAAGCCGGCCGGGCGTACGGTCTCCAGGTCGGGGTGGGAGCCGATCAACACCTGGTGACACTGGTCGCAGTGACCGCAGCCGGCGTCGGGGCAGAGCAGAGCCGCCGCGAAGGCCCGCGCGGCCTCCTCGCGGCCCGAGCCGGGCGGTCCGGTGAACAGCCAGGCGTGCGTCATGCCGGCGCCGCGCCCGCCCCGCACGGTCTCGGCGGCGGCCGCCGCCGCTCGCGACAGTACGGTCGTCGCCTGGTCCTGGCCTACTAGGTCATCGAAGACACCCACGGCATCAGGCTAGTCGCGGATGGCGGGCATCGTGCCCGTTGCGTTCTCGGACTCCTCCGGCACCGGGTCCGGCAGGATCTCGCGGATCCGGTCCTGGATCGCGCGGGTGATCTCTCCGGTCGGCAGTGTGCCGTCCACCACCAGGTAGCGGTCGGGGGCGGCGGCGGCCAGTGCGCGGAACTCCTTGCGCACCCGCTCGTGGAAGTCCAGCGGCTCGGCCTCGATCCGGTCCACCGCCCCGCCCAGCCTGCTCAGCCCCAGCTCCGGCGGCGTGTCGATCAGCACGGTCAGGTGCGGCACCAGCCCGCCCGTCGCCCAGGCGTTGACCTTGGACACGTCCTCGGGGTCGAGCGAGCGCCCTGCCCCCTGGTAGGCCAGCGACGAGTCGACGTAGCGGTCGCAGACGACCAGGGCGCCTCGGTAGAGAGCCGGGAGGATGACCTTCTCCACGTGCTCCGCGCGGTCGGCGGCGTAGAGCAGCGCCTCGGCCCTGGCCGACAGCCCGCGCTCGGCCGCGTCGAGCAGGATGGCGCGCAGCCGCATGCCGATCTTGGTGGCCCCCGGCTCCCGGGTCTGCACGACGTCGAAGCCCTGGTCGCGCAGCCAGATGGCGATCAGCCTGGACTGGGTCGTCTTCCCGGAGCCCTCGCCGCCTTCGAACGCCACGAACAGGCCGGGCAGCGGCTCGGCCGTGTCGGCCTGGAAGCGCTTGCCGCGCACCGCCGCGATGATGTCCTCGGAGAGCGAGACGCCCTTCCTGTCGTCCATGTGACGCAGGCCGAGGATGCCGACGACGGTGGCGAGCACGCCGCCGGCCAGCAACACCATGTTGGTGCCGTTGAACTGGTAGGCCAGGTCGCCGAGCCGGAACAGGTGCTCGCCGAACAGGGCGGCGAGCGGGTTGGCCGCGGCCACGACCAGCAACAGCGTCACCCTGGCGGTGGACTGCAGGAAGGAGAACGTGCGCCCCCGCATCGAGTCCTCGACCTCGAGCCCGATGAGGGTGTAGCCGATGATCCAGGCGATGCCCGCGCAGGCCCCGAGCGCCACGGTCAGCATGACCACGATCACCAGGTTGTGGACCAGCGCGATGGCCGCCAGCACGAGCCCGGCCAGGATGAGCGACAGGCCGAACAGCCGCCGCCGCGACAGCTCGCGCAGCAGCCGGAGCCCGAAGAACATGCCCAGCGCCATGCCGACGAAGACCGCGCCGAACACGATGCCGTAAGCGGCGTCGCCCCCGCCGAGCGCCACCACGTAGATCTTGGCGACGCCGACCACCGCGCCGCCCGCGGCGAACGCGCCGAGCATTCCGATGATCAGGCCGCGCACCAGGCGGTTGGTGCCGACGAACCGCCAGCCCTCGACGATCTGCTTGAACACGGACGGCGTGGAGATCGCCCCGTCGCGCTTGGGGATGTCGCGCAGCGTGAAGATGAGGAAGGCCGAGACGAGGTAGGCGCAGGCGTTGACGACGAGCGCCAGCGCGGTCGGGTCCATCCAGGCCAGGAACGGCACCATGTTGCGGGTGACGTCGCCGACCAGCGACAGGGCCGCGAACAGCACCGCGGCGATCGGCGCGGTGCCGTAGGTGACCATCAGGTTGAGCTGGTTGGCCGACTCGAGCTGCTCCTTGGGCACCAGGTTGGGGACGGTGGCGTCCTTGGCCGGCACCCAGAACAGGTTGACGCATTCGACGAGCAGCGTCGCGATGATGACCCATTGGTAGCTGTTGACCAGCGGGATCGACAGCACCACGGCGAAGCGGGCCAGGTCGGCGGTGAACATCGTCAGCCGCCGGTCGAACCGGTCGGCGAACGCGCCCGCGAGCGGCCCCAGCAGGACGGCGGGCAGCATCTTCGCGATGAACACGCCACCGATGGCCAGCGACTGGATGCGGTAGTCGCCCTCGGTGAGGTTTCCGGCCAGGGCGGTCAGGGCCAGGATGTTGAGCCAGTCACCCAGGCTGCACACGGACATGGCCGTCCAGAGCCGGCGGAACGGCGCGATAGCCAGCACGTGTGTTTGTCGGCCGAGGGCGGTCATGATGTCAGCGTATCCAGGTGTTCGCTGGGAGTGGGATGGCGAGCGACGAGTCGGATATACCCGGCGGCTCGTCGCTGAGGGTAGTACGTTCATGGCCCCGCGCGCAGGTGGCACAGCGCGAATGGGCCCCCGTAATGACCATCGTCGAAACCACGCTGCCGTCAGCCCCCTCTGCGCGCTTGCTCGATCAGGGGCGCCCAGGCCGTCCGGACGGCGGCGGGCAGCTCCAGCTCCTCCCAGAGCTCCACCAGCAGCACCCCGTCGACATGGTCGAGCAGCTCTCTCGGGCCGCCCTCGCACAGCAGCGCGGAGTAGGCCTCGCGGCGCTCCCCGCGATCGGCCAGATCGTAGATCCGGCCGCCCAGCCGCAGCGTGCCCAGCGCCTCGGCCACGGTCAGCCGCGGCAGGTGGCCGGGGACGGAGAACGGCCGGCCGTCGTCGGCGACACCGGCGGAGAACCCCTCCTTGGGCTCCAGCGCCAGCCGGAAGCCGGCCGCGTCGAGGATGCGCCCGGCGGTCTCGAGGGTGGGCGACTTGCGGCCGTGCTCGTAGGCCGACAGCGTGGTGCGTGAGGTGCCGCTCACCCCCGCGAGCTCCTTCTGCCGCATCCGCGCCGCGTGCCGGGCCTGCTTGAGCAGCATCCCGCCCTGCTCCGCCCAGAACCTGACGTCGGGCACCCCACCGACCGGGAAAGAGTCCATCATCACCTCCGCGTATCCCTTGAGATACTACGCCATCGGAGACGCTGTGTGAGCGGCGAAGTGCGGAAAGTCAGCGGAGTTCGAGCATAGTGATCTCCGGCGGCGCTCCCACCCGGATCGGCGGCCCCCAGAACCCTGCCCCCCGCGTGACGTACACCTGCACCCCGTCGACCGTGCCCAGCCCGGACACCACCGGCTGCTGCAGCGGGACCACCAGGTTGAACGGCACCATCTGACCACCGTGCGTGTGACCGGACAGCTGCAGGTCCACGCCGTGGCGAGCGGCCTCCACCGCCTGCACGGGCTGGTGCGCGAGCAGGACCGTCGTACGGCCCTCCGCCCGCCCGCCCAGCGCGGCGGCGAAGTCGGGGCCGTCGCCCGTGGCGGCGCCGTTGACGTCGTTGACCCCGGCCAGGTCGAGCACGGCCCCCTGGTGCCGGATCTCCACCCGCTCGTTGCGCAGCGACCGGACCCCGAGCTCGCCCAGCTCCTCGATCCACTCCTCCGGACCGTTGGCCGTGTAGTACTCGTGGTTGCCCGTGACGAAGTAGGAGCCGTACCGCGACTCCAGCCCCCGCAGCGGCCTGGCCAGCGCGCCGAGGCTCTCGACCGAGCCGTCGACCAGGTCCCCGACGATCGCCACCACGTCCGCCTCGAGCCCGTTGATCATGCGGACGATCCGCTCGGTGTGCGCCCTGCCCGTGAGCGGCCCCAGGTGGATGTCGCTCACCACGGCGAAACGCAGCCCGCCGAGCCGGGAGTCCAGCCCCGGCAACGTGACCCTGACCGGCTCGATCACCGGGTCACCGAGCGCCACCGTCACGCCGTACCCGACCGTGCCGAGCGCGCTCGCGCCCGCGACGGCGGCCGTGGCGCGGCCGAGGAACAGCCGCCTGCTCAGCAGATCGTCGACCGGCGCAGGCGCTGCCGGCCTTGAGTCGGGCGCGCCCCCGACCGAGGCCAACTCCTTCACCGCCAGAACGGGCGCCACCCGCCGCCGCATGATCAGCCCGGCCACCGCCCGCGGCACCTCCAGCAGCAGGAGGAACACGAGCAGGTAGAACATGATCCCCACCCACGCGTAACCGGGCCACGACAGCCAGGACAGCGACTCCAGGCGCATCCCGCCGAAGGTGCCCAGCACCAGCAGGAACAGCCCGGCCATCGCGAACGTCAGCCCGGTGCGCACCCTCCCCGGCCGCGTGGTGGCGCGGACCAGCCGGTGCCACAGATAGAGGTGGATCGCAACGACCACACTCACGACCACCACGAGAAAGGCCACGTCATCATGCTACGAGCAGCGCAGAAGGGCCGCGCCCGCCTGCCTGAGAGGACTCTCAGGACTTGGCGGCGGGCTTCTTCCTGGCAGGCGCCTTCTTCGCCGGAGCCTTCCTCGCGGTCGCCTTCTTGGGCGCGGGCGCCCGCTCACGCCGCTCGGCCAGCAGCTCCGCCGCCCGCTCGATGGTGATCTCCTCCACCGTGTCGCCCTTGCGCAGCGACGCGTTGGTCTCACCATCGGTGACGTACGGCCCGAACCGCCCTTCCTTGACCACGACCGGCTTCTTAGAGTTGGGGTCGTCGCCCAGCTCACGCAGCGGCGGCGCGGCCGCGGCCCGGCCTCTGCCCCGCTGCTTCGGCTGCGCGAACAGCTCCTTGGCCTGCTCGATCGTGACCGTGAACAGGTCCTCCTCGGAGGCGAGCGAGCGCGAGTCGGTGCCCTTCTTCAGGTACGGGCCGAACTTGCCGTTGTACGCCACCACCGGCTCACCCTCCAGCTCGCCCACAGGGCGCGGGATGGACAGCAGCCGCAGCGCGTCCTCAAGCGTGATGGTCTCCAGCGACATCGTCTTGAACAGCGAACTCGTCCGCGGCTTGACGGCCTCGGCCTTCTTCGTCCGCCTCTTCGGTGCCCCCTCCGCGGGCGGCGCCTCCTCGGGAAGGATCTCCGTCACGTACGGCCCGAACCGCCCGTCCTTGGCCACGATCATGTGCCCGGTCTCCGGGTCGTGGCCAAGCTCACGATCGCCCGTCTGCCGCGAGAACAGCTCCTCGGCCTTCTCGGCGGTCAGCTCGTCGGGCGTCGTGTCCTCGGGCACGTTCACCCGGGTGCCGTCCCGGTCCAGGTAGGGGCCGTAGCGGCCGACCCGGATGACGATGTCGCTGTCCCGGATCGCGAAGGAGCTGATCTCCTTGGCGTCGATGTCGCCGAGGTCGCTGACCATGTCCTTGAGGCCCTCGTCGCCGTCGGCGCCGTAGTAGAAGCGCTGCAACTCCGGCACCCGCTCGGCCCGGTCGTTGGCGATGTCGTCGAGCACCTTCTCCATGTCGGCGGTGAAGTCGTAGTCGACCAGGTTGCCGAAATGCTGCTCCAGCAGATTGACCACGGCGAAGGCGAGGAACGACGGCACCAGCGCCGTGCCCTTCTTGAACACGTAGCCGCGATCCAGGATCGTGCCGATGATCGACGCGTACGTCGACGGGCGGCCGATCTCCCGATCCTCCAGCTCCTTGACCAGCGACGCCTCGGTGTAACGAGCCGGCGGCTTGGTCGAGTGCCCGGCCGCGTCCAGCCGCGACACGGTCAGCGGATCGCCCTCGGCCAGGTTGGGCAGCCGCTTCTCGGCGTCGTCGCGATCGGTCGACGGATCGTCGGCCCCCTCGACGTACGCCTTCAGGAAGCCGTGGAAGGTGATCGTCCGGCCCGACGCGCTGAACTCCACGTCCTCACCGGCCGACGACCGGCCGCCCACCTTGACCGTGACCGACTCGCCCACGGCGTCCTTCATCTGGGACGACACGGTCCGCTGCCAGATCAGCTCGTACAGCCGGAACCGGTCACCGCTCAGCCCCGTCTCCCCCGGCGTACGGAACTCCTCGCCGGACGGCCTGATCGCCTCGTGCGCCTCCTGCGCACTCTTCACCTTGCTGGTGTAAACACGCGGCTTGTCCGGTACGTACGCCGCGCCGTACAGCTTGAGCGCCTGAGAGCGCGCGGCCGCGATGGCCGTCTCCGACAGCGTGATGCTGTCGGTGCGCATGTAGGTGATGAAGCCTTCCTCATAGAGGCGCTGCGCGACCTGCATCGTGTACTTCGCGGAGAAGCCCAGCTTGCGGCTGGCCTCCTGCTGCAACGTGGTCGTCCGGAACGGCGCGTACGGCTTGCGGGTGTACGGCTTGCGTTCGACGGACTTGACGGCGAACGACGACTCCCGGAGCCGGCCGGCCAGCTCGCCGGCGGCGGCCTCCGACAGGTGGAGCACGTCGGCGTTCTTCAGCTGCCCGTTGCTGGCGAAGTCGCGGCCCTGCGCAACGCGCCGGCCGTCGACCCCGGTGAGGTTCGCGGTGAAGTCCCGCGGCCGCTCCTCGGTCCTGCCGGTGTCGAAAAGCGCCTGCAGGTCCCAGTAGTGGGCGGAGGTGAACGCCATCCGCTCCCGCTCACGCTCCACCACCAGCCTGGTCGCGACCGACTGCACCCGACCGGCCGACAGTCGCGGCTTGACCTTCTTCCACAGGACCGGGCTGACCTCGTAGCCGTAGAGCCGGTCCAGGATGCGCCGGGTCTCCTGGGCGTCGACCAGGCGCAGGTTGAGCGTGCGGGGGTTGGCGACCGCGTCACGGATGGCCTGCTGGGTGATCTCGTGGAAGACCATGCGGTGCACCGGCACCTTGGGCTTGAGCACCTCACGCAGGTGCCAGGCGATGGCCTCGCCCTCGCGGTCCTCGTCAGTGGCGAGATAGACCTCGTCGGCGTCCTTGAGCAGCTGCTTCAGCTTGGCGACCTGCGACCGCTTGTCGGGGTTGACCACGTACAGCGGCTCGAATTCATGCTCGACGTTCACGCCCAGTCGCGCCCACGGCTCCCCCTTGAACCGCTCGGGGATGTCGTCGGCCTTCTCCGGAAGATCCCGGATATGACCGATGCTGGACTCGACGATGTAGCCGGCGCCGAGGTACCCCTCGATCGTCTTCGCCTTGGCCGGCGACTCGACGATCACCAGGCGTGTTCCGCCGGCGCTGCCGTTCATGGCTGGCACGCTGCTTCCTACCTCGCTGTTCGCTAGCAAAATCCCCCTGCCGGGAGCCGGCACAGATCTGAAAGGTAACCCGACTCGCGAAAAATTCCTTCCCCCGGGGCTACCCACTGGCTTCCAGGTCCACCCACCAGCACGCAGAATAAGCCCATCGAGCTGCATGGCGCCCTGACTCAACTCTGGAGACTAATCGTTGTGCCCGACTACTCCTACATGGATATCTTCATCCCGCGCGAGCTATCACGCGAAGCAGCACGTCAGCTGCTGACCGAACACGCGGAGTACGGCCAGTGGGAACTCTCGCGGGTGCGTCTGTACCCCGACGGGAGCCGTCGCGTACGCCTCCGCCGCCGGATCATGCGTGTCCGCAGCACCCTTTGATGCCCAGGACCTACTCAGCCCACTCGGGCCGGTCCCCGGAAGCCCGACTGGGCCTACCGGGCCAGTATCCCGGCCCGCTCGGCCCGCTCACGCCGATGTCCGGACATGGCTTTGCCCGCTCCGGGCCGCGCCCCCGGAACGGGCAAAGCGTCTATCGCTCACTGCCCGCTGGCGGCGGGCAGTGGCCGTGTGCGGTTACTTCCGGCCGAGGCGGAAGCGGCGGGTGGTGGCGAACAGCGTCGCGGAGGCCGCCAGCATGCCCCCCAGGACGAGCGCGAACAACGCGCCGGTGTTCATCCCGGTGACGCCCATGGGCTGAGCGGCGCTCATCAGGCCCAGGCCGCTGGTGGGCAGGCCACCCGTCGCGGAGCTCACCGCGCCGCCGACCGGGGTGGAGCCGACCAGCGAGGTGGCCGGAGCGAGCGCGGACGCCGGCCCGGAGGAGGCGGCACCGGCAGGCTTGGTGAAGGACGGGCCGCCTGACGGCTTCTTGGCCCTCGGCGGGGCCTTCGGCTCGCCGGGCAGGCCAGGCAGCGCGGGCAGCTTCGGCAGACCGGCCTGGCCGGCCACGTCACCGACCACCGGCAGCGGCGGCAGACCGGAGCCGCTCATCTGCTGGGCCATGGTGCCGACCTCCTGCAGCCCACCCAGCGCCGGAACGGCGGGCAGTGCGGGCAGCGTGCCGCCCGTCCCGGCGGGGGAGACCTTGCTCACATGCCGCACGTAGGGGTTGTGGCCACCGTCGTGCGGAGGCTGACCGACGTGCGCCCCGCCGAGGCACCCGGCGGCGGCGTCACCCAGGACGGCCACCGCGTTGCCGCAGACGTTGATCGGCGCGGTGATCGGGGCCACCACCTGGTTGCCCGCCAGCACGCCGGACCGGCCGGAGGTCCTGTTGCCGCCCCCGCCCACGCCGTGGTGGGGTGAGACGGCCGCGCCGCCCTTGCAGTGGGCCTCGGCGAGGCCGAGCGCCGCGACGGCGTTGCCACAGGCGTTGACCGGAGCGGTGATCGGGGCCACGACCTGGTTGCCCGAGCCGACACCCGAACGGCCCGAGGTGGTGTTGCCACCGGCCCCCTTGCCGCCGTTCTTCACCGAGGCGCCGCCCTTGCAGCCGGCGAACGCCTCGCCGAACAGCGCGACGGCGTTGCCGCAGACGTTGACCGGCGCGGTGACCGGGGCCACCACCTGGTTGCCCGCCAGCACGCCGGACCGGCCGGAGGTCCTGTTGCCGCCCGCGCCGGAGCCGCTCTTGGAGTTGTGCACCGACGCGCCGCCGGCGCATCCGGCCTGAGCGTTGCCCACCGCGTTGCCGCAGGCGGTGATGGGCAGGCTGATCGGGGCGATGACCTGGTTGCCGCTGCCCGCGCCGAAGCGGCCGTCGGTGTCGTTGCCGGTCGAGCCCTGGTGGTGGCGCGCGCTCTGGTAGCCGTGGTGGTGGCCGTGCCCGCCGCCGTTGGTGACGGTCGAGCCGCCCTTGCACCCGGAGAACGCCTGCCCGAAGGCCGCCACGGAGTTGCCGCAGATGTTGATCGGCGCGCTGATCGGCGCGATCACCTGGTTGCCGCCGAGCACCGAGCTCCTGCCGGAGGTCCTGTTACCGCCCGCGCCGGGCCCGGTGTCGCGGACCGATGAGCCGCCCTTGCAGCCCGCCGTCGCGTCACCGAAGATCGCCACCGCATTGCCGCAGGCGTTGATCGGCGCACTGATCGGCGCGGTGACCTGGTTGCCGCCCAGCACGCTGTGGTCGCCAGAGGTACGGTTTCCGCCCGAGCCGCCCTTGCCGGACTTACGCACGGTGGCGCCGCCCGTGCACCCGGCGTCGGAGCTGCCCACCAGCGAGACCGCGTTGCCACAGGCGTTGATCGGCGCGCTGATCGGCGCGTTGACCTGGTTGCCGCCCAGCACGCTGTGGTTGCCGGAGGTCTCGTTGGGGATGCCGCCCCTGCCGGTGTCGACCACCGACGCGCCACCCCGGGAGGAGGCGGTGGACTCGCCGACCGCGGCGACGGAGTTGCCGCTGATGTCGATCGGCAGGGAGATGGGAAGGTTGACTTGGTTGCCGCCGCCGATGGAACCGTCACCGGAGGTGTCGGCGAGCGCGGTGCCGCCGCCGAAAGACATGACTGCAACCGCGAGCAGAGCCGCAGGGGCCGAAGCCTTCGCCCACGTACGCATGATGGATGCTCCTACTGATGATTTGGGGGAATACCTGACAGTTCGCGGGCAGCCGAGGCCGTGCGAGGTCGTTGGCGCACCGCGCACAGCGGAGACCTCGGATTGGCGAACCAGTGATTGACGTGTCACCCACTGGCGGAGGGGCAGTCAGGCCGCGCTCCGCCGCCGGCAGTCGAAAGCCGGGACCTGTGGTGGGGATCAGTCAGGTGAGAAGGAGGGGTCGTCCGCCGCTGTGCGGACGACAGGGGGGAGCTCGAACGCCCAGGGGACGTGCCGAGCCTCTAGCCGCGGGTCGAAATCAGACCGCGCGACATCGCCCACATGCGGCCCGAAGGGGCCGTTGCCACCGCCATTGGGCACCAGACCATCGGTGTCCAGAATGTTGTCGGCGGTGGAAGGTGCTGGCAGGCCAGGGTCGGACTGGCTCGTGAGCCCGTCGACCGTCAGCCCCGCCATCGCCCCGGCGTCATCCGACGCCGAGGTCATCCCGCTCACCGGCGAGATGCCGGTGGCCGGCTGAGGGGTGCCGACTCCTGTCGCCGCGGTGGTGTCCGCGGCCGCCGGAGCGGCGAAGAGCATCCCGAACGCAACGGCGAGCAACCAACCAGCAGCCAGCAGAACGCCGGCCGCGGCCGCTCGCACGATGACCCGACGGGCGCCGGCCGCGAACCGCGCCATCCGGTCAGCCCGGCAGGTGATCGAACCGTCCGCCGAGATCGTCGCGGGCACGCGTCGCGCAGCGAGGGACATGTCCCCCACTTGCTGCACCGACGTGCGTGCCACGTGACCTCCTGAGCTCCTGGACCGACCTCACATCGTGAGGCCGGTCCGTTGGACTCACCCCTCAACGGAAAGTAACCGTAGCAGCACCCATGGTTGCCGCAAAGCCTTTTCGACTGAGATCCAGTGACCGGTCAAGTCCACCCGCCACAAACCGTCCCTTATCGCCCCGACCTGCCCGTCCACCCCATGACACGCCCGCATCGAGGACAGTTTTCACGGCCGAATCGCCTCCCGGCCGGCTCCAGGGCGCCTCTCCAGATTCCCGGTATGACGCACCCCCCAGAGTTTGCTAACCTTACGGAGCCGACGCGAGATGACGGTCTCGCGTGCAGGCACCACGTCCGGGTGGCGGAATAGGCAGACGCGCTAGCTTGAGGTGCTAGTGCCCTTTACGGGGCATGGGGGTTCAAGTCCCCCCTCGGACACACACCGCTCGCACATGTGGGGGTTCCGGAGTAATCCGGGCCTCCACATATTGCTTTTCTGGGTAGTACGTGAGCTTCAGCCCGAGCCGGGTGTAGAGGTCGGCCTTGTCATCCGGGTCCGCTTCCGAGACCAGGCGAACCAAGTCGCCGACCTCCTCGATCATCGATCTGATCTCCTCAACGCTGATGCGCTGGGCAGCCGGAACCGCCTTCAGCTCCCCCTCCAAGCGGGCGCGTTCGCTCTTCGTCTCGTTGATCCACGAGGAGATCTCGATCGGGTCGCCTCCCGCGTCGAGCGCGGAGCGATATTGGCTGAGCTTGCGGTCACACTCCGACAGTCGTTTGCGCAGGTCGATCACGGCCGCCTCGTTCGGGTCGATCGCCTGCTCGGCCATCGCCGCGATCGTGTGTTCCAACCTCTCCGGGCCGAACGCGGTACCCAGCCAGCCATCGACCTCATCCAGAATCTCCGACTCCCGAAGGTAAACGACCTTGGGATGGTCGGGCTCGTTGACGATGGCGTACTGGGCGGGGAAACGGCACCGGTAGTAGGGCCTGATGGTTGTTCCAGTTGCCCTGCATCCGGCGCTCGCAGTACCCGCAGAACAGCACTCCCCGGAAGGCGTACGGACGCCGTGTGGGGTGGGGGCGCTGGCTGAACTGGCCTCGGGCACGCGTGGCGAGAATCTCCTGGACTCGCTGGTACTCCTCGACGCTCACGATCGCGTCGTGGACGGGATGTTCCGACCAGATCCACTGGTCCTTGGTGTTCCATCGCTGTTTGGTCGTGGTGCCCAGCGCGACGTTCTCGATGTCCAGGAGGATCTCGTCTTTGCGCTGCTTGTTCCACACCTGGTGGCCGGTGTAGCGCGGGTTGGTGAGGATGACCCGGACCGCGTACTTCGACCATGCCCGCTGATCGCGGTGCTTGTTCCGGCCGGGATCGCTGGCCGACGGCGACAAGATGCCCTGTAGCGTCAGGTCTTCGGCGATGTCCAGGTAGCCGCGTCCCTTGAGGAACTCGCTGTAGATCCACCGCACCACCCGTGAGGTGACCGGGTCGGCCACGAGCCGCCGCAGTCTCCGCCCGTCGGCCGCCTTGCCGGGGTTCGGGTGCGGACCGGCGTCTTGGAGGCTGTAGCCGTACGGGGGACGCCCGCCGAGGAACCTTCCCTCGGTCGCGGTGATCGCCGCCATGGCGGCACGTACCCTGATCTTGATGCGGTTCCGCTCGCCCTTCGACAGCCCGCCGAACACGCCCATGATCATGTCGTGGGCCTCGTTCACCGGATCGATCGGCCCGCCGACCTCGGGCACCCACAGCGGCACCCCGAAGTGCTCGAACAACGGGAACGTCAGGCTGTACTGGTTGCCGTAGAACGCCCGCTGCGGCTCACCGATCACCACCGCGTCGAAGCCCCGCTCCGGATCCTTCAGCTCCTCGATCAGCGCCGCCGCGTGCGGCCGGAGCTGCCAGGGAATCGAGCGGGACTTGTCGACGTCGAAGAACTCCGCGACGACCTCCCCGCCCCGCGACTCGATCAGCGCTCGCGCCCGATGCAACTGCCAAGCCCGTGAGGCCTCCGGGTCCTGGTTGTCCTCGGTCGACACCCGGCCGTAGAAGCCGAACCTGATCGTCATCTTTCCTGCTCCTTCGCGGTCTGTGGCTGCTTGGCGCGGGCGACGGCCTTGAGCAGGATCCGCAGCAGCGCACCGGCCGCGCCGGGGGTGAGCCGCAGCTCCTCCCCCGGCACGACCAACCGCAGCCCGCCACCTGCGCCGCTCACGACTCGCTCCGGCTCGGAACGAGTCCCCACGCCCACCGGCGACCGGGCCGGGCCCTACGGGCCCACCCACCCCCGGCGGTCCTACATGACCGCTCGACTCGACAACCGATGTCAACCACGCTCTGGACACGGCCTCCTGGCCGTCCAGCCGCACACAGCTGTACACAGCCTGTGGAAAACGAGGAGCAGTTCCATCCCTGCGTCGTCGTACTAACAGGTATTGCGACCCTCAAGCCTGGCCACCCCGCTTCCGTAGAATGAGCAGATCCTCGTGAGCCGCGGCACACACCGCCAGTCCCTTCTCCTGGCTCCGCCAGGCCTCCAACATCTGGAAGAACGACGCCCGATTCACCAACCCGCCATCGCGCAGCCCGCACAGCAACGCCACCAGACGGTGGGCGAGCACCAGACCAGCCTCCTCAGCCGTCGCCATGACCTGACCAGGAAGGTCGACGAGCTGCCCGTCGACCCGAATCGGCCGAACGGTGATCGCAACCACACCACCTGGACGCAGCAGTTCACCGCACCCGGACAGGATCCGCCCGAACCCCTCCATCAACTCGGGCAACCGCCGATGAGCGAGATTGCCCTTGTCGGCGGAGTAACGGTGATTCCACTTCTCGACCGGCCCGCCACCGTCCCGGCTACCGGAGCGGACATGCCCATGCGTGTGCGCCCCATAGGGCGGGGAAGTCAGCACAAGCGCGGCCTCGCCCCGCAAACCTGAGAACACCGCCGCGATGTTCCGCGCGTCCCCACAGGTCACCCGAGCACTCCCCGTCGCCCCACGAGAGCGGGCGTACTGGATGTTCGCCGCAGTGAGACCGGCGAAATCCGCCTCATACTCCATCCCCACCGCTTCCCGCCCCAGATGCACCGCCTCCACCAAGGTGGTCCCGATCCCGCACATCGGATCCACCACCAGCTCGCCGGCGCAGTGAACGCGGAGATCACCTGAGCGGCGATCGACGGGAGCATCTTGCCCGGATGCCGCATCGACTCCGCCACATACCGGCCACGCCGCTGAACCCGAGACTGCAACTGACCGGTGAACAGCACCGACGACAGAACGTTCTCGTTCATCGGACGCCTCCGACGGTGCGGGCGAACAGGCAGACGTCCGCGTGCACCGACACCACCGGCGGCAGCTCCGCAGCCTGAGCACGGCGAAGCTGCGCCAGCTCTGCCGGCCCAGGCTGAACCACGAGGGCATCACCTTCGACCGGGACACGCAGCGCGATGACGTGCTGAAGGTAGGTAAGCCCGGCCCGCGACGCGCGCCGGATGATCCCCGGCGCGAGATCCACCAGCCTGCCCCGCTCGTACCGGGCCGTCGTGATCACAGCCAAGTGACCACCCGGCGCGAGAACATGCCGCGCATCCTCCAGGAACCGGCCCAGCTGTGGCGCTCCGAGCGTCGGCTGCTCGGTCCGACACGCGGGGCAGGAGACTCCAGCCGAGCCGATCGGCTGTCCGAATTCCGGGTACGGCGGAAGCGCCGCGATCAACAGCTCAACCCGGCCCTCAAGTCCGAGCAGCGCCTCCCGAAGCTCATGCGGCCCATGCGGGCGCATTCTCACCGCCGCCCGCTGCTCCGCCGTAAGCTCCCGCCGCAGACGGCCGACAAGGTGCTGGGCGACCGGCAGACGCGGAACACACCCGATCCCCAGCCGCCCCATCTCCGCCGCCGCGACGAGCACCGTCTCACTCGTCGTGAAGACGTCCGCGACGACCCCACCCGGACGAGTGCAGGCACCGATCAAATGCCGCGCCAGCTCCCGCCCAACGGCCTGGCGATGACGCCCACATACCGCATCGATCGCGCGCGGATTGTCCTTGGCGTTGGACCTTCCAGGCATGGTGTCGGAACACAACCACACCGAGAGCGGCACCAACCGCCTCTCAGCAGTCTGCGATCCCTTTGGACGCGAACCTTCGTTCTTACTCATCTACGGTGACCCGCGACGGTCACCCGTTCCCATGCACTGAAACACCAGCTGACCGGCGCTGATTGGAAACTGCCGTATTCTGTGGCGTCGTGGCTTAGTTAAGGCCCTTGCTCAGCCGCAGTTTCACCGTCCTCCGGTCGTAGAGTTGTCTACGCACCACAGTGCCGGGCCACGTGCTTGCTGAGCGGAGTTCGACTGCTCAGCGACCATGGCGGCCCGGTACTGCAGATGGACACGATGGCCAGGCAGAGGCACGGTGCTGGACTGACTGTAGTCAGTAAGGGGAACGTCCCATATCAGGATCCGCCCCTCGTCGTGCACTCCATCCTCGCGCCCGACTGGAACCTTCGGCAGAGCTAATCCCATCAGCAACCACCACAGATTGAGCCACGGGACTTGCTGATGCGATCAGCGTCTCTTGATCCAGGCTGGCTGGTTGCAGCTGTACCAGGTGGTGCCATTTCACCGCATTGGTGCGGCGTTGTTCCCATGCGGGGCGTTGTTGGAGCCGTCGAGTTTTTCAGCACGATGGCCAGCCTTGGCGACTGGTTCGTCCTTCGGCCCGTGGGTCTTGTCGGCGGCCTGGCCGGGTGGTTGGTTCGTCTGGCCGGGAGGTGTCTTGTCGGCGGCTTGGCCTGCAGGTTTCCGGGTTTGCCCTGGAGGGGTGTGCTTGGAGGTGACCGGCGGGTCGTCGGCTGTGGGCGGGGTCGTGGCGCGTTTCGTGGCAGGCGACGTTTCCCGCGTGGCAGGCCCGCCGGCCGGTCGTCGGGTGGGGGCTGTCGTCGTCTGGGCGTGCGAGGGCGATGGGGTGCGTGTGGGGTGGCGGGTTCTGGCGGGGGCGGGTTCGGTGGTTCGTCCGGGCGTGGGCCGGATGCTCGGGTGCGGCGTGACGGTGACGGGGGAGGTGCGAGCCGTGGGGACGGAGGCTGTGGGCACGGAGGTGGTGCGGTCCTGGCCCAGAGCGGATGCGGGCTGGGCGGCGGCAGGCGGGGTGGTGGCGTCGCTGTCGGGGGTGTCGAACGGGTCCAGGGTGGGAGTACTGCTGGGTATGCCGAGCAGGATGGCGGCGAGGACCAGGTGCATGAGGCCGGCCAGGACGGTGGCGATTCCGAAGGCTCGGGCACGGGGGGTGGGTCGGTCGTGGGGTGATGGGTCGCGGGGGGTCACAACGGTGAGTGGCGGGTCAGCGCCAAGTACAGCCTCCGGGATCTTCAGATGAGCCGAATTGATCTAGACATGGGAGGTGGCATGTCGTCAAGAGGGCTGACGCGGTTCCGTCGGATGGCGGTGTGGGCCCGTTGGGTCGATGCAGATGGCTGTCCTCCGGTTCGTCTGTTCGTGTGATCTCTTGGGCGCACCTGGGTGTTCGTCGGCTTTGTGCAGGTAGAGAGGTATTTCGCGGCCATGCTGGGGCTGGCCGTTTTGCTGTGAGTTAGCTGTGAGTCACGTTCCGGCCTCGATGGCGCCCAGTCGATCTCGACCTGCACTGTTTACGGACGGTCACGTTGACGATGGGTCAGGTCGATCGTGGCGGATGGGGTGGATCTTCGCAGCCGGGGGCCGCTGTCCTGGGGTGATCGGTCGAGTGTTCGGATATCACGATCGTCACCTTGGGTGATCATTGACCGGTTATGTCGTTGTGTGGCCTGATTCGGGTGTTTTGCTCTGCGGATCTATTTAGGTCCTCTTTATGTACGGCCGCTCGTCGGCCGTGCGGAGTGGAGTGCCCGTCATGGCGCAGTCGCCCCCCGATCAGAGTTCCGAACCCTTATCGCCCCGCCGCCATCGTCACGGACGGTGGCGGCGTTACGTGGCGGCCCTGTCCGCGTTCGTTGTCCTGGTAGCGCTCGCTCCGCCGCCTCCGGTAGCGGCCCAGACGACGCTTCCGACCTCCGCCGAGCCGGGGGTGGCCGCCCGGTTCTCTTCGTGGCTGAGCGGCACGGTGGCGGGCTGGTTCGCCGAGCAGCCCAAGGGCGAGATACGCCCGGCCAAGGGCGAGATCTCGCTGCCGGGCCGCAGCGCCACCACGACCGCGCCGGAGCGGAAGGTCGCCGCACCGCCGGGTGAGCGGGTCAAGGAACTGACCGGTGAACGGTCCCGCTTCAGCAGGGTGTACGAGTTGGAGGACGGGCGGTCGCAGGCCGAGGTGTCGGCCCGGCCGTTGCACTACCGGGACGGCGAAGGTGATTGGCAGCCGATCGACACCCGCATCGAGGGGCTGTCGGAGGACGGGTTCGTCCACGGTAACGACAAGGCTGGCTACGGCACCCGGTTCGGCGACAAGTCCGACAAGCTGCTGCGGGTCAAGGCCGGTGAGCGACAACTCACCTTGGGCGTGGCCGGTGAGGGGCGGCAGCTGACGCCGGCGGTGAACGGCTCCACGGTCACCTACCGGGGGGTGTGGGACGGCACGGACCTGATCTACCAGGTCACCTCGGAAGGGGTGAAGGAGTATCTGGTCCTGACCGAACCGCCGACGGCGGGCACGTCATTGGCGTTCACCGTCAAGACGGGTGGATTGCGGGCCGAGACCCGGGCGGACGGGTCGATCGCGTTCGTGGGTGAGGACGGCACCGCGGCGTTCACCATCCCGAAGCCGTTCATGTTCGACGCCGAGAACGATCCGGCCTCCCCCTACGGCAAGCGCTACTCCGACGCGGTCACCCAAGAGGTCACCCAGCAGGGCGGCGAGGCGACGATCACGCTCAAGCCCGACGCCGCCTGGCTGGCGGCGGGCGAGCGCAAGTGGCCGGTGGTGATCGATCCCACGATCGCGCTGCAGCCGGGCTGGGCCGGTGCCGAGGACACCTACGTCAGCTCAGCGGCCAGGACCGCCAACTACAACGACGCTTGGCAACTGCCGGTGGGTAAGACCAGCGCCGGCGCGATCAACCGTTCACTGATCAACATTCAGGTGGTGGACGCGCTACCGGACGAGAACGTCCTGGTCGACGACGCCCGGCTGGAGGTCTACTTCGACCAGGCGCTGGGGGAGACCGGCCCGGTGACGGTGGGCGCGCACGAGATCACCTCCGAGTGGGGCGCGTCCACTGTGACCTGGAGGGATCAGCCGACGTTCGACCCCACCGCGGCCGCCGCCGTGACCCGGCAGCCGGGTGAGCTGTCGCGCTGGCACTCCTTCAACGTCACCAACGTGGTGCAGAGTTGGCTGTCCCAGTCGTTCTGGACCTACGGCCTGATGTTGAAGGCAGCCGACGAGGCGACGACGGCTCCGGTCGGCGGCCCGGTCTACGAAGCGGCCGCCGAGAACGCCTACGGCGGCGACGGCATGTTCGGCGAGACAGTCAACCATCCTCGCCTGGTGGTCACGTACGGCACGCCGAGCGTGACGCTGAAGCCGGTCACCTCCACCACCTCGGTGGGCGCGGCGCTGTCGTGGACGGCTTACGCGGACCCGACCCCGGAGGACGCCTCCGACGACCTGGCCGGCTACGAGCTGTATCGCTACTGCCCGTCCGGGTGCCAGCTGGGTGACGGCCACTCCACCAGTTCCGACTCCCTGGTGACCGCGCTGCCGGCGGATGTCACCGAGTATGTGGACACCTCCAGCGGCGGCGCGACCGACGCGGTCGCCGACCCGTCCTACATCCACGAGGCGACCTACTGGGTGGAGGCGGTGCTGAAGAACGGGCAGCGCTCGCCGTCGCAGGAGCTGACGGTGGTGCTGCCGCGACCTGGGCAGGTCGCCAAGACCCTGTACGGCGGCGCGGACACCACGCTGTCCTCCGGTGAGCCCGCCACCGGCCACGATGAGGTGGCCGGGCAGAAGCGGCTGCAGGTGGGCAACACCACCACCGCGCTCGGCAACACCCGCGCCGCGGTGACGTTCGACGACTTCGCCGCGCAGATCCCCGCCGACGCGCGGATCAGCGAGACCACCCTGTCGCTGTGGGCGGCGAACTCCACCGGCACCGGCGCAAGCTTCGACGCCCACCGGCTGACCGGCGGCTTCGACGAGACGGCGACCTGGAACACACCCTGGACCAGTCCGGGCGGCGACGTCGACGCGGCGGTGCTCGCCAGCGTGCCGGGAATCGACGCCACGCCAGGCTGGCGCCGCTGGACGGTGACAGACGCGGCCAAGGCATGGGTGGCCGACCCGGCCGCGAACAAGGGCCTGCTGGTCAAGGTCGCCGGCGAGGCCGGTACGGCCAAGCAGTCGGTGTCCTTCCTGTCCGGCGAGGCGGACGAGCCGGTGCTGCGGCCACGGCTGCGGGTCGTCTACGCCGAGCAGAACGCGGGTGCTTCGGCCTGGTACGTGCCCGGCACCCCGGAGCGGATGGACTCAGGCGCCGTCCGGCAGATCCCGCTGACCGTCACCAACACCACCGACCACACCTGGCCGGCGGCCTCCACCGTGGTCGGCTACCACTGGAAACTGCCCGACGGCACCGACATCTCCACCGCCGCCAACCAGCTCAAGACCCCGCTGCCCTACGACCTGGCACCGGGCGAGTCGGCTCCGGTGAACGCCGACGTCAAGGCCCCCGACGTCAGCGGCGACGGCACGAACAAGATCGAGGGCGTCCAGTTGGTGTGGGACGTGCAGGACACGCTCACCAACAACTGGAAGTCGGCCACCCATCACCTGCCGCAACTGCCGCAGCAGATCCGCGTCCACTCGCCCACCTCCGACCTGCTCGGGCTGGAGAAGTTCTACTCCTACACCGGCAAGAACACCGGCGCCGGGACGACCGCGCTGACGAACCTGTACGCCGGCAACGTCGTCTGGGGCTACAACGCCTTTTCCAACCCCTCCCGGGGCGCGCAGACGTTCGCCCGGATGACGTACAACAGCCTCGACACCTCCACCGCCTCACTCGGTTACGGCTGGAGCCTGCAGACCTCCACGCTGGCCAAGCTCGGCTCGCAACTGCAGTTCCACCCTCCCGGCCAGGAATGGCCCTCCCAGGTGCGACTGACCGACGGGGACGGCACCACCCATGTGTGGACCCTGCCCGAAGGTCAGGATCCGCAGGCGTGTGACTACGACACCTGTGCGTACACGCATCCGCGTGGCGTGCACCTGTACCTGCAGCAGGTCGACCCGTCCTCCTTCCCGTCCGAGCAGCGCGACCTGGCCGAGCAACGGCGCTGGGTGTTCACCAAGCCGGACCGCACCCAGTTCTTCTTCGACGGCGAGGGCTTCCAGTCGGCGATCGTCGACAAGAACGGCAACACCATGTCGTTCACCTACGAACGCCGCCGCTCGGCCAACAAGCCGACCAAGTTCCTGCAGTACATCACCGACGCCGCCGGCCGTAAGACGCTGACCTTGGACTACTACGCCAAGGGCCAGGACTACACCTACATCGACGACGAGACCTGGCAGCCGGTCACCGACACCAAGCTGACCAACCCGCACATCATCGACAACGTCGAGTCGATCACCGACATCGCCGGCCGCACGGTGACCTTCGCCTACACCGACAAGGGCCTGATGGCCAAGATGGTCGACGGCGAAGGCGACGACGGCGCCAAGACGTTCGGTTTCCGCTACGACGCCACCCAGGGCGCCAAGAACGTCAAGCTCGTCGCCGTCACCGATCCGCGCGGCAACACCAGCGACCTGGCCTACTACGAGGCGCCGGTCGACCCCAAGGACAAGTGGAAGATCGAGACCCTCACCGACCGGCTCGACGGGGTGACCCGCTTCGACTACGTCGACCCGGACGGCCCTGCCGGTGGGGTCATCCACGCCACCGTCACCGACCCGCTGACCCACCAGAGCGCGTACGTGCTGGACGCCTACGGCCGGCCGACCTCGATCACCAATGCCAAGAACGAGACCACCGCGCTGGAGTGGGACCCCGACGACCACAACGTGGTCAAACTGACCGAGGCCAACGGCGCGTTCGCGACCTGGAGCTACGATCCCAAGACCGGCTATCCGCTGGAGCTGAAGGACGCCGAGGCCAACCACAACGGCACCGCACCCACCGTGCTGGCCTACCAGAGCTTCCTCAACGGCCACGTCGCCGACCTGGTGGAGAAGACCTCACCGGAAGGCCGCAAGTGGGCCTTCGGCTACGACGCCAACGGCAACCTCACCACGGTCACCGACCCGCTCGGCGTGCAATCGCCGGCCACCGGCGACTACACCACTTCCTACGCCTACGACCCGCTCGGCCAGCTGACCACGGCCACCGACGCCAACGGCAACCCCACCACGTTCGGCGACTACCACCCCTCCGGCTACCCGGAGACGATCACCGACGCGTACAGCAACGCCACCACCACCGCCTACGACGTGCGCGGCAACGTGCTGTCGGTCACCGACGCCCTCGGCAAGACCACCACCCAGACCTACGACCTGTTCAAGCGCCCGTTGGAGTCGAAGGTCCCCAAGGACCAGGACGCCTCTCCGGCGGTCCACATCGTCACCCCGGCGCCGGTCTACGACCGCAACGACAACATCACCAAGGCGACCGCCCCGAACGGCGCCATCTCCACCGCCGTCTACGACCAGGCCGACCAGTTACTCGAGTCGAACCTGCCCAAGGACAGCGAGAGCGGCGACGCGCGCAAGGCCACCTTCACCTGGGACCTGGCCGGCAACCTCAAGACCCAGACCGAGCCCAAGGGCAACCTGACCGGTGCCGATGCGGCCCAGTTCACCACCACCTACGTCTACGACCCGATCTACCAGCTGACCGACGTCCTCAACGCCGACCAGCACAAGATCACCTACGCGTACGACAACGTCGGCAACACCATCAAGGTGATCGACCCGCGCAAGAACACCACGGCCGAAGCCGATCACACGGCGATCTACACCCCCGACCGCAACCACCGGGTCATCAAGGTCACCGACGCGGCCGGCCACGCCACCAGCGTCACCTTCGACCTGGACGGACTGCCCGTCGGCCAGACCGACGAAGAGGGCAACCAGGCGATCACCGTCTACAACCAGCGCGGCGACGTGAGCGAGACGCGCGTCCCGCATGCGGAGACCGACGGCGTCATCAAGTACGTCACCACCCGTTTCGAGTACGACCAGGTCGGCAACCAGACCAAGACCGTCACCCCGCGCGGCGTGGAGACCGCCGACGACCCCGCGGACTTCATCAACGAGACCAAGTACGACCAGCTCAACCGGCCCGTCGAGCAGATCTACCCGTTCGATCCGGACGACCCGGTCTACAACACCCCCGACAGCGTCTTGTACGCCTACGACGCGGTCTCCCGGCTGAAGGAGATCTCGCACCCGCCCTCGCACGGCCAGAGCGTCCGCAACGTCTCCACCATGTCCTACTGGGACAACGGCTGGAACAAGACGACCACCGACGCATGGGACATCAAGACCACCTACGACTACAACCAGCTCGGTCTGCAGACCAACCGCACCGTCACCTCGGCGGGCGGCTCGTCGCAGCGTGCCCTGGACTGGACGTACTACCCCGACGGCAAGCTCAAGACCCACTCCGACGACGGCGTCCCGCTCGGCCTCGACGTGGTGCTGGGCGACAACTCCGACACCGGTCAGGTGACCGCGGTCGGTTCCTGGACCACCACCTCGGGCGGCACCCCGTCATCCAACATCGTCGGCCCGCAGGCCACGGTGACGGCCACCGAGGGGTTCGTCGGCTACGACTACGCCACCGCGCCCGCCGGCACCGGCTCATCCACCTTCACCTGGAACCTGACCACCCCGGCCGCGGGCAGCTACACCGTGCACGCCCAATACCCGCCCGGCGCCACCGCCACCGACGCCACCTACACGATCAACCACGACGGCGGCACCGCCCAAGCCACGATCGACCAGAGCCAGAACGCGGGCGACTGGGTCGAACTCGGCACCTTCGCCTTCACCGCCAGCACCGCCCACTCGGTCACACTGACCGACGACGCCAACGGCAGCGTCGTGGCCGACGCGGTCAAGCTGGTGCGCGACAACTCCGGCGAGACCGACACCGAGGCCAAGGACTTCGCCTACACCTACGACCCCAACGCCAACCTCACCCAGATCACCGATAGCTCACCCACCGCCAAGATCGACCTGTGGGACATCGCCTACACCAACCTCAACCAGATCGACCAGATCCAGGAGAAGCTCAACGGCGCGCTGAAGAACACCACCGGCTACGTCTACAACGAAAACAGCGCCGTCACCCAGCGCACCCACGACAAGACCCTGGCCACCTACCGCTACGACATCCGTGACCTGGTCGACGAGGTGGTCAACAAGAAGAACGCCACCGACACCGCGCCGAAGACCACCGGCTACACCTACACCCCCCGCGCCGAACGCCTCACCGAGACCAAGGCCAACGGCAACACCGTCGACTACGACTACTTCCTGTCCGGCGTCCTGCGCCACTCGATCGAGAAAAAGCCCAACGCCACGGTCGTGGCCGAACACACCCTCGGCTACCAGGGCAACCTGCACCGCGCCCGTGACCACGCCAAGATCCAGAACGCCGACAGCCCCGGCGCCTACCTGGAACACGACTACGCCTACACCTACGACCCCCGTGACCGCATCACCACGTCGGTGAAGACACCGGTCGGCGGCGGCGCAGCGGAGACCGACACCTACTCCCACGACGCCAACAGCAACGTCTGGGAACAAGAAGTCCTCGGCAAGCAGACCACCTTCACCTTCGACCGCAACCGCCTCATGACCTCGGTCACCGCCGGAGCCACCTCCACCTACACCTACGACCCCTACGGCCGGCTGCGCACCATCCAGGGCGGCGGCAAAACCCAGGAGAAGTACACCTACGACGGCTTCGACCACGTCACCCGCCACGAGAAGCTCGGCGGGGATGGGGTCACCGGCACCGTCACCACCTACAGCTACGACCCGCTCGACCGGACGACGTCGAAGACGGAGAAGGAAGGCACCGCCAACGCCAAAACCACCACCTACTCCTACCTCGGCCTCTCAGCCGAAGTCCTGGACGAAGAGGTGGCCGGCCAGCTCACCAAGTCCTTCCAATACAGCCCGTGGGGCGAACGCCTGGCACAGGTGAAATTCACCGACGACAACCGCGAGGAGTCGTCCTACTACGGCTACAACCCGCACACCGATGTCGAACAGATCACCTCGGAGACCGGTGACACCCGCGCCACCTACGGCTACACCGCCTACGGCAGCAACGACGACAAACTCTTCACCGGCGTCGACAAGCCGGAACCCGTCGATCCGACCGCGAAGGAGGAGTACAACCCCTACCGCTTCAACAGCAAGCGCTGGGACAACTCCACCGGCATGTACGACATGGGGTTCCGCGACTACAACCCCGGCCTCAACCGCTTCCTCCTCCGCGACACCTACAACGGCGCCCTCGACGACCTGAGCCTCGGCACCGACCCCTGGACCAGCAACCGCTACGCCTTCACCGGCGGCAACCCCATCACCGGCATCGAGCTAGACGGCCACATTCCCGATGATTACGCCAACGGCAGGAACGGCGGCTATCGGGGATTGCAGGAAGATGCCGCAAAGAGAAATTCTCGCAAAACCGGCGAAACGCCCAGGGTCGAAGATGCTGATCTCGGGCTCGTCACAGGGCCAATAGGCATCGGTCTGCAGACTAAGGGCGTTCAAACACCAACTAATAGTATTTCGCCAGGACTTCGCCTTGCAGGCGTTCTTAGTTTACTCCTAATGCTCTCTGGCGACACGCCGCAAGATGAGCAAATAGACATGGATAAGCTCAGAAATAATCTGGAGGAAGACGGCAGGCGCTGTAGCGATGCAGATCAATATGCGCCAAGCGAGATCCAATATTTCGAACTCGACCGGAGATCTCCTCACACCGGCGGACAGCCCACTGGCGCCATAGCGTGTCTGCAAGGCCGGCCAGCAATGCTAGACAATTCGTCGCGGGTGACACCCGCAGGATTCAGCCTGTACACCGGCGTAGACCGGTCGCATCTGATCGCTCGCGAGTTCGGTGGAAGCAACACTGATCCACGTAACATGACCGTGCTTTATGCGGACGCGAATCAGCAGAAAATGCGCGGGGTCGAACGTGAAGTTGGCCGTCGACTCGATGCTGGAGAAAGAGTTTTCTACGCTGTTATCCCGGACCATTCT
Organism: Nonomuraea sp. ZG12; assembly: GCF_052068115.1. Lineage (NCBI taxonomy): Bacteria > Bacillati > Actinomycetota > Actinomycetes > Streptosporangiales > Streptosporangiaceae > Nonomuraea > Nonomuraea sp. ZG12. The sequence continues at coordinate 37,109 of NZ_JBQHCW010000045.1, forward strand.
GGATCGCGTGGCAGGTATCTCCCCGCACGCATGTGGATGTACGTTTCCAGTCGTAGCGGGAATCGCATGTTTGTGATTCACAACAATCCTTAGTGTTCCCTCGCTATAGCACCCCCGCCCTCGCCACCCACACCTAGCACAAAGGGGGCGGGGGTGCTATAGTTGGGCAGAAGTTTCTGTGATCCGAGGGAGCAGATCGATGGGCATCCAAGCTGCCGATTTCGAAAATATGTTTCGCGACGATGCGCGATACCGCTGGCCCAATGGAGAGACTCTGCGTATTTCCGTACGCAACGCAGGCAAGCTGCGACTTTCTACTGGTCGCATTGTCGTGCGTGACAACGACATAAGAGTGGAAAGCGAGATCGACGACTCTCAGGCGTTCGCCGAAAAGATTCCCGCAGGAGAATATAACGTCATGTTGTCGATAGTGAATTACGACGAAAGTCCACATCCGGTACGCCCGAGGGCGGCTGCGGCCAAAATAGTGATCAAAGAAGAGCTTGTTTCTTCATGGGAACCGGCCTTGTGTCCTGGGCAGGATCCCACGCTTCTAGCCGAAGATGCATTTTTCGGGTTTTCGGTAGATAGCGGACAGGGATGCTATTTGGATCTCGCTGCAATGGAATTTTTGAAGCGAACTCAAGAAGATTACGCTAAACTGGACGGTGCACGCGATTTGGTAATGCGAAATTGTTTTGCTGAGCTGGTTGATCCTGATTCCGGCTTGAATGTTATCCTTTTTGACTGCGGAATGGGGGATGGCTTCTATCCGACCTGGATAGGGCGAACGTCAAATGGACAAATAGCGTGCTTTGCAACCGACCTAGAATTGCTATCGCATAGCGAAGGCGTCCTGCCTCGGTAGTTCGCGGATTCGCCGAGCGTGATAGTTGACCTCGATGACTCAGCGGGCGGTCATCTTCGCTGAGTCGGACCGGACAGGTACGGCCCGCCGCCACCCCGTGAACGCCCAGATCAGCACCGCAGTCGGAGCATTCGGCGGGAGGATCGGCGCTTCGGGTGCCATCGATGCCGTCTCCGAGTGCGGGTTCCAGCCCCGCTCCGCGATGTCCCGGCTGCCCGCCGGGCTTGCGTTCCTTCGACCGTTCGCACTGGCTGCGTCGCCGTTCGGCCTTGCGCTTGGCCTTCGCCGCGATCGACTCCTTCGACGATGCTTTTCAGCAATGTCGAGCAGATGCGGATCAATGCTGAATATAGGCAGCTTACGATCGAAGAGATCTCTTCTCCAAGCGATCCCAGATCAGAGGCATTCGGCTTCACTCTTCCGAAACATGGAAAGATATTTCTCATCAACGGGCGGCCCGACTTCGTGGCTGCAACACATTGCCAGTGGCATGAGGACGACGGTGATTCGCGTTCGTCCTCGAAGTTTGGGCCGTTGCATGGTACCGACTAACTAGTTTCGTCCACAGGGCCCCGGCGGTGCCGGCTTCTGATGCGGTATGGCGACGTTGAGTGTTTGGCCAGGAGGAGTACAAAAGAGAGCGACTCCTGTTGATCTTTCGGGTGTCGAAATCTCAAGATCGCCATGAAAGAGGCCACCGGCCTGTGGAACGCGCTCAACGCAGTAGACGTGACAGGAGCAGTAAACGCTCGCTCACGTACAGTCCAACGCAGAGACCCTAAAAGCCATCACGACGAATCGAGCGAACGTCGTGAATTCCCCGGCCATGTCGGGCCTCACAGGTCAGTCTTTCGAGCAGGTCCACCCCAAGGCGGCTCCGCGACCGGTCGGAGGGCCAGTGAAACTGCGTGGTGGATACAAGGCATTTGGTTTCGTCGGTGGGTTGTTCAACGCCGCACAAGCCCCCGGCTACATGCCGCGGCGGCTACGTCGCCAGCCTGATGCAGGCACCACGCCGCACCTTCAACTTATTTCCAGGACGTGGGGTGTTGCGGTCGCAGAAACGGCAATTTAGAGGAAGGGCCTGTCTGCATCGGCCTCTATAGACCCTAATGGAAATGCTTGAGTGGAGATTTTAGTTGGAGAAGATCGAATTTGCATCCATCGTTCAGGTCTATCTCAGGACGGTCCCGCATGCTGCCGACATTCTCCGGGAGGTCCCGGAGGCGCATCGATCGAACTTCGAGGCATGGCCGGATAAGGAGACGGATCTGTTTGATTTCCTCTCCATGGCCTTCGTGCGTCCGATTCTCTTGCCCAAACTGAGGGATGAACCGGTCGACCGGGAATTGGATGCCTGTTTCGAGTTCATCGAGGGCCTCGCCAAGAGCTCGAATGGATACGTGGATAATGCGCTGTACTTCGAGGTTTATGAACAGTTCCTCGAGAGTCGCGAGATCTTGCTGAAGGCACTGCAGTTCTGCAGACCCGTCACGCGCAGGGCTCTCCTTGAAATGCTCACCGAGCATTACCCGGGAACGCTTGAGAAAATGGGCCTGGATCCACGAGCTGAAATGTGACTGAGCCTGGATCCACGACTTGATTCTTCGTGGTCATTTTGGGTCCAATTCCTCGACGGAGAGAGTTCTCGCAAGGATGGCGGCCAGTCCTGCCCCTTCCCATGTCCTCCAAGGGCTGGGCACCAGGAGTTCTAAGGCTTTGCCGCCGGTCGGGGCTGCACAAGGTCGGCAGATGTGATGGGTCTCCGGCAGCCATGGAGCGGCCGGCCTGCCAGGTCGCTGGTCAGGCCAACCGCTCCCCCGGCAGGGCCAGTAGCGGGTGCGCACCGTCACGGTCCTGGACGGAGGCGGCGGTGACGATCACGCACAGCAGGAACCCGAGCGTGTCGACCATGGCCTGCCGCTACCGCCCCTTGATCTTCTTACCACCGCCATGCCCGGATCGCCCCCGACAGTCTCGGTCGCCTGACCGTCTCTGGGTCGACACAGCCCAGCGTGAGCAGTTCGCCGACCCGGAGTCATCCGCGCAGCCGCCTGGCGAACCGCTCGGGCAGGCCCCACTGGGACCAGCGGCGAAGTTGAGCGTGTTGTACTCACCCTAGAGTTGCTTGGTCGGATGTGGCCGATCGTCACGTCGTCAACCCTGCTGGCGTCGTCATCATCAAGCGCGACGCGATGGGTTGACAGATCTTTGACGACTCGCTCGGTCAAGTGCTTCACAAGCAGGTCAGCCACGGGTTGGCATGCTTGACGTGATCTTTGAGCGCGCCTTCGGGCCCACCTCTCGCTCCTAGTCAGACGGCCGATGGAGCGTGGATGGCCGGTTCATGGTGTCTGCGCTTCTTCCCTTGGTGTGAACCGCGCCGGGTCTGATGGAGACTTGATTCCTTGAGAGGATCGAGTCATGGCACGTCCGTCCCCCTACCCTCCC
>NZ_JBQHCW010000046.1:0-38626 GCF_052068115.1 Nonomuraea sp. ZG12
TCCTGACGGAGCACCAGCAGCTCAACATCCTTGGACAGATCAGAGCGGATCAGCACGGCCAACAGGCCGAACAAGCCGCTCACCAACCGGTAAGCCAGCGACAACAACACCTCGAGATGGTCGCAGCCACCGCCCTGATCATGCAGCAAAACACCAGCTCACAGCACGAAACCGTATTTCCGAGCGGGACAGGATGTAATTATCGGCAGGCGCAGTGCCGCAGCCCGTCCAGATCGGTGATGCTGTCGGCGCCGCAGGTCATCCCGGCCACGATTCTGCCCGACACTTGGTCACACTCAGGCCGGCGCTGCCACGACCGGTTCCAGCACCATGGCAGGGGAACAGCGGGGCCGTTATGCCGACCGCTCGCCGACGTACCGGTCGGTGTCGCGGCCCGCCGGACACGTGCCGGCCGCGTCAATTCGAGGTATTGGCAAGCGGTGGATCAGTGCAGCGTTCGTCGTCGATATAGGCTGGCCTGAATCTCCGCCTCACCTCGTCATCGGTCATTTGGTGGTCGCCGGGCGCCATCCTCAAGTACTCATCGATGACTTCGCGACGCAGATCAGCGAGCCATTCGTGGCTGTTGACGTATCGGCTGATTGCTTTGACCAGGATTTGACATGCCTGACTGTCCTTCTTGTTCAGCACTATTGATATGTGTTGCTCTCTCCCAAAGGTCAGATCGTGCACCCGGAAGTAGGACTTTCCTGTCCTGCTGTCAATGTTGCCTTGCTGGGTGGAGAATCCCATCAGAATGAGTCGGTCGGTGCTGTATGCATCCGCGTGGCCGATCTTGACCTTCTCAATGCACTCGGCCGGGCTGGTGCCGTTGAAGGAGAGAATCGAAGGATATATTTTCTGGAGGTTGCGCATCTCTGCGTCCGCCGAAGTTTCCTCTACTGTGCATATAGTCTTTCCTGAGAGCTCGCTGGTGCTAGTGAGCTCATCGGCATTGGCGAGGGTGAGCAGCCCGATATCGGTTCTGAGGTAGGATCCGGCAAATCGGACATCGTTTGCCCTGGTGTCGCGGTCGGAAATCATCCCCATCGCAAGATCGATGTACCCTTCGGTCAACTGGCTCGCCCAGTTGTTCTCCCCTATCTCAGTGGGCGTTGATTTCTGGACGCCCGCATAATTCAGTATCCGCTTCCGAGCGGACGCCTCGAAACCGGTCTGGCGGCCGTCAATGATCTCGTAAAAGCCCGGGTACGGCTTGACGCCGACCTTAACGCTTGTTTCGTTCAGAGATGTCGGCTCAAGCGTCGATAAAATTGCCGACAGGTCCAACCCTCTCGTAGCAAACCCTATGACTCCCGTGAGCAGCGAGACAGTGATCAATGCGGCAAGAGCACGGCGGCGGTGGGTGCGGCGCTGGTCGGCGCGGGTGCTGGCGGCCAGGAAGTCGCGTTCCTCGGAGGCGAGGGGCAGGGGGAAGGCGGGGTCGGCGAGGCGTTGCGCGGCGGTTTCCAGCAGGCTGCCGGTGTACAGGTAGGACGGGTCGCGGGTGGGGGCCCACTCGGCGGCGGCGGCACGCAGGCGGGTGTGGACCAGGCGGTCGGCATGGGTTTGGGCCAGCCATTGCTCTCCCAGCAGCGGCCAGGCGTGCAGCAGCACCTCGTGGCTGATCTCCACGGTGTCGGCGGCCAGGGTGAGCAGACGTTCGGCGGCGAACGCCTCCAGTACCGCCTCCACCTCGCGTACCTGGGCGGGGGTTCGGCCGTCGGTCAGGGCGGCGCGGGGCACGCGGTCGGCGGTGTCGGTGCCGTCGCTGCCGGTGGTGGTCAGGCGCAGGAAGATCTGCCGGGTGAGGTCCTGCTGGGCAGGGATGAGCCGGTCGTAGACGCGTTGCGCGCTGTCGGCCACCGCGCCCTCGATGCCGCCGGTGCGCTCGTAGTCGGCCAAGGTCAGCATCTGGCCGGTGCGGTGGCGCCAGGCCTGGTCCAGCGCGTGGGACAACAGCGGCAGTGTCCCGGCGCCGCCGGCCGCCGCGGTGGAGGGCGGGCCGGGTGCGGCGGGCCGGTGGGTGTGGATCTCCCGCAGCAGCGTCTGGACCAGGTCGTCCTCCACCTGGGAGCAGGCCTGCTTGGCCGGTTCTGTGATGGCCAGGCGCAGCTGCCGCTCGGTCATCGCGGTCAGCAGGTGACGGTCCTGGACCGCCTGGGCCAGGGGTGGGTAGTTGGCGCAGCGGGCCTCGAAGTCGGCCCGTACCACCAGCACCACCAGCGCCGCCGGCGTCTGGTCCGGGCCGTGCCCGACGGTGGCGGCGGCGTGCAGCGCGGTGATGAACGCGGCGCGCTGGCCGTCGTCGGTGCACTGCGTGAACAGCTGCTCGAACTGGTCGACGAGCAGCACCAGCCGCCGCTGTCCATCCACCTCTGGGGATGCCGGCCCCTGAGCGGCCGCTTCTGGTGCCGGCGGTGGTGGCCCCGGGGCGTTTGGTATTTCGGTATCGAGCACTGGGGGGCCGAGTGGCGGTGAGTTGGGCGCCGGGAGGCCGGGCGCGGCGCCGGCGTGCAGGGCGGCCTGGCGGGCGGTCAGGGCGAACCCGGCCGGATCCTGGGCCAGGGCCTGCCGGAGCGCGCCAGCATCGCTGCCAGCCAGGGCCGCGGTCCGTACCGCCAGTTCCTCCAGCGGGGTACGGGTCGGGGTGAACAGCAGGCAGGGCCAGCCGGTTGCGTGAGGTGCGCCGTCCAGACCCGCCCAGCGCAGCCGGGGCAGGATCCCGGCGCGCAGCACGGAGGACTTGCCCGCGCCGGACACCCCGGAGACCATCAGCAAGCCGCCGGCCGCCGCCTGGCTCGACAGGCGGGTCATGAGCTGGCCGGTGACCTGCTCTCGGCCGAAGAAGTAGGCCACGTCGCGTTCCTGGAAGACGTTCAGCCCGCGGTAGGGGGAGTCGACCACGCCGCGCACGTCCGCCAGCGGCGGCACGCCCCCCGTGTCACTCCAGGTAAACCGGCCGTAGTTGTAGATAATCTGGGTGTTGCCCTCGCCGATCTGCACCCCGGTCGCGGTACGCGCGTCGACCACGTACCGCTGACCATTCCCACCTGGCGCCGCCGACGACTCAGCGCGCGGCTCGGCGGACGACGTTGCGGGGGGTGCGGGCGGGTCAGGAGTGGGCTGCGGGTCCATTGGGCCTCGTGCCTGCGGGATCAGGCTGGGTCGGGGGCGAGTGGAAGACATTGCGCTGCGTGAGGTGCTCGCCGACCTGGACGGCCTGGGCATACCGCACGTCCACCACGTACTTGCCGGTGCCGATGGACGGCCCATCGGTGTCACCGGGCTGGGGAGCGGTGTCGTCAGGCGCGTCGGCCGGTACGGGGACCGACCGCTCGCCTTCGGTCGCCACCTGAATAGCCTGCTGCTCAGCTGCCGCCGTCTCGGGCGGGGCGATACCGGCCGCGATGCGGTCGGCGTGCCTCTGCGCGCGCAACGCCACCATCGCGACCACGAGCCCGGCCACACCCAGCAGCATGCCGCTGAACATGCCGATCACGCTGGCCCGTTGATCCAGGGTCTCCAGCAGTTTCGGGGGCAGGTTGAACGGATCGTAGACGAACCCCAGTACCCCTGCCACCAAAGAGGCCGCCAGCACCACGAGCACGATGATCGCCATGCCGCGCCACAGCCGCGAACCCGTCGCTCGTCCCACCTCGGGCATCGTCTTCGACATGCTTCCAGAGTGCTCCCGAACCAGCGCGAGTGGCGACGAAAGTAGCAAAGCGTTACCTGTCCTCACGACCGTCGTTCGGGACAACCCCCGCAGAACTGGATGTCGATCACAGTACCCGCAGGAACGATCGTCCCGAAACCCGTTGTCAAATTCCGAAGCCCTGTGCACAGGTATGTGATTGTCCGGCTGGGTCCATAGTCCTGTGCGCTACCCGAGCCCGCGCCTGTGGTGTCCGTTAGGGGAACCTAAACTCGGTAGGGCGTACGGGTTAGCGTCCACGGAAGTGGCGTATGGGTTAGAGCACGCGTCGAGCACTGCGAGCGACCTCTACGGACAGTGCCTGCATGACTGGAAGGTGGGCTCCACTTCCGCGAGCTATGATGGGGCCGAATGGGGCGGCGGCCGTGCTCGGTGCGTGCTCGTACGCCCTGTCATGCGCCGTCAGGACGCGGCATTGCCGGGCACGCAAAACGCGCTGAGACGGCACGAACCATCACCCAGCGGCACCGTGTGGCACTAAAGGATCTTGCTTCTAATCCGACGGTCGCAGGTTCGAATCCTGCAGGGCGCGCTTATGTGACCGTAGGAAACCCCGGTCCGACCTGCGGTGATGCAAGCCCGCCGATGCTTGGCGTGTGCCACGGTGTGCCAGTCGCGGCCCCGGGCTGCCACCGCTTGCGGAATATACGCGGAATGATCTCGCCGTCCGCGGCCGCCTCTCGCGTGGGCGGTGCGAAGTGACGGCGGCGGCCGGAGCGGTCTCTCCGCGAGAGACGCCGTCCGGCACACCGGACGGCGCCGCCGCGACTTCCTCCAGATCGGTTCCTCGAGGACACATCCAGGTTCCTCGTTCGCTGTTGCGGTCGGCCTCGCACGGCGCCCTGGCGGTGGCCGCGTGGGCGATGTACGAGACGCTGATGCCCCGCGCCCTGGGCGGCGCCAAGGCCGCCGCGCACGCGAGGCGCTGCTGGGTGGCCGAGGCGCTCGGTGTGAGCGAGAAGACTTTGGACAGCGCACGCCGCGAACTGCTCGCTGACATATCGGGGGGCCCGTGGCTGTCTCGCTCCAAGCCACGGGGGGCCAAACGCGCCGTCCGCCATGCGGTCCTGCGCCTACCCCGCGAGACTGGCGAGTCGTTCGCCCGGGTGCCGGCATGGACGCTGGATCTGTTGTCGGCCTCCTGCGACTCGGGCCGGCGCATCTCACCGAACGCCTGGCGACTGTACGCGCTGGTGCTGCTGGCCAACCAGGGCAGGGACGATCGACCGCTGGAGACCTCCGTCGGCTACCTGGGCACCCTGCTCCAGGCCTCGCCCGACACCGGCCGCCGCAGGCTCCGGGAACTGGAACGCGCCGGCCTGACCGAAGTCACCGCGCGCCGCGGCGGCCGCCTCCTGGTACGCCCCGTGCTGAACCCGGATCAGGCCGCGACGACCTCCGTCACATACTCCACACAAGGCCGCTCGCACACCAGGAGCCCCTCGCAACCCAGAGCATTCACCCCTGGCAGAACCGGGCAGTCACCCCTTGCAGATCCGGGCACTCCACAGAAGGCACATGATCACAAGACATCTCCGCTGGATGCATCTCAACCTCCCGCCGCAGGCGACCTACAGGTGGTAGACGACAGCCCGCCCGACACAGGAAGCCCAATTTCGCGGCGCCGAGCAAGGCCCCACGACGCGGCGACAGCACGTCAGGCCGCAGAAATGTACCGCCATGCCATCCCCATGGCACTCGCCCAAGGCATCCCGGCCTTCGGTCGGCAACGCGTACTGACCGCCATCGCCGCCGAACTGACCAGCCGAACCCCAGCAGAACTGACCGAGCGGATCCGACGACGCTGGAAGCCATGGCAATGGCGCAACGACATCGACGACCCCACCGCCGTAGCCATCACGATTGTCCGGCGCGGCTACCACTGCCCCGACCTGCGCTGCGAACAACACCACCGCCTCGACACCGCGCAAGCATGCGCAGCCTGCACCCAGATCGCCGACGAGACCGCCCGCCGCCGCACTGACACACCGGACCACGGTCAACATCCCGACGCCATCTCTGCCCGTCCGTCTGGGCCTGCACCGATCCGCGAGGTGCTCGCAGCAGCACGGTCTTCCCAGACTTCACTGCTGTCGACGGCCACCATGACGAACCTCGCCATCCCACCATCCGCGAACGCCACATACCGGGCAGCCCGCACGGCCGTGGACGCGCTCCATCGACGCAACCAGCAACGCCCCTTCGCCCAGAGCACCGAAACGAATCCCACATGAGCCGACGCGAGCATGAACGTCACAGCGCATATGCGCACCCGCCTCCACAGGCCCCGCCGCGAGCTCCGCATATCTGGCTCACAGGCGGCTCGTGTCCTTGACTCGCGTAGCGGCGGTGAGACGAGCCGGCACAAAATCCGGAGCGGCGATAAAGACACCTCGCAGCCTCAAGCTGCTTACGGCGGGCTCCGAAACGATCGATCATCATCTGAGGCCTGACGATGGGTAAACGGCTGCCGTAGTCTTGATTGCCTCTCGTGCTCCTCAAGCTGAATGTGTGGTTCTGTGCCGTGCAGAGCCAGGACCTGGAGATCTTCTGGCGGGCCTTGATGCTGATGTTCGACCACGACCGCGCGGCCAGCCGGGGGGAAATGGCCCTGCGCGGCCTGTACGTCTTCAGTCACGACGACGCCTTCGGCCGTGCGCCAGCGCACCAGCTCCTGGAGCGCATCGAGGTCACCTCGAACCCAGGCGTGATCGCCCCACGATCCTTCAAGGACTACACCGTCTCCATCGCCAACGACCTGCCTGAGGGAGTCGTCCTCAATCGCCTGGTCGGGTGATGCCCGTCCCGCAGCGGGCCGCCTCGATCGGCGGCCCGCTCGTTCAGGTCACTTTGTCAGCCCTGGAACACCATGCTTACTGCCCGCGCCAGGCCGGCTTGATTCTGCTGGAGGACGGATACGCCGACGACGCCGCCACCACTCGCGGGACACTCATGCACAAGCGCGTACACGAACCGGGCAACGAATCGCGCGGCGCCATCCGCACGCCGGTGATGTGGCGTATGCGGTCGAACATGCCGGTCTTGGCGTGCGTCTCCAGCAGCAGCTCGGGGTAGTCGATGCGGGGCAGCATCGCGGCCACCGCGTCGTGCACGGCCTTGAAGCCCTCCGGCAGCGGGGCGGCCTCCAGCCGGGCCAGGTGCAGCTTTCCGCCCTTGATATTCACCGACGCGTTCGCCGTCAGCCCGGCGGCGACCTGGGTGTAGGCATCGTCGACCAGGTCGGCCAGCTCGCGCAGATGGGCACGCGGATCGGCCTGCAGGCCCAGCGCCGTCAGCACCGAGGAACGCTCGCGAACCCACAGCCGTTCCTCGATCAGCCGGGCTCGCGGGTTGCCCCACTTGTCCGCGCCCACCGCGTACACATCGCGGCGTCGCAACGCCAGATGCAGGGCCTCCAGGATGGCGAAGACATAGGCGGGCCTGTCGATCTGCGGCGCCTGCAGCGCGGGATTACCGAACACCAGCCGCCGCCACGACCCCGTCACCAGCTTCTCGAACCCCTTGATGTGCTCGCGGCCCGGCTTGCGCGCCGCCGTCAGCTTCGGCAGCGCCTTCACCGCGGCGACGATCGGTGAGCCGACCGCCGTCGCCCCCCACGGGATGACCGAGGCCAGCTGCTCGATGAACGGCTTGACGGTGCCGTAGCGCTCCACCAGCTCCGCCCGCCACTCCAGATCACCGTCGTCCTCATCCGTCGGCAGCGGCAGCAGCTCCGCGATCGTGGCCAGCGCCGCCTCCAGCTGCTCCCGGCTGACCACCTGCACTACCGCGTCCACCACCTCGCTCGCCGTGGTGTCCTTGGGCCCGCCATCGTCGCAGACTCGGGTCGGCGGGGTATCGCGCACGATCGCCCACGCGGTCGCCAACCTGGCCGCCGCCACCCGCAGCCGCGGCAGAGTCCGCAGCTTCTCCTTCTCCCCGGCCCGGCCGGCCTGCGACAGCAGCTTCGTCGACATCAGCAGGTCGAACAACAGCAGCGCGTCATCGACCGCGACCCCCTCCAGTTGCCGCACCGTTGCCAGCAGCGTGGCCTCGCGCCGGTCGTCTTGAAGCTGCCTGATCCGGAAGGCCTTCGCGGTGGTGCCGAACCTGGCCAGCTCGGCCATCTTCACCGGCGCCACCGCGCTGCAGTCCACCGCCCCGGTGCCTAGCCCCAGCACATACGCCGCCCGGTCGAAGGCCTCGCCCATGCCCGTGCCCGACAGCTTGGTCACCGCGGTGCGCATCTACTCCAGCACCGACACCTTCTTGCCCTCAGGCACCGTGAGTGTGGCCACCAACTCCCCGCGCATGTGAGGCGGCGCCACCTCCACCAGCGCCCTGTTGATCGCGGCCAGCCCCTCCCGCCGTACCTCGGTCACCAGCCGCGACACCGTCGTGATGCCCGGCAGCAGCGCCCGGTTCTCAATCAGCCACAGCACCGCCCGGTCGAACAGCTCCCCGCTTGGAATCGCGCGTCTTGGCCACCCGCGAGGCGGTGAACACCATCACCTCGGCCTCGGCCTCGCTGAACTCCCGGTATCCCAGCAGCTTCCGGATCTGCGCCGCGTGATCGTAGGGGGTCTGCCAGCGGTCGCCGTAACGCTTGACGACCGTCCAATCCTCGATCCCCAGTTGCTCGGCCAGGTAGCGGATCACCACCTCCGGCACCTCGGCCAGCATGGCGTCGGTCAGGAACGTGCCGAGCATCCGCACCGTCCCCCACTGCAACGACCAGCCGAGCCGATTCTCCACACCCCGCCGCATCCGCGCCTGCGCCAGCGCGGCCTCATCCAGGAAGAAGAACCGCTCCAGTTCCTCGGGCGTCGGATCCGCCACAAACCGGCCGTACCGGCTCACCTGCTCGTCGGATAGATACTCATGCTGCACGAATCGTAACCGTACGAGAACATCCCGTTACTACTCGCCGGTATGTCGAAATCGACACTGACTCGACCTGCTGCACCCCCAACAGGCCCGCCGCTCGGGTCGGAACCACCGAAGGAAAGGTAGCTGAGCGTAACCAGGAGTCCCAGGCCAGCTTGACAGAAAGCCCACAGAGCAGCACTCACCCGCCGCGACCTGCTGCAACGGGGGCCGGTGAGATGACCCGCCCGCCGAGCGCCGGACTCATCCGGCCCTGCCCAGACCGAAACCCCGCGCAACCCTCCAGCGCGAACGGCTCCACTTTTCCTTCGGTGGTTCCCGCTCTACGACCCGCGCGTGCTGGCCCTGGCCAAGGCCCGTCAGCAGCACGCGCACGAGTCCGCCCCGGTGTCCCAGAGCGAGACGCCCCTGCTGCTCGCGGGCAGGCATCTGGCTTTGCTCATCAAAGTTTCGCGGGACCGGTAATGCCCAGGCCTTGCCGTACATAGAAAGTGATGTCCGTATTTTCGCCTGACAAAGGATGCCCGTGAATGAGGAACGGCTGGCCAGATTCGAGGCCGTTTACCGGCAGACGTATGGCCAGATCACCGCATATGCGATACGCCGCTGCATCGCGCCGCAGGACGCGGCCGACGTGGTCGCCGAGACGTTCGCCATCGCCTGGCGCAAGGTGGACAAGCTGCCGCGCGGAGAGCCGGCCCTGCTCTGGTTGTACGGCGTGGCTAGGAAGGTGCTGGCCAACCACTACCGCACCGACAACCGGCGCCGGGCCAGGACCGTCGAGCTCGACGGGGAGATGACCGACCTCTATGCCGCCGCGCCGGAGAGCGGGGTCGAGGCCGAGGCGGTGGCGCGGGTGTTCACCACGCTGCCCGACGACGATCGGGAGGTGCTGGCCCTGGTCGCCTGGGAGGGCCTGGACCGGGAGGAGGTCGCCGCGGTGTTGGGCCTGACGCGCAACGCCGTTCGGGTGCGGCTGCATCGCGCGCGCAAACGGTTCGCGCGGGCGCTGACCGAGGCAGGAGTGCGGACGGACCGGCTGGTATCTACGGAAGGGTCGCTGTGATGGACGAGATCGAGACGATGACGAAAACCCTGGCCAGGGTGAAGCCGGGCGAGCACGGCGGGGACCCGTCCGGCGCGGGGGCGCGGGCGCTGCTGGCGGAGATCACCGCGCACGCGCCCGCCGAGAAAGCCACGCGGCGCTGGTTGCAACGGCCCCGGTTCGCGCTGGGACTGGCGCTCGCCGTGGCGGCGGTGGCCGTGCCGAGCGTTCTGGACGACAGCGGCACATACACCTCGGCCTCCTGGGCCGTCACCAAGCAGGCGGACGGGGTGGTGTGGGTCAGGGTGACCAACTTCAAGGACGCCACCGGACTGAGCAGGCAGCTCAAAGAGCTGGGCGTCCCCGCGATCGTGGACTACGCGCCCGAGGGCAAGAAGTGCAAGGAGCCGCGCGCCGAATACGTCGAGGACGTGCCCAAGGGCCTCTACTACGCGCCCCAGAACATACCGGGCGACGACCGGGGCTGGCAGATGCGGGTCGACACCACGGTGTTCCGCCCGGGTGAAACCTTCGTCTGGACGATCACCCCGCTGTCCGGCGGCGGCAGCAGCACCAGCACGATCCTCATGAAGGATCCCGTCGCGCCGTGCGAGCTGGTCGCCGACGACCGCGGCGAGAAGCTGGTCAAGGAGTTCGCCGGCTCCCGCTCGGTGACCGGGAAGGGCGGCCTCCTGGAGGGTTACCCGGTTAAAGGCAAGCCGCTGGAGGAGGTGCGCAAGGAACTCGATCGCCGCGGCCTGGACTCGACGTTCGTGGTCCTGCCAGGCGGGCAGGGCGAGAACATGGTGGTCGTGGACGCGCGCCAGCACCCGCTGGAGAGCGAACGGTTCATCCAGCTGCTGGTGAAGCCCGCTCCGTGAGGATGGGCAGGCGCCGCCCGTGACGTGCCAGAACGGCTCCACCTTTCCTTCGGTGGTTCCGACCCGAGCGTCGGGCCCAACACTCAGCCGACCTGCGGCTCAGCGCTTATCGAGAAGTCTCGTCGGAATATGACCACGACCCCTCCTAGTTCCGGCACTGCCCGCTCATGCGGCACCCAGCATCGAGATCGTGAAGATCTCCTTCGACAGCCCCGGCTCCGACCGAGGCGGCAACACCAGTATCAACGCCGAGTACATCGACATCCGCAACAACACCATCCGCACGGTGCGGATGGCCCCCCACTCGGGTCGGCGTCACCGGCCGCAAAGTAGCCAGAAAGGCCAGATCAAAGCCCCCCTCGACAGACCCCTTGATCAGGATGCGAAGCCATAGCGCTCCGCAGTCGCCTGGGATGCCGATCTTCTCGCGAGGCCGATGAACAGCCACGATGTGGTCCGGGCTCTCCATCGGATGGTGGGAGCTGATCACTCACAGCTACTTTGCCCCTGGTGACACCGACCCGAGTGGAGGGCCCGCATGGCGCGTGATGCCGCCGTGGAGGGCTCAGGGCAGGCGGACAGGGGTGCGAGATCGTGAATCGATGCGGTTGCCGGTGCTGGGATCGATGCGGAAGATGCCGGTGGCGCCTCGAATGGCGTTGATGGAGGTGAACAGGAACAGCTGGCCGGACACGTCATGGGTGGTGGGCAGTCGCTGCTTGCCGTTGGCGTCGGTGGAGGCTTTGTGGGTGGCGTAGGTGGCGGTGACCGTTGCGTCGTGGGCGAGGGCCGCCCAGCCGGTCAAGAGGTGCTCGGCGGGGAAGCCGTGGCTGGTGAAGGCGGCGGCGAACTCTTGGTACAGGCCCCTGTCGGGGTTGCTGGGACTGTCCAGCTCACGGGTGTCGGCCAGCGGCACGTAGATCAGCTTGATCAGGGCCTCGGGGTCACCCAGAGAGGAGTCGTTGTGCCGCTGGCCGGTGGTTTCGGAGCCGGCGATCACGGTGATGGGGGTGCTGCGGCAGGGCCGGTTGTGCAGCATCTTCAAGAAGGTGGGCAGGAACTGCTGCCGGCCGGCGTAGAAGACCATGTCGGGACGATCGCCGCACAGAACGTCGGAGATGGTGCGCAGGGCCGAGTCACCGCCGCGGGGATCGAAGCGGAAAATGTTCCCGTCCCGGCCGAGGAAGTCCTTCAGCCCAACCTTGGGGTTGAGGAAGGCCTCCTTGAGGGTGCGGGTGTACAGGTCCGCCGTTCCTTGGCTGGTGAACTCCGCCCACACCAGCGCCGCGGTTTTCAGTTCGCTTTGCTGGCGCAGTTCCTTGCCGATGATGGTGAGCTGGGTGGTGTTGTCGATGGCGGTACGGACCAGGCCGGGGATGGGTCCGCGGCCGTCGATCGTCCCGGTGGCGTTGAACCCGTCGGCGGTGATGATGTCCGCCACCATGGGAATCGGCTGGGGCTTGGCGGCAGACAAGAGCCGGGCGGCGTTGAGGCTCTCCTGCTGACTCAGGCCCATCCCGACTGCGGCCACCAGCCGATCCGGGGCATCGGTCATCTGCGTGAGGGGTGTTACGGCCTCGCGCCAGTAGGTTGCCTCGGGCCCCATGTTGGCCAGCACGAGCCGGATCTTGGGGAAGTCCCGGCTGCGGTTCGCGGCCACCTGCGCGGTGTAGGCGCCCTCCACCTGCTGAAGGGTCCGTGTGCGGACCAGGTCGTCCTGGCCGGCGGCACTGGCCGGGTCCGCAGCGGCGACAGAATTGCGGTCATCGCTCGGGGGACGCATCAGACCGACGAACGCGATGGTGACGTAGCCGTCGGGCTTCGCGGTGACGCGCCTGTTCTCTTCGGCGATCTTGCCCAGCACCGTTTCGTACTCCGCGCCGAACACTGCGGCGCCGTCGCGGCCGTCCGTTACGCCGATGCATCCTTCGTCGCGGGACTGTAACTGCGAGTTGCTGCTCCAGCATTGCTGGGAGTGCTGGTAGAAGATCCAGCCACCACCCGCTAACAGCAGCACCGGCGCCATGACCAGCACAGTCACCCGCCGCCGCGGGGTTCGTGGCCAGGCGGGGAGGGAGAGCCAGCCACGTAGTGGCCTTGCCGCAGGCTTCGCCGGATGCCGGGGACGGCGGCGACCCGGGTTGTCCTTGATGACCTTCAGCCAGTCCCAGATCTCCAGCCACAGCTGCACCCGCTCTGTGGCCAGTCCAATTTGCTGCAGGTAGCGTTCGACGAATTCACGCGTCGGCAGCTTGTCGATGTCGGCAGCCATGTTGGCGCTTAGGGTCGCCCCTGGGATGTTGAGGTCGCCATAGGTCTTGTTGTTGAGATGGAGGACCTTTCGAAGCGCGGCGCGCAGCTGTCTGGGCGTTCGCACAGCCTGATGCAGGTTGTCTGGTTCCTTCGGCGCCGGCGGCTGCTGTGCGTCGGAGCCGTGCTCGGGTGTGGCTGTCATGGCTGGTCCTGTCCGGCTGTGCGGGCCACGCGCGGGCCCCACATCAGCGTGGGCGGCAGCAGAGCCGATGGGTTGTTCAACCACCCGATCAACGTGCCGGCCGTGGCACCGGCCAGCAGCACCAGCCCCACCACCGATAACAGAGACCGCTCTGCCAGGACCGGCACCAGACCAGGCGCGATCTCCGGCAGCAGGATCAGCAGGACCAGCACCAGTACGGCCAGGCGGTGCCGCGGACGCAGCGCCTGGGGCGCGGCTGGGCCTGGGGCCGGAAGGGCGCCGTTGGGGCGGGGACGATCGGGTCGGGGACGAGAACGACGGGCAGAGGTGGACATGGGGGCCTCTCGGATTCCTGGGCGCGGCTAAGCACCGCTGTGCCAAGCCCCGGCGGCTCGATTACCGGTCGTTCCGCCCGGGCCAAACGAATTGATACCGAGAAGACCACCGCTGTCCCCCGACTTCAATGGGTTCCGCACGTTCGGGACGCTTCGGCGTTACATCGCATTGATACGGCGGTCTGTCCGGTGTGGTTTGGCCTGCGAGGCTAAGCTATGCCCGGCGTTCGGTGTCCTGCCCGGCCCTGTGCCCTGCCGGCACCGTCATGACCGCGGCCCGATCGCCACGAGCCAAGAAACATGACGAGGGCTTCCCGCCGGTAACGGAAAGCCCTCATTTCAATGCCCGAACATCCACGCCGCGCCCAGGAAGACAAGACGAACGGTCCGAGACGAGACGGCTTGCAAGACGAACGCCGTCCCTGTCCGAGTCTCACCGCCGCGACCATGATCACACAACAGCCGAACCTCTTCGGTTCCCGTCTGAACGCGTCCGAACAGCAGCGGAAGTCCCAGGTCACAACAGGTCACAACAGGTCACAACAGGTCACAACAGGTCACAACAGGTCACAACAGGTCATGCTGCCATCACCCTGCCCGCAGTGTGACTGAAGTCTGCACCTCCAGCACCGGGCGGCCGAACCTGCGCCCGAACCCGTGGGGGCCAAAGTGGGGTCCCGGTAGTAATCGCGATCGTTATCTGGGGTTGTCAAGCGAACTAGCTGGTCAACCGCTTGAAGGTCTGTCAGGCACGTCAGGCAAGTAGGCAGCCGCGCCTGCCCTGTCAGCGGGGGCGTCGAGAGGTCCATCAACCGCATGAGAAGACCCCGCTGGATCTTGCCGGTGGGGTGGTGCTCGAAGCAGGGCAGCAAAAAGCGCTAGCAGCTGGTCTGATGACCTGCGGATCTGATGGATGATGCCAGAGTGGCGCGCTTTGAGAAGTTCGTGGAGGAACTACTCGACTTCCTGCTGACGCGGCTGGATGAGGCCGGGTTCGAGCGACTCGTCGCCCATGAGCCCCGGCGAATGTGTGCCCCTTTCATCTGCTCGGGCGGCGGCCGTGTGGAGCAGCGAGGAATGTGGTTCACGGGGTGCTGCGCCTGCTCGCAGATCCCCTCAGGAGGGTTCGGCGGGGACATCAACGCTGAAGCATGGCCATGCTTTCATGTTCGGTCTTTGACGCTGCAGTTCGCCGACGACCCGGATTACTGCCAGGGGTGGAGGCCTGAGCACGCGCTCTTCGCATCGGGGAGGCTCCTCTACCACCGCCTCCTCTGACGGACGCGTGGGCGGCGAGGTGTCTGCGAGGTCTGAAGGCGCCGAGGGTCTGCTTTCTATCGGGTCTTCTGCACGTGAGTGGTGTCAGTGTCGAGGAGGGCGCCGTCGGCGCTGGCCGGCGCGATTTCCGGCACAGGGATACCGTGCTGGTCGACAAGGGTGGAGTGGGGCTCGCCAGGCGCGAAGGCGTGGCGTTCTCCCCACTGTCGCAGGGTGAGGATGACGGGGAAGAGGTCGCGGCCGGCGTCGGTGAGCACGTACTCCTGGCGGCGGCCCGATGGTGCGGTGCGCTGGGCGAGAAGCCCGTGAGCGGTGAGCTTGCGGAGGCGGTCGGTGAGGATGTTGCGGGCGATGCCGGCGCGTCGCTGGAACTCGGTGAACGATCGTGCCCCGTCCATCGCGTCGCGGATGACGAGCAGGCTCCACCTGTCGCCGACGAGGTCGAGCGTGCGGGCGACGGGGCAGTCGGGGTCGGTCCAGCCGAGGTTCGGGGCGCGCATGGTGGTGCGCGACATGACACCTCCCGATGAGTTGCGGATTGAAACCATTCTGCCGTACCGTCCAATTGGTTGCAATTTACTACTGATTGGGGTGAAGTGCGATGGACGTGTGGCGGCGGTTGCTGCTCGCGGTGGTGTGTGGTGTCGCTGTGGCGAGCATCTATGCCGCGCAGCCTGTTCTGGAGCCCATGGGACTTGATCTCGGTGTATCGGCAGAACTCACCGGGTGGATCGTCGCGACTGGCCAGGTCGGCTATCTGGCAGGACTACTGCTGCTGGTGCCCCTTGGCGATGTGGTCGACAGGCGCCGACTCATCGCCGTGCACCTGGCACTCACCGCAGCGAGCATGATCCTTACGGCCTCGGCGTCAGCCGCATGGGTGGCGTTCGTGGGGCTCGCGGCGGCTGGGGTGTTCGCGGTCGTGGTGCAGACCACGGTGGCCTACGCCGCGTCGGTCTCGCTGCCCGCCGAACGCGGGCGCAACATCGGTGTCGTGACCTCGGGCGTTGTGGTCGGCATCCTGGGCGCGCGGGTCATCGCCGGCGCGCTCGCCGAAGTGTGGGGCTGGCGGAGCGTCTATGTCGTGCTCGCGGTGCTGTCACTCGGGCTCGCGGCCCTCGTCCTGGTCGTACTGCCGTCAGAGGAGCGCCCCAACCGCCCGGTGGGGTATCGGCGGGCCGTCGTCTCACTCGGCGCACTGTTCGGGGAGCGCATCTTCCTGACGCGCGGGCTCATCGCGTTCTTCTTGTTCGCATCGTTCGGAACCCTGTGGAGCGGACTGTCCCTGCCGCTGGCGGACACGCCGTGGCAGCTGAGCGAGAGCCAGATCGGGCTGTTCGGCATCGCCGGACTCACCGGCGCACTCGGCGCGGCACGCGCGGGACGGTGGGCGGATGCAGGACGGGCGGCCCCGGTCACCGCTCTCACGCTCACCCTGCTCATCCTCTCGTGGGCAGCGATCGCGCAGCTGCCGTGGTCACTGTGGCTCCTCATCGCCGGAATCGTGGTTCTCGACTTCGCGGTCCAGGCCGTGCATGTGAGCAACCAGCACCTGCTCACCGCCGCGCATCCGGATCGCACCAGCAGCGTCATCGGCAGCTACATGGTCTTCTACTCGCTCGGCTCCGCCCTCGGCGCAGCCGCAACCACCGCCATCTTCACCACCCACGGCTGGGCGGGCTCCAGCCTCCTCGGGGCCGGATTCGCGGCCTGCGCGCTGGCCGTCTGGGCGACCGACAGGCGACTACCCCTCGATAGCGCGACCCGCTGCACGCCCGCAGCCGCCGGCAGGCCGGTGCGGTCGAAGACCTCCAGCAGCAGTTCGGGAAAGTCCAGCCGGGGCAGCATGTCATCCAGCAGGGAACGCAGCTCCTTCATCAGCGGCGGCTCCTCGGCCGCGCTGAGCTTCTCCAGCTGCAGCCGGCCGCTGACGAACTGCACCGCGGTGTTGGCGCCGAGCCCGTCCAACACGCGGGCATAAGCGCCCTCCGGCGCGCCGGCGAGCTCGGTCAGATGCCTGGCCGGTTCGACCTCCAGCTCCAGCGAGGTGAGGATGCGCGGCCGCGCCTGCTGCCACGCCGTCCCGTCCAGCAGCCGGGCCCGCGGATCGCTCCACCGCTCCGACCCCCTCGGCGAACACATCGCGCCGGCGCAACGCGCCGTGCAGGTGCATGACCGCGCACAGCACGAACGCGGCCTTGTCGATCTGCCCGTCCGGAACATCGGGGTTGCGGTAGATGAGCGGCCGCCACGACCCGGTGATCAGCTCCTCGTGCGCGGCGACGTCGCCAGGGCCGTAGCGGCGACGCCCCTTGGCCATCGCCGCGGCCATGCGCACCATCGCCAGCACCGGTGCGCCGGCCTCCACCGCCCGGAACCGGATCACCTCCAGCAGCAGCTCGATGAAGCCCTGCACGGTGCGGTAGCGCTTGACCAGCTCGACCCGCCACTGCGCGGCCGCGTCATCATCAGTGACGGGCACGAAGGCCGCAACCGTCTCCACCGCCGAGGCCAGCTTCTCCCGCGGCACCACCTCCTCGATCGCCTTCCACACCTCCACCAGCGACACCAGCCGATCCTCGGTCGCCACCGGCACCGGCTCCACCCGCACCGCCCCAGCGCCCAACCCGCCGATCTCGGCCACCCGACGCAACTCCGCCACCATCACCCGGCCTGAGGCCCGCGTCGGCGCGGTACGCAACCGCTCCAACTCCGACACCCGCCGATCAGCAGGCACCCGCAGCAGCTCCGTCAACCTGGCCCGCAGTACCGGGCCCGCGCGCTCGGCCAGCGTGCGATACAACCGCGCGTGCTCAGCCCGGCGCACCTCGCTGATCAACCGGGTCAGCGTCGTGATCCCCGCCGGCAGCAGAATGCCCTCGCGCAGCATGTGCACCACGGCGCGGTCGAACAACACCCGCGGCCCCTCGATCGTCGACCACACCCGGGCGGCCAGATAATCGCGGACCTCCTGCTCACGTTTGGAGAACTCCGAAAGCTCCAGCAGGTCCCAGCTCTGCGGGTGCCGATTAATCATCCGGCCAGGTCAAGCCGCATGCCGGTACTCCCTCAGGATGCCTCCAAGCCGATCATGTCGATGGATGTCGAGCGCTGTGATCGGGGCTGGGTCAGCGTTGGGATTGGGAAGCGGTGGGAGTGGAGCTGCCTGGTGGAGAGCCCGATGCGGCCGGTGTTCGTTGTAGAAGGCTGCGGTGAACTTGGCGTCCCGGTCTCGTATCAGGAACCTGGCGGTGCTGCCGGCGTCCTGTAGGTCCATGACGAGGTTGCGACCGGCTTGGGCCACCCATTGTCCGGTGGGATGCGCGGTGACGCCGAGAATCCGTACGCGGCGGGTGGCGTGCTCGATGACTGCCAGCACGTAGAGGCGCGCTCCAGTCAAGGTGCGAACCTCGAAAAAGTCACAGGCCAGCAGGGCGACTGCCTGGCTGCGTAGAAAGTCGGACCAGGTGGTGTGCTCCCGTTGGGGAGAGGGGTCGAGGCCGTGGTCTTTGAGGATCTCCCAGACCGTGGAGGCGGCGACCTTGATGTCGAGCGCGGCCAGTTCGCCGTGGATGCGCCGGTAGCCCCAGGTGGAGTTCTCTCGTGCCAGTCGCAGCACCAGGATGCGGATGGACCGGACGGTGCGTGGGCGTCCGCGCCGCCGGGGTACGCAGGCCGCCGCGTCACGGCGCCGCAGCAGATCGCGGTGCCAGCGCAGGATAGTGTCCGGCCGAACCAGCAACGTCAAGTGGCGCAGCCTGGCGACCGGCAGACGGTGAAGCAGCCCAGCGAGAAGGAACCGGTCATCCGGCGTGAACGCGGGCTTGGCCAACTGCCGCTGCAACACCCCCAGCTGATGCCGCAGCACCAATATCTCGATGTCTTTGTCATGATCGCTTCTCGGCAGGAGCCGTAGGAACGAGAAGGTGGTCGTCACCGTGATGTAGGCCAAGCGCAGCAACACGACCGACCATCATGCCGCCATCATGCGCAGCGCTCGCGATACCCACCAGAAACCGAGCCCGTCCACTATGTCTTTGACCTGCACGGATGAATATTCGGCACCCGCAGGCTCCGGCGGGATCAGGGCGGAACATCGTCAAGCCCGTGGCGCCTCCCACCAGCTGAGAACGCTTCGACCTGACCAGCGCCCATACTCCTTCATGGCCAGGTCACGGTGGTGACGTCGTGTCATCCCATGTCTGGCCGGCGCTATCCGGTACGAGTGGTAGGAGGAATTCGTAAAGGTCGCGAAGCTGGTCAGCGTCGACGGGGGGAAAGACGACAGTTGCTCCAACCGCGAGCAGGTAGGGCAACAGGGCCGCCGTCCGAGCCTCCTCATCGGTGGCGACGGCTGATCGCCACACCCGCTGGAGTGCGGACAGTCTGGCCTCGTCAAGGCGGGTCTGCACGGCACGCACATCCGCATCCCATGTCGCCCACGCCCGCACTGCGATATCGAGTTCTGGACGATAGAGTCCTGTGCCGCCAGGGCGGACGAGTTTCGTCAGCCGTGCGAGGATTACCCGGGCACCAGCCGATTCGCCGACGTCGGCAATTGCATTTTCGAGCGTTTCGATCGATAGGCGCTCGAAATGGGCGAGAAGCGCTTTCTTGTATCCCTCGGCGCCATCGAAGTGATGGTGGAACGACCCTTTCGACAGGTTGAGTCGAGCGGCGATCCGGTCGATTCGAATCCCTGCTGCGCCTTCTTCTGCGAGTACCTTCAAGCCTTCGTTCAGCCACCGGTCTCGTGCCGTGCTCATCCGGCAAACGTACCACTGGGTATGGAGGGGTCCGCGCTCGTCGAGGCACATGCGAGCTTCATGCCATGAAGCTGTAGACGCCGACTGCGATGCAGATCAGCAGCATGGCGGTGGCGTTGAGGAAGAGGTTGCGGCCGAAGTCTCGAGCCGCGATGTGCATCGCGATGGCGACCATGAAGTAGAGGACGAGTGCAGCACAGGTCACGGCACCGAGATACGGCAGCCAGATGCCCAGGATCAGACCGGCCGCGGCGGCGAACTTCAGCGGTGGCATGATCCACCAGTAACGTCGCGGCCAGTTCACGTCTTCGAAGCACTGGGCGATGAACGGAACGGGCTTGATGCACATGACGGCGTCACCGGCCTGGATGATCGCTAGGACGACAACCGGCCAAACCGGATCGGGCAATGCTGACACGTCTCTCCTCAGGCAGTGGATTGATCACGATGAACCAGTTCCGTACTATACCGTATAGTATGGTCCTAGCCTTGCCAGAGCCGGTGTGGGCGATCTTGTCCTCAGCGTGTGGGCAGCGCGGGCGCGACATGACGGGTGCTGGAATCGTCATCGACTACACGTGCGACCGGGACAGCCCCGCATGGTTGCCACGGGTTCGCATTGAGTAAGCAAGGACCGCGATCGAACGACCGCAGCTCGCCGGCGGCCACACTGCACGTATCCCCCAAGCCATCCGAA
This sequence comes from Nonomuraea sp. ZG12, assembly GCF_052068115.1. NCBI lineage: Bacteria > Bacillati > Actinomycetota > Actinomycetes > Streptosporangiales > Streptosporangiaceae > Nonomuraea > Nonomuraea sp. ZG12. The sequence goes on from NZ_JBQHCW010000046.1 coordinate 20,063, forward strand.
AAGGGGTCACTAATGCAAAGAAAACTACGGGCTGCAGGAATTGCCGTAGGCCTCGCTGGTGCAATCCCTACCGGCTCCAGCGCGCAGGAGTATGACCCGCACGCGATCGTCAAGTCGGTGATGAACGTGGTAGCTCCGGGCTCGTTCCTGGTGGTGTCGCATGCGCGCGGCTGACAGGCGGCACACCTCAGGCCGGGGTGTGCGCATCGCTCTCACGCGGCCTGAGCGCCAACACTTCGGACGGGCTGTATTCTCCCCCATTCCTCATCGGATCCTGGCCCTGACCGCCGTACTCACGCTGGCCACGGCCGGGTGCAGGGTGCTGCCGACGCAGGAAGCCGCGCCCCCGCCCGCCACCACCGCGCCAGCGTCGAGTGCCCCGGCCACCAGCGCACCACCCGCCACCGCCACAACATCGGATCAAGACACCCGACCGGCCCTGGCCGAAACCCGCAGCACCATGACCGAGAACCTCAAGGTCGAGGTCGTCGGCCTCAACCGCGTCAAGGGCAAGCACCTCATCGCCCAGATCCGGCTGTCCAACACCGGCACCGACAAGCACCTGTCCTGGCCCGGCGAGATGGGTGACCGCACCCGCCCCCTCGGCGCGATCAAGTGGGCCTCCGGCATCGGCGTCCTCGACGCGCAAGCCCGCACCTGGATCCTGCCGTACAAACCCGCCGGTTCCCCGTGCCTGTGCAGCGACCTGGACCGCGACGGCCTCGGCCGCTTCATCGACCCTGGCCGGTCGATCACCGTCTACGCGGTGCTGCCCGCACCGTCGGGCAACCCCGCGACGACCACCGTCGTCACCCCCGTGGGCCCGCCGATGCTCAACGTGCCCATCAGCGACGAAGCCCCGCCCGGCGACTTTCCCAACCCCGATGCCGAGCCCGTCACCCCGATCACCCGCCGCCTCATCCTCCCCTCCGAGTCCCTGGACAAATCGGAGGAGACCGCCGACGACGGCAAGGACCTGCAGGTCAACCTCTCCTCCGACGTGCTGTTCGCGGTGGACAAGGCCACCCTCACCCCCAAAGCCAAGTCGATCATGGCCCGCACGGCCAAGCTCATCGACGCCTCCCCCGCCACAGCGGTGACGGTGGCGGGCCACGCCGACTCCTCCGGCAACGACGCCATCAACGATCCACTGTCGCTGCGCCGCGCCCAGGCGGTGCAGCGCGCCCTGTCGGAGCTGCTGTCCCGGGACGGGGTCCGCTTCAAGACCGAGGGGTACGGCTCGCGCCGCCCGCTGTACAGCAACGACAGCGATGAGGGCAAGCGCCGCAACCGCCGCGTCACCGTGACCTTCCCCAAACCTCAGCCGGCCGCCCCGGAACCGGTGGCCACGACCTCTCCCGGCGCGACCGGCCTGACCGGCACCACCAAGGCGGACGGCCGGCCCATCGCCATGGAGGTCGCGGGCCTGCGCCGACTGCCCGGCGGCCTCGGCCTGCTCACCTACAAGATCACTAATGAGGGATCAGCCGAGACCTGGTTCAACGACCTTCACCACGCCCAGGACTGGGAGGCGTACAAATACCAGGCCGCAACCAACGTCCGCGTGACCGACGTCGCCGCCCGCCGCCAGTACCTGCCCGGCCGCCTAGAAGTCCCCACCGACGACGGCGTGGACTTCTACTGCGCATGCACCGACGTCTCCGGCGTCCGCATCAGCACCGAGAAGTTCGCACCCGGCCAGACCCGCGAGTTCTGGAATCTCTTCGCCCTGTCCGACACCGCCGACACTCTCAAGGTCCAGATCGGCCCGTTCCGCGACCTCCAGGTCCCCATCCAGTAATGGCATCTGGGGGTTACAGTCCGGCCATCCCTCGCTCATGGAGGTCCGGCAGCCGATCCCAAGGGACCGCCCCACGATGGGAGCGCTTGCCTAGGCCTCAGAGATCTGAGGTAGCCGGCGGACACACGCCAGACCCGCTCCCGGCCCCCTATCGGCGCGCGCCTTCCCGCGTTCCCAGGAGCGGCAGGCCCGCCACGTACCGCCGAAGGAAAACCGCGGTCGGGGTGTCCGCAGTCGCGACGGTGTCCGGAGTGCCCTCCGCGACCACCGCACCCCCGTCCGGGCCGGCACCGGGCCCCAGGTCGATCACCCAGTCCGCGGACGCGGCGACGGGGATGTCATGTTCGGCCACGACGACGGAGTTGCCCGAGTCGAGCAACACATCGAGCGCATCCACCACACGCTGGATGTCAGACGGGTGCAGGCCCGAGACGGGTTCGTCGAGAACGACAAGACCGGCCTTGCGGCCCGTGGCACCGCGCTGGATCGCGGACGCCAGCTTCAGCCGCTGCGCCTCGCCGCCGGACAACTCCGTGGCGCTCTGGCCGAGCTGGAGATAGCCAAGCCCGACCTGGTCCAAGGCTCCCAGGGTTTCCGCGAGTTGCCGGGGTTCCGAGAACTGTTCCACCGCCTCGGCGATGGTCAGCTCCAGCACCTGGTCGATGGCCAATCCCTGGTACCTGATCTCCAAGGCCTCCGGCTGGTAGCGCCGCCCCTCGCACGCGTCGCAGACCACCCACACATCCGGCAGGAAGTGCATGTCGACCAGCTTGCGGCCATAACCGGTGCAGGTTTCGCAGCGGCCACCGCCCGCGGTGTTGAAGCTGAACCAGGAGGCATTGACCCCGCGTCCGCGTGCCACGTCGGTTTCGGCGAACAGCTTGCGGACAATGTCGAACGCCTTGCTGTAGGTGGCCGGGTTGGACCGCGGCGTCCGCCCGAGCGGTTCCTGATCGACGACGGCGAGCCAGTCGAACCCCTCCAGGCCGGTCACCTGTCGCACCGTGTCGGTCGTCGTCCCGTTCAGGGCGGCCTCCACGCTCGCCGCGAGCGCGTCGAGCAGGCTGCTCTTGCCGCTGCCGCTCACCCCGGTCAGGCAGGTGAGCCGACCGACAGGGAAACGCACCAGGTCTGCGGTCACGTTGCGCGCACGCAGGCCGTGCAACTCCACCCACCCGGTGTCATCCCCGGCCGGGCGGCGGGCCCGGCGTAGCCGCGGCCCCTCACCGGCCAGGTAGCGCCCGGTCAGTGACGTCGGGTGGGCGGCCGCATCGGCGGGAGGCCCCGACACCAGGACCTCACCACCGAGGCGGCCGGCGCCGGGCCCCATATCGATCACCCAGTCGGCCCGCGCGATCAGCTCGGGATCGTGCTCGACGAGGAGCACCGTGTTACCGGCCGCGCGCAACTCCAGGGCGATGTCGAGCAGGTGCGCCTTGTCCGCAGGATGCAGCCCGGTCCCGGGCTCGTCCAGGACGAAGATGATGCCGCTCAGCTCGGTGCTGAGCTGAGCGGCGAGCCGGGTTCGCTGCAACTCACCCCCGGACAGCGTCGCCGCGCTCCGGGACAGCTGGAGATGGGCCAGGCCGAGCCGGTCCAGGATTCCGAGCCTGCGGCCCAGGTCCTGCAGCAGCGGCTCGCCCACCTCGCGCTGCCGGGATCCCAGGTCGCCGGCCACCCGTTTCGCCCAGCTGCGCACCTCCCGTACGTCCACCTCGATCAGGTCGGGATAGGTCAGCCCGCCGAGCCGCACGGACCGGGCCACCTGGTCGTACCCGCTGCCGCCGCAGGTGCCGCACGGCTGCTTGCGCATGTACGGCAGGTAGCGCTGCTTGGCGCTGGAGGTCTGGGCGTTCACGAACACCCGCTCCACCTCGGCCAGCGCCCCTCGCAGCGGCTGGCTCGAGGTGTAGGTCACCGAGACCGTCTCCTTTTTGCTGGACATGTCGACGGTCGCCTCAACCTTCTCCTCACCCGTGCCGTACAGCACGCAGTGGCGGAACTCCTCCGGCAGCGACTGCCACGGCCGACCGAGGTCCACACCCCGCTTCTCGGCAAGCGCCGGTACGAACGCGTGCTCCCCCGACCGCCACTTCGCATACCAGGGCGAAGCCCCCTCGAAGAGCGGAAGGTCCGGATGAGTGATGACCAGGTCCGCCTGCGCCTGCCAGCGCCCGCCCACCCCGTGGCAGTCCGCACAACTCCCTTCCGGCGTATTGCGGTCGAAATGAGCGGTCGTCAGATGCCCGTCCCCGCTTTCCGCCGCCAGATCCGCGCCGATCCCGGGAAGGCGCGAGTACAGCAGCCCCAGATGCCCGTCGATGCCGGTGATCGTCGCGACCGTGGAGCGCGGGTTGCGGTTCAGACGGCGCTGATCGACCGCGAGCGTCGCGCCGAGTCCCAGGATGCGGTCGACCTTCGGCCGATTGCGCTGGGTGATGTACTGCCGCACGAACGGCGAAAGCCCTTCCAGATACCGCAGCTGGGCCTCGTTGTGCAGCGTGTCGATCGCCAGCGAGGTCTTGCCACTGCCACTCACCCCCGTGAAGGCGACGAGCCGCCCCTTGGGAATGCTCACCGACACGTCCCGCAAATTGTTGGTACGAGCCCCCACCACCTCGATGGCCTCGCACCCCATACTCGCAACGTCCCGTACGAACGCGGTCAACCTTGATCCACCCTCTCGCAACACAGCAGAACACAGGCGGACGGAGCCCCACCCATGTCGAATGAAACAATTACGCCACTACACGGCGGCCACTCGGCGCCATGGCGCCGAGTGGCCGCTTGATCAGATCCCTCAGCACGTGGCCGGTCTCGACGCGGCCCGTGCCGCAGATCAAGACCGGGACACCCCGGTGAGCTTGTCGATGCCGGGGGCGTAGGCGGTCATCCAGTGCGGATGCAGCCGGTAGTAGACCACATCGTTGTCCCAGTCGAAGTAGTCGTCGCCGTAGAAGTCCTTGAAGTAGGCGAGCAGGTCCGGCCAGTCAGCGGCCAGCTCGCCGTTGTCAGGGTTGAGAATTTCAACCGTGCCGTGCGTGAACACGCCTAGGTCCTCACCGCGCATGTGCGCGACGCTGACGGCGGGGCGGGCAGCGAGATGGCGGGCCTTGGCGGCGCTGCGTGCCGTGCCGAAGTGCCACTTTCCGTGCAGGAAGTGCCCGTCCACCCCGCTGATCCGCGGCTCGCCCTTCGCCGTCACGGTGGACAGGGCGAGGGTGCACATGCCGGTCAGAATTCGGGTGACCTGCTCGGCGGTCAGGGTGTTCGCAGTGACGATCGAGCGGAGGTGCGAGGTGGAGCGGGAAAGGGAGGCTTCGAGGAGAGCCTGAAGCTCCTTGAGCTCCTCGGGCGTTTCGCGCATTGAGGTCCTTGTCTATCCGTGAGGCCCCGGTCCACACCCACACGGGCGCCAACCGGTGAGTTCATGATTGCTCTAAAACCCGACGCCTTGTGTCATGTTTTTCATCCATTTGCGGACGCCGTCGGGTCGTCTGGCCAGCGTCCTTGGCCAGGCGCTCGGGTCGGTGTCACCAGACGCAAAGTAGCTCAGCGTGAGGTCTGACCGGACAGAACGTGAGCTCTGTCGAGTCTCCCGAATCGCATCCGCCCAGGTCAGCGCCCTAGGGCCTCCGAACGCCATGATTCGGCCACCACCCCGCCCCGGTTGTCCACAGCCATAACCGTTCCGGCGGCCACCCGCCGTCCGGGCCTCTGACCAGCGCGGACGCTCTACTTTGCGTCTGGTGACACCGACCCGAGCGGAGGGCCGGGTAGACGGCCTTCGCCGCCGGCCGGTGGGCCTTCTCCACCACCAGGTCGTTATCCAACATGCCGCCGAAGTCGTAGCGATAGCCCAGCCAGTCCCCGACGCGTGGGATCAGGCCGTCCAGCGTCACCTTCGTGCGGACGGCCATCTCATGCGACCCACCGGCCACAATCTTTAGAGCAGTCCTGTGCGACGTGTCTTCCCGCCGCAGAGGCGCAGTGTGCTTTCCAAGCAGAGGGCCTCTGCCTCGTGGGTGGAAACTGACGTCAAGATCGACTCATGGCCGGTTTTCCCGATATCGGCTGGACCCGAAGACGCCCATCTATCCCGTCGCCTACGGCGGTGGCGTCGTCGTCGTAGGCAGCGGCGGTGGCTGCGGCGGCGGTATCGGCGGCGGTATCGGCAGCGGCAGCGGCGGCCGCGGGCGGCGCAGATCGCTCGGTTCTGCTGGCCGCCGAGAAACGCAGTCGCGTCGGCGCCACTGTCCAGTTGCCGGGACCTTGCAGTATCGACAGACCCGGAAGAGGCCTACGAAACGCCACTCGCACTCCACGGCTCTCGTGACGCAGGGGCCGATCGAGGAGATTGCGGGTTCCGAGGCCGCGGTACGTGTGACGGCGCTTCCGGCGGGTTGCGATATCGCGTGGGGGTTTGCCAGTGTGGTCGCCGCCATCGCGCCGACGGCTAGAACCTGTCTGAGCATGGGAGATCACTCCCTTGTCGGAGGCCAATTCCCCGGGTGTCCAGGGCTGTCAGAGAGTCGCGTCCGCCCCTTCTGGTAGGCACCTGTACGGCGCTTGATCTTCAAGATAGCCAGCCGGAACCAACTTAAGTTACCCGCAAGTAGCAAAAATCAGGCTGTACGCCTTTTAACCAGGGCCTTGGGACCATCCGGTCGAAATTGAACGCTAGCAAGAGTCTTCCCAGTTCAGAGCCTTTAGTGCTGTTGGGTCTTCCAGCGCAGTAACCCCCGGATTTACTGCGGTGGAAGACATGCCCACCTGCGGGAATGCGTGCCACAGGCAAGATCAGGTCTACGCGTTTACTGCCGTAGAGCGTCCTGGCGTTCAACTCCGGCCGGATGGCCCCAACGCCCCGTGTTGCCAGGAGCTGATGTCCCTCAGACCCCGAGCTCACAGGGCTAGGCACCGGCAGCCGGGTTACCGTCGTCTTCGTGGACACCTCCCAGACCCCCGCCCCTGATGGCGAACCCCAAAGCGCCCGAGCCAGTGCCGAAATGCTCAACCTGTTCGCCGAGCAAGCCATCGGCGAAATCGGCTACAACGACATGACTGCGGCTGAGATGGCCGATCGGACTCGCGGCGAGAGGCTGGCCGATGCGCAACTGCTGATGCTCCAGGCGATCTACCACGAGCTGCGCCACGGCCACGACCAGGCGGCCGCGCAGGCGGAGGCGCTGGCCGACCACTCAACGGCATTGGACGAGCACGCAGACGCCCTGGACAAAGCGAGTTCCAGAATGCTGGGCCACGCCGACGCGCTCGACCGCTTCCGCCCACCACGCGGGTAAGTCCCGGGCCACGTTAGGGGCATGGCCCGTTAAGACCGACCAAGAGGAAGGCCAGGAAGACGGCCGCCGCAACCGCACCCTGGTCCACCGACGCGGTGCCCGCCCAGGAAAGGGCGTCCCGGAAACGGTTTGCGGGACGGCTGAGCCTTCGAGCAGGAGTCCCTTACAGTGTCTGCTCGTCGTCGGAGTCGGGCTCGACCCGCATCCCGACCGCCCTCAGCGCCGCCGCATACGCGGCAACCTGCTCCCCGGCACCGCTCGCAGACCCGGCGAAAGCAACCAGGAAGGGCCGGCCTGCGCCCCCGCCCTCCACCACGAACCCGGCCCGGCTGTCACTGAACTCCATCAGCCCGGCAGCACGCAGTGCGTCCCGGACTCGCTCGGCATCGCGATCACGCTCGCTCCACAGCGGCCGCCGTCCTTGCCCGTAGCCGAACCTCGGCTCGTCATCACCCATGATCCCCACCGCAGACGTCTCGCGACTGCCGTCCAGGCCCTTTACATCGCCACAGGTCAGGGCCAATCCGTTGGAAATTCCCCCAGTCAAGCGCAGTGGGGAGCCCTCAAGATCCACTCAATGTGGGTTTTGGGCTTATGTGGGCTGACACCCCCGAAGTCGTTCGCCTGCACGAACAGCGACGCAGCGCCGACCACGACGCCCTGGCGCTGCTGCAGGAGGAGATCGGCGACGACCCTATCCCCGACGAGATCCGTGAGCAGGCCCACCTCTTCCTCGTCGCCCAGCCGCTGGCTGGGCGACCAGACATGCTCCTGGACCTTACCGGCGCATCCAACTGGAACATCGGCCTGCACGAGTTCATCCAGAAGGCCTACACCCCCGACATCCAGGCCGCCGTCAACGGCCCCGACGTCTCGCCCAGTCTCAACGAGATCGGCAGCAGCTACCGCCGGTCTCGCGGGATCGCGCGCGCGACCTCCAACCTCGCCAACCGCAGCGGCTTCACCCCCACCACCAGCTACACCCTGAGAACGCCATCGAGCTGCAGGTCCACGAGAACGCGGGAGAATTGACCGATGGGTGGAAACTGCGCTGGCGCGTGCGCGCGGTCACCGGGCAGGCGGCCTCAGCCTGGTCGGACTGGCAGCGGGTCACCGTCGACGTCACCCAGCCAGGAGAGGAGCCCTTGGCGCAGACGGCCGGGCCGGTGATCCGCACGGACGAGAGCTTCACCGCCGCCGCCTGGCTCCGCTGGGCTGACAAGGACGGCGACTACCGCGTCGCCGAGCAGCGAGGCACTCACCAGGCCCCCTTCCGTCTGGGAAACACCGCCGAGCATGGGTTGGAGTTCACGCTTACCAGCGCCGACAGCACGACTGCCACCACCGAGGGAGTGCGGTCCGACGTCGAACCGCCCGTGGATACCTGGTTCCATCTGACGGGGGTCTATGACGCCACCGCCAATACGGCCTCGCTGTACCTCGATGGGCAGCTAATCGGGACCCAGCCGTTGAGCTTCGCCGGATGGCATGCCGAGCAGGACCTGACCTTGGGGACCAGCATGCTGGGCAACCTGGATGAGGCACGCACCTACGAGCGGGCACTCAGCGCGGACGAGGTCGGCTCCCTCTCTGCGGATCCGGCCACGCTGGCAGCCACCCCAGCGACCACGGCGACGGCAAGCGTGCCTGCCGTTCTGGACGAGCCTGATCCGTACGAGGTCAATTATCGACACTTCACTCTCAACTCCTGCAGAACGGAGGCCCCCGCACAGGTGCCGTGGCACAAACATGGCATCTGGACCGATGCGACCGTCTTCAGCGGCTGCGCGGTCAGATGGTTCGGCGTCAGCATGTGGGTTCCCGATTTCGACGGCAGTGGTAACCCTCTCCCCCACAAAAAACGAGCGAAGATGGGCGATGGGGCGGACCTGGAGGATCTGGTGATCCGATCGACGGTCGTGGCCAACACCTATCTCGGTACGAGAGATGGCACCAGCATCCGGAATGCGGGCAGTGACGGCGTCACGGGGCCTTTGACGCCCAAGGAAATCTCCATGTGGATCCAGTTCGACACCATCGATTACGACTGGGCTGCCTGGGGAAACGCGACCATAAAACTGACCACGACAGTGAAATCCGATGGCGAGGCATCGAACTGCACCAAGACGGTCAACGGCGCCCGGCAAACCCTAGTCAAGGACTGGAACCCGTCGACGATTCGGTACTACCGCTTCAAGTCCGAGAGTTCCTCAGGAGCGATACGCAGGTGCAGCTTCTTCCCCTGGGTGACGTTCGACGGTCTCTCCCCTGACGCCGAGCGGGACAACTCGCCGCTCTGGGGCAAGATCGACCAAGATTCAGAGAACGGAATCTGGACTCCGGCCACCGTTCGCTGTGACGACGAGACACTGGGCTCAGGCTCCCCAGGCAACTGGCCGGAGGAAAAGCGGGTCCGCTACACGGGTGCCTGCATCTTCCCTGACGTGAGCCGCGTTTACCAAACGGATGTGAACCACGCCAAGCGAGGGCCGGTGGCAGCGCACATCTGGGCCGCTTTCAACACTGCGCCTGCCGAAAACCTCATCCATGCAGCTCAAGCGGCATGTGAGTATTCGGTCTTTTCGGCGTACGTTCAGGCGGGCGATTCGCCCTGCATCGGTGATCGGATCCGGGACTGTGCGCAGTGGGGCTGCCTGGGCCAGGGCTTGGTGGGCTCGGTGCTCGTTGTAGAACCGTTCGTACTCGCGCAGGGCATGCCTGAGGTGGCGTTCGTTCCAGAGCAGGCAGCGGTCCAGGAGTTCGTGGCGGCAGGACTGCACCCATCGCTCCATGATCGAGTTCATACGAGGAATGCGAACGCCGGTGAGCACCGTGCCGATACCGGCCTCAGCGAGGATCTCATCGATGAACGCGGGGAACTTCCCATCCCGATCCCGGACCAGATAACGTGCCCGGCAGCCGGCGTCCTCCAGGTCCATCACGAGATTCTTGACCGCCTGGATGACCCAGGCTGCGGTCGGATGAGCGGTGACGCCGAGGACGCGGACGCGCCTGGTGGCGTGCTCGATGACGGCCAGGATGTACTGGCGCTGCCCATCGAGGGTGACGGTCTCGATGAAGTCGCAGCCCAGGAGCGCGTCCGCCTGGGAGCGCAGGAAGTCGGCCCAGGTGGTTGACGCCCGCTCGGGCGCGGGGTCGATGCCTCCCCGTTTGAGGATCTCCCACACGGTCGAGGCAGCGACCTTGATTCCCAGGGTGGTGAGTTCTCCGTGCACCCGCCTGTATCCCCAGGACGGGTTCTCCCGGACCAGCCGCAGGACCAGCGCGCGAATAGAGCGGACAGTGAGCGGACGCCCAGGCCGCTTGGGTCGGCAGGTGCGAGCGTGTCGCTGCTTCACCAGATCGCGGTGCCAGCGCAGGATCGTGTCCGGACGAACAACAAGCCGCAGCCGACGCAGGACCTCACGAGGCAGCGATGTCAGGAGCGCGGCGAGGAAGGCCCGGTCCTCGAGGGCGAAAGTCACCCTGGTGTCAGCGCCGAGCTGCCGTTCAAGAACGGTGATCTGGTGGCGGAGGGCAAGTATCTCGACCTCCTTGTCCCGATCACTCATCGGCATCAGCCGCAGCGCGGCAAAGACGTTCGTGACGGTCAGATAGGCCAGGCGCAGGAGCACAAGTGATCATTCTGCCGCGATCAGCTCCTTTCAGGAGCCGAAACCAGGCGCATGCAGGAGGAGCCCGGACAAGCCGGATGACCAGCACGGATGATATTTTCGGCAGGCGCAGAGCTCCAGGAAGGTGCTGGGCCAGCCGTGGGTCAGGACGATCGGCAGGGCGCCGGGCTGCTCGCCGTCGAACCGCAGGTAGTGGACGGGCGTGCCGCCGATGGCGGGCGTTGATCCGCACTTCGTGGGTGCGCCAGTCATAGCCTGTGGCCCAGTACTCCGCCAGGCGGCGCACCTCAGTGGTGTCGGCGCCCGCTTCACAGCCATCGACGGGCCACCGGGTGGCGTGTAGCCGCACGCGCAGGTCTTCGAGTTCTGCGTCGGTCACCGCGATCAGCGGCGGTTGGTCGGTCATGTGCCTTTCCTGGTCGTGCTCACGTGCTGGTCGTGATGCAGTCTCAGTCTTCGCGTCGTTGGTAGTCGGCGCAGCATGACCGCGACCAAACCCGCTTGTGGCCGCGCCCGATGCCGTTCGGACGGGGCCACAACACGGCCAAGGTCATACCGCGGCCCGTGCCAACTTGCGGTCACCGCGTTGCGGTGGCCAGTGCCGCGCGGATGGCGTTCGCGCCGGCCGGACGGCCCTTCTCGTTCGAGGGCGGCCCGTACGGGGTCCCCCACACCGGGGTGCCCGTCGCCTGCCGCCAGCTGCCGGCCAGCGGTCCCGCGTCCACCACGCTGTACCCGATGGAATCGATGAACTCGGTCACCGCGCCCTTCGCCGGCGCGGAGTCTCCGGCGATCGGCAGGTAAGAGCGGTCGGCCGCCCCTGTCGGGCGGGCGAGTGAGAGCAGGTGCTTGAAGTAGATGTTGTTGAACGCCTTCACAAGCCCGGCGTCCGGGATGTACCGCAGCAACAGCTCGCTCGAGGTGAGCGACGTGCCGTCGAGCTCGGGGATGCGCCCGTCACGCTCGGGGCCGTAGTTGCACGTGTCGATGACCGTCTTCCCGGCCAGCGGCGCGGCGGGCAGGTTGGGGAAGGCTGTGACCGGCACCGTGACCACGACGATGTCACCGGCCGCCGCGGCCTCCTCGCTCGTCGCCGCCGAGGCCCGGGGCCCCAGTTCCGCGACCGTGCCCGCGAGCGACTCGGGACCGCGCGAGTTGCTGAGCACGACCTGGTGTCCGGCCGCGATGGCGAGCCGCGCGATGGTACTGCCGATGGACCCGCTTCCGATGAATCCCACAGTTGTCATGTTCTCGAACGTCCCTCCATAAGAGCCTTGTCCTCGCCGATGAGCGGGACTCGTTGCAATGAGGACCCTGCCCTTCGGTGTGCCCTCAGATCGCGGGGCCGTCAGTTGACGGGAAGTAATGGCCGTTGTCCAAATCGGCGAGCAGGCCGGGCTGAGCGGGTTCCCACCCGAGGGTCCGCCGGGTGATGAGGTTGGACGCCGGGTAGCTCTGCGTGACCACGTTCGCGAGGAACCCGAAGTATCCCGGCAGCATCAGTTCGTCCAAGGGCACGCTCACAGCGGGCAGGCCCAGGCGGCTGCCAATGGCCTCGGCGATCTCGCGGAACGGGATGCCGCCGTCCCCCACTGCGTGCCAGTACTTGCCAGCGTCACCCTTCTCCAACGCGAGGCGGAACAAGGAGGCGGCGTCGCGGGCGTGCACGGCGTTCCACAGGTTCGCGCCGTCTCCGGGGTAGCCGGCGAAGCCCTTCTCTTTCGCCAGGGCGATCAGCGTGGGGAGGAAGCCGGCCCGGTCGGTCGTGCTGTGCGCGATGTTGGCGATCCGCACCACCGAAGACCGCACCCCCCGCTCGGCGAGGCCGATGACCGCGGTCTCCACGACGTTACGGGCCCGAAGGGTGCCCTTGTGCTCATCGCCGACGGGAAGGGCCGGGTCCTCCTCGGTGGCCGGGCGGCCAAGGTTCTCTCCCCCGTTCCCGGGCGAGCCGATGCTCCCCGCCGCGACCAGCGGCTTTCCGGTTCCCGCGAGTGCCTCGCCGTACGCGAGCATGATCGGGAGCTCTGCGGCGGCCACGGCGTCGATCCCGCCGGACGGAAGCAGGTCTTGCCTGTGTGCGACGTGGATGACGCCGTCGGAATCCGCGGCCGCCTCCTTGAGCCCGTCGAGATCCTGGAGGTCGCCGCGGCGCACCTTCGCGCCGAGCGCGGACAATGCCGCCGCGGCCGCGTCCGATCGGGCCAGGCCGGTGACCTCGTGCCCGCCGGCGATGAGCTCGGGGACGATGTACGAACCGGTATGGCCGGTCCCGCCAGTGACGAAAACGCGCATGCTACTGGTCCTTATGATTGATGTGGCGCGAGAAGTGATGGTGCGGGCGCGCTCAGGCAGAAGTGTTGACGCCGAGGGTGAAGTTGAAGCTCCCCGCGCCATGGCGGCCGAAGACGGTGTTGAACGCCTTCACGACGTGCGCGACGGCGGGGGTTCGATCAACTGGTGAGCCTGGCGGCCATGTCCGCCCGGGCCGAGCGACGGACGGGGACCACGTGACCACGCCGGTGTGCCAGCCACATGAACACGACGGTGGCCACCACGCCGAACACCACGGCGTACACACTGCCCTCCGGCCCGAAGTCGCCGCCCGTGACCAGCGTGGGACCCGACATCGTCGCGTCCAGCAGGCCCTGCGGGGTGTTGCTGCCGGACACCTTGGTGCTGAAGATGGCGCTCGCGGCAATGTTCCAGCCGAAGTGCAGACCGATCGGCACCCACAGCTTGCGGGTGGCGATGTACGCGGCGGTCAGCATCCCGCCTGCCTCGATGGCGATGGCGATGGCGCCCCACAGGGTGGCGTTCGCGTTGAGCAGGTGGATCAGGCCGAACAGCGAGCCGGTCAGCACGAGCGCGATCCAGGTTCCGGTCCAGTGCTCGACGTTGCGGAACAGGACACCGCGGAAGACCAGCTCCTCGGTCACGGCGGCACCCGCCATGATGCCGAGCAGGGCGACGGCGCTCGCCGGCGTGCCCAGGCCGTTGATCGTGTAGTCGCCGAAGAAGGCGATGTTCGCGATGACTGCCCCGAACAGCGCGATGCCGAGCAGCGTGCCCCAGCTGATCCCGGCACCTGCTCCCTTCAGCGACACCTCGACGGGGGCCCGGTGCTCGGTGCGCCGCACCACCCAGCCGTAGACCAGGACCGCGACGACAGCCGTCAGCAGGCCGGCGACGAGCGCCAGCCAGGGGTTGTCCTTCACTGCAGCCGTGCCGAGATTGCCGAGGATCCAGACCGCCACAACCGCCAAGAGCTGCCATATCAGACGCACGATGACTCCTTCGTGAGAACCGCGGCGGGAGCGCCGCGGGCTACTTGCAGGGGTGCGCTCAGCCGGGGAGGTTGACGCCGAGGGCGATGTCGAAGGTCCCCGCGCCGTTGCGGGCCAGGCCCATCAGCAGCGGTCCGACCCCTTCCAGCCAGCGAGCCATCTCCAGGCCGCCGACATCGAGCGGACGCAGTCCGAGGCTCTCAATGAACGCCGACACGTTCGCGTTGGCGTCCGCGTCGTCTCCGGCGAAGAACACGTCCAACGGACGCTCCTGGATCAAGACGTGGCCGAAGACGGTGTTGAACGCCTTCACGACGTGCGCGCTCGCCGGGGCCGCCTTGGCGATCTCCTGTGCACCGGACGTGCCCTCAGGAGTGAGCAGCCCGGTGGCGTCGGCGTTGAAGGTGTTGGAGATGTCGATGATGACCTTGCCAGCCAGTGCCTCCCCGTACTGGGCGACGACCGGCACGGCGCTGGTGTACGGCACGGCGAGGACGACGATGTCGCCCACAGGGACGGTGCCGAAGGTCCCCGCCGTGGCCCCGGCGCCGAGTTCGGCGGCCAGGCCCTTGGCCTTGGCCGGGTCGCGGCCGATGAGCTCGACGGAGTGCCCGCCTGTGACCGCGCGGGAGGCGATGGCGTGGGCCATGCCCCCGAGGCCGATGAAACTGATGCTGCTCATGGTGAGTGCTCTCTTTCTTGGGTGATCGTTTCTGGGTGGTTGTTTCTTGGGTGGTCGTTTCTTAGGTGGTCACAACCGGCCGGTACGCTCGATCACCTGGCCGGCGAAGTCGAGCAGCTGGTCAAGGCTGGTGAACATCGCGAAGGCATCGAAGTACGCCTCGTCAACACCGGAGTCGGCGTACCGCTTCAGCTGGTCCGCGACCGAGTCGACGGACGTGCCCGGCTCGAGATTGATCCGCATGGCCTTCTTCAGTGCGTCGGGATCGCGGCCGGCGTCTTCCGCCGCTCGACGCGCGATCGACCACAGGCGGTCGGCGCCCTCGTCCTGGCTGCTGATCGACGCGGCGGGCGCCGGCCCCTCGACCCCGAGCCAGCCGACCCCGCTGCGGCCGACTCGGCGCATCGCGGCCTCGCTGGCACCGCCGATCCAGATGGGCGGCCCGCCCGCCTGGACCGGCCGGAGGCCGGCGTGGACCGGTGGCATGGTGAAGAACTCGCTGTCCCAGGACACGGGACTGGTCGTCCACCACGCCTGCAGGAACGCCAGCGTGTCGTCAAGCATCTTGCCGCGCCGCTGCCAGTCCGCGTTGCGAGCCGCGTCGTACTCTTGCTTCATCCACCCCACCCCGACTCCGACGCCAAGGCGTCCGCCGCTGAGCACGTCGAGCGTGGTCAGCTGCCGGGCCAGGTGCGGCGGCTCGTAGTAGAACGTGCTGAGCGTGCTGGTGTTCAGGCGCACCCGGCTGGTCGCCGCCGCAGCGACGGTCAACAGCAGCACCGGATCGAAGGAGCGGGCCATCTGCGGCCCTCGGGCCAGATAGCCGCTGCCCACATCAACCGGCGTGACCAGGCGATCACCGATCCACAGGGTGTCGTAGCCAAGGTCCTCGAGCCCGCGGACGAAAGCGCTCAGGGCAGGGGCGTCGCTGACGGAGGGCCCGACAACAGGAATCACAAAACCGAGCTGCATTGCGATGAGCCTCCTCGGGCGAATTCCTTCGCCACTATTAATGTCTGACGTCGACGAGCCCGTGGTCCGTCAACCTGTTTGCCGGCTGTTTGGTCAATCCCAGGAGATCAGCCCGTGAACTCGTTGACGCCCAGGGCGAAGTTCCCGTGGCCGATCCCGTTGCCCGCGAGGCCTACCGTGAGCACTCCCGCTCCTTCCAGCCAGTGCGCCATTTTCAGGCCGCCGACGTCCAGCGGGCGCAGTCCGAGGCTCTCGATGAAGGCCGCCACGTCCGCCTTGACCTGCGGGTCGTCGCCGGCGAAGAAGACGTCGGGCCGGCCGTTCTCCAGGACGCCACGGAAGATGGTGTTGAAGGCCTTGAACACACTCGCGCTGGCCGGAGCGACCTTGGCGACCTCCTGCGCGATTGACGTCGGCTCACTGTGAGCCAGGCCGTCGAACGTGGCGTTGAACGGGTTGCTGATGTCGATGATGATCTTGCCCGCGAGGGCGTCTCCGTACTCGGCGACGGTCGAAACGACACCGGCGTACAACACGGCCGTTATGACGATGTCCCCGGCCGGGACGGCGCCCCACTTACCTGCCGTTGTGCCGCCGCCCAGAACCTTGGCCAGGTCATCGGCCTTGGACTGATCGCGCGCCATGATCTCGACGGTGTTGCCGCCCGCCACCGCGCGCGTGCCGATCGTGCGGGCCATGTTCCCCGCGCCGATGAAGGTGATGCTGCTCATGAGCTGTGCTCTCTTCCTGTTCTCGAGGCGCCTGTTCTCCAGGCGCCGCTCTGACTCGTTCGTATGTGGATCAGATGGCGTGGTTCAGATGGCGGTCGTGCCGCCGTCGGCGACCAACTCCAGGCCGTTGACGTAGCTGGAGTCGTCAGAGGCGAGGAACAGGGCGATGCTGGCTATCTCTTCGGGACGGCCCATCGATCCGCGGAGAATGAGGGACTCGAACGCGGCCCTCGTCGCCTCGTCGAACAGCTCCTCCTGCTTGGCGGTGCCGACCTGGCCGGGCGTCAGGACGTTCACCCGGATCTTGCGGTCGCGCAGCTCGTTGAGCCAGACACGGGCCCAGGCCTGCTGGACCGCTTTCCCACGGTCACTCCTTTGAATTGATGGATTTCCGAGAAAGGAGAAGAGGCCCAAATCTTGATGTGCTCATCCTTGTTTTGGGCACTGCCGTCAAATGCCGATCCCGAATTCTTGTGCCGAATTCTCCCGGCCTCATGAACAATGCCACCGCCCTGATCGGGTGTCCAAGACCTGTTTCAGCCGTGGTGATACCCTCAAGGCATTGCCGGACCGGGAGGCCCCATGGATCTGGACCTGCGCAAGCTGCGCTACTTCGTCGCCGTCGCCGACCGGTTGCACTTCGGCCGCGCCGCCGAAGAGCTGCACATCGCGCAGCCGGCGCTCAGCCGGCAGATCCGCGCGCTGGAACAGGACCTCGGCGCCTCGCTCTTCACCCGCGACAGCCACGGCGTCACGCTGACCGACGCGGGCCGACAGCTGCTGGACGACGCAGGCCCGCTACTCGCCTCCGCGCACGCGGTCCGGCGCCGAGTGTCCGTGGCAGAACGCGGCGGCCAGCGGCTGGTGGTCGGTTTTCGGGCCGGCATCCCGGTCATCCCGGCGACGCGGGTGTTCGAGGCCCAGCATCCAGACGCAGTCGTGGACGTGCAACGAATGGAATGGGACGACCAGGCCCCGATGTTGCTCGACGGCCGCGTCGACGTCGCCTATGTGCGGCTGCCCATCGACGAGACCGGCCTGCGCCTGACTCCGCTCTACACCGAGCCCCTCATGGTGGCGCTGCCCATGGGCCACCGGCTGGCCGGCAAGGCGGAGGTCACCGAGGCCGACCTGGCCGGCGAGCCGCTGATCTGGCACGCCGACGCGAGCACGCAGCCCACCAGACGCCCACACCCCGACTCCGGACTCCGGGTGCGCGGGGTGGAGGAAAAGCTCGAGCACGTCGCGGCCGGCCGTGGCATCTCGTTCGTGGGGCGTTCGGAGACCGTGTTCTACTCACGACCGGACATCAGCTACGTGCCCGTCCCGGATCTGGCGCCCGACCAGGTATTCGTCGCGATGGCTGCGTCACGCACCTCGCCGCTGGCCGACGACTTCTTCGCCGCAGCTCAGGCGACGGCTGAGATCACGGCGGAATGCGGGAACTATGAGATGTGGCAGATTGTCAACGACACCGTTTCAAAGCGCGGTTGAGTAGTTCGACTGACAACAGCCGGACCCGACCTCCAGTGCCCGCATGCCCTGTTCGATCCTGACCTGATGCAACATTGTGGCTTGTCAGCCACGGCGCGCTGATCGACGACGTGATGCGCCCGGTCTCGTCGCTCCGAGTGCGGACCGACGCTTGCACGACCTGCGGCACACCGCCGCGTGTCTCTGGCTGGCTCGCGGTGTGGACCCCGGAACGGTGCAGGCGTGGTGCGGGCACGAGTTGATCGCGACCTGTACCGCTCGAATATTGAGTTACGTGACCTGAGCTGCGGTTAAGCGGCGTGGTGGTATTCGTTGATCAGGCCTGCAACTACGGGTTTTCGGCGGATGGATCGCAGGTCGTCGAGTTCGGTCACGTCGCGGGAGGGCTGCGTTGCGATGTCCGGAGGCCGTTGACACCGGGACTGGTGCGGCCGGTGCCCGTTGTACAGGAGTTCAGGGCGCAGGGTGCCGATGACCCGCTCGCAGATGGCGTTCATCCTCGGCGCCCGCGGCAGCGTGGTGATGTCCCGTAACCCCTCAGCTGTGAAGACCTCACGAAAGGCGGGGGTGAAGAGCGGGTCTCGATCGTGGATCACGAACCGCAGCCCGGCGATGCGCTCCCCCAGGTCCATGACCAGGTTGCGGGCCTGCTGCGCCGT
>NZ_JBQHCW010000047.1:0-37904 GCF_052068115.1 Nonomuraea sp. ZG12
ACCACATCAGCATGAGTGACAGCCACCCCCTTCGGAACACCGGTCGACCCCGACGTGAACATCACATAAGCCAGCTGATCGACACGCGCGGTCTTCAGAACCGGAACCGGCTCGGTGCGCTCCTCCCGAGCGTCGACCAGCATCAAGGGCACGCCCAGCTCAGCCGCCCGCTCCCGCATCACCGGATCGGTCAGCAGAAGCGGCGCCTGAGCATGGGTAAGGACCCAGCGCATGCGCTCGGCGGGGAAACTCGGATGCAGCGGCACATAAACCCCGCCGGCCTTGAGCACCGCCAAGGAAGCCACGATCACCTGCGGCGAACGCTCCATCAACATCGCCACCGGCGTCTCGATGGTGACCCCGGCGGCGATCAGCCGGGCGGCCAGTTCGTCGGCGTGCGCGTTCAACTCGGCATACGACCACTCGGCACCCTCGCCGGACAGCGCGATCGCGTCGGCGGACCTCCGTACCTGGGCCTCGAATGCCTCCACCACCGTGGCGGGAGCAAGATCCAGGGCCGCCACCCGGACGCCCCGCTCCAACCGCCACACGAACGCGGTCAGCCCGCTCAGCTCGGCGTCGGCATGCAGGGAGATCCGCTGCCGATCCAGCGCATCGGGCGCCATCCCGGTGGCCGCGTACCATTTCTCGGCCACGCGCTGAGCCAGGTCGTCCAGTGTCTCCTCGCCGTGGACCCGTACCGAAAAAGGCAGGGACGTCTTGGCGTCCTCGGAATCCGCACGGAACACGATCTCGGAAAGCTTCGACGTGCGGTGCAAATAGGCGGCGACAACGGCCAGAGCCGCGCAACGACGACCGGCAGGTTCAGTCAGGAATATCTCCCCCGGGCTCCTTTCCTTTATTGCCGATTCGGCCATGACAACGGCAGCGTGAATCACATTCCCCAGAGCCATCCCCGTAGAACTCCCTCGAACGCGGAATCGGCATCATGCTAAGAGCAGGGCCCTAACGCCCTTCCCAACGTCTGCCTAGAGCCGCAGGTGGAGGGCCTTAGTCGGGGGCTGTCGAGATGCCCAGCGTGGACAGGAAGGCCGCGGCGGCGGGAGAGGGGCGGAAGCGGCTCCAGATGAGGTGCTCCACGCGGGCCGGAGCGTCGCTGAGGCGGATGCTGGGCAGCCCGGGGAGCCCGGCGGCGAAGGCGGCCGGCAGCATGCCGATGGCCAGGCCCTGGCGGATCAGGCCGGCCATGAAGTCGGGGGCGGTGACTTCGAAGGCGACCTCGCGCCGGACTCCGGCCGCCGCGAACGCGTCGTCCGACTGGGCCCGCGCGGCGGTGCCCGCGGGGAAGTCGACGAACGGCTCGTCCGCCAGCCGGCGGAGGTTCACGTGTTCCTGGTCGACCAGTGGGTGGTCGGGCGCCACGATGGCGACGAGGTCGCCGCGCGCCAGCTCGCGGCCGTGGACGCCCTTGGGCCGTACGCCCAGGGGCAGCCCCAGGAAGGCGGCGTCCAGGGAGCCCTGCCGTACCCGCTCGGTCAGCTCCTCGCTGGCGCCCGAGCGGAGGCTGATCCGTACCTGCGGGTGCCGCAGCCGGAACTGTTTCAGCGCGGTCGGGAGATCGACCGCCGTGACGGTGGGGATGGCGCCGATGGCGAGCCGGCCGCGGATCTCGCCGGCGGCGGCCGCCACCTCGGCGCGGGCCCGGTCGGCGGCGTCCAGCGCCTGGCGGGCCGCGGGGAGAAACGCCTCGCCCGCGGCGGTGAGCCGGACGCGACGGCTGGTGCGGTCGAACAGCTTGGCGCCGAGCTCACGTTCCAGGCGGGCGATCTGGTGGCTGAGCGCGGACTGGACGACCAGGCACTGCTCGGCGGCGCGGGTGAAATTGCTCGTCTCCGCGACGGCGACGACGTAACGCATCTGCTGGAGCTCCATGGATCAATCGTGATCCACGATCGGTTCGATGACAAACATGTGTTGGACTCATTGATCCTCTGTCCCCGAGGCTGAGGACATGACGGCGATGGAACCTCACACGAACGGCGGCGTGCCGCGCGGGCTGCTCCTGCTCATGTCGGTGGCGACCGGGCTGGCCGTCGCGGGCAACTATTTCGCGCAGCCGCTCCTCGACCTGATCGGCCGGGAGCTGGGGGCCGGGCCGTCGTCGGCGGCGCTGGTCGTGACGGCCGCGCAGGTCGGGTACGCGGTGGGGCTGCTCCTGCTGGTGCCGCTCGGCGACCTGCTGGAGCGGCGGCGGCTGGCGGTGTCGCTCTACGCGGCGACCGCGGTGTTCCTGCTGGTGTCCGCCGTCGCCCCGAACGGCACGGTGCTCCTGGTCAGTACGGCTTTGACCGGGCTGACCTCGGTCGGAGCGCAG
The DNA here is from genome assembly GCF_052068115.1 of Nonomuraea sp. ZG12. Classification (NCBI taxonomy): domain Bacteria; kingdom Bacillati; phylum Actinomycetota; class Actinomycetes; order Streptosporangiales; family Streptosporangiaceae; genus Nonomuraea; species Nonomuraea sp. ZG12. Next base: position 2,336 of record NZ_JBQHCW010000047.1, read on the forward strand.
GTGCTGGTGCCGCTCGCGGCGACGCTGGCGGACCCGGCCGAACGCGGCCGGGTGATCGGCACGGTGATGACCGGGCTGATGCTCGGCCTGCTGCTGGCGCGTACCGCGTCCGGAACGCTGTCGGAGCTGGGCGGCTGGCGGACCGTCTACTGGGTGACCGCGGCCCTGATGGCGCTCATGGCCGTGCTGCTGCGGATCTTCCTGCCCCGGCTCGGCGGCGACGGCGACGGCCGCCTGTCCTACCCCGGGCTGCTGCGCTCGACGCTGGCGATGTTCCGGTACGAGCCGCTGCTGCGGTGGCGGGCCGCCATCGGCGCGTTGAGCCTCGCCTCGTTCAGCGTGCTGTGGACGGCGCTGACCTTCCTGCTGGTGCGCTCGCCGTACGACTGGTCGGAGTCGGCTGTCGGTCTGTTCGGCCTGGTCGGCGCCGTGGGCGCGCTGACCGCCACGGTGGCGGGGCGGCTGGCCGACCGCGGGCGCGTCCAGGCGGTGACCGGCGCCGGGACGGTCCTGCTGGTGGTGTCCTGGCCGGCGCTCGCCGCCGGGGCGGACTCGCTGCTCTGGCTGCTCGTCGGCGTGATCGTGGTGGATCTGGCGCACCAGGCGGTGCTCAACAGCAGTCAGAACGTCCTTTACGCCCTCCGCCCCGAAGCCCGTAACCGGATCAACTCCGCCTTTCTGACCGCCTTCTTCGCCGGGGGCGCGGCGGGCTCCGCGCTGGCCTCGGTCGTCTGGGTGTACGGCGGCTGGGCCGGGGTGTGCCTTCTGGGCGCCGTCCTCTCGGCCGGGACCGTCGCGCTCTGGCTCCTGGAGCGCGTCACCGTCAACCGGGCGGCGGCGAAGCCCTCGAAGATCTCGGTCCATCAAGGCGATGACCCCGCGCCGGCCCCCTCGGCCAACTGATCCATGTGCGCACCCTCAAGGAGAACGATCGTGTCCCGAACAGTGCTGATCACCGGAGCCACCGGAACCGTCTCCAACGCGTTGATGAACGCGCTGGACGGGACCGATGTGGTCCTTCGTGCCCTCGTCCGTGACGAGGCCAGAGCCGACGGCACGCGTGAGCGGAACGCCGAGGTCTTCATCGGTGACCTCGATGACGCCCGGTCGCTGCCGCCCGCCTTCGCGGGCGTACAGGACCTGTGGCTGCTCACCCCGAACGGCCCGCGCGCTCCGGAGCACAGCATGAACGCCATGTGGGCCGCGCGCCAGGCGGGGGTGGAGCGCGTCGTGCGCCTGTCCGTCGTCGGCGCGGCGCACGACGCGCCGAACCGCAGCGGCAGGCTGCACGCGCTGTCCGACCAGGAGACCGTACGGTCGGGCATGCGCTGGACGATCCTGCGTCCCCACTGGTTCATGCAGAACCTGCTCAACGAGGCGGGCGACATCGCCGCCACCGGCACGTTCGCCACGAACATGGCCTCGGCGCGGATCGGGATGATCGACGTACGGGACATCGCCGAGTGCGCCGCCCGGGTGCTCCTCGACGGCCCGGATCGCCACCATGGCGAGACCTACACGCTCACCGGCCCGCGCTCGCTGACGTTCGACGAGGTCGCGGGCCGGCTGAGTCTCGCACTCGGCAGGTCCGTCGCGTACCTGCCGGTCAGCGACGACGCCAAGCGCGCGACCCTGCTCGGGTACGGCGTTCCGGCCTGGATCGTCGACATGCTGGAGGAGTACGCGCGGGCGTACGTCTCCGGTTGGGGCGATTTCACCACCGACACGGTCGCCGGCCTCCTCGGCCGCCCCGCGCGCGACCTGACCGACTTCGCCCGCGACCACGCGACGGCGTTCACCGCCACCGGCTGACCACCTGAACCGTCACGATCGCCGCGAGCCGGCGCGAGCGTCCCGGATGAGGACGCCCGCGCCGGCTGCCCTTCCGGGTCAGAAGTCGTCGGCGGTGCGGATCCGGTCGCGGATCCAGACGCCGGCCTCCTTGAGGCGGCTCGTCCCGGCGAACGAGCCGTTCGGGCAGGTTCCGGTGGTGAAGACGGCGCCCGTGCGGAAGTCGTCGGAGAAGTTCCAGTTCACCCAGCTGATCTTCTTCTGTGCCAGCAGGTCGAGGTACTGCTGCGACCTGGCGAAGTTGTTGGCTCCGTCGCCGGACGAGGTCTGGGTGCCGAACTCGGTCACGAAGATCGGCAACCTGTCGGCGGCGCGGGACAGGGTGTTCAGGTACTCGGCGCCGTGCGAGGCCGCGTAGAAGTGGAACGTGTACATGATGTTGGCCGCGTTGACCGGGTTGTTGACGATCTCGGTCTCGTCGCCGCCGCCGGAGACGCCGAGCGACGACCAGGCGCGGGTGCCGACCAGGATCGGGGCGTCGGGGTCGTGCTGCCGGATCACCGGGATGAGCTGGTGCGCGTAGTCGCGGATGACGGACCAGGTGACGGCGTCGCCGTTCGGCTCGTTGGCGATCTCGTACAGGACGTTCCGCTTGCCGTTGTGCCGCTGGGCGATCTCGGTGAAGAACGTCCTGGCCCGGCCGAGGTTGTACATCGGGTCACCCGGGTCGAGCATGTGCCAGTCCACGATCGCGTACATCCCGCGGGCGGTGGCCATCTCGATCAGGGAGTGCACCCGGTCGGTGAACCGCCGGGGGTCCGTCTCGTACCCGCCCTCCTGGATGTACATCGAGATGCGCAGGACGTCGGCCTTCCAGTCGGTCGCCAGCGCGTCGAGTGACCCGTTGTTGAGGCACTGGTCGTACCACTGGATGCCGTGGCTGCTCATGCCGCGCAGCTGGATCTGCTTGCCGTTCTCGTTGCAGAGCTTGATGCCGCACACCCGCAACTGGCCGTTGGCCTCGACCGGGGTGCCGCCGCCCCCGCCGCCCGTGGGAGCGCCGTAGACCTCCATCTCCCACAGGGAGTAGCCGTACGGGGTGCCGCGTTGCGTGCCGTGCACCCGCACGTAGCGGCCGGTGCCGGTGACCGTGAGGTCGTCGGTCGCTCCGTCGCCGGCGGTGGTGGAGTAGACGTCGCTCCAGGTGGATCCGTCGGGCGAGGTCTGCACCCGGTACGCCGTGGCGTGGGCGACCTCCCAGGTCAACCGCACGCGGGAGACGGTGTGCGTGGAGCCGAGGTCCACCCGGATCCACTGCGGGTCCGCCCCTTCGGCGCTGGCCCACCGCGTGGACGTGCTGCCGTCCACCGCCTTGCCCGGCTCCAGGCCGGCGGCCTCGACCGAGGAGGCCGTCACGGTCCTGCCCTGGGACACCAGTGAGTCGGCCGCCGCCTGCCCCGTCTCTACCGCGCTCGCGCCGGACGGCACCACCAGGGGCACCACCAGCGCGGCCACGACCGCGAAGATCCTCGCACCTGCACTTCGCCTCACGAACGACTCCGATCCTTCGGGGGGACGATCAAGGGCGGCGGCCCGGGACCGCTCGCTTGACCCGGTTAGGAAAGTTTCTTAACTTGCGGCGCAGCCTAAATTGACGGCGAACCTTACACAAGACCCAAAAGGGGCTTACTACTTGCTCGGGCGGCCGTACTCTGATCACGGCCCGCGTGCCGTTGCCTGAGCACTCACCGATGAGTTTTCGCGCCGCCGCCGGTCCTCATCATCATGACTACCTTCGCCCTCATTCACGGCGCCGGCGGGAGCGCCTACGACTGGCACCTGCTCGAAGCCGAGCTCCGCGGCCGTGGGCATGACACGGTCGCGGTGGACCTGCCCATGTCCGACCCGCGGGCGGGACTGTGGGACTACGCGGATGCCGTCGTCCAAGCGGTCGGCGAGCGCGAGGACCTCGTCGTGGTGGCTCATTCGTGGGGCGGCTTCGTGGGCCCGCTCGTCTGCGCGCGTACCCGAGCCACCGCGCTTGTGCTGCTGACCGCCATGATCCCGAGCCCTGGCGAGGCGCCGGACGACTGGTGGGAACGCAGCGGCCGGCCCTCCTCCGGCATCGAGGACGACTACGAGCTCTACCTGCACGACGTCCCGCGCGAGCTGGCCGAGCGGGTGCTGGCCCACGACGGCGCGCTCGCCGGGAACATGAGCATGGAACGGGCGGGTCGCGAGCCCTGGCCGCTGGCCGCCTGGCCGGACGTCCCGACGAGGTACCTGCTCTGTCGCGACGACCGCTGCTTCACCCCTGACTTCGTGCGCCGCCATGCGAAGGAGCGACTCGGCATCGTCCCGGACGAGATGCCCGGCAGCCACATGGCGATGCTGTCACGCCCGGCCGAGTTGGCCGACTATCTGGTCCGGAGCGTGGCCAGGCCCGCGCGGGCGAAGTCGAGCACGCGGTCGACCAGGGCGAGCAGTTCTTCGGTGGAGGTCGAGCGGTGACGGGCCTCGTGGGTCATGTAGAGCTCGCGTAGGCCGCCCACCACGGTGTAGGCGGCCAGGCGCGGGGCCAGCGCGTCGGACGGCAGGCCCAGGTCCTTGCCGATGGCGGCGGCGATCAGCTGCTCCAACTCGTAGTAGCTCGCGCGGGCGCGGCCACGGAGGTCCTCGTCCTCGGCGATCAGCCTGGCGCGCTTGGTGCGCAGGGACCACGTCTCGCCCGGCCTCCGGCCCCGCTGGGCGTCGCGCTCGTCGAGGGCGTGCATCGTGTCGCGCATCCACTCGCCGAAGGCGTCGAGAGCGGCGCCGGGCCGGGTGTCGAGGCGGGCGGCCAGCGCCTCAGGGGCGAACGGGTCGTCGGCGAACAGCAGCTCTTCCTTGGTGGGGAAGTGCAGGGTGACGGTCCGTGTCGCGACGTCGGCGTGCTCGGCGATCGCCGCGATCGTGGTCTTGCGGTAGCCGTGTGACGTGAACAGCTCCAGCGCCGCCGTCTGGACCCGTTCGCGCGTCTGCCGCTTCTTCCGATCTCGCCGACCCTCCATGCGGCAAGAGTACCACTCATGAAATAAATACATTCCGTACTACTGTTATGGTGGCAGGTATCGACTGGAGAGAGATGAAGACGATGTCCAAGACATGGTTCATCACCGGCACATCGAAGGGGTTCGGCCGCGAGTGGGCGGAGGCCGCCCTCGATCGGGGCGACCGGGTCGCCGCCACCGCACGCGACCTCGACCACCTGCATCCCCTCATCGAGAAGTACGGCGCCGCCGTGCTTCCCCTGCGGCTCGACGTCACCGACCGCACGGCCGTGTTCGCCACCGTGCGCCAGGCGGCCGAGCACTTCGGCACGCTGGACGTGGTGGTCAACAACGCGGGGTACGGTCACTTCGGCATGGTCGAGGAGCTGACCGAGGCCGAGATCCGCGCCCAGCTGGAGGCCAACTTCTTCGGCACGCTGTGGGTGACGCAGGCGGTCCTGCCCGTGCTGCGCGCGCAGGGCCACGGCCGGATCATCCAGGTCACCAGCGAGGGCGGCGTCCGGGCCTACCCTGGCATCGGCGCCTACCACGCCTCGAAGTGGGCGGTGGAAGGGCTGTCGGAGTCGCTGCGCAAGGAGGTCGCACACTTCGGCATCGACGTGATCTGCCTGGAGCCGGGCCCGTACACGACCGACTTCGGGGGCGGCAGCCTCCGCGCCAGCGCCGAACACCCCGACTACGCAGGGGTCCGCGCGGCCACCGAGGTCGAGTGGGAGCTGGGCGACCCGAAGGCGACGCGCGGACCGATCCTGCAGCTGGCCGACACCGACGACCCACCGGCACGGATCTTCTTCGGCAAGTCGTACGAGCCGGTCGCGGCCGAGCACGAGGAACGGCTCGCCACCTGGCGGAAATGGCAGCCGGTCTCGCTGGCCGCGTTCCGTTGATCGGGTCCTCGAAAATCCGCCGGAAAATGTCCCGGCGGGATGTCGAGAACCCGCGCCTTGCTTCGTCCCCGGGGTGAACACGGCCACAATGGCCGTACCGCACCGAGGAGAACACGATGGCCAAGTATCTGTTGCTCAAGCACTACCGGGGCGCGCCGGCGGCGGTCAACGACGTGCCGATGGACCGGTGGACGCCGGAGGAGGTTTCGGCCCATGTCCAGTACATGCAGGACTTCGCCGACCGGCTTGAGGCCACCGGCGAGTTCGTCGACGGTCAGGCGCTCTCCCCGGAGGGCACGTTCGTCCGCTATGACGGCGAGGGGCGGCCGCCGATCACCGACGGCCCGTTCGCGGAGACCAAGGACCTGATCGCCGGCTGGATGGTGATCGACGTCGAGACCTACGAGCGGGCGCTCGAACTGGCCGGCGAGCTGTCCGCGGCGCCCGGTGCGGGGGGGAAGCCGATCCACGAGTGGCTTGAGGTGCGCCCGTTCCTGACCGCGCACCCGACCATCACGGAGTGACACGGTGGACGAGGCCCTCCTGCGGTCCCTCACCCCCACCGTGATCAGCATCCTCGTCCGTCGCGGAGCCGACTTCGCGGCGGCCGAGGATGCCGTACAGGAAGCCCTGATCGAGGCCGTGCGCGGGTGGCCGGACCACCCGCCGCGGGACCCCCAGGGCTGGCTGGTCACGGTGGCCTGGCGCAAGTTCCTCGACGCCGCCCGCGCCGACGCCTCCCGGCGGCATCGCGAGGCGCGCGTCGAGGGCGAGCCCGTGCCCGGTCCGGGCGAGACGGTGGACGACACGCTCCAGCTGTACTTCCTGTGCGCCCACCCGTCCCTGACACCGGCGTCGGCCGTCGCGCTCACGCTGCGCGCGGTCGGCGGCCTGACCACACGGCAGATCGCGCAGGCGTACCTCGTGCCGGAGGCGACCATGGCCCAGCGGATCAGCAGGGCCAAGCGGACCGTCTCGGGCGTCCGGTTCGACCAGCCAGGTGACGTCGCCACGGTGTTGCGCGTGCTCTACCTGGTCTTCAACGAGGGCTACTCCGGCGACGTCGACCTCGCCGGCGAGGCGATCCGGCTCACTCGCCGGCTGGCGGCCGAGATCGACCATGAGGAGGTCGCGGGCCTGCTCGCGCTCATGCTGCTGCACCACGCGCGGCGTCCGGCACGGATGGGCCCCGGCGGCCGGCTCGTGCCCCTGGCCGAGCAGGACCGCGGCCTGTGGGACACCCGCATGATCGCCGAGGGCGTGGACGTGCTCCAGGCGGCCCTCGCCCGCGACCGCCTGGGCGAGTTCCAGGCCCAGGCCGCCATCGCCGCGCTCCACGCCGACGCCCGGACGGCCGAGGAGACCGACTGGGTGCAGATCGTCGAGTGGTACGACGAACTGGTGCGCCTCACCGGCAGCCCGGTGGCCCGCCTCAACCGGGCCGTCGCCGTCGGCGAGGCCGACGGCCCGCGAGCCGGCCTGGCCGCCCTGGCGGAGCTCGACCCGGCCCTGCCCCGCCACACCGCCGTCGCAGCGTACCTGCACGAGCGCGACGGCGACCCGGCGACCGCGGCCCGGCTCTACGCCGAAGCCGCCCGATCGGCCCCCAGCCTCGCCGAATGCGAGCACCTCATGCGACAGGCCGCACGACTCAACACGCGACCGCGCGATTGAGCCGGAGCGGGCGAACGGGACCCTGGCCCCCGCCGCGCCTTCCCCTGCCCAGAGGTACGCCTGGGCCGCCCAGGGTCCCCCGGCCCCCGGAACCGGGAGAGACGCCATGTCAGGACTGCACCCACAGGTGATAGAGGCCGGGCGAGGTCCAGTTGGTCGGGATGACGGTCTCGCAGTAGTACGAGCTCCAGGTGTGGTTGACCTGGCCTTGGTTGCCGAACCATTGGCACTGGTCGGGCCAGCCGTAGCTGGCCTGCTTGACGTAGGCGGTGGAGGTGGCCAGGGCGGGGGAAGCGACCGTGGATGAGGCGACGAGGGCGGCCGCGGTCAGGGCGAGCGCAGCGGAGAGGCGCATTTTCATACAAGAAAGTTAACTAACGATTTAAGCGCGGGCAATGCCCCCGTCCTGCGCTCGGGTCAGCGAATGCGGCGTCCCGTCTCGGCGCAGGAGTAGCCGCCCAGCGCCTCCACCTCGGCCCGGAAGTCCGGTCGCTCCAGGAGTGCCCACAGCGGAGCCAGCGACTCCTCCGACAGCGCGCCGGTACGCATCACCAGGTCGTACGGCTCCTGGGCCACCGGGACGAAGTCGAGACCGAAGGCCCGGGCGGCGGCGAGAATCCCCAGGCCGGTGTCCGCGCGCCCCGCGGCCACCGCCGCCGCCACCGCCAGGTGGGTGTGCTCCTCGCGGGAGTAACCGGCTATCTCGCTCGGGTCGATGCCGAGGCCGGCCAGTTCGTGGTCCAGCAGGGCCCGCGTGCCGGCGCCGCGCTGCCGGTTCACGTACCGCAGGTCGGGCCTGGTCAGGTCCTTGATGCCGGCCAGGTCGAGCGGGTTGCCGGGAGCGACGAGCAGCCCCTGGTCGCGGTGGACCAGCCGGACCACGGCGATGTCGGCGTCCGCGCCCAGCAGCCTGTCCACGTACGGCAGCGTGTACTCGCCGGTGGCCGGGTCCAGCAGGTGCGACCCGGCCAGGTGGCACAGGCCGTCGCGCAGCGCCACGAGGCCGCCCAGCGAGCCGACGTTCGAGGACGCCAGCGTGATCAGCGGGTCCGCCGCGCGCAGGGCGGAGGCCGCGAGGTCGAGCACCAGGTCGTGCGAGCCGATCGCGACGATGGTCCGGCCGATCTCGGACAGGCCGCGCAGCAGCTCGACCCGGACCTCCTCCCCGGCGTGGTGGCCCTCCACCCCGGAGGGCACGACGAGCAGGCCGTCGGCGCGGACGAGTGAGGTGAGCACGCCGGCGCCCCGTGGCAGCGGGGTGGCGACGAGCCGGTCCTCCACCCGCCCGAGGCGCACCCGTACCCAGTCGTCCATGCCGATGGCGGACGGCAGCTTCCTGGCCAGGTGCGCGGTGGCCGACGGGCGTTCGCGTGGCGCGGCGCCCTCCAGCTCGGCGAGCATCGGCGCGGCGAAGATGTCGAAGGTCAGCGCCGCCGACACCGGGTAGCCGGGAACGCCGATCACGGGCGTCGCCGCGACCGCGCCGAGGACGACGGGATGGCCGGGGCGCACGGCGACGCCGTGGACCGCGACGACGCCGGCCTCGGCGACCACACGGGCGGTGTAGTCGTCCCGCCCCGCGCTGGAGCCCGCGATGAGCAGGACGAGATCGGCGTCGCGGGTGGCCTCGCGGAGCGTCGCGGCGATGGCCTCGGGGTCGTCGGGGACGATCTCGGTGACGCGGGCCTCGCACCCGGCCTCCCGGGCCTGGGCGGCCAGCATCATCGAGTTCGTGTCGAGGATGTCGCCGGGGGCGAGCTCCGCGCCGATCGGGCGGATCTCGTCGCCGGTCGGCACGATCACCACGCGCGGCGCGCGGCGGACGCCGAGCTCGGCCGCTCCCGCCGCGGCGCAGGCGGCGACGTCGACGGGGCGCAGCCGGTGGCCTTCCGGGAGCAGCAGCTCGCCGGCGCTGATGTCCTCCCCGATGGAGCGAACGTGCTGGTAGGGCGGCACGGCCGCGCGGAGCTCGGCCTCCCCGTCGGGGGTGCGGTGCACGTGCTCACGCATGACCACGGCGTCGTATCCGTCGGGCAGCGGGTCGCCGGTGTCGACGACGTCGAAGTCACCGGCGGCGAGGAGCACCGGGCTGGTCTCGGCCGCGCCGACGGTGTCGGCGGCGCGTACGGCGATGCCGTCCATGGCGGCGGAGTCGAAGGCGGGCGAGGACCGCAGCGCCCACACCGGCTCGGCCGTCACCCGCCCCACGGCAGCGGCCACCGGTACCCGGACCGGGCCGACCCGGGCGGGGCACCCCGCCGCGGCGCGGGCCTCACGCCAGACGGCGAGGGCCTGCGCCGCGGGGACGTCGGAGACGAAGGGACTTTCTGCGCTCATCGGTACAGGACGACCTCTACCTCGGTGCCCGCGTCCAGCCCGGTGGCCGGTTCGGGCACGATCACGTATCCGTCGGCGCGGGTCAGCACCGACAGCAGCGCCGACGGGCCGAAGAGCGGCTCCGCCACGCCGTCCCGGACCCGGACCTGGACCACGTCGAGCCGGCCCGCCGCCGAGGCCAGGTCACGCGACAGCCGCGCGCGGGTGCCCGGCTGCGGTGGCGGGGCCTCGCACCCGGCGAGGCGCCACAGCAACGGTACCCCGACCTGCCCGAACACCACCAACGCGGACAGCGGGTTGCCCGGCAGCCCGATGAGCGGGATCCCGGAGCACTCCGCCAGCAGCGTGGGCTTGCCCGGCTTGATGGCGATCCCGTGGCACCAGACCTCGCCGATGGCGGCGACCGCGCCCGCCGTCTCGTCCCTCGCGCCGACCGACGAGCCCGCCGACACGACCACCAGGTCGGACTCGGCCAGGACCGCGGTCAGCCGGTCCTTGAGCGCGCCCGGCTCGTCCGGGACGATGCCGGCGATCACCGGCTCGCCGCCCGCGTCGGCGACCAGCCCCGCCAGTGCGGAGGCGGTGGCGTCGCGCACCTGCCCGGGGGCGAGCTCCACGGTGCCGGGTGGCACCACCTCGTCGCCGGTGGAGATGATCGCCACTCGGGGGCGGCGGTGCACGGCGACCGTGGTCACCCCGGCGGCGGCGAGGAAGCCCAGGTCGGGGGCGCGCAACGGCCGGCCGCCGGGCGCCAGGACGCCCCCGGCGGCCACGTCCTCGTCGGCGCGGACGAGGCCGCCGCCCGGTGCGACGGGCCGGGTCACCTCGATCGTGCCCGGCATCGTCTCCGCGGTGTACTCGACCATGACCACCGCGTCGGCGCCGGCCGGAAGCACTCCCCCGGTCGGCATCGCGACGCATCCGCCGGCCCGGACCGCCACGATGGGCTCGGCGCCCATCCGCACCGCCCCGAGCAGCTCGAGGTAGGACGGCAGCCCGTCGGACGCGCCGTAGGTGTCCATCGCCCGGACCGCGAAGCCGTCCACGGTGGACCGGGCGAAGCCGGGCAGGGCGGCGGGCGCCGTGATGTCCGCGGCGGGCACCCGATGCAGCGCCGCGGACAACGGGACGCGCTCCACCGGCGTGCGACGCGCGGGCCGGAATCCGGACCGGACCTCGGCGAGGGTACGGGCGGTGAAGAACTCCTTGCCGGTCAACGGTCCGGTTGCTCCGTCGAGCCTTCGGGCCGGGGCTGCGGACGCGCGGCCGTGGCGCCCTTGTTCAGCCCGAGCACGGACACCACCGGGCCCAGGGCGACCTGCCCGAGCCCGCAGATCGACGTCTTGCGCATGGTCTCCTCCAACTGCAGGATCCGGCCCCGCTGCGCGTCATCGAGGGTGGCGGACCCCGAGTCCAGTGCGCCGCGCAGCACGTCGTGGGCCTTGGTGGAGCCGACCCGGCAGGGCACGCACTTGCCGCACGACTCGTTGCGGAAGAAGCGCAGCACGTTCGTCGAGGCGGCCAGCAGGTCGGTGCCCTCGGCGAGCACCACCAGGGCGCCGGAGCCGAGCATGGTCCCGGCCTCGGCGAGCGTCCCGAAGTCCAGCGCCAGGTCCAGCTTGTCGGGGCCGATGAAGTTGGAGGACGCGCCGCCCGGCTGCACGGCGCCGACCTGGGCGCCGCCGAGCACACCGCCGGCGATGTCGATCAGGGCGCGCACCGTGGTGCCCATCGGCACGCAGTACACGCCGGGGTTCTCCACGTGCCCGGACACGGCGAAGAACTTCCATCCGATGGACTCGCCCGCACCCTGCTCGGCCCACCAGTCGGCGCCGCGCTGCAGGATCACCGGCACGTCGGCGAAGGTCTCCACCGAGTTGATCAACGTGGGGCGGCCGTGCAGCCCGTAGTTGCCCGGGAAGGGCGGCTTGTTGCGCGGCTCGCCGCGGTGGCCCTCCATGCACTCCAGCAGCGCGGTCTCCTCGCCGAGGATGTAGCCGCCGGGCGAGACGAAGATGTCGAGATCCAGGCGGCGGCCGCTGCCGCAGGCGTTCTCGCCGATCAGGCCCGCCTCGCGCAGTGCCGCGATCTCCGCGCGCAGCACCCGCTCCTCGGGACCGTACTCGTGCCTGATGAAGATCCAGCCCTGCTCGGCCCCGACCACGGCCATGCCGAGCAGAAGGCCCTCGATCACCAGGTGCGGCTGGTCGGTGAGGATCTGACGGTCCTTGAACGTGCCCGGCTCGGACTCGTCGGCGTTGCAGATCGCGTATTTGACGCTGCCCGGCTCCGCGGACGCGACCAGGCCCCACTTCCTGCCCGTGGGGAACCCCGCGCCGCCCATGCCCCGTAGCCCGGAGGCTTCCAGCGTGGCCACCACGCTCTCCGCGCTCAACTCGCCGGCCAGCAGCGCGCGCAGGCTCGCGTACCGGGTGGAGACGTCCGAACCGCCCGGGTACGGGTCGTTCGGCCACGGCTCGGCGCGGGGCGTCACCGTCGCCTCGCCGAGCTCCTCCTCCCGCGCGGCGACCACGAGCGCGTCGACGTCGGCGACCGGCGCGGGGTGCTCGTTGACGGCCAGCGCCGGGGCGTCGTCGCAGCGGCCCAGGCAGGACACCTCGACGAGCTCGATCTCGGTGTCGTCGCCGTAGCGGTCGCGTACCTCCGCGATCCGATCGTCGGCGGAGCGCAGCCAGCACGACAGGTCGTGGCAGACGTTGACGGCCACCTTGGCGGGCGGAGTCGTACGGAAGTGCGGGTAGAACGAGACGAGGCCCTCGATCTCGTAGAGCGGCCGCCGCATGGTGCGGGCCAGCTCCTCAAGATCCTCGCGCGGCAACCAGCCCAGCCGCGCCTGGATGGCGTTGAGCGCCGGGATCAGCGACGGCCCGGGGAACTTCCCGGCTCGTGCCTCCACACCTGGCACCCGGGGACGTCCCAGCTCGAAACTCAGAGTCATTTAGACACTTCCCATGCTGCTGAGGGGCTCCGCGTCTGCCACGCCCAACGACTCGACCTGAATCGCGCAGAACTTGAACTCGGGGATCTTGCCGTAGGGGTCGATTTCGTCGATCGTCAGCAGGTTCGCCGCCGCCTCCCGGAAATGGAACGGGATGAAGCAGTTGCCGAGCTGCTCGCGGTGGGAGATGCGTACCTGCAGCTCGATGTGCCCGCGCCGGGACCGCACCCGCGCCTTCTGGCCGTGCGTCAGCCCGCGTTCGGCGGCGTCCTTGGGGTGCATGTACACCTCGGCGATCGGCGCGATGGTGTCCAGCGCGAACGATCGCCGGGTCATCGACCCGGTGTGCCAGTGTTCGAGCAGCCGGCCGGTGTTGAGCACGAGCGGGTACTCCGCGTCCGGCAGCTCCTTGGCCGGCAGCCACTGCGCGGGGACCAGGTGGGCGAGTCCGTCGTCGGTGTTGAACCGCTCGTCGAACAGCACCACCGTCCCGTCGGAGTGCTCGGGGTCGTCGTTGGGGTAGAGCTTCCCGCTCAGCCCGAGGTTGTCGTGACGCAGGTTCGCGTACGAGGGCATGAGCGCGACCATCTCGTCGAACACCTCGCTGGGCGAGGAGTACGACCAGTCCAGTCCGATCCGCTGGGCGAGATCCTGGATGATCTCACAGTCCACCCGGGCCTGGCCCGGCGGGTCCATCACCTTGCGGCCCAGCTGCACGCGGCGGTCGGTGTTGGTGTAGCTCCCGTCCTTCTCCAGGTAGGACGACGCCGGCAGGATGACGTCGGCGAACTCCGCGGTCTCGGTCAGGAAGATGTCCTGCACCACCAGGAAGTCCAGCTGCGACAGCGCCTTGCGCACCTTGTTGATGTTGGGGTCGGACAGGAACGGGTTCTCGCCCAGCATGTACATGCCGCGCACGCCGCCGGGCTTGAGCACCGAGCCGATGATCTCGGTGACGGTGAGCCCGCGGTTGGGGTCGAGCTCCGTGCCCCAGGCCTCCTCGAACCGACGGCGGGTGCCGTCCAGGTCGACGCCCTGGTAGTCGGGATAGAACATGGGGACCAGCCCGGCGTCGGAGGCGCCCTGGACGTTGTTCTGCCCGCGCAGTGGGTGCAGTCCGGTCCCCGGCCTGCCCACGTTGCCGGTGATCGAGCAGAGCGCGATCAGGCAGCGGGCGTTGTCGGTGCCGGTGGTGTGCTGGGAGATGCCCATGCCCCAGTAGATGACGCCGGCCTTGGCCTCGCCCCAGACCCGCGCGACCTCCCGGATCAGGTCCGCGTCGACGCCGGTGATCTGCGCGGCGCGCTCCGGCGGGTATTCGTTGACCGTGCGGACCAGTTCCTCGAAGTTGGAGACCCGGGCCTTGATGAACTCCAGGTCGATCAGGTTGAGCCGGATCACCTCGTGCATGATCGCGTTGTAGAACGCCACGTCGGTGCCGGGTTTGACCTGGCAGTGATAGTCGGCGTGCTCGGACACGGTGCTGGCGCGCGGGTCGACATAGATGATCTTCGTGCCGCGCCGGCGGGCCTGCTTGAAGAAGGAGCTGGCGACGGGGTGGTTCGCCGTCGGGTTCGACCCGGTGATGATCACGACCTCGGCGTTGGCGACGTCGCCGTACGTGGTCGACACCGCGCCGGAGCCGACGCCCTCGAACAGCGCGGTCACCGACGAGGCGTGGCAGAGCCGGGTGCAGTGGTCGACGTTGTTGGTGCCGAAGCCGGCCCGGATCAGCTTCTGGAAGAGGTACGCCTCCTCGTTGGAGCACTTGGCGGAGCCGAAGCCCGCGATGGCGCCGGCGCCCTGCTCCGCGTGGATCTCCTTGAGCCGCCGGGCGACGAGGTCGAGCGCCTCCTCCCAGGTGGCCTCGCGGAAGTGCGGCAGCACCTCGTCGTAGTCGACCAGGCCACCGGGCTTGCGCCGGCCGTCCTTGCCGTTCTTGCTCAGCTTGGCGCTGCGGCCACCGGCGCCACCGGCGCCGCGGTCGCCGCGCACATCAGCCGACAGCGGGCCCTTGGGGTAGGACGACTCGACCCGGATCAGGGGCACGGTCAGGCGCTGCGGCGACGCCGCGTAGTCCCAGCCGTACCGGCCCTTGACGCACAGCCGGCTCTGCGAGCCCGGCTGGTCGCGGCCTTCCGCGTACGCGATCGCGCCGCGCGACCGGTCGACGTAGTAGGTGAGAGCACAGCCGACGCCGCAGTACGGACACACGCTGTCGACCGCGTCCAGCTCCTCGCGGGGCCGGATGGGGATGTCGTTGATCGCCTTGTTGGTCAGGGCGCCGGTGGGACAGGCCTGCACGCACTCACCGCAGGTCACGCAGGAGCTGGCGCCCATCGGGTCGTCGAGGTCGAAGGCGATCTTGGTCGAGTAGCCCTTGCCCGAGCGGCCGATGACGTCGTTGCCCTGGATGTCGTCACACGCGCGGACGCAGCGGTCGCAGAGGATGCACGCGTCGTGGTCGACCGCGATCACCGGGTTGGAGATGTCCAGGCCCCGGCCCGAGCCGCACGGCAGGTCGGTCGTCTCCTTGGCCACGTCGAACCGATCGGCGAGGTCGAGGAGCAGGTTGTCGCCGGTGGTCGTCTGTTTCGGATCCTCGGCGCGCGGTGGCTGGTCGGAGATCAGCAGCTCGGTCAGGGTGGCCCGGTTACGCTCCAGCTCGGGGGTGCTGGTCTTGACCTGCATGCCTTCCTCGCAGGGGCGCACGCACGCGGCGGCGAAGGCCCGCCCACCCGTGTCCACCACGCACATGCGGCAGACCCCGACGGGGTCATAGCGCTCGTTGTGACACAACACCGGAATGTCTACATCTACCAGTTTCGCGGCATCGTAAATGCTGGTGCCGTCCGGGACGATAACAGCACGCCCATCGATCTCGACAGTCACAGTCCGTACGGCCGTCTCAGGCTCGCCGAGCATCGTCATCTCAACCTCATCAGCCGAGCAGTGAAGTAGCATACAGAATACGGCATACAGTATTGCACTGCAATTTGTCCCTTTTGCAAGACCTGGCCGTCACCCTTCCACCACATGGCGCTCTACGCGTCGAGCAGCAGACCGGCGAGGTCGGCCGCGGTGACGCGCCCTTCCTCGTCCAGTCCGCGCACGACGTAGTAACCGGCGATCATCGACTGCAGGCGGCCCGCGTCCAGCGACGCGCTACGGCCGGAGCCGAGCTCCAGCGGCGTTTCCAGCATCCGGGCCGGCAGCGTGTCGTCGGCCGCGGTGGCCCCCTCGCGCATGTTGAACGCGCGCTTGGCCTGGACGATCCGCCGGGCGGTGTCCCGCAGCTCGGCGGCGTCCAGCGGCCAGCCGGTGACCAGCGTGAGCAGCTTGGCCCACTCGGTGAAGGGGTCGTCGAAGACGCCGCGCAGGAACTTGCAGAGAATCATCGAGTCCATGACCGCGGCGCGGTCCTCGGTGTCGACCGCCGCGGCGACATGGGCCGCGCCGCCGGCCAGCCGGTCGAGCTCACCCGACAGATCGGCCTCGTAGGCGCCGGACCGGTTGTGGTCGGCTCCCCTGGCGTTCACCGCGAGCCCGAGCGCCATCGCCTGCAGGCTGCGCGGCTCGTAACCGGGCAGCTCCAGCCCCTTGACCTGCGGCGCGAAGTCGATCGAGGCGTGCCCGACCACGCCGGCGGCCCGGCGTGAGCCCTGCGCGAGCAGCTCCCCCAGGCCCGGCGACCGCTCCCCGATCGCGTCCAGCGCCCGTAACAGCGCCGCGCCGTCGCCGAACCGCAGCCACGGCTCGTCGAGCAGACCGCGTTCGACGCACTCCATCGCCCACGCGATGGTGCCGCCCGCCGAGATGGTGTCGATGCCCAGCTCGTCACAGCGCGCGCTGGCGGCGAACACCTCGTCCGGGTCGGACACGCCGCACAGCGGGCCGAGCGCGAAGACGTTTTCGTACTCCATCCGCTGGCTGCCGCCGCCCTTGCGCGAGTAGATGTGCTCGCAGCCGATGGAGCACGACGCGCAGCTGTTGCGCGCCACCCCGCGCAGCTCGTGCAGCTCCTCGGCGGCCAGCCGGGACGCGCCCTCGAAGGTCGCCGCGGTGAAGTTGCGGGTGGGCAGGGTGCTGACGGCGTTGAAGGCCAGCAGGTTGGCCAGCGTGCCCAGCTCCCGGTATTTCGCGGTGGCCGGGCCGAAACTGCGCCGGCGCAGGTCCCGGGCGGCGGCGAGGACCCCGGGCTGGTCCGCGACCGACACCTTCGTCGCCGCCCTGACCAGCACGGCCTTGATGTTCTTGGCACCCATCGTCGCGCCCAGGCCGCCCCGGCCGGCGTGGCGGCCGTCATGGCTGATGGTCGCGTAGCTGACCTGGCGCTCACCCGCCGGGCCGATGGCCGCGGTGCGCCAGGTGCGGCCGAACCGCTCCTTCGCCGCGGTCTCCGCCTCGGCCGCGCTCAGCCCGGCGAGCTCGGGAGCCGGTTCGAGACGTACGCCGTCGCCGTCGATCAGCAGCACCGAGAGCTCGTCGGCACGGCCGCGGATCACGATCGCGTCATGCCCGGTCAGCTTGCCGGCGATGGCGAACTGGCTGGAGGCGAGGGCGTCGGTCAGCAGTCCGGTCAGCGGCGACTTGGCCACCACCGCGAACTTCGCGCTGGTCGTCAACGGGGTGCCGACCAGCGAGGAGAAGACGAAGGCCAGCGGCGCCTCCGGAGCCAGGGGATCGACCCCGGGGGGCGCCAGCCGGTGCATCAACCACGTGCCGAGGCCCACTCCTCCCAGGTAGGACCGCAACACCTGCTCGTTCAGCTCGTAGGGGGCGCTGCTCGCCTGCTTGCCGACGACATCTACGAGGAGCGCGCGTCCGAAGAATCCACCAGGCACCATGTCCCGACCTTACGACCTCAACCGCCGGCGTCCGCGGACAGGAAGGCGACAGTGTCCCCGGCCACCAGCGGCAACGACTCGTCCCGGGTGACCTGGTCGCCGTTGAGCGCGGCCACCACGTGACGGTTCAGGGCCAGCCCGGCCGAGGCGGCCGCCGCCCCGAGCGTGGCGGCCCGGACCCCGCGCGGCCGATGGCCGCCGTTCCTCGCCAGCGCGCCGAAACACTCCACCGTCACCTCCGGCGGCAACCGGTCCCGGGCTTCCGCGTAGTCGTCCGGGGAGTTGACGTTCACCACGGACTCCAGCGTCGGGTCGTGCCGGGCGAGCTCGGCGTCCGCCAGCAGCTCCTCGTCGCTCAGCCGGGCCACCGCACAGTGCTTGAAGATCATGCCCGGCCGGAGGTCGCCCGCGGCCAGGAGGTCGGTGATCAGTCCGGCCAGGGCGGTCCGGTAGCCGGCGGCCAGCGGCTGCCGGAAGCCCCGGGCCACCGGCAACGCGACGTCCGTTCCGGGGGGCAGGGCGCGCAGGACACGGCGGACGAAGGCCGGATGCAGGAACGGCATGTCGGTGGAGCACACGAACGCCGTCTCGGCCCGGTCGGCCACCGCCGCGAGCCCCACGGCCAGCCCCTGCATGGGGCCCAGTCCCTCCACGGGATCCTCGACCACCGAGACTCCCGAGGGCAGCGGCGGGAGCTCCTGCCCGGGGGCGGCCACCACGACGACCGGACCGTCGACCGTCCTGGCGAGAACCGCGGCGGCCCGATACAGCAAGGTCGAACCGTGCCACTCCAGCCAGGCCTTCGGCTGCCCCATCCGCGTGGAGCGCCCGCCCGCCAGGACGACGCCCGCAGCAGTCTGCATGCCCGCATGGTAGGCCACACCTTGGAACGCGCTCACGACAGGGCCGGCCGCCCAGCCGGGCGGCCCGGCTCAGCGGCGGTGGTCAACGACCGCGCGTGCCGGATCCTGACGTGGACCTCGCTGCCGATCGGGGGCAGCTCGGTGGCGAGCACGTCACCGGCGTGCAGGCAGGTCAGCGGGCCGGTGCGGGTGTCGACGTCGACACGGGTGACGCTGCCGAGCGCGACCGTCCGGCGCAGCGTCCCGATCACCGGCCGTACGTCATCGACGGGGTCTGGGCGGCCGTCCGAGGGGTCGTCCGAGGGATCGAGGACGAGCCGGGTGTGCTCGGGCCGCGCCACGAGGGTGTGCGCGCGGCCGGTCAGGGATGGCGGCAGGAGGTTGGTGTAGCCGAGCAGCCGGGCCGTGTCGGTGTCGCTGGGGTGGTCCAGCACCTCGGCGGTCGTGCCGTGCTGGCGGATCCGCCCGTCGATCAGCAGCGCGGTGTCCTCGGCCAGGGCGAGGGCCTCCTGCCGGTCGTGGGTGACCAGGATCGTGGCGGTGGGCCGCCCGGTCAGCGCGGCGCGCAGGTCGGCGAGCAGGTCGGCGCGGGTGGTGCCGTCCAGCCCGCTGAACGGCTCGTCGAGCAGCAGCACCCGGGGCCCGACCGCGAGCGCGCGGGTGATGCTCACCCGCTGCGCCTCGCCGATGGACAGGCTGCGGGCGTCCCGGCCGACGAGAGGTCCGAGGCCGAGCGCCTCGATCCACGGCCATGCCTCGGTACGGGCCTCGCGGCGGCTCAAACCGCGGAAGCGCAGTCCACTGATCACGTTGTCGGCCACCGTGCCACGGCGCAGGATCGGCCGTTGCAGCACGGCCGCGAGCGCGTGGCGCATCAGTGACCGCGTCGCGGGACGCCCGTCGAGCAAGATCTGCCCGCTGACCCGGTGGTCGCTGAGCAGGCCCAGCGCGCGCAGCAGAGTGGACTTGCCGGCGCCGTTGGGGCCCAGCACGGCCAGCGTGCGTCCCGCCGCGACGGACAACGCCGGCACGCTGAGCAGCTCCCTGCCGCCGGCGTGCACGCGCAGGTCCCGGCAGCCGATCCCGGCGCTCACCGCGTCACTCACCGTGTCACTGTCCCCCGCTGCTGGATCAGGGTCAGCGACAGGTTCACCCCGAACGCGATCAGCAGCAGGATCAGGCCGAACGCGATCGACAGCGCGAACCGGCCCTGGCTGGTGGCCAGCACCGCGGCGGTGGTCAGCACCCGGGTCTGTCCTGCCAGGTTGCCCCCGACCATCTGCGCGGCCCCGACCTCACTCACCACGGCGCCGAACGCGGCCATCGCCCCGGCCAGCAGCGGCAATCTGGCCTCACCCAGCAACGCCGCGAACGCCCGGACCGGCGTCGCTCCCAAGGCCCGCATCTGCACCCGGAAGTCGGGATCGACCTGTTGCAGTGCGGCCGCGACCAGGGCGACCACGATCGGGGTGGCGATCGCCGCCTGAGCGATGATCATCGCGGTCGGGGTGTAGAGCAGGCCGAGCCCGCCCAGCGGCCCGCTGCGCCACAGCAGCACGGTGACGAACAGGCCGACCACCACCGGCGGCAGGCCCATCCCCGTGTTGGCCGCCGCCAGGACGATCCGCCGGCCCGGGAAGCGTGCCAGCGCCACGATCGCGCCCAGCGGCAAGCCCACCAGCAGGGCGATCGCGGTCGCGGTCAGCGAGACCCGCAGGGTCAGCGCGATGATCGCCCAGCTGTCCTGATCCCCGGAGACCAGCAGTCCGATCGCGTCCATCAGCCCGTCGAGCAGCACGTCCATCGAGTCGTGCTCACTGACCCAGCGTGGCTTCGTCCGCGCCGGCGTCCGGGGTGAACAACGGCCGGCCGAACTTCGCTTTCCCGAACTCGCCGATGAGCCGCTGCGCGGGCGGGGCGACAATCCAGTCGGCGAACGCCTTCGCGCCGTCGGGCCGTACCCGATCGCCTGCCTTCTTGGTGATCTCGATGACGTGGTAGACGTTCAGCAGGCCCGCATCACCCTCGCTGAGCACTTCCAGCGCCAGGGTGCCGCGCTGGGTGAGATAGGTGGCCCGGTCCGACAGGGTGTAGGCGGCCTTCTCACTGGCGACCCGCAGGGTCGCGCCCATGCCCTGGCCGGTGGACTGATACCAGGATCCGCCCGGGGTCACCCCTGCCGTGGACCAGAGGCCCTGCTCCTTGGCGTGCGTACCCGACTCGTCGCCCCGGGAGACGAACACCGCCTCTGCGGCCGCGATCTTCTTCACCGCCTCCGCGCTGGTCGTGCCGCGTATGTCGGCCGGGTCGGCCTTGGGGCCGAGCAGCACGAAGTCGTTGTGCATGACCAGCCGTCGCGAGCCGGCGCCGCCCTCGGCCACGAACTTCTCCTCCGCCGCGGGGGAATGCACCAGCAGCGCGTCCGCCTCGCCGCGACGGCCCATCTCGATGGCCTGCCCGCTGCCGACCGCCACCGTCTTGACCTGCCAGCCGCTGTCGCGGGTGAACACCGGCAGCAGTTCGTCGAGCAGTCCGCTGTCCTGGGTGCTGGTCGTGGTGGCCAGGATCAGCGACTTCTCCGCCGAGGGGGTTGACGCAGGTTCGCCGGTTCCACAGCCGGCCAGTAAGGCCACCGCTGACGCGAAAACGATCACGAGCCTTCTCCGCATGGCTGTGACCCTATCTGTGCTACTTCAGAACAGTGCAAGGGTAGGTTGTGGAAACGTGACCCGATATCGGGAAATTTGCACCGACCTCGCCCAGCGGATCAGCGCGGGGACGCTCCATCCTGGAGACGAGCTGCCGGGGGTTCGCGAACTCGCCCAGCAGTGGGCCACCACCGCCTCCACCGTCAGCCGGGCGCAGCGCCGGCTGGCCGACGCCGGCGTGCTCGAACTGGCCGAGCGTCGCCGTGCGCGCGTGGCCCCCGGCGCCGCGCTCACCGCCCGGCGGTTCCTGCACGAGGACTCCGTCTTCACCCTCGCCGGCAGCGACGATCCCGCCCTCGACCTCCTCGCCGGCGCGCTGCACGGAAAGCTGCGCATCGTCACGCGCGAGGGCAGCGTCGCCGGCCTCGGTGCGGTGCGCCAGGGTCACGCGGACGGCGCCGCGATCCACCTGCTGCACCACACCGGCGTCTACAACGCGCCTTTCGCGCTCGGCATGCTACGCGGCCTGGAACCGCACCTGATCCACCTCTGGCGGCGCGAGCAAGGGCTGATCGTGCTGCCGGGCAACCCCCGCCGCATCACCGGCATCGCCGACCTCGCCGGGCGACGGATCTGCACCCGGCCCCCGGGCACCGGGACCCGCATCCTGCTGGACCGGCTGCTCCTCGACGCCGGTCACGACCCCGACAGCCTCCGGGGCCCGCAGGTCGGCACCCATCTCGAGGTCGGCCTGGCGGTCGCGACCGGCACCGTCGACGCCGGCCTCGGCGTCCGCGCCGCCGCGACCGGCCTGGACCTCGAGTTCATCCCCCTGGCCTGGGAGGACTTCGACATCGGGCTGCTCAGGAACGCCCTCGACCCGGCTGCTCATCTCATCGCCGCGCTGCGCACGCGGGCCCTGCGCGACAGGATCTCCGCGCTGGGCGGCTACGACACCTCCAGGTCCGGCGACGTCACGGAACTCCCGAAGCTCACGCGTCCCAGGTGACCGGGAGGCTCTTGACTCCGTAGATGTCGGCGGCCTCCGGGCGCAGGGCGACCTCTTCGGCCGGTACGGCCAGGCGCAGGGTGGGGAAGCGGTTGAGCAGGGCCGGGAAGGCGACCCGCATCTCGACGCGGGCCAGCTGCTGGCCCAGGCACTGGTGGATGCCGTGGCCGAAGGCCAGGTGGCCGCCGTCCTGCCTGCGCAGGTCGAGCGTGTGGGGGTCGGTGAAGCGCTCGGGGTCACGGTTGGCGGTGTTGTAGGACAGGATGACCGTGGTGCCGGCCTTGATGGTCCGGCCGCCCAGCTCGACGTCCTCCAGCGCCGTCCTCATGAACATCTTGGCGACGGTCAGGTACCGCATCAGCTCCTCCACGGCCCCGTCGGTGAGCGTGGGGTCGGCGCGCAGCGCGGCCAGCTGCTCCGGGTTCTGCAGCAGGGCGAAGGTGCCCAGCGCGAGCATGTTCGCGGTGGTGTCGAACCCGGCCGACAGCAGGATCAGGGCCATCCCCTGCAGCTCCTCGTCGGTGAGGTCGCTGTCGAGCAGGTCGCTGAGCACGTCGTCGGTGGGATCGGCGCGCTTGGCGGCCACCAGCTCGGCGAGGTACTGCTGGGTCGCGGTGTAGGCCGCGATCAGCTCCTCGTCGCCGACCTCCCCGCCGAGGAACTTGTCGATGTTGTCCTGGAAGGAGCCCCGGTCCTCGTACGGCACGCCCAGCAGCTCGCAGATGACGATGGCGGGGATGGGTTTGGCGAACGCGGTCACCAGGTCGGCCGACGGCCCGGCCTTCTCCATGGCGTCCAGGTGCTCGGCGGTGACCTGCTCGACGCGCTCGGTCAGCAGCCGCATCCGCCGTACGGTGAACTTGCCCACCAGCGGTTTGCGGTAGCGGCTGTGCGCGGGGTCGTCCATCAGCAGGAACTCACCGGGAGGCGCCGGCGGGACCTCGAAGTCGCCCATGTCGATGGTCGGGTGATGGCGCATGAACTCCTTGCGCGAGCTGAACCGCGGGTCGGCCAGGACCGACCGGACCAGGTCGTAGCCGGTGACCAGCCAGCCCTGGTGCCCGTCCGGGAAGGGATAGCGGCTGATCGGGCCGTGCTCGCGCGCCTCGATCAGCTCCTTGGGCGGGTCGAAGGGACAGCCGGACTGACGCGCCGCCGGCATCGTCGTGACGGTGTGTTCCATGGTCACTCCCTTGGGTTCCATTCGCGGTGGTTCGTTGGCATTCACCATCGCCGGTCGCCCTGACACCGGGCTGTCACCGCGCTGACACGACGGCCCGGCGTTGAGTGCGGAATGCGGGAAGTCGCGGCTGGTCATCACTATTCGGCACAATTGCCCCTGTGCGAGTTGGATTGCTGGGACCGTTCGAGGTCCGGAACCCCGATGGGGCCGTGGTGGAGGTTCCGGGGGTTCGGTTGCGCGCGCTGCTCGCCGCACTCGCCCTCGAACCGGGCCGGAGCGTCACGCGGGCGAGGCTGGTGGACTGGATCTGGGGGCAACAGCCGCCCGCGGACGAGGTGAATGCCTTGCAGGCGTTGGTGTCCAGGCTGCGCAGGGTGTTGCCGGACGGTGTGATCGAGGCGGACTCCGGCGGGTACCGGCTGGCCGTGGCTCCCGACGCCGTGGACGTGTACCGGTTCGAGCACCTGGTGGGTCAGGCCCGGACCGCCGAGCCTGCGGCGCGGGCCGATCTGCTGCGCTCGGCCCTGGCATTGTGGCGCGGCACGGCCATGGCGGACATCGCACAGCGCGACAGCGATGCCTTCGACGCCACCGTCGCACGGCTGGACGAGCTGCACGTCGCCGCGCTCGGGGATCGGGTGGACGCGGATATCCGCCTCGGCCGCGGCTCGGAACTGGTGTCCGAGCTGACCGAGCTGGTCGCCACGTACCCGCTGCGGGAGGGTTTCGTGGCGGCCCTGATGCGAGCGCTCGCCGAGGCGGGGCGTGGCAACGAGGCGTTGACCGTCTACCAGCGGACGCGCGAGCTGCTCGCCGAGGAGCTGGGCGCCGACCCATCGGCCGAGCTCTCCGCGCTGCACACCGCGTTGCTCCGTGGCGAGCTCGGCGAGCGGGCGGAGAGCCGCAGGACGAACCTGCGCGCCGAGCTGACGAGTTTCGTCGGCAAGGACGGCGACGTCGGCGCGGTCGCCGGTCTGGTCATCAATCACCGGCTGGTCACCTTGACGGGAGCGGGTGGCTCCGGCAAGACCAGGCTGGCCGCGGAGGCCGCGCGGACGATGCTCACCGAACTGCCGGACGGGGCGTGGCTGGTCGAGCTGGCGTCGATGCAGGCGGGCGGTGAGCCGGCGCAGGCCGCACTCACCGCGATCGGCCTGCGTGACCAGCCGTTGCTCGGTGACGCGCGAGGCGGGGAGCCGATGGACCGGCTCATCGCCGCAGTCCGGGAGCGGTCGATCCTGCTGATCCTGGACAACTGCGAGCATCTGGTCGAGGCGGCCGCGGCTTTCGCGGATCGGCTTCTGGGCGAGTGCCGTAGCCTGCGGATCCTGGCCACGAGCAGGGAACCGCTCGGCATCACCGGGGAGGTGCTGTGGCAGGTCGAGCCGCTCGGGCTGCCCGCGAAGGAGGCGGACCCCGCCGACGCCGGGTCCTCGCCCGCGGTGCGGCTGCTGCGGGACCGCGCGGACATGGTGCGCAAGGACATCGGCTCCGACGCGGACACCTTGTCGGCCATGGCGCGGATCTGCCGGGCGCTCGACGGGATGCCGCTCGCGATCGAACTGGCCGCGGCACGGCTGCGCACCATGTCCGTCGATCAGCTGGCCCGCCGGCTCGATGACCGGTTCCGGCTGCTGACCGGCGGCAGCCGTACGGCGCTGCCCCGGCACAAGACGCTGCGCGCGGTCGTGGACTGGAGCTGGGATCTGCTGTCCGAGGCCGAACGCGGCGTGCTGCGGCGGCTCTCGGTGTTCTCCGGCGGGGTGAGCCTGGAGGCGGCCGAACGGGTCTGCGGGGACGAGGCGTTCGCCGGGGAGCAGGTGCTCGACCTGCTGACCGCGTTGATCGAGAAGTCGCTGCTGCTCGCCGACGGCGAGGGCACGCCCCGCTACCGGATGCTCAACACCATCAGGGAGTACGCGGCCTACCGGCTCGCCGAGGCCGGGGAAGAGGAGCCGGCCCGCCGGGCGCACCTCGCCTACTTCGTCGAGCTGGCCGAGACGGCCGAGCCGTACCTGCGCCGGGCCGAGCAGCTGGAGTGGCTGGCCACGCTCTCGGCCGAGCACGACAACATCGGTGCGGCCCTGCGCGGGGCGATCGCCGAGGGATGGGCCGAGGAGGCGATGCGGCTGGTCGGGGCGGCGGGCTGGTACTGGTTCCTCAGCGGGCACCGGGCCGAGGGCACCGAGTTGAGCATCGCGGCGGCCTCGCTGAAGGGTGAGGTGCCCGATGAGGTGCGGGCGATGGCGTACACCATCGTGACGGTGTTCATGACCTCCGGGCCCGGCCGCGATCAGTATCAGGCGCAGGAGTGGATCGTCGAGGCGCACCGGTTCGTTCAGCGCAGCGGATATCGCCACCCGATGCTCGGGTTCGTCGCGCTGTGGGAGCGGATGCTGCGGGAGCCTACGGACTTCCTGCCCGTGTTCGAGCCGCTCATCGCCGACGAGGACACCTGGGTACGCGCGCAGGCCCGGCTCAGTCGTGGCCGGCTGCGGCTCACACTCGGCGGCGACGAGACCGACGTGGACACCGACATCGAGATCGCCCTCGCCGGGTTCCGCACGCTGGGTGACCGGTGGGGGATCTCGTCGGCACTGGCCTTCCTGGCCGATCGGCTCGCCATGCGCGGCGAGCTCGCCCGCGCGTGCGAGCACTACGAAGAGGCGGCCACGGCGCTGGTCGAGGTGGGCGCGAGCGAGGACGCCATCTCCCTGCGGGCGCGGCAGGCACAGCTGTACTGGCTGCTCGGTGATGAGCGAGCCAGCACCGAGGCCATGGCCGAGGCGCAGCGGTGCGCGGACGGGATCACCTGGCCGGACACGCTCGCCGAGCTGGTGGTCGCGAAGGCGCAACTGGCGCGCCGGCGCGGCGAGCCGGACCAGGCACACCAGCACCTGGCCACGGTCCGGGCGATGCTGGGCGAGGAGGGACTGAGCGACCTGTCCCGGGCCAGGGCCATGGACCTGTACGGATACCTCGCCGAGGATCTCGACCAGGCCCGCGCGCACCGGACCGAGGCGTTCCGCGCGGCCGTGGAGCTGACGTATCCGCCGCTGATCGCCGAGATGTTGATCGGCATCGCGGATCTCGCGCTACGCCAGGGACAGGACGAGCAGGCCGTACGATTGCTGGCGGCGAGCGACAGCGTGCGCGGCACACCGGACCGTTCGCACCCGGACGCTTCCAGGATCGCCGCGGACGCGCGGAATCGCCTCGGCGAAACCGCGTTCACCGAGGCGACCCGTGCCGGGCAGCGGCAGGATTGGCGTGAGCTGGCCGAGATCACCCTCGCTTCGTGAACGGCATCGATACCATGCACGCGCAGTCGAAGGGGCACGGATGGCCAGGCGGCAGGCCCGATTCACCGCACAGGAAATGGCGGACGATCCCCGGCTGCGGGACCACTCCCCCGATCTGTGGAGAGAAGATCTGGGGAAGGTGCAGCGCGGCCTGCTGTCGTCGGCGGTGCGCTGCTTCGCCGCGAACGGGTTCCACGCCACGACCACGCGCGACATCGCCGAGGGCGTCGGGCTCAGCCCGGCTGCCCTCTACGTCCACTTCCCCTCGAAGGAACTGGTCCTGTTCGAGATCATCCGGGTCGGCCATGAGCGGGTCCTGGCGCACGTCCGGGACCCGTCCATCCTGGCAGTGGACAGCTCGGCGGATCGGCTGCGCGCCATAGTCTCGGCGTACACCGTGTGGCATGCCCGCCACCACGTGGCCGCGCGGGTCTGCCAGATGGCGCTGAACGGTCTTACGGCCGAGCACTACGGCGAGATCGTGGAGCTGCGCCACCAGACCAACGGGTACATCCGCGGCGTGGTCGGGCGCGGGGTCGCCGACGGGTCGTTCGCGCAGGTCGACGTCGCGCGGGTCACCCGCGCGATGCTCTCGTTGAGCATCGACCTGGTCCGCTGGTACCGGCTCGACGGTTCCGACTCGCCGGAGGAGCTCGGTGAGTTCTACGCCAGCCTGGCGCTGAAGCTGGTCGCCCGGTAGGCCGCGCCGCGCGTCCTGAATTGCCGGTTGACAAGTGACCTTCCGTAACTGACTATGCGCTTAGTAACTTGCCGGACTCCCGCCCGTTGTGGCACTGGAGGCTCCACCACGGGCCTGACCGACGAGTTCCGTTCCCCACGCATGGGAGTCGCACATGCCCCTTCCCCTTCGCAGACACGCTGTCTTCCCGATCCTGCTGGCGTCGCTCTTGGCGATCTCTCTGGCGCCGGCGGCGTCGCCCGCGCAGGCGGACACTCGCTGCCCCCGCATGGACAGGGTCGACGTCCCGCGAGCGCAGCATCAGGTCGCCGCCTGCCTGGACGATCTGACCACCGCCGGCACGGTCGCCTCGGGGCACACCGACGCCGCCGACTGGGCGGGGCTGCATTCGGCGGCCACCCGCAACCCGAGCGGAGTGCCGGGGATTCAGATCGACGGCTACTTCCAGGACACCTCCACGTCCAACCCCACCCACGGCTGGAACCACGACGCCCAGTTCGTGATCCGGCTGCCGAAGCAGTGGAACGGCGGCCTGGTGGTCGCGGGGGCGCCGGGGAACCGCCGCCAGTACGCCAACGACTTCACGATCTCCGACTGGGTGCTGGCCAAGGGCTATGCCTACGCCTCGACCGACAAGGGCAACGGCGGCCTGGAGTTCTACAAGGACGGCAGGCGCCCCGGCGACGCCATCGTCGAGTGGTACGAGCGGATGACGCAGGTCACCATCGCCGCCAAGGCGACCGTCACCCGCCACTACCGCACGGCACCGCGCAGGACGTACGCGATGGGCATCTCCAACGGCGGCCAGCTGGTGCGCTGGGCGCTGGAGAACCACCCCGAGCTGTACGACGGCGGCGTCGACTCCGAAGGCACGCTCTGGCCTCCTGACAACCGCTCGAACGCGCTGGTCTACCTGCCGGTGGCACTGCGCAACTACCCCAAGTACGCGGCGACCGGCGACCCCGAAGCGCACGCCGCGATGCTGCGGGCGGGCTTCGCCCCGGGCTCGGAGTTCCTGTGGGACTTCAACTACCGCGTTCTCTGGGACGGCACGCAGCGCAGAGTCCGTGAGGAACTCGACCCGGACTACGACGGCGACCTGGAAGCGGGCATCCCGTTCTGTCAGAGCGGCACGCCCAACTGCGACACCGACTACGACTACTACGCGCGCCCGAGGAGCGTGCACCAGGCGGTGCGGCGGGCATCGCTGACCGGCGACATCGGCAAGCCGCTGATCACCGTGCATGGGACGCTGGACACCCTGCTGCCGATCAAGGTGCACGGCGACGCGTACGCCTCACTGGTGCGTTCGGAGGGGAAGGCCTCGCGGCACCGCTACTACAGGATGGACGGCGCCTCCCACCTCGACATCGAGTACGACGCGTTCCCGGACAGGATGCGGCCCCTGCTCCCCTGCATGCGGACGGCGTTCGAGACCCTCGAACGCTGGACGGCCGCGGGCGGCGGCCACCAGCCCCCACGCAGCGCCACCATCCCCCGCCAGACCTCCGGTGACGTGGTCAACACCTGCTCCCTCAACTGACCGGAGCGGGCCGGCCCGGTGCGCGCCGGACAGGGAATCGAGGTCGGCCGAGGTGCCGGACCGGGCGAGGATGCCGAGCCCGACTCCTCGGCCGACCATCATCGTGACGGTTCGCACCGGCCCGGCCCACACAGCGGCAGATAAGGGCTGAAGTGGTCGGCCACGATGTCCGCCACTGCCTCCGCGTCGTCGATCCCATCGACCTCAAGGACGCGTATCCCCAGGCGACGAGCGGAGCGGGCGGCGTCGTCGGCGACGAGGCGGTCCCGGGCGAGCCGGTTGTCGTCCAGAGCCCACTCGAACCGTGTGGGGAAGCCTGCGAGGGTCTCGTCGGCCACCTTCTGAGGGCTGGTGTTCACCCAGACGCTGTCCGGGTCGGGGTCTGCGATGGGCTCGCCGAGTCTGAAAAATACGAGTACATTCCTCCAGTACTTGCTGAACCCTGAAGCGTGGGAATCGCGATTGCCGTAGCCGCCGATTGTCACCATTCTGAGCACCGGAAACCACCCACCCGCGTGCTCTTCGTGCCGCCTCCGGCAGGGCTGCCGGAGGCGGCACGAGGTCGCATCAGGCGACGGCGGTCCCCTCAAGCTCGACCATCAGGTCGGGCATCGCCAGCCGTGCCACCCCGAGCATCGTGGTGGCCGACGCCACCCCGGCGGCGCCCAACCGCGACGCCAGCACGCCGTAGTGCTGGAGAAGCCGATCGACGTCGGTGGCGTAGACGTTGAGCCGGACGAGGTTCGCGAGGGTCATGCCCGCCTCGCCGAGTACGGCCTCCAGGTTGTCGAGGCTCAGCGCCAACTGCGCCGCCATGTCATCGGCATGCTGGGGCTTGCCGTCGCCGCTCATCGCGGTCTGCCCGGCGCAGTACAAGGTCCGGGTGTGCCCGGAAACGATCTCACCCTGGTTGTACCCGAACTCCACCGACCACGCCCACGGGTTGACCGTCGTTCGCTCCATTGCCACATCAGCTCCATTCGCTTCGTCGACATCACGTACGTCCATCGGCTCGGTAGCCGCCTTGGCCGTGTTGATGAGCCTCCCAACAAATCACGACATCCTGTGTCGTGTATCTCGATAGAGTTCTCGTATGCGTGCCGACCGGTTGGTCTCGCTGGTGCTGCTGCTGCGGCAGCACGGTCGGCTGTCCGCGACCACGCTGGCCCGCGAGCTGGAGGTATCCACCCGCACCGTGTTGCGCGACATCGAGGCGCTGTCCGCGGCCGGCGTCCCGGTCTACGCCGAACGCGGCCGGCACGGCGGTTTCGCGTTGCTGCCCGGTTTCCGGACCGAGCTCACCGGACTGAACCACGACGAGGCCCTCGCCCTGCTGGTCGCCGGATCGCGGCGCGGCGCGCAGGCATTCGGCCTCGGCTCGGCGCTCGCTTCGGCGATGCTCAAGGTGGTTGACGCGCTGCCCGAGAGCTATCGGGACACCGCCGCCGGCGCGGCCGAGCGACTGCTCATCGACCCGGAGACCGACCTCCTCTCGCGCCGGCTGGTCACTGAGGAGGCGCCTGACACCGTAGCGGCCGAGGTCCTGCGCGCGGTGTTCGCCGGACACAAGCTGCGCATCCACTACGCGGCTGTGAACCAGGCCCCGAAATGGCGCACGGTGGACCCGATCGGCCTGGTCACCGTACGCGATCGGGGCTATTTGCTGGCCACGAGGTCCGGCGAGGACCGCACCTACCGGCTGTCCCGGATCCTGGCCGCCGAGGAACTCGCCGAACCCGCACAGCGACCGGACCGGGTCGACCTGGACCGGGCCTGGCAGGAACGCAGCACGCAGTTCCGGGCCGGGGGCGACCAGGTCACCGTGCTGGTACGGATGAACCCGGCGCGGCGGGAGGACCTGGTGGGCACCGCGCTGGCCGTCCTCGCCGAGGAAACCGACCCAGACGGCTGGCTACGGCTGGAGGTGACCTTCCAAGATCCGAGACACGCCGAATGGGCACTGTGGCAGCTCACCACGAACGCGGAAGCGCTGGCCCCGCAGTGGTTGCGCACCTCGCTGCGCAACCGCGCCACCGCGATCGCCAGCCGATACGGAGTGTCATCCTGAAAGTTGTCACCTCCGCCGAGCCGCCGCCGACGCGATTCGGACCGCCCCATACTGGTACGTGCGCCAGCGCGCCGAACGAGTGGGCAACGCCGCCTTGTAAGAGACGGTCATGATCCGTTCGTCCGAACACCACAGCCTCGTGACACCACCACCCCCGCCTTGACTCACCCCCGTGAGCAGCCGGGTCCAGTGGCTCAACGCTCTGAGACGGTCCTGCGACGGACAAGCTGAGCGCACTTCGCCTTGGCAGGTCTCTCGTCGCCGAAGTCGAAGCGGGCCGGCCGGAGTGTCGAGCCTGGATCGAAATCAGGCCGCTGCGAACAGACGCCGGCGATGCCGCCCACCGCCGGCCACCACCCCACGCACCCCTTCGGACCTGCACCGCAAGCCTTCGGTACCTGGCCGACGGTGGGCGTCATCCCCGTGCGTGTCCCGCCACGGCGCCCGGTGGGCCAGGCTGAGGTACGAAGCCCAGCCCACCGATCTCTCAACCCCGCAGGGCGATCGTGGGAGCGGTGTCTGTACGGCCCAGCTCTTGACCATGCCACGCTGGGCAAGGGTGACGAACCTTGATCGGATCGGCCGAAGCGGCGCTCCTTCACAAGTTGGCGAAGGCCCGGGACGCGCTCTTGGAACCGCTCTCCGAGAGCGCGGACAACGATGCGCCGCCAAGAAAGGCGTGTGTCCTTGTCGGGAAAATCACGGGCGCACCGGTCCGGAGGCTCTATATGGCCTGACTCATCCGGCTTAAATTCCCTGCAAGCGGCTTGAAAGCCTCCCTATTATCCTTGCAGAAGACGCTGTCGGCAAGCCTCCTCAGGGAGGAAGATATTTTGCGATTGACGCGCCGGGCCATGGAGGTCCTTGGAGAGTTCGGTCCATGTCCAGATTGTGGGAGGAATGAGTGCAGTTATCCCACTGGCGTGTCATCGCCACTGTGCTCCTGCCATGGCGCACCGCCAAGCTCGTGTTCAAACCCAAAATCGGCCCGCTCAGAGAAGACCGGATACTGGATCGGCTTGCATTCTGGCGGTCAGTGGTCGGCATGGTAGCGATCATGGTAGCAACTTACGGCTACCAGGACGTTATTTTCGTTTCGGGCGACATGTTCCTCAAGGTAATGCAGACCGGGGCGTATGCTCTGCTTCTGCCACCACTGTCGTTTCTCGTGATACTCATCGTGACCCGCCCTGGCCGCCGCAGCCAGCTCATACCTGGCGCACGGCGTCTACTGGGACGTGTGGCTCTCGCACTGACCTTCTTCTTTCTGCCGTTCTTTCTGATGAACCTCGCCGGCGACCGAATCAACATCAACATTCCCGACCCAGGGGGATTGATAGTCTTCATTCCTGCGATACCCCTGGTGATCGTCTGGTGCTTCTGCTTCTGGTGCTGCACCGTCTACTGGGCAGCGCGTACCGGCTTGTGGACCGGCGAAATCCACCCGCTGCTCGCACCGATCGGCACGACGGTCCTCATGCTGGTGATCAATGGCCAGGAGATCATCGACGGTGACACCGACGGTGTGCCCCACTGGCTCTGGCTAACGCTCAACCTCTGCGGGACAACCACTTCCCTGGTGCTGTGCGTCCTGGAATATCGACACCTCCGGTCGATCGGTTACCAATTCCGCAGCGGACCAGAACCGGTAACCCGCAGTGAACCGGAACCAGTACATTGAGGTGATCCCAGCAGCCGATGTCCCCGCCCCATGGCCCACCCGGCGGTACGTGACACGGAGCGACGAGCGTCAGAGGCACCTACGCTCGTCTAAGCGCCGATAGCGGATGTCGGAAGGCAGCGCGAGCGGCGCCGCTCGCGAGCGCGAGTTCTGGCGCGTTCTGTTAGGCCGCTACTCGTATCCCATGGCGGGGATGACATCTGCGAGTGCTCGTCCGATCAGCTCACGGGTGTCGCTGTCGAATTGGTCGTTGCGGTGGTCAAGGCTGCGTGAACGGAACGTCGACGTGGTCGCGAAGTCGTCAACGCCAACGCTTTCGAAGAGCGCCTTCCGCTGGGCCGGCCAGTCCGCAGCGAGATCCTCGGCTCTGATCTCAACGTATCGCCTGGTATCGAGATCGGCGGTCGCCTTCCAGGCTAGCCATCGGCCATAGACCGGCTTGAGCCACGCGAGCGCGCCGTCGACCGTGGACGGCGCCCATGGCTGGTCGACCTGCGAAGCGACCACCGCGACCGGGGGGCGCTTGACGTGGACGATGGTCGCCTCAGGGACGAGTTCCCAGAGGAAGTCCATGCACAGAAGGTTGAACGGCGTCTTCTCGCACCAGGTCGGCTTTTCCGCGTCGGCAGCCGCCCCGCCGAACATTACGTCGACTGCGCGACGAAGGATTTCGAGCAGTTCGCTCCGATCGCTGAAGTGCCTCGGAATCGCCCGCCGGTAACTGTGATGCTCGAACGGCCCGGCAGCCCCGCCGGCATGGCCGAACCCTGCCGCAGGCACGAACTCGTCGAACGTACTCGCGACGAGCTCCGACCACAGCCGTCCCACCGCGTCCCAATAGTGCCGCTCGCCGATGGCCTCAGGAACGGTATGACCGCGATCGATGTCTTTCCTGCCGACCAGCCGCACCGTAAGAATGTCGCTGAGCCTGCGGAGGGCGTCGTCCCCAACATAAGGGTCGTATCGAATCGTGAGTGCATCCGCCAAGTCCCTGAAGCCGCCCGGGTCCACAATGAACCTGGTCTCCATCGGAATCCTGTGGATCTGCGGGTGCTCCCCGAGAATGTTGGCGAGCTGCGACGTTCCCGACCGACCGGTGCCGGCCACGAAGACCGGCGACGGACAAGCCGTGGCGACATACTCCCTCCGCGACTCGCCGATGTGTCAAGTGAATTGCCGCTGAAGCGCGCCACCAGACCCCCACGCCGCGCCCATGAGGAGCCATGCTGACCTCGTCCGACAGTTAATCCATCACAGCGCGTTTCCGCTGGTTATGGGCCTCTCCCGCTGGTGTGGCCGGTGCAAGGTCCGAACCTGCGTAGGCTGAGCCGACGGTGAGAGATGGCCTTCTACCTGCAGCACGACCATGTCTTGCCGCCATGATCATTGTTTTACGCCGAACGGGTTGTCGATGGCATATCGCCAGCGCCCATCTTGCCCGCGTCGGGCGACATCGGTGGCGGTGCCCTCGATGTGCACAGGGCGGCCATCACGATCCGTCCCGTCGATGACCCAGTCGACGATCAGCAAGGCGATGTCGCCCGTGGTGTAGACGTGTCGCGGCCGAACGGTGATCGGCAGCCCGAGATTCAAGAATCGCTCATTGGCGGCATGGGCCTCCTGCCCGGTCAGCGGTGAGCCCGGTTCCGGGACGAACACCACCCCGCTCTCATAGACTTCCGCCACCGCCTCCGCATCACCGGTGTTGAACCGCTCAGCGAACACCGTCGGCACGTCCTCGGGACGTTCAGCAAGCTGCCGCGTCATCGATGCATGTCCTTCCAGCAGGTAGAAATCAGTCAGACACGGCAACGCTAGGAGGCGCTCTCGTGACTCACCAAACGGTTGGCCACCCAGCCCGACCAGGTCTGCCCGACGACCCTCGCGCAAACGTCACCGAACCCACCCCCTCTTGTCCGGTGGAGATCACCCTCGCGGCCCTGCACGGCCGCTGGACAACCCTGGTGATCCGCGAATTCCTGCAAGGCGACCGCACCTTCACCGAACTCCGCCATGCCCTTCCCGCGCTGTCGGACAAGGTCCTTTCCGATCGGCTGGCACACCTGACAGAAGTCGGCGTGCTCGATCGCCGCCGCCACCCCGGCTGGCCGCCCCGGGTCCACTACACACTCACCCCACACGGGCGCCGCCTCGGCCCCGTCCTGCAAGCACTATGGGACTGGGGTACGCAGCACCCGCCACTCCCGCCGGCCGAAACCCGATAGCGCCGCCCCCGCGACATCGCCGAAAGCGCATCCGTGCGACGGCGCGTTCGCCAACTACGGCGTGGCAAGTGTGCGGTCGCCAGGATCGGGAAGACCTTCCTGATCTTCCCGTTGATCGCGACGGCCATGGAGAGCCGCGCGGTGCCGTCCCCCTTGACGGCCGCCGCGGCGGCCTTTCCAGCGCCGGCCAGGTGGCCTTGGCGTACAGCGGTGCGATGACGCCGTGCTGGGCCAGCACGTACGGGAACTGGCCGAGAGGTGCTCGAAGTCGCGGACCGGACGCCGGTGGAACATCAAGATGCCGTACGTCTGCTCGAGGACCCATCTCTTACGCTGGGGGACGAACCCCGTGTCTGGTCGGGGGCCAAGGAAAGTGCGTCCCAGAACGTGACAGCCACCAGTGCCGCCCGCGCTGTCGAGGCGCGCTGGCCACATGCAGCGGCCAAGAGCCGTGACAGCATGTCCGACGCCCTCACGACGGCTCTTCCCGCGTTGACGGCTGACAAGGCGCCGACATCGCGGGAACCGTCCGTCGGCTTGAGGCGGCATCTGGTGGGGCTGGTCGTGCGCGTCTCCCGTGTCCGTCCGGTGGCGGTTCGCATCGTCGTCACCCCCCAACTCCTTCAGCATCACTGCAAAGACAGGCGTCCCCGGCAAAGGTTTTCGCCCAAAGTCATCTCTCGATGCCGGGTGACCAGGCGTATTCCCGACGTATTCCACGCTGGTGCCGACGCGTGCAACGATCACTCCGGTGAACCTCGGGCCGCCGGGATCGCTCATGTCAGAAGCCTCGTCAGAGGCC
>NZ_JBQHCW010000048.1:0-34935 GCF_052068115.1 Nonomuraea sp. ZG12
GGTGAGCCGGAGGTGTCGCTGGCGGCGGTGAACGGACCGGACTCGGTGGTGATCTCGGGTGAGGCCGCCGCCGTGGATCGGATCCTCGAAGAGTGGCGAGGGCGGGGCAGGCGGGTGCGCCGGCTGCGGGTGAGTCACGCGTTCCACTCGGCGCGGATGGACCCGGTGCTGGATGAGCTGGGTGAGGTGGCGGCGGGTCTGGCGTACGCGCCTCCGGCGGTGACGTGGGTCGGGGCGTTGTCGGGTGCGGCGGTGACGGCGCCGGAGGCCGGGTACTGGGCGGCTCAGGCGCGGCAGCCGGTCCGGTTCGCCGACGCGGTCGCCACGATGGCGGCACAAGGGGTCTCGGTGTTCATCGAGATCGGCCCGGACCGAACGCTGTCGGCGATGGGCCCGGCCGCGCTCACCGAAGAGGCGCCGTTCATCCCGATGCTGAACCCGTCGCTGCCGGCGGCGGAGGCGGTGCTGACCGGGCTGGCCAAGGCCCATGTCGAGGGCGTGACGGTGGACTGGCCGACTGTCCTGGAGCATGGCCGGCGGGTCGACCTGCCCACGTATGCCTTCGAGCGCCGGCGGTACTGGCCGGAGAACGCCGGCTCCACCCCAGGGGACGTGGCGGCGCTGGGACAGACCGCGGCGGACCACCCGCTGCTCGGTGCGGCGGTGGGTCTCGCCGGTAGCGGCGGAGTGGTGCTGACCGGGCGTGTGGGGGAGCGGACGCTTCCGTGGCTGGCCGACCACATGGTGACCGGAACGGTGGTCTTCCCCGGCACGGGGTTTTTGGAGCTGGCGATCCGGGCGGGCGACCAGGTCGGCTGTGATCTGGTGGAGGAGCTGACGATCGTCGCGCCGCTGGCGCTGGCGGAGCGAGCCGCGGTCGCGGTGCAGGTGGTGGTGGACGGCCCTGATGAGACGGGCCGGCGGGTGGTGACGATCTATGCCCGCCCCGCCGGGGCGGCCGAGGAGGGCCCGTGGACGCGTCATGCCTGCGGTGTGTTGGCGGCGGCCGGGGATCGGGTCACGGAGCCGTGGCCGGCGGCGGCGTGGCCGCCGCCGGACGCCACGGTGATCGACCTGGACGGGGCGTACGACCGCTTGGCGGAGCAGGGGGTGGAGTACGGTCCGGTCTTCCAGGGGGTGCGGGCCGCTTGGCGCGGCGGGGACGGCGAGGTGTTCGCCGAGGTCGCGTTGCCGGCAGAGGCCTCCGACGCGGGCTCGTTCGGCGTGCATCCGGCGCTGCTGGACGCGGTGTCGCATGCGGTGACCTTCGCCGGGCCGGCCGCTTCGGAGGGCGTGTTGTCGCCGCACTCGTGGCGCAAGCTGTGCCTGCACGCGTCCGGGGCGTCGTCGCTGCGGGTGCGGCTGACCCGGACCGGCGCGGACGCGATGTCGCTGGTGGCGGTGGACCCGGCCGGGGAGTTGGTGCTGACGGCGGATTCGCTGGTGCTGCGCCGGGTGACGGACGGCCCGCTCGCCGCCCCCTCGGCCGGTGATCGCGGGGCGGACAGGCCCGCCCGCCGTGTTCGCCGCACCGCGTCGGCGCCCGAGGCCGGCACGGTGCGGGAGCGGCTGGTCGGGCTCGGGGAGGCGCAGCAGGAGGAGTTGCTGCGGGAACTGGTACGGCGTCATGTGGCCGCGGTCCTCGGTCACAGCGATCCCTCGGACGTCGATCCCGAACGTGCGTTCTTCGAGATGGGCGTCGACTCGTTCACCGCGGCCGAACTGCGTAACGTGCTGGCCCGGGCGGTGGGCTGCCAGATTCCGCTGATCGCGGTGTTCGAGAGCGGGAGTTCGGCCGGCCTGGCCCGGTGGCTGCGGCACGAGCTCGTCACCGCGGCGGATGCCGGTCAGGCGAGCGCGACCCCGGCGGTGGCCGGTGCGGGCGACACCGTGGCGGAGCTGTTCCGCGGCGCTTTCGGCTCCGGGAAAGCGGGGGAGGCATGGGGGTTGCTGCATGCCGTGGCCAGGACCAGGCCCAGGTACGACGCGGCTGTCGCCCTCGGGGAGGTCCCGAGGCCGGTGACGCTGGCCAAGGGCGCGGCCCGGCCTCGCCTGATCTGTGTGAGTTCCTCCACGGTTACCGGTGGCGTTCATCAATATGCGCGCTTCGCCGCGCATTTCCGTGGGAAAAGAGACGTCTCGGCGCTTGCCCTGCTCGGCTATGCCGCCGGCGAGGCGTTGCCCGCCACGATCGACATCGCCCTGCAGAGCATCGCGGACGGCGTCGAGCGGGCCGCTGAGGGGGAACCGTTCGTGCTCGTCGGTCATTCGGCCGGTGGCGTTCTCGCCTACGGCGTGGCCGGTGTGCTGGAGAAGTCGGGGATCACACCGGAGGGGGTGGTGATGCTGGACTCCTTCCCCTCCCGCCCTGGTGATGCTTCGGAGATGCTGTCCGAGCAGGTGTTGCAGTACATCATGCGGATGGAGACCGCTTTCGGCGGGTTCGACGGCGCGCGGCTGTCGGCCATGGTGCACTGGTCCGCCATCATGCAGGACCTCCCACCGGCGGACGTGACCGCCCCGGTGCTGTTCGTGCAGTGCACACAGCCGTTCTCCGAGGTCGCACCCGAGTCGGACTACTGGCGGGCGACGCCGTTCGACCCGGCGCACGCCGTACGGACGGTCGAGGCGGATCACTTCTCGATGCTCGCCGAGAAGGCGGAGGACACGGCCCGCCTGATCGACGACTGGTTCCGCCCGTGACCCTGACCCTGGCGAAACCGGCGTAGGACCTGATGGACGCGGCAGAAGGAGGTGGCAGACCCATGGATCGTGCGGCTCCGCTCGATGGAGAACAGACGGATCGCCGGCCGGTGGACGGTGGCGCAGCGGGCCTCCGGCTGTCCACGTTGCGGCTGGAGCAGTCGGGCCGGGTGCTGACGGCGCGGGTGGACGCCCCGCCGTTCAACTACATGACCTCGGCGATGCAACAGGACTTCATCCGGCTCGTCGAGGCGGTGGAGCACGACGCTTCGGTCGGCGCGGTCGTCGTCACCGGTGCCCGGCCCGGCCGGTTCATCACCCACTTCGACATCGCCCAGTTGTCCTCCGAGGCGGACGGCGCAGCGGAGATCTCGCGTGCGGTCGCCCGGAACCTGTACCGGATCGTGCGGGCCATGATGCGCTCGAGGGGCGAACGTCTGGTCGCGCGTTCCTTCCTGAAAGGACTGCTGGCGGCGGCGCGGTTCCAGGACATGGCGCTGCGGCTGATGTACTCCCCGGCGGTGTGGATCGCCGCGGTGAACGGGCCCTGCGGCGGCGGCGGCCTGGAGCTGTCGGTCTTCTTCGACATCCGCGTATCGGCTGATCGTGACGCCAGTTTCGGCCTGCCCGAACTGGCGCTGGGGTTGACCACCTCCCTGGGCGCCCAGCGGCTCACCCAGCTCGTCGGGCACTCCCGGGCCTTGGAAATGATGCTCGAAGCGCGGTTCTACGCACCGCGGGAGGCGCTGGAGCTGGGGCTGGTGAACCGGGTCGTGCCGGCCGAGGACCTGTTGGACACCGTCCAGCAGATGGCGGAGCGATGTGCCAGGCGGCCTCGCAAGGCCGTGGCCCTGCAGAAACAGATCTTCAACGACGCCCACGCCACCTCGGCCCGAGCCAGTCTCAGCCAAGAGGCCGTCGCCGCGCTGATGAGCATCTCGTCACCGACCACCCAGGCCGCGACGCGGCGGTGGGTGCAGATGCAGGAGGGCACCGACGGCGACTCGGTGTTCCTGACCCGGCCCGAGCCCTGGACCGAAGGTACCGCGCTCGACATGAACGTCCCCGCGGGCGGACCGGTGCCGCCGTGACCAGCGCTACCGGCCGGGGAGATCACGCGGACACCACCGCCCGGACGATCGACACATGGCTCACCGAACTGTGAAGGAGTCGTACATGAGCACCCATCCACATGATCACCGCCTGGCCGTCGTGGGCGGCGGGGTGATGGGCACGAACATCTCCGCCCTGGCCCTCGGCCACGGTGTCCCCGTCGTGCTCGTCGACGTCAGCGAAGAGGTGCTGACCCAGGCGAGGGAGACGATCGCCGTCAAGCTGCGGCACGCCCAGCTGATGGGCAAGCTGCCGGCCGGCCGCACGCCTGCCGAGCTGGTCACCAGCGTGTCGATGACGGACGCGGCCGACGCCACGACCGTGATCGAGGCCGTCACCGAGGTGCCCGAGACCAAGGCCAAGGTGATCGGCGAGGTCTCCGGCATCGTCCGGCCCGGGACCTTGCTGATCTCGAACACCTCCTGCATCCCGATCGACGAGCTGGCGTCCGCGGCCGCCCGCGCCGAAGAACTCGTCGGCGTCCACTTCATGAACCCCGCGTACATGATCGAAATGGTCGAGGTGATCCGCGGCCCGCGCACCGGCGACGCGACCATGGCGGCGGTCACCGACCTGCTCGAAACCCTCGGCCGCACCGCACTCGTCGTCGACGACGCCCCCGGATTCGTGATCAACCGGGTGCTGCACCCGCTGATCAACAGCGCCGCCAAGCTGGTCCAGGACGGCGTCGCCCCGGTCGAGGTGGTCGACGGCCTGCTGGAGGGCTGCCTCGGGCATGCGACCGGGCCGCTGCGGACGGCCGATCTCATCGGCCTGGACAACCTGGTCGACTCCCTCAACGTTCT
The DNA here is from genome assembly GCF_052068115.1 of Nonomuraea sp. ZG12. Taxonomy (NCBI): domain Bacteria; kingdom Bacillati; phylum Actinomycetota; class Actinomycetes; order Streptosporangiales; family Streptosporangiaceae; genus Nonomuraea; species Nonomuraea sp. ZG12. The sequence goes on from NZ_JBQHCW010000048.1 coordinate 4,623, forward strand.
CTACGCGCGGACCGGCGACCCCGGTTGCCGGCCCTGCGACCTCCTGCTCGACCTGGTGCGCGCGGGCAAGCACGGCCGCAAGACCGACGAAGGTTTCTACAACTACAGAAAGGTCGCGTCATGACCGACCAGATCGCCGCGACGGGCCCGCTGACGGCCGAGGCCGTCGAGCTCGCGCTGACCGAATACCTCACCGAGAAGACCAGCACCGAGATCAAGCCCGGCGATGACATCTTCGCCTCCGGCCTGGTCTCCTCGATGTTCGCCATGCAGCTGGTCGTCCACCTCGAATCGACCTACGACATCGCGATCATCGGCCCCGAGCTGAGAATCGACAACTTCCGCACCGCCCAGGTGATGGCCGCACTGGTGCTGCGCCTGTCCGAGGACGGCTCGGCCCCCGATGCCTGAACAGGCCAAGCCGCTGGACGACGAGCGCGCCCTGATCGGCGAGCTCATCGCCGATCGGGCCGAGCAGTGGGACCTCGCCGGCGAACTGCCGATCGACCTGCTGCGCGATCTCGGCGCCCGCGGCCTGCTCTGCGCCGAGGTCCCCGCCTCCGCCGGCGGGCTCGGGCTCGACAGTGGGCAGAACGGCGAGCTCACGGCCTACGTCGGCAGCCTGTGCGGCTCCACCCGCAGCATCATGACCTCGCACGGGATGGCCGCCTGGATGGTGTCCCGGTTCGGGGACCGGGCCCAGCGGCGCGCGTACCTCGCCGAACTGACCAGCGGGCGGCTGGCCGCCGTGGGCTTCAGCGAGCCCGGCGCCGGCAGCGACCTGGCCGCGATGCGGACCCGGATCCGGCGCGACGGCGACAGCGTCGTCGTCACCGGTGAGAAGAAGTGGGTGACCGGAGCCCGGTACGCCGACCAGCTGATGATCCTCGGCCGTCAGGGGGACGAGGCCGCCGTCGTCGTGGTCCCCGCGTCCGCCCCCGGGGTGGAGCTGGTCCCGATCGCCACGCCCGTGCTCGGCTGCCGCGCCGCCGGACACTGGCACGTCCGCCTGAACGACGTCCGGCTCCCGGCCGATCACCTGCTCGGCGGTGGCGGCCAGGACCTGTCCATGCTCTACACCACCGCCCTGTCCTACGGCCGGATCTCCGTCGCCTGGGGCTGCGCCGGGATCGTCCGGGCCTGCCTGAAAGCGGCGACCGAGCACGCCAAGCACCGTGAGCAGTTCGGCAAGCCGATCGGCGAGCACCAGCTCGTCGCCCGTCACCTCGCCGAACTCCTCGTCGCCGAGCAGATCTCCACCCGAGTCTGCGAGCACGCCAGCGCGGCCTGGCAGTCGTTCGCGCCGGACATGGTGATCGCGACCGTGCTGGCCAAGCACGTCAGCGCCAGGCAGGCCGCCGACAGCGCCGCCGCCGCCGTCCAGGTGCTCGGCTCGGCCGGGGCGATGGACGGGCACGTCGTCGCCCGCGCTTATCGCGACGCCAAGCTGATGGAGATCATCGAAGGAAGCAACGAGATCTGCCAGCTCATCCTGGCCGACCACGCCCTTTCCGCAGCTCTCTGACCACATCACTCCTGATCGCGGTGCCGTATGGAGGCCCCTCGCATGTCCGCAATGCCCACTCTCGTCAAGTGCCTGGTCTGGGACCTCGACAACACCCTCTGGCAGGGCACCCTGCTGGAGGACTCGGACGTCCACCTGTCCGACGAGGTCCGCGCCGTCATCGTCGAACTCGACTCCCGCGGCATCCTGCAGTCCATCGCCAGCAAGAACGATCACGACCTGGCCTGGAAGCGGCTGGAGGAGCTCGGCGTCGCCGAGTACTTCCTGGTCCCGCGGATCAGCTGGGGCCGCAAGTCCGACGCCGTGATCGCGATCGCGAAGGAGCTCCAGTTCGCGCTCACCACCATCGCGTTCGTCGACGACACGCCGACCGAGCGGGCCGAGGTCGCCTACCACGCCCCCGAGGTGCGCAGCTACACCGACCAGGACGTCCTGTCCCTGCTCGACCGGCCCGAGTTCAGCCCCGCGATCGTCACCGTCGACGCCCGCCGCCGCCGCGAGATGTACCGGGCCAACGCGCTGCGCACGGTGGAGAAGGACTCCTTCAACGGCCCGGACGAGGACTTCCTGCGCTCCCTCGACCTGGTCATGGAGATCAAGCGCGCCGACGAGGACGACCTGTCCCGCGTCGAGGAGCTCACCCTGCGCACCAGCCAGATGAACGCCACCGGGGTGCACTACTCCGACCAGGCCCTGCGCGGTCTGCTGGCCGACCCCGGCCACGAGGTCCTCACCATCACCCTCACCGACCGGTTCGGCCCGCACGGCGCGGTCGGCGTTCTGCTGCTGGAACGCCACCCCGGCGTCTGGCATCTCAAGCTGCTCGCGACCTCCTGCCGGGTCGTCACCTTCGGCGCTGGGACAGTGCTGCTGAACTGGCTGGTCGACCAGGCCGCCCAGGCGGGCGTGCACCTGGCCGCCGACTTCCGGCCCACCGACCGCAACCGGATGATGGAGATCGCCTACCGCTTCGCCGGATTCACCCAGGATCCGTGTGCGTGCCTCGCCGGCGTCGAGCGCTTCGCCGACATCCAGTGCCTGCACCTGGTCACCGCCCGCCGTGCGGATCCGACCACGATGCGGCTCGTCTCACCCGATCTGACCGTGGCGACATCGATCTAGGACCACCGGACCGACAGCCGCTTCCGGCGAGGGAAATGTGGAGCACACCATGAGCGAGTCCGAGCACCTGCCGCTGGCCGTCGTCGGCATGAGCTGCCGCTACCCCGGCGGGGTCCGATCGCCGGAAGACCTGTGGCAGGTCGCCGTCACCGGGCGCGAGGTCCTGTCGTCCTTCCCGCGCGACCGCGGGTGGAGCCTCGATTCCCTGTACGACGACGACCCCGGCCACCCCGGGACCAGCTACGTCGATCGGGGCGGTTTCCTGGACGACGTCGCGGGGTTCGACCCGGACTTCTTCGGCATCTCGCCGCGCGAGGCGACCTCGATGGACCCGCAGCAGCGGCTGCTCCTCGAGGTGGCGTGGGAGGCCCTGGAACGATCGGGCCTCGACCCGCTGAGCCTGCGGGGGAGCCGGACCGGGGTCTTCGTCGGGGGCGAGCCACGTGAGTACGGCCCACGCCTGTACGAGGCGCCCGACGGCATCGAGGGGCACCTGCTCACCGGGACCACGACCAGCGTGCTGTCCGGGCGGATCGCGTACTCCCTCGGGCTGCGCGGCCCGGCCCTGACCGTCGACACCTCCGCCTCCAGCTCCCTCGTCGCCCTGCACCTGGCCGCCCAGGCACTCCGTCACGGCGAGTGCTCCCTGGCGCTGGTCGGCGGCGTGTCGGTGATGTCCACCCCGAGCAACTTCGTCGCCTTCAGCCGGCTGCGGGCCCTGGCCCCGGACGGCCGCCCCAAGGTCTTCTCCGCCGACGCCGACGGCACCGCCTGGTCCGAAGGCGTCGGCCTCGTCGTCCTCGAACGGCTGCCCGACGCCCTGCGCAACGGCCATCGCGTGCTCGCCCTCGTCCGCGGATCGGCGATCAACTCCGACGGCGACAGCGACGGCCTCACCGCCCCGAACGGCCTGGCCCAGGCGGCCGTCATCGCGCAGGCCCTGGCCGGCGCGGGCCTGACCACCGACGACGTCGACGCGGTCGAGGCCCACGGCACCGGCACCCCGCTCGGGGACCGGACCGAGGCCCGCGCGCTGGCCGCCACCTACGGCCGGGGGCGTGCCGCGCATCGCCCGCTGCTGATCGGATCGCTGAAGTCCAACATCGGCCACACCCAAGCCGCGGCCGGGGTGGCCGGGGTCATCAAGACGGTGATGGCCCTGCGGCACGGGGTGCTGCCGGCCTCGCTCAACATCGGCGAGCCCAATCCGCACGTCGACTGGCCCTCCTCCGGGCTGCGACTGCTCACCGAGGCCCAGCCGTGGCCCGACTCCGGCCGCGCCCGCCGGGCGGGGGTGTCGTCGTTCGGGATCAGCGGCACCAACGCCCACGCCATCCTTGAGGAGGCCCGACCGACCGCCCGACACACCGCCAACGGCGGTGACGTCGAGGGCAGCGACGTTGAACGCGGCGGCGTTGACGGCGGCGCTGCCTCAGGCGAGGCGGACACCCGGGCAGTGCCGTTCGTTCGTCCGGGTGGCCCGACGGCGTGGCTGATCTCGGGCCGTACGGCGACAGCCCTGAGCGGACAGGCGCAACGCCTGGCCGAATTCGTCGCGGCCGGCCCACCCGGCGACGCCGGCCTGTACTCCGGCGCCGCCACCGCCGCTGGTCCTGCCACCGACTCCGCTGCCGACGTCGGTGCCGTCACTGGTGTGGTGGGACCCGAGATCGGTGATCCGGCCGATATCGCCTGGTCGCTCGCCACGACTCGGACGGCGTTCGACCATCGGGCGGTGATCGTCGGCACCGGCTTCGAGGATTTGACGGCAGGCCTGGACGCGCTGGCCGCCGGGCGGCCGGCGGCGGCGGTGGTCGGTGGGGTCGCCGAATCTGCTGGTGAGCGTACGCGCCGGGTGGTGTTCGTCTTTCCCGGCCAGGGCTCGCAGTGGGCGGGTATGGGCCGCGATCTGGCCGTGGCGTCACCCGTGTTCGCCGCCCGGCTGGCCGAATGCGAGCGGGCGCTCGCCCCGTACCTCGACTGGAACCTGTACGACGTCCTGGCCGGCGCCGACGGCGCCCCGGGACTCGATCGTGACGACGTCGTCCAGCCGGCCCTGTTCGCGATGATGGTCTCCCTGGCCGCTGTCTGGCAGGCGGCAGGGGTCACCCCGGAGACGGTGGTCGGCCACAGTCAGGGCGAGATCGCGGCGGCGTGCGTGGCCGGCGTCCTCTCGCTTGCGGACGCGGCGAGGATCACGGCCCTGCGCAGCCGGATGGTCCGGTCCCTGGCCGGACAGGGCGGGATGTTGTCGATCGCGGAGTCGCTCGAAGCGGTCACGGCCCGGCTGGCGCCGTACCCGGATCAGGCCACGGTCGGCGTCGTCAACAGCCCGGACGCGACCGTCATCACCGGCGACCTCGGCGTGCTGCGGCAGATCGCCGCCGACTGCGAGCGGGACGGCGTCCGTACGCGGGCCGTCCCGGCCGACTACGCCTCGCACAGCCGGCAGATCGACGGCATCCGCGACGAACTCCTCGCCGCCCTCGGCGACATCAGTCCGCACCAGGGGACGACCGCGATGGTCTCTACGGTCACCGGCGAGCTCCTGGACGGCACCACGGCCGGAGCCGAGTACTGGTACGCGAATCTGCGCCGGCCGGTGCTGTTCTCGCAGGCCGTCGAGACGCTGGACCGGGCCGGGCACGACGTGTTCGTCGAGGTCTCGCCGCATCCGGTGCTGACCGGGGCGATCGGCGCCACCCTCGAACAGGCCCGGCACCAGGCCGAGGCCCGGCTCGACACCCCCGGCTCGGCGGCCGACGGCGGTTCCGGCAGCGCCCTGCTGCTGCGCCCGGCCCCGGTCGTCACCGGAACGCTGCGCCGGGACGCCGGCGGCCAGGACCGGATCCTCACCTCCCTGGCCGAGGTGCACGTCCACGGTGTCCAGGTCGACTGGCCGGCGGTGCTGCCGAGCGCACGCCGGATCGACCTGCCCACGTACGCATTCGAGCACCGGCGGTTCTGGCTCGACGCCGGAGCCACCCCCCGCGACGCCGCCGCGCCGGTGCCATCGGAGGCGGAATCCGCCGCAGGGACCGCCGCCGAGAGCGCCGCCCGGAGCGACGGCGGGAGCGCGAGCGGCGGCGGGAACGGCGCAGGGATCAGCGCAGGGAACGGCGGCGGGGCGCGGGATCGGGTTGCCGGGCTGCCGGCCGGGGAGCAGATGCGGGTCCTGCTGGAGCTGATCCAGGCCCATGCCGCCGCTGTGCTCGGGCATCCCACGCCCGAGGCGGTCCAGCCGGGCCGTACCTTCAAGGAGATCGGGCTCGACTCGCCGGCCGGGGTGGAGTTGCGCACCCGGCTGAACGCGGCCACCGGCCTGCGGCTGCCCACCTCGCTGATCTTCGACTACCCGACTCCGGCCGCCCTGACCGGGTTCGTCCGGGCCCAGCTGCTCGGCACCACCGAAGCCCCGGCGACCCCGGACATCAGGGCCACCAGCGCCACGGCCGGTGTGGTCACCGACGAGCCGATCGCGATCGTGGCCATGAGCTGCCGGCTCCCCGGCGGCGTCCACGACCCGGAGAGCCTGTGGGAGCTGCTGGTCGCCGGTGGCGACGCGATCGGGGACGTGCCCGCCGACCGAGGCTGGGACCTGGACGATCTCGGCGACCTCGCTCCGGCGCTTCGTGGCGGGTACCTGCCCGACGCCGCCGACTTCGACCCGGCCTTCTTCGGGATCAGCCCGCGCGAGGCACTGGCGATGGACCCGCAGCAGCGGCTCCTGCTGGAGACCTCCTGGGAAGCCCTGGAACGCGCCGGGATCGACGTCCAGCGGCTGCGCGGCTCGGCCACCGGCGTCTTCATCGGCGCCGCCTCCTCCGGCTACGGCGACGGCGGCCCCCCGGAGCTGGAAGGACACCTGCGGACCGGCAACGCCACCAGCGTGCTGTCCGGCCGGGTCGCCTACACCTTCGGGCTCGAAGGGCCCGCGGTGACCGTCGACACGGCCTGCTCGTCGTCCCTGGTGGCCCTGCACCTGGCCGTGCAGGCCCTGCGGGGCGGGGAATGCGCGCTGGCCCTCGCCGGTGGGGTGACCGTGCACGCCACCCCGTCCTGGCTGACCTGGTTCACCCGGCAGCAGGGGCTGGCCTCGGACGGCCGGTGCAAGGCGTTCTCAGCGGCCGCCGACGGCATGGGCATGGCCGAGGGCGCCGGCGTCGTCCTGCTGGAACGCCTGTCCGACGCCCGCCGGAACGGGCACCGGGTGCTGGCCGTGGTGGCCGGCAGCGCCGTCAACCAGGACGGCGCCTCCAACGGCCTGACCGCCCCCAACGGACCGGCCCAGCAACGCGTCATCCGGGCCGCCCTGGCCGGCGCCGGGCTCAGCGCGGACGACGTCGACGCGGTCGAGGCGCACGGGACCGGCACCATGCTCGGCGACCCGATCGAGGCCCAGGCCCTGCTGGCCACCTACGGGCAGGACCGGGACGCCGACCGGCCGCTGTGGCTGGGCACGGTGAAGTCGAACATCGGGCACACCCAGTGGGCGGCCGGCGCGGCCGGGATCATCAAAATGGTCCTGGCCCTGCGGAACGGCCTGCTGCCCCGCACCCTGCACGCCGACGCGCCGTCCCCGCACGTGGACTGGTCGTCCGGAACGGTGCGACTGCTGACCGAGCCGGAGACCTGGCCGGACCGGGGACGGCCGCGACGGGCCGGGGTGTCGGCGTTCGGGATCAGCGGCACCAACGCGCACGTCATCCTGGAGCAGGCGCCCGACGACACCGCCGGCGGAGACGTACCGCATGGGCGGTTGCCGGCGGTGCCGTGGATGCTGTCCGCGCGTGACGAGCCGGGCCTCGCCGCGCAGGCGCGGCGGTTGCGGGAGTACGTGCTGGCCCGGCCCGAGCTGGACCCGGTCGACGTCGGCTGGTCGCTGGCGACGACCCGGACCCGCCTGCCCCTGCGGGCCGTCGTGGTGGGCGCGGACCGCGATGAGCTGCTGTCCGGGCTGGCCGAGATGGCGGCAGGGCCGTCCGATGGGCCGGTGGGCCAGGTCGGGTTCGTGTTCACCGGGCAGGGCGCGCAGCGGGCCGGGATGGGCCGGCAGCTGTGCGCGGCCTACCCGGTGTTCGCCGCCGCGTTCGACGCGGTCTGCGCCGGTCTGGAGAAGCACCTGGATCAGCCGGGACCGTCGCTGAAGGAGGTCATCGGCGGCGCCGGTCGCCTCGATGACACGGTGTGGGCGCAGGCGGGGCTGTTCGCGGTCGAGGTGGCTCTCTTCCGGTTGCTGGAGTCGTGGGGTGTGACGCCGGCGGCGGTGGCCGGGCATTCGATCGGTGAGCTCGCGGCCGCCCACGTGGCCGGGGTGTGGTCGCTGGACGACGCGTGCGCCGTCGTGGCGGCTCGCGGCCGGCTGATGCAGGCCCTGCCTCCGGGTGGGGCGATGCTCTCGGTCCAGGCGGGGGAGGACGACGTCCGTACGGTTCTGGCCGGGGTCGAGGGCGTGGGGATCGCGGCGGTGAACGGGCCGGAGGCCGTGGTGGTCTCCGGGCCGGAGGCGGCGGTTTCGGCGCTGGAGGACGTATTCGCCGCTCGTGGGGTGCGGGTGCGGCGGTTGCGGGTGTCGCACGCGTTCCATTCGTCGCTGATGGAGCCGATGCTGGCCGACTTCGCCGCCGTGGCGGCGTCGGTGTCCTGCTCGGCGCCGCGCATCCCGCTGGTGTCGACGCTCACCGGGCGGCCGGTGACGGACGAGCTGCTGGATCCGGGGTACTGGGTGCGGCAGGTGCGTGAGCCGGTCCGGTTCGCCGACGCCGTCACCGCATTGCGGGAGAGCGGCGTGCGCACGTTCGTGGAGATCGGCCCCGACGCCGTGCTGACCGCCCTCGGCTCGGCGACCGGCGACTCCTTGGACGAGAACGCCGGTGAGGCGTGGATTCCCACGCTGCGACGGGACCGCGACGAGGCGCACACCCTCGTGTCGGCGGTGGGCCGGCTCAGCGCCCGTGGCGGCGTCGTGGACTGGTCGCGGTTCTACGCCGGCGCCGGAGCCCGGCAGGTGGACCTGCCCACGTACGCATTCTCCCGCCAGCGGTACTGGCTGACGCCGCCGGTCAGCGGACGGCCCCGGGACATCGGGCTGACGGCGTCCGGGCATCCGCTGCTCGGCACCGTGGTCGAGCTGCCCGCCAGCGGCGGGCTGGTGCTCACCGGGCGGCTGTCCCTGGCCGCTCAGCCGTGGCTGGCCGACCACGTCGTCGCCGGCCAGGTCGTCGTCCCCGGAGCCGCCCTGGTCGAGATGGCCGTCCGGGCCGGCGACGAGACCGGCACTCCCCGGCTGGCCGAGCTGGTCATCCAGGTCCCGATGGTGCTGCCCGCCCGGTACGGGATCCAGGTCCGCATCACCGTCGGCGAGCCCGACGAGCACGGCGACCGGACCCTGACCATCCACTCCCGGCCCGAGCAAGGTGACCGGGACGCCACCCACTCCCAGAGTGAGCGGGGTGATTGGGACGTCATTCATGACCGGCCTGAGGGTGGCGGCCGGGATGCCATCTCCTCCAGGCCCGAGCAGGGGACCGGCCCCTGGACCTGCCACGCCACCGGTGTCCTGGCCTCGGTTGAGGATCCCGTAGCGCATGCCGACGTCGAGGCGGCCGCCGCGCTGCTCGCCTGGCCGCCGTCCGGGGCGGTCGTCGAGGACCTGACCGGCCTTTACGCGGATCTGGCCCGTGCCGGGCTGCCCTACGGCCCCGCGTTCCAGGGGGTGCGCCGCGCGTGGCGGCGCGGCGAGGAGGTCTTCGTCGAGGTCGGGCTCGGTGAGGGTACGGACGTCGCCGGATTCGGCCTGCACCCGGTCCTGCTCGATGCCGCCCTGCACCTGATCGCCGCAGCCGGCGGTGACGGAGAATCCGGACCGCTGCTGCCGTTCGCCTGGACCGACGCCGTCGTCCACGCCACCGGCGCATCCACCGCCAGGGTCCGGATCGCGCCCTTGAGCAGCGGCGACGGTGTGTCGCTGATCCTGGCCGACGAGAGCGGCGGCCTGATCGCCACCGTCGGATCCCTGATCCTGCGCCCTCTTCCGGCGCCGGGCACGGTCGCCGGGGAAGCCCTGTTCGAGCTGAACTGGGTCCCCGCCGAGACGACGACCGCCGAGACGACGACCGCCGTTCCCGCGCCGAGCGGCTGGGCCGTGCTGGGCTCCGATCGCCGAGTCGCCCCACCCGAGGCGACCGCCTATGACGACGTGGCGGCGCTGCTGGCCGCGATCGCCGCCGGCGCGCCCGTCCCCGAGGCCGTGCTCTTCCGTCCTCAAGATCCTTCCAGTGACGTCCCCGGCGCCGGCGGGCAGGGAGGTGCCCGCACGAGCTGCCGTGATCAGGCATCCGACGTGGCCGCACGCGCGCGGGACACGACCCTGTACGCCCTGGCGGTGGTCCAGGAATTCCTGCTCGCCGACCAGCTGAGCGCGTCCCGGTTGGTGGTGCTGACCGAGCGGGCCGTGGACGCCGGAGCCGTCGACGTCGACGTCACCGCCGCCGGTGTGTGGGGCCTGATCCGGGTGGCCCAGTCCGAGCACCCCGACCGCGTCGTCCTGGTCGACCTGGACGCTGCCGGGACCACGGAATCCCTGGCCGAGGCCATGGCCTCGGGCGAACCGCAGATCGCCGTACGGGCTGGTCGGCTTCTGGCACCCCGCCTGGCCCGCGTCAGTCCCGGCCTGCCACTCCCGACGGACGGCAGGCAGACCGACGGCCGCCTCCAGGACGAGGACGGCCGCCCGCAGGATCGCCGCCCGCAGGATGGTCGCCCGCAGGGCGGTCGGGTGCAGGGTGGGTGGCGGCTGGAATGTGCTGAGCGCGGCACGGTGGAGAACGTCGGCCTGGCGGCCACCGAGTCCGGCAGCCGGACGTTGGCCGCCACCGAGGTCCGGGTCGGCCTGCGGGCCGCTGGGGTGAACTTCCGCGATGTGCTGAACGTCCTCGGCATGTACCCCGGCGACCCGGGCCAGCTCGGCCTGGAGGGTGCCGGGGTCGTCCTGGAGGTGGGCCAGGACGTCACCGGCCTGCGCCCCGGCGACCTCGTGATGGGCCTGTTCTCAGGGGCCTTCGGCCCGCTGGCGGTCACGGACGCCCGCCTGCTGGCCCCGGTCCCGGCCGGGTGGACGCTGGCCGAGGCAGCCGCCGCGCCGGTCGTCTACCTCACCGCCTGGCACGCTCTGGTCACCCTGGCGGGGCTGCGAGCGGGTGAGTCGGTGCTGATCCACGCCGCCGCCGGTGGCGTCGGCTCGGCCGCCGTGCAGGTGGCACGGCATCTGGGCGCGGAGGTGTTCGGCACCGCCAGCCCGTCCAAGTGGGATCTGTTACGCGCAGAAGGCCTGGACGACGCCCATCTGGCCTCGTCGCGCACGGTCGACTTCGAGACCCGTTTCCGGGCCGGGCTCGACGTCGTCCTGGACTCCCTGGCGGGGGAGTTCGTCGACGCGTCGTTGCGCCTGGCCGCCGGTCCCGGTGGCAGGTTCATCGAGATCGGCAAGGCCGACATCCGGGACGCCGAGCAGGTGGCCCGCGACCATCGAGGTCTGGTCTATCAGGCGTTCGACCTGCTGGAGCTCGATCCGGAGCAGATCGCGCGGATGTTCACCGCCCTGTCCGGCCTGTTCACCCGGCAGGCGCTCCGGCCGCTGCCGGTGACCTGCTGGGACGTCCGCCGCGCGCCGGAGGCGTTCCGGCACCTGAGCCAGGCCCGCAACGTGGGCAAGGTCGTCCTGACCATGCCCGCGCCCGTCGCCGAACCTCGGGGAACCACACTGGTGACCGGCGTTTCGGGCGCTCTGGGCGGTCTGATCGCCCGGCATCTCGCCGCCCGCGAGACCGCCGGGAACCTGCTCCTGCTGTCCCGACGCGGCCCGGACGCACCCGGCATGGGCGCCCTGGCCGCCGATCTGGCCACGCTCGGCACGGGGGTACGGTTGGTCGCCGCCGACGTGGCCGACCATGACCAGCTGGCCGCCGTCCTCGCGGCCGTGCCCGCCGATTCCCCGCTGCGCGCGGTCGTGCACGCCGCCGGAGTGCTCGACGACGGCGTCATCCAGGCCCTGACCCCCTCCCGCGTCGACGCCGTGCTGCGGCCCAAGGTCGACGGCGCCTGGAACCTGCACCGCCTCACCCAGCACCTCGACCTGGACCGGTTCGTGCTCTTCTCCTCGGTCGCCGGGCTCTGGGGCAACCCCGGGCAGGCCGCGTACGCCGCCGCGAACACCTTCCTGGACGCGCTCGCCGGCCACCGTCGGCGGGCCGGACTGCCGGCGACGTCCTTGGCCTGGGGCCCCTGGCAGGTCGGCGAGACACCGACCGGGGGCATGGCCGCGGCCCTCACCGAGGCGGACTGGCGGCGGATGGCCCGTCAGGGCCTGGCCCCGCACACCGGCGCCGACGGGCTCAGCCTGCTGGACGCCGTCGCCACCCTCGGGCAGGCCCTGCTCGTGCCGGCCCGTCTGGACCTGCGCCCCGGCGCCACCCACCCCGCACTGCTGTCCGATCTGACCGCGCCCATCACCGCGGGGCGCACCCACCCCGCGCTCCTGTCCGGTCCGCCGCCCTCCACAGCCGCAGGACGTACGCGCCGCGCCGTCGGTTCGGCACCGGCGGACGGCCAGGGCGGACTCACCGAGCGGCTGGCCGCGCTGCCCGAGGCCGATCGCGACGAGGCCGTGCACGACCTGGTCCGAGCGCAGGTCGCGCTGGTCCTGGGCATGTCCGGCCCCGCGGCGGTGGAGGCCACCCGGTCCTTCCGGGAGCTCGGGATCGACTCACTGACGGCGGTCGAACTGCGCAACCGGCTGAACGCGGTCACCGCCCTCCGGCTGCCCGCCGGCGTCGTGTTCGACCATCCGACGCCGGCCCTGCTGGCGGGTTTCCTGGGTACGACCCTGCTGGGGACGTCCTCCGGCCCGGCCTCGACGAGCGTGACGGCGACCCGGTCCCGGGCGGAGCAGCCGGACGGCGACGAGTTCGTGATCGTCGGCATCGGCTGCCGGTTCCCGGGCGGGATCGGGTCCGCCGGGGAGTTCTGGGACCTGGTCTCCGCCGGCACGGACGCGGTCTCGCCGTTCCCCCGGGATCGCGGCCCGCTCTGGGAAGGCGTCTTCGACCAGGAGCCGCACACGCCCGAAGGGGCCTTCCTCTACGACGCCGGGGATTTCGACGCGCAGTTCTTCGGGATCTCGCCGCGTGAGGCGCTGGCGATGGATCCGCAGCAGCGGTTGCTGCTGGAGACCTCCTGGGAGGCCCTGGAGGACGCCGGCATCGACCCGCTCTCGCTGCACGGCAGTCAGACAGGCGTGTTCGCCGGGCTGATCTATCACGACTACGGCGCGGGCGCGGCGATGCCCGACGAGGTCCAGGGGTACCTGAGCACGGGCGGCTCCGGCGGGGTCGCGTCCGGACGGGTGGCGTACGCCCTGGGGCTTGAAGGCCCTGCGGTGACCGTCGACACGGCCTGCTCGTCGTCCCTGGTGGCGCTGCACCTCGCCGTTCAGGCGCTGCGGTCGGGGGAGTGCACGCTGGCGCTGGCCGGCGGCGTCACCGTGATGGCGACGCCGGGCACGTTCCTCGAGTTCGCCCGGCAGCGCGGCCTGGCCGCCGACGGCCGGTGCAAGGCGTACGCGGGGTCCGCCGACGGCACCGGCTGGGGCGAGGGCGTCGGGATCCTGGTCGTCGAGCGGCTCTCCGACGCCTGCCGCAACGGCCACCGGGTCCTCGCCGTGGTGGCCGGGACCGCGGTGAACCAGGACGGCGCCTCCAACGGCCTGACCGCCCCCAACGGGCCGTCGCAGCAGCGGGTGATCCGCACCGCCCTGGAGAACGCCGGCCTGCGACCGGAGGACGTCGACGTGATCGAGGGCCACGGGACGGGCACCCGGCTGGGCGACCCGATCGAGGCCGAGGCGTTGATCGCCACCTACGGCCAGGGCCGCGACGCCGGCCGGCCGGTGCTGTTGGGCTCGGTGAAGTCGAACATCGGTCACACGCAGGCGGCGGCCGGGGTGGCCGGGGTCATCAAGATGGTGCAGGCGATGGCCCACGGCGTGGTCCCGGCGACCCTGCACGTGGACGAGCCGTCGGCGCACGTGGACTGGGCCGCCGGTTCGGTCCGGCTGGTGACCGAGACGACGGCCTGGCCGGAGACGGACCGGCCGCGCCGGGCGGGCGTGTCGTCGTTCGGTTTCTCCGGTACGAACGCGCACGTCATCCTGGAGCAGGCCCCCGAAACTTCTCAGAACATCCTTGAGCAGGCCCCCGAAACCCCCCGGAGCCGGCGCGGCACCGAGCGCGACACTGAGCGCGACACCGGCGCGCTGCCGGTGGTGCCGTGGCTGATCTCGGCCCGGAGCACCGACGGGCTGGCCGCCCAGGCGGGCCGGTTGCGGGAGTTCGTCCTGGGTCGTCCGGAGCTGGAGCCGGCCGATGTCGGCTGGTCGCTGGCGACGGCGCGGGCGGGTCTGCCCGAGCGGGCGGTCGTGCTGGGCGCGGATCGGGACGAACTGCTGTCCCGGCTGGCCGAACTGGCGGCGGCGCCGGCCGGTCAGCCGCCGTCGGGTGTGGTGACCGGTACCGCCGGATCGGTGGGCAAGGTCGGTTTCGTGTTCACCGGTCAGGGCGCGCAGCGGCTCGGCATGGGGCAGCGGCTGTACACGGCGTATCCGGTGTTCGCGCAGGCGTTCGACGCGGTCTGCGCGGGGCTGGAGGAGCACCTGGACCAGTCCGTGCGAGCGGTCGTGCACGGTGCCGACCCCGAGGTGTTGGACCAGACGATGTGGGCGCAGGCGGGGCTGTTCGCGGTCGAGGTGGCCCTGTTCCGGCTGCTGGAGTCCTGGGGGGTGACCCCGGCGATGGTGGCCGGGCACTCGATCGGTGAGCTCGCCGCCGCGCATGTGGCCGGGGTCTGGTCGCTGGCCGACGCGTGCGGGGTGGTGGCGGCCCGGGGCCGGTTGATGCAGGCGCTGCCCGCCGGCGGGGCGATGCTCTCGGTCCGGGCGAGTGAGGTCGAGGTCGGCCGGGTGCTGGCCGGGGTCGAGGGCGTGGAGATCGCGGCGGTGAACGGGCCGGAGGCCGTGGTGGTCTCCGGTCCGGCTGCGGCGGTCGCGGCGGCGGAGGACGCGTTCTCGGCGCGCGGGGTGCGGTTGCGGCGGTTGCGGGTGTCGCACGCGTTCCATTCGTCGCTGATGGAGCCGATGCTGGCCGGGTTCGCCGCCGTGACGGCGTCGGTGTCGTACGCGCCGCCTCGGATCCCGATCGTGTCGACGCTGACCGGCCGGCCGGTCACCGACGAGGTGCTGGATCCGGCGTACTGGGTGCGCCAGGTGCGCGAGCCGGTCCGGTTCGCCGACGCCGTCACCGCGCTGCGGGACAGTGGCGTGCGGACGTTCGTGGAGATCGGCCCCGACGCGGTGCTCGCCGCGCTGGGCTCGCGGACGGCGGACGGCGACGCCTGGATCCCGGTGCTGCGCCGCGACCGGGACGAGGCGTTCACCCTGGCGTCGGCGCTGGCCGGGATCCAGGTTCGCGGGGGAACGGTGGACTGGCCGCGGTACTACGCCGGGATCGGCGCCCGGCGGGTGGACCTGCCCACTTACGCCTTCACCCGGCAGCGGTACTGGCTGGACGCCACCACCGGCACGGCGGACCCGGCCGGTCTCGGCCAGTCCGGGGCCGCTCACCCGCTGCTCGGCGCGCGCGTCACCATGGCCACGGGCGGCCTGATGCTGACCGGCCGGCTGTCGGCGCGGTCCCAGCCGTGGCTGGGCGACCACGTGGTGGCCGGCCGGATCGTCGTCCCCGGCGCCGCCCTGGTCGAGATGGCCGTCCGGGCGGGGGACGAGACAGGCCAGACCCGGCTCGCCGAGCTGGTGATCGAGAAGCCGCTGATCCTGCCCGCCGACGGCGGCACCCGGATCCAGGTCACCCTGGAGGCGGCCGACGAGACCGGGCGCAGCGCCGTGAGCATCTACTCCCAGCCGGAGAAGCCCGCCGCACTGACCGGTCCAGATCCGTGGACCCGGCACGCCATCGGCGTCCTGGCCACCGCCGAAGAGCACTCGCCGGCCGGCGTCGGCCTGACCCAGGGGCCGCCGGACGGCACCGGCCTGACCCGGTGGCCGTCGGACGGCACCGGCCTGACCCGGTGGCCGTCGGACGGCGCCGGGCCGGCGCAGTGGCCGCCGGCCGGGGCGATCGAGCAGGATCTGCACGATCTGTACCCGGCACTGGCCCGTTCGGGTCTCAGCTACGGGCCGGCGTTCCGCGCGGTCCGCAAGGGCTGGCGGCGCGGCGCGGAGATCTTCGCCGAGGTGGCGCTCGCCGAGGGAACGGCCGTCGCCGGGTTCGGTATCCACCCGGCCCTTCTGGACGCCTGCCTGCATCTCATTGGACTGCAGGACGACACCGAAGGCGGCCCGCTGCTCCCGTTCGCCTGGACCGACGTCGTCGTCCACGCCACCCACGCCGACACGGTCCGGGTCCGGCTGGCCCCGGCCGAGGAAGGTGACGGGCACTCCGTCACCCTGGCCGACCAGACCGGTGAGCTGGTCGCCTCGATCCGATCCCTCGTCCTGCGGGCTCTTCCGGCCGGCGGATTCGGCGACGACGCGGCGTCCGACGCGGAGGCGCTGTTCGAGGTCACCTGGATCCCGGCTCGCCTCGACCCCGGCTCCGCAGCCGCCTCCCGTCCCGACCTGACCCGCTGGGCCGTTCTGGACGGCGATCTCGTACTGGATCTGCCCGGCGCGGCCCGTTACGCCGACCTGGCCGAACTGGCGGCGGCGGTGGCGGCCGGCGCCACGACCCCCGAGGTCGTCGTACTACCCACCACCGCGCACGACCCGCTGAGCCCGGACACGGCGACCACCACGCGCACGCTGGGCGCGGTTCAGGATCGGGCGACCGCCGCCCGTACGCTGGACGCCGCCCAAGACCGGGCGACCGCCGCCCGTACGCTCGGCTCGGTTCAGGATCGGGCGGGCACGGCGACCACCGCGCGGAGGCTCGCCGCCGCCACGCTCGGCGTGGTCCAGGACTGGCTGGCGGCCGACAGTTTGTCCGGAGCGCGGCTGCTGGTCGTCACCCGGCGGGCCGTGGACGCCGGCCCCGGCGTGGTGCCGGACCCGGCCTCGGCCACGGTCCAGGGGCTGCTCCGCGTGGCGGCGGCGGAGAACCCGGGCCGTTTCGTCCTGGCCGACATCGACGAAGGGACCGGTGTCGGATCGCTCCTGGCCGCCGGGACGCGGATCGGCGAGCCGGAGTTCGCCGTCCGGCAGGGAGAGATCCGGCTGCCCCGCCTCGGCCGCCCGGCCGAGGCGCTGCCGGTGCCCGCGAACGCCGACGCCTGGCGGCTCGACTTCACCGAGCGCGGCACCCTGGAGAACCTGGTCCTCGCCCCGGCCGGCGAGCGGCCACCGGTCGGGCCGGGCCAGGTACGCGTGGGACTGCGCGCCGCAGGGGTGAACTTCCGGGACGTCCTCAACGTCCTGGGCATGTACCCGGGCGAAGCCGGCCGGCTGGGCCTCGAAGGCGCCGGCATCGTCCTGGAGACCGGTCCTGGCGTGACCGGCCTGAACCCCGGGGACCCCGTGATGGGCCTGTTCACCGATGCCTTCGGCCCGATGGCCGTCACGGACGCGCGGTTGCTGGCCCCGGTCCCGGCGGGCTGGACCCTGACCGAGGCGGCCGCCGCCCCGGTGGTCTTCCTCACCGCGTACTACGCCCTCGTGGACCTGGCCGGGCTGGACGACGGCGAGAGCGTCCTGATCCACGCCGCCGCCGGTGGCGTCGGCATCGCCGCCGTCCAGCTGGCCCAGCACCTGGGCGCCGAGGTGTACGGCACCGCGAGCCCGTCGAAATGGCCGGTGCTGCGGGAGCTCGGCCTGCCGGAGACGCACGTGGCCTCGTCCCGGACGCTGGACTTCGAGGATGCCTTCCGGGCCGCGACCGGCGGCGCGGGGGTCGACGTGGTCCTGGACTCGCTGGCCGGGCCCTTCGTCGACGCCTCGGCCCGGCTGGCGGCCGGCCCCGGTGGCCGGTTCGTCGAGATGGGCAAGACCGATGTGCGCGACCCGGAGCGGATCGCCGCCGATCACGACGGCCTCGCGTACCAGGCCTTCGACCTGTTCGACACCGGTCCGGACCGGATCGCGGAGATGTTCGCGGCCCTGTCGAAGCTGTTCGCGCGCGGCGTGCTGAGGCCGCTGCCGGTGACCTGCTGGGACGTCCGCCGGGCACCGGAGGCGTTCCGGTACCTGAGCCAGGCCCGCAACGTGGGCAAGATCGTCCTGACCATCCCCGCGCCCACCGGCCCGGCCGGGACGGTGTTGATCACCGGCGCGTCGGGGGCGCTCGGCGGACTGGTCGCCCGGCACCTCGCCGCCCGCCCGGCCACCGCGAACCTGCTGCTGCTGTCCCGCCGTGGACCGCAGGCCCCCGGCGTGGCGGCGCTGGCCGCCGAGCTGGCCGGGCAGGGAGCCGCGGTCCAGGTACGGGCCGGTGACGTCGCCGACCGGGACCAGCTGGCCGCGATCCTCGCCGCGGTCCCGGAGCCGGCGCCGTTGCGCGGGGTGGTGCACGCGGCCGGGCTCCTGGACGACGGCGTGATCGGCTCGCTGACCCCGGAGCGGGTGGCCGCGGTGCTGCGGCCCAAGGTGGACGGCGCCTGGCAGCTGCACGAGCTGACCCGGCACCTGGACCTGGACCTGTTCGTGCTGTTCTCCTCGATCGCCGGGATCTGGGGCAACCCCGGCCAGGGCAACTACGCGGCGGGGAACACCTTCCTGGACGCGCTGGCCGCCCGCCGCCGGGCCCAGGGCCTGCCCGCGGTCTCCCTCGCCTGGGGGCCATGGCAGCAGGGGGACGGGATGACCGCCGCCCTGGGCCAGGCCGACTGGAAGCGGCTCAGCCGTTCCGGGGCGCTGCCGCTGACCGGGAGCGAGGGCCTCGCCCTGCTGGACGCCGCCGCCGCGACCGGCAGGTCCATGCTCGTCCCGGCCCGCCTCGACCCGGCCGCGCTGGAGGCGGCCGGCGACGTCGCGCCGCTGCTGTCGGCGGTGATCCGCCGCGCCTCCCGGCGCAAGGCCGGCGCGGTCCGCCACGACACCGGGAACGCGCTGGCCGGGCGGCTGGTGGCGATGCCGGAGACCGAGCAGGAGACGGTGCTGCTGGACCTCATCCACGCGCAGGCCGCCCTGGTCCTGGGCCTGCCCGGAGCGGAGTCGATCACCGCGAGAGACACGTTCAAGGAGCTCGGCGTCGACTCGCTGACCGCGCTGGAGCTGCGCAACCGGCTCAACACCGCCACCGGGCTGCGGCTGCCCGCCACGCTGCTCTTCGACTATCCGACGCCGGTCGCGCTGGCCGGGCACATCCGGGCCGAGCTCGTCGGCCGTGACGCCGTCGTGCCGCAGGCCCCCTCCAGGGTCGTCCAGGACGAGGACGATCTGGTGATCGTGGGCATGGGCTGCCGGTTCCCCGGCGGGGTGGGCTCCGCCGCGGAGTTCTGGCGGCTCCTGGCCGACGGCACCGACACGGTGGGCGGCTTCCCGCAGGACCGGGGACCGCAGTGGACGAGCGTGGTCGACCGGGACCCGGGCGCCACCGGGAAGAGTTACGCGTCCGAAGGGGCCTTCCTCTACGACGCCGGGGATTTCGACGCGCGGTTCTTCGGGATCTCGCCGCGTGAGGCGCTGGCGATGGATCCGCAGCAGCGGTTGCTGCTGGAGACCTCCTGGGAGGCGCTGGAGGACGCCGGGATCGACCCGCTCTCGCTGTACGGCAGTCAGACCGGCGTGTTCGCCGGGCTGATCTATCACGACTACGGAGTCGGCGGCGGGACGCCCGGCGAGGTCGAGGGGTACGTCAGCACCGGGACCTCCGGGGGCGTGGCCTCGGGCCGGGTGGCGTACGCGCTCGGCCTGGAAGGGCCCGCGGTGACGATCGACACGGCCTGCTCGTCGTCCCTGGTGGCGCTGCACCTGGCCGCGCAGGCGCTGCGGTCGGGGGAGTGCACGCTGGCGCTGGCCGGCGGCGTGACCGTGATGGCGACCCCGGGCACCTTCGTGGAGTTCTCCCGGCAACGCGGCCTGGCCGCCGACGGCCGCTGCAAGGCCTACGCCGACGCGGCCGACGGCACCGGCTGGGGTGAAGGGGTCGGCGTCCTGGTCCTGGAGCGGCTCTCGGACGCCCGCCGCAACGGGCACCGCGTCCTGGCCGTGGTCCGGGGCAGCGCGATGAACCAGGACGGCGCCTCCAACGGCCTGACCGCCCCCAACGGGCCCTCGCAGCAACGGGTCATCAGGGCGGCGCTGGCCAACGCCGGGCTGCGGCCGGGTGACGTCGACGTCGTCGAGGGACACGGGACCGGTACCCGGCTGGGCGACCCGATCGAGGCACAGGCGCTGCTGGCCACGTACGGACAGGACCGGGACGCCGGCAGCCCGGTGCTCCTGGGCTCGGTCAAGTCGAACATCGGTCACACCCAGGCGGCGGCCGGGGTGGCCGGGATCATCAAGATGGTCCAGGCGATGGCGTACGGCGTCGTACCGGCGACCCTGCACGTGGACGCGCCCTCCTCGCACGTCGACTGGGCGACGGGCGCGGTGCGGCTCGTCACCGAGGCGACGGCCTGGCCGCAGACGGACCGGCCGCGCCGGGCGGGCGTGTCGTCGTTCGGTTTCTCCGGTACGAACGCGCACGTCATCCTGGAGCAGGCCCCCGACGAGCCGGTCGCCGTGGGCGGCGTGCCCGCCACCGATGACGGCCTGGACGCCGGCCGCCGCGGACTGCCCGTCGTGCCCTGGGTCGTCTCGGCCCGCAGCCGAGCCGGCCTGGCCGCCCAGGCCGCCCGGCTGGCCGCATTCGTCTCGCCCGCGCCGGACGCCCGCTCCCAGGCCGGTGACGCCGTTGACATCGGCTGGTCGCTGGTGACGACCCGGCCGGCGCTGCCGCACCGGGCCGTCGTCGTCGGCAGCGGCCCGGAGGACCTTCGGGCCGCCCTGACCGGCCTCGCCGAGTCACTCTCGGAAGAGACGTCGCTGCCGCCCGGTGTGGTGACGGGGACCGACGGCAGCGTCGGCAAGGTCGCGTTCGTCTTCACCGGCCAGGGTGCGCAGCGGGCCGGCATGGGGCAGGGCCTGTACGCGGCCTACCCGGTGTTCGCGAACGCCTTCGACGCCGTCGTCGCCGGCCTGGAGGAGCACCTGGACCAGCCGGATCACTCGCTCAGAGACATCATCCAGGGCGGCGCCGACCCCGATGCGCTGGATCAGACGGTGTGGGCGCAGGCGGGGTTGTTCGCGGTCGAGGTAGCGTTGTTCCGGCTGCTGGAGTCCTGGGGGGTGACCCCGGCGGTGGTGGCCGGGCACTCGATCGGTGAGCTGGCCGCCGCGCACGTGGCCGGCGTCTGGTCCCTGCCCGACGCGTGCGCGGTGGTGGCCGCCCGTGGCCGCCTGATGCAGGCGCTGCCCGCCGGCGGCGCGATGCTCGCCGTGTCGGCCACCGAGGACGACGTGCTGGCCGACCTGTCCGGATTCGCGGACGTCGGGATCGCCGCCGTCAACGGCCCGGAGGCGGTCGTCGTGTCGGGACCGGAGGCCGCCGTCAGCGCGCTCGCCGAGCGGTGGACGGCCGAGGGGCGCAGGGTGCGGCGCCTGCGGGTGTCGCACGCGTTCCACTCGGCCCTGATGACGCCCATGCTGGCCGGCTTCGCGGAGGTGACGCGGTCCGTCTCGTACGCGGCGCCGCGCATCCCGCTGGTGTCCACCCTCACCGGCGCGGCGGTGACCGGCGAGGTCCTCGACCCGGAGTACTGGGTGCGGCAGGTACGCGAGCCGGTCCGGTTCGCGTACGCCGTCACCACGTTGCGGCGGACCGGGGTCCGGACCTTCGTCGAGATCGGCCCGGACGGCGTCCTGTCCGCCCTCGCCTCACAGTCGGCGGCAGAGCCTGAGACGGTCAGCGCGATCGGCGGATCCCCCCTGCGCGATGCCGAGGCGGCGGCCGGCGGGTCTCTCCTGCGTGATGCCGAGGCGGCGGCCGGCGGATCTCCCCTGCGTGATGCCGAAGTGGCCGTCGGCGGATCCGGGCCGGCCGACGCCGAGGTGTGGGTTCCGGCGCTGCGCCGTACCCGGGACGAGGCCCTGAGCGTGGTCTCCGCCGTCAGCCTGATCCACGTCCGTGGCGGTGCCGTCGACTGGGCCCGGATCTACGCCGGCAGCGGGGCCGAACGGGTGAGCCTGCCGACCTACGCGTTCACCCGGCAGACCTACTGGCTCAACCCCGCAAGCCCCGGGATCGACGCCGCCGGGCGGGGCTTCGAGTCCTCGGACCACCCGCTGCTGGGCGCCGCCCTGGATCTGTCCACCGGCGGCGGTCTGGTCATGACCGGGCGGCTGTCGCCGAGCTCCCAGCCGTGGCTGGCCGACCACGTCGTGGCCGGCCAGGTGGTGGTGCCCGGCGCGGCGCTGGTCGAGATGGCGGTACGGGCCGGCGACGAGGCCGGATGCGCCCGGATCGGCGAGCTCGTCGTCCAGCGGCCCTTGGTGCTCTCCGGTCCTGACGCGGTCCGGATCCAGGTCACGGTGACCGAGCCCGGACCGGACGGCGACCGGGAGATCACGATCCATTCCCGCCGCGAGGACGATCCCGGAGCCTGGACGGCGCACGCCACCGGCGTGCTGGCCGCCGGGCAGGAAAGAACAGCGACCGACGCCGCCGGAATGAGCGCATGGCCGCCGGTGGACGCGGTCGCGCAGGACCTGGCCGGCTTCTACCCGGCCCTGGCCGCCACCGGACTGGCCTACGGGCCGCGTTTCCAGGGAGTCCGGGCGGCCTGGCGTCGCGGCGACGAGATCTTCGCCGACGTCGCCCTCGGCGACGACCTGTCGGTGGCGGGCTTCGGCCTGCACCCGGTCCTGCTCGACGCTGCCCTGCATCTGATGGGTACGGCGTTCCCGGCGGACGATCGGGCGGCCCCGATGCTCCCGTTCGCCTGGACCGACGTCGACGTGCACTCCACCGGCGCCACCGTGGCGCGGGTGCGGCTGGCCCCCGCGAGTTCGGGCGAGGGCATGTCCGTGACCATGGCCGACGAGACCGGCGAGCTCATCGCCTCGATCGGCTCGCTGGTCCTGCGCGCCCTTCCGGCCGGTGAGACGCGACTGGCGGAGGAGGCGCTGTTCGAGCTGGACTGGATCCCGGCCCGGCCGGTGAATCCCGCGCCGGAAGCCGACGTGAGCGGCTGGGCGGTCCTCGG
Organism: Nonomuraea sp. ZG12; assembly: GCF_052068115.1. Taxonomy (NCBI): domain Bacteria; kingdom Bacillati; phylum Actinomycetota; class Actinomycetes; order Streptosporangiales; family Streptosporangiaceae; genus Nonomuraea; species Nonomuraea sp. ZG12. The sequence continues at coordinate 27,520 of NZ_JBQHCW010000048.1, forward strand.
CACCGCCCTGGACCTCCCCGGAGTGCCTCGGTACCCGGACATCGAGACATTGGCGGCGGACCGTGCCGCATCCCCGCACACCGTGATCGTGCCCTGCGCTCTCGGCGGCGATGGCGGCGATGGCGGCGATGGAGACGGTGCGAACGGTGGGGACGCCGGTCTCGCCGGGGTGGTCCGGGCGACGACGGTGGACGTCCTCGCCGTGGTGCGCGCGTGGCTGGCCGAGGACGACCTGGCCGGCTCGCGCCTGGTGCTGCTCACCCGGCAGGCGGTCGACGCCGGAGCGACGGCGGTCGACCTCGCCGGGGCCGGTGTCTGGGGGCTGGGCCGGGTCGCCGCCGCCGAGAACCCCGACCGGATCGTCCTGGTGGACCTCGACGCGGGGGCCGACGTGGTGGAAGCGCTCACGGCGGCGCTCGCCGCCGACGAGGCCCAGGTCGCCGTCCGATCCGGTCAGGTGCTGGTGCCACGGCTCGCCCGCGCGACCACCGGCCTGTCGATCCCGGCCGGCGACGGGCGGACGACGGGCACGGGTACGGGCACGGAAATCGGCGCGGGGACGGGCGCGGGCTGGCGGCTGGAGTGCACCGGCCGGGGCACGCTGGAGAACCTGGCTCTGGTCCCGGCCGACGACGGAACCCGTGTGCTGGGCGCCGGCGAGGTCCGGGTCGGCCTGCGGGCGGCCGGGGTGAACTTCCGCGACGTGCTCAACGTGCTGGGGATGTACCCGGGCGAGGCGGGTCTGCTGGGCCTCGAAGGCGCCGGTGTCGTGGTCGAGGTGGGCGCCGACGTGCACGGCCTGCGGCCCGGCGACCGGGTGATGGGCCTGTTCTCGGGCGCTTTCGGCCCGGTGGCGGTCACGGACGCCCGGCTGCTCGCGCCGGTCCCGGCCGGCTGGTCGATGGCCGAGGCCGCCGCGGCGCCGGTCGTGTACCTGACCGCCTGGTACGCGCTGGTGGTGCTGGCCGGACTGCGCTGGGGTGAGTCGGTGCTGATCCACGCCGCCGCCGGCGGGGTCGGCATCGCCGCCGTGCAGGTGGCCCGCCACCTGGGCGCGGACGTGTTCGGGACGGCGAGCCCGGCGAAATGGCCGGTGCTGCGCGGGCTGGGGCTGGCCGAGTCCCGGGTGGCGTCGTCCCGGACGGTGGAGTTCGAGGCCGCGTTCCGGGCCGCGACCGGCGGCTCCGGGATCGACGTGGTGCTCGATTCGCTGGCCGGTGAGTTCGTCGACGCCTCCCTGCGGCTGGCCGCCGGGCCGGGCGGCCGGTTCGTGGAGATGGGCAAGACGGACATCCGTGACCCGCAGCGGGTCGCCGCCGATCACGACGGGCTGTCGTACCAGGCCTTCGATCTGCTCGACTGTGACCCGGAGCTGATCGCGGGCATGTTCGCGGCCCTGTCGGACCTGTTCGCGCAGGGGACTCTGCGGCCGTTGCCGGTGGCATCGTGGGATGTGCGGCGGGCGCCGGAGGCGTTCCGCTACCTGAGCCAGGCCCGCAACGTCGGCAAGGTCGTGCTCACGATCCCGGCGGCGGCCCGGGGCGGGACCGTACTGGTGACGGGCGCGTCGGGTGCGCTGGGCGGTCTGGTGGCCCGGCATCTCGCCGCGGCCGGGAACACCGAGTGCCTCGTGCTGCTGTCCCGCCGGGGGCCGGTCGCTCCCGGCGCGGCGCGGCTGGTGGCCGAGCTCGCCGGATCGGGCGTCCGGGTTCAGGTCGTCGCCGGTGACGCCGCGGACCGGGCCGGGCTGGCGGCGGTGCTCGCGGCCATCGGTGAGCAGGCGCCGTTGCGCGGGGTGGTGCACGCGGCCGGGGTCCTGGACGACGGCGTGATCGGCTCGCTGACCCCGGACCAGGTCGAGTCGGTCATGCGGCCGAAGGTGGACGGCGCCTGGAACCTGCACGAGCTCACCACGGATCTGGACCTGTTCGTCCTGTTCTCCTCCATCGCCGGGATCTGGGGCAATTCGGGGCAGGGCAACTACGCCGCGGCCAACACCGTGCTCGACGCCCTGGCCGCGAAGCGCCGGCGCGCCGGGCTGGCGGCCACCTCGCTGGCCTGGGGACCGTGGGAGCTCGACCCGGCCGTCACCGGCACGACCGGTGGCACGACAGGTGGCACGACCGGCACGACCGGCACGACCGGAGGCATGGCCGGGACGCTGTCGGACGCCGATCGGCGCCGCCTCGCCGGTCAGGGCTTCGTGCCGCTGACCGCCGCCGACGGACTGGCCCTGCTGGACCTGGCGACCGGTTCGGCGGGCCAGGCTCCGGGCGCGGGACGGGCGCTGCTGGTTCCGGCCCGCCTCGACCGGGCCGCCCTGCGCGACCACGGCGGCGCCGGACTACCGCCGATCGTCGCCGGACTGGTCGCCAAACCGGCGTCCGGCACGATGCGGCGGGCGGTGGGGACGGGCGCGAGCGGCCGGAACGACGTCGCCGCGCGACTGACCGCCCTCGAACCGGACGACCGCGAGAAGGCGATCCGGGATCTCATCCTCGAACAGGCGGCCCTCGTCCTCGGACTGCCCGGGGCCGAGGCCGTCGAGATCAGCCAGTCGTTCCGCGAGCTCGGCTTCGACTCGCTGACCGCGGTCGAACTGCGCAACCGGCTCGGCACGGCGACCGGGCTGCGGCTCGGCGCGGCCGCTGTCTTCGACCACCCCACCCCCGACGCGCTGACCGCCCACATCAGCCGCCTGCTGGGCGGATCCGTCACCGGGGAGAACAGCGTCCTGCAGGCATTCTCCGGGCTTGAAAAGGTGGAATCAGCCCTTTCCCGGATTCTTCAGGACGACGCCGCCCGAACCCGGGTGACGGCACGGGTCCAGGAACTGCTCGCCGCGCTGCGCATGGCCGAGAGCGCCGAGGAGATCGAGGTCGCCGATCGGATCGAGGCGGCCGGTGACGACGACATCTTCGATTTCATCGACAAAGAGCTTGGAATTTAGCGCGCGGACGAAGCGCATTCGTGGCTTACGGAAAGGGTCGTCGAATGGCGAACGAAGAAAAGCTTCGTGATTACCTCAAGCGGGTCACCACAGACCTTCACCAGACTCGCAAACGCCTGCGCGAGCTGGAGGACGAACGGCTGGAGCCGATGGCCGTCGTCGGGATGGCCTGCCGGTTCCCCGGCGGGGTGGCGTCGCCGGACGACTTCTGGACCCTGCTGAGCACGGGGACGGACGCCGTTTCGCCGTTCCCGCAGGACCGGGGCCCGGAGTGGGGAAGCGTCTTCGACCCTGATCCGGCGGCGGTGGGCAAGAGCTACGCGCGGGAGGGGGCCTTCCTGCACGACGCCGGGGAGTTCGACGCGCGGTTCTTCGGGATCTCGCCGCGTGAGGCGCTGGCGATGGATCCGCAGCAGCGGCTGCTGCTGGAGACCTCGTGGGAAGCCCTGGAGAACGCCGGGATCGACCCGGTCTCGCTGCACGGCACGGCCACCGGGGTGTTCGCCGGACTGATCTACCACGACTACGCGGCCGGTGGGGTGGGCGACCTCGAAGGGTACGTCAGCACCGGGATCTCCGGCGGCGTCGCCTCCGGCCGGGTGGCGTACACGCTCGGCCTGGAGGGCCCGGCGGTCACCGTGGACACCGCGTGCTCGTCGTCGCTGGTGGCGATGCACCTGGCCACGTCCGCGCTGCGCTCGGGAGAGTGCACGCTGGCGCTGGCCGGCGGGGTCACGGTGATGGCCAGGCCGGGCACCTTCGTGGAGTTCTCCCGGCAGCGCGGCCTGGCCGCCGACGGCCGGTGCAAGGCCTACGCCGACGCGGCCGACGGCACCGGCTGGGGTGAAGGGGTCGGCGTCCTGGTTCTGGAACGGCTCTCGGACGCCCGCCGCAACGGGCACCGGGTGCTGGCGGTGATCCGCGGCAGCGCGGTGAACCAGGACGGCGCCTCCAACGGGCTGACCGCCCCCAACGGTCCTTCCCAGCAGCGGGTGATCGAGTCGGCCCTGGCCGGCGCCGGGTTGTCGGCCGGCGAGATCGACGTGGTCGAGGGTCACGGGACGGGCACCCGGCTGGGCGACCCGATCGAGGCCGACGCCCTGCTCGCCACCTACGGACAGGACCGGGACGCGGGCCGTCCGGTGCTCCTGGGCTCGGTCAAGTCCAACATCGGTCACACCCAGGCCGCCGCCGGCGTGGCCGGGGTCATCAAGATGATCCAGGCGATGGCGTACGGCGTCGTACCGGCGACCCTGCACGTGGACGCGCCGTCCTCGCACGTCGACTGGACGTCGGGTGCGATCGAGCTGGTGACCGAGGCGACCCCTTGGCCGCGGACCGATCACCCCCGCCGGGCGGGGGTGTCGTCGTTCGGTTTCTCCGGTACGAACGCGCACGTCATCCTTGAGCAGGCTCCGGCCGAGGAGGACGCGGTCACGGACGCTCCGGCGGCCCGGCCGCTGCCCGTGGTGCCCTGGCTGATCTCGGCCCGGGACACCGACGGTTTGGCCGCCCAGGCGGGCCGGTTGCGAGAATTCGTACTGAATCGTCCGGAGCTGGACCCGGCCGACCTCGGCTGGTCGCTGGCGGAGTCCCGCTCGGGTCTGCCGCGACGGGCGGTCGTCGTCGGGGCCGATCGGGATGAGCTGCTGTCCGGTGTGGCCGTGCTGGCGGCGTCGCCGGAGTCGGGCGAGTTCGCGATCGGTTCGGCGGGCAGCGCCGGCAAGGTCGGCTTCGTCTTCACCGGCCAGGGCGCGCAGCGGCTCGGGATGGGGCAGGGCCTGTACGCGGCCTACCCGGTGTTCGCGCGGGCGTTCGACGCCGTCTGCGCCGGTCTCGACGAACACCTCCGTCAGCCGGGCCGGCCGCTGGCCGCCGTCATCCGGGACGACGCCGAACTGCTGGACCAGACGATGTGGGCGCAGGCCGGGCTGTTCGCGGTCGAGGTCGCGCTGTTCCGGCTCCTGGAGTCGTGGGGCGTGCGCCCGGACGCGGTGGCCGGGCACTCCATCGGCGAGCTGGCCGCCGCGCACGTGGCCGGGGTCTGGTCGCTGGAGGACGCGTGCGCGGTGGTCGCGGCGCGGGGCCGCCTGATGCAGGCCCTTCCGGCCGGCGGGGCGATGCTCGCCGTTCAGGCCCGGGAGGAGGACGTCCGCCCTCTGCTGGCCACCTGCGACGGGGTCGGGCTCGCGGCGGTGAACGGTCCGGCCGCGGTGGTGCTCTCGGGACCCGCCGAGGCGGTGTCGGAGCTGCGGGAGCGGTTCGAGTCCCAGGGTGTACGGGTCCGTGACCTGCGGGTGTCGCATGCCTTCCACTCGGCGTTGATGGAGCCGATGCTGGCGGAGTTCGCGCGGGTCACCGCGTCGGTGACGTATCAGCGTCCGGCCATCGCGCTCGTGTCCACGGTGACCGGCCTGCCGGTGACGGACGAGGTGACGGATCCGGAGTACTGGGTGCGCCAGGTGCGCGAGCCGGTGCGGTTCGCCGACGCCGTCACCGCCCTGCGTGACCGGGACGTGCGCACCTTCGTGGAGCTCGGCCCGGACGGCGTGCTGTCCGCGCTGGGTTCCCAGAGCGTGGTGGCCGCGCCTGCCGCGGACTACCCGCTGGAGGCGGCTGAGGCGTGGGTGCCGGCGCTCCGGCGCGACCGGGACGAGGCCGTCACGCTGGTGTCGGCGGTGGGCCGGTTGTACACCCGTGGCGGGACGGTGGACTGGGCGCGGTTCTACGCCGGGAGCGGCGCGCGGCGGGTGGATCTGCCGACGTACGCCTTCGACAGGCAGCGATTCTGGCTCGATCCTGTGGCCGGGAGCGCCGACGCGAGCGGGCTGGGCCAGTCGGTGGCCGGCCATCCGCTGCTGGGAGCCACCGTCAGCCTCGCGGCCAGCGGCGGCCTGATGCTCACCGGGCGGCTCGGCCTGAGCTCCCAGCCCTGGCTGGCCGACCACGTGGTGGCCGGGCGAGTGATCGTCCCGGGGACGGCGCTGGTCGAGATGGCCGTCCGGGCCGGCGACGAGATCGGCTCGGGCCGGCTGGCCGAGCTGGTCATGGACGCACCGCTGGTGCTGCCGGCCGGCGCGTCCGGAGTCCGGGTCCAGGTCGTCCTCGACTCGCTGGACGGGGGGCGCAGCGAGGTCGCGATCTACTCACAGGCCGAGGACGACGACGTCACCGGCTCCTGGACCCGCCACGCCACCGGCATCCTGGAGCCATCCGACCGCACCCCGTCCGGTGGTTCGTCCGCGACCGCGTCAGACGGCACGTCCGCGAGCGTGCCTGGCGGCGCGTTCGCTGCTGCGGCCGATCTTGTTTCTTGGCCGCCTCTCGGGGCGGTGGAGGTGGCGCTGGACGGCTTTTATCCCGCTTTGGCGGACATCGGGCTGGCCTATGGGCCGGTATTTCAGGGTGTGCGTGCTCTGTGGCGGCGAGGGGAGGAGATCTTCGCCGAGGTCGCGCTGGGTGATGGCGTGGACGTCGCCGGGTTCGGGCTGCACCCCGCCCTACTGGACGCCTCCCTGCACGGCATCGCGGCCGGTCGTGCGGAGTCGGCCCCGCTGTTGCCGTTCGCCTGGACCGATGTCGTCTTCCACGCCACCGGCGCCTCCACCGCGCGCGTCCGGATCGTCCCCGCCGCGAAGGGCGGCGGCGTCACGGTGACCCTGGCCGACGAGTCCGGTGAACTGATCGCGTCGGTGGGATCGCTGGCTCTCCAAGCCCTTCCGGCGGTGGACCTGACCGAGGACGCGGAACTGGTACGCGAGGCCCTGTTCGGCCTGGACTGGGTGCCGGCCACCCCGGCGGCGGCCGTACCTGAGACGCCATGGGCCGTGCTCGGCCCCGAGCCCCTTCCTGACCTTCCCGGTGCCGCCCACTACGCAGACCTGCGGGAACTGCTGGCGGCCATCGATGCCGGCGCCCCCGTCCCCGACACCGCGATCGTCTGTGCGGTGGCCGCTCGTACGTTCGCTCCTCTCGATGGTGCGGTGCCGGTGGTCGCACGGATGCTCGCCGTTGACGTGCTGGGTGTGGTCCAGGAGTGGCTGGGCGCCGGGGGCCTGGCGGGCACGCGGCTGCTGGTGGTCACCGAGCGGGCCGTCGACGCCGGGCCGGGGCTGGAGCTGCGGTCGTCGGTGGTGACCGGTCTGGTGCGGGCGGCCGTGGCCGAGAATCCCGGCAGGCTGGCCCTGGCCGACGTCGATGACCTGACCGCTGATCCCAGTGGGCTGGGCCCGCTGCTGAGGGCGGGCATGGCCCTGGGCGAGCCCGAGTTCGCGGTCCGGCAGGGGCAGGTGCTCGTACCGCGACTGGCCCGGCCCGGCGGGGCGCTGGCCGTTCCTGATGGTGCCGATTGGCGGCTGGACTTCACCGAGCGCGGCACGTTGGACAACCTGACCTTGGTTCCCGTTGGTGGTGATGGGGGTTTGGGTGTTGGTGAGGTGCGGGTGGGTTTGCGGGCTGGTGGGGTG
>NZ_JBQHCW010000049.1:0-34752 GCF_052068115.1 Nonomuraea sp. ZG12
CGACATCGCCCGCGCAGCACTCGTCCTCACCCATTTCGAGCATGACTACCTACCGGCAATTGGCTGAGATCACCTCATTGGCTCACTCAAGCAGGCCGGGAGCGGCGGCTATGGATTTAGATCCACTTGCAGCCGGTCGTCCTGTAGCACCAACCCTCGGCTCGGACAGTGCCGCCCACTTTGTATTCGACCCAGACTTTGTCGAACCCGCCTCTCCTGTCGGTCGTCAGCGTCTCTTTGACAGTGAAGTCACCTGCCGTGCACATCGAACCAGTGGAATCCCTGTCGTCCACGTAGTAGCCGGCCCAGCCCTCGAAATCGGTCTGCCCACAGCTGGCGCCGGCCGCGACGTGCATCTTGCCGGTGATCGTGACGTCGTACCCGGAGTCAGACCAGGACACAGTTCCTTCCGTGAAGCTGTTGCCATATTTGGCCAGGTAGTCGTGACTTGGCCCGGCGGCCATTGCCGGTGCGGCGAGTAGCGTACCCAGTACCGCAAGAGTCGAGATTGACCCAGCTGCGATACGCGCGGCCAGCTTCATGAATTTCTCCCTTGTGCAGGTGCGGGATGGATGGTCAGGCATTTGCCTGACTATTACGGTCCAAACCGTAAGCTGGTAATTTCTCGGTGTCAATGGGGCTAGTAAAGATGGTTCTGACCTGTGGGGTCGGTTGAATATAAGCCTCGGCAGGGCATTGGTCGGAGAATGCTACGCAGGATGTCGGAGGCACAATTCGGGGGCGCGCTTAGTTTAGGAGCGGCGCTTTAGTCGTCGGCCTCGAGTATCCGGCGCACGGCTGCATGAGTTTGCGCCGTCCGGGGCCGTATTGGTGCCCTCAATTCGAGGGTCCGGTTATGCGCGCCATCTTTCCCGCTAGGGCGTTTTCCGTATTAAGGGCGGACGCGGACAGCTCGCCTTCCCCCTTGATCTCGTGCGTACGAGATCATTATGGGGCGGTGCGGTGTGATCTCCGCAAGGCCGTACCCTCGGCATCAAGTTGCACAGGCGTGCAGCCTGATGCCACTGCTTTCGGGGGACCGCGCTGCCCGGCACCCCCACCACCGCGAGCAGGTCCGCGACCAGCCAGGCGTCCAGGGGGCCGGCCTCCGCGACCAGATGCGGCAGCGGCGCGGGCAGCGATGGGTCCAGATCCACGTGGGGCCGCCGGCGACCAGGTTCGCGGCGGTAGAGAGCGCGACGAGCCCGATCAGGATGAGTACGCTCCCCCTCAACAGATGTTGGCCCGCCGGTAGGCACCGTTGTGCTGCCACAGCAGCCAGTCGTCGGCAGCGAGCACGATGCCCCTGTTCTTGAACGACCGGCCGGATGGGTGCCGACGTACGTCGTGCAGACGTCGCTGCGGGGTCGTTCGTACTGCTGGCGGACGAATCGGCGCGGCTAGCAGTTCTTGTCGTGGTGGGGGAGGTGGCCGGTGGTCAGGAAGGTGGTGACGGTCTGGTCGCCGCAGGCGTTGCCGTTGGCGAGGTAGACGCCGTGGCCGCCGGAGTCGACGCTGACCATGCGGGCCCGCGGGCCGAATGCCTGGCGCATTTTCAGCGCTCCGCTGTAGGGCGTGGACGGGTCGCGCAGGTTCTGGATGAGCAGGACGTTGGCGGGGCCGCGCGAGGTGACCCGCACGGGCGGCTCGGCGGGCTTGAAGGGCCAGAACGCGCACGGCCCCATGTTGACGGGCATGCCCGCGGTCAGCGGGTGGGCGGTCCGGTCATGCGTCACCTGCCGCTGGTGCCGGCTGATCGAGTCGGGCCATGCGACGTCGTTGCACATGGTGGCGCCGGCGTGGGCAGCGGTGTTCTGCAGGGCTTCCACCGGGATCTTGTTCGGCGGAGGCAGTGTCTTCGAGGCTCGGGCGGCCTTCATGAGTCCGGCCAGCATGGCGAAGTTCGTGTCGGAGTACAGGGCGTTGAGCATGGTCTCGCGCAGGAGGTTGCCGTTCAGCTCCGCGGGGTTGGCGTCTGGCCAGGGCAACGGGCTTCGGTCCAGATGGGCCGCGAGGTCGAGGAAGGTGCGGCGGACCGTCGTCGCGTCGGTGCCGAGACCGTACTCGCCGTCATGGGCCGCGGCCCAGGCGGCGAAGTCGGGGAAGCGGTCCTCCACGCCGACGGCGTAGTTGGCCAGCCACTGCCGCGCCACCCGGCGCGGATCGGGATCGTCGTTGCTGTCCAGGACGACCCGGTCGGTGCGCTCCGGGAACATGGTCGCGTAGACAGCGCCCGCGTAGGTGCCGTAGGAGACGCCCCAGTAGGAGATCTTCTTCTCGCCCAGCGCCTGGCGGATCCTGTCGATGTCCCGGGCCTCGTTGCGGGTGCTGATGTGCCGGATGAGCGGCCCGCCGTTGCGGGCACAGGCCTCGGCGATCCTGCGCGACCAGGCGACGTTCTCCGCGATGCCGCCGTCGGCGTCGGGGTACGGCTTGAGCTTGGTGAGTGAGAGGTCACGGGTCGCGAGCTCGCACGAAACCGGGGAGCTCTGGGCCACGCCGCGCGGGTCGAACCCGATGATGTCGTAGCGGTCGAGCACGTCCTGCGGCAGTCGCTTGACCTGGACGCTGGGCCGGTTCAGGCCTGGGCTGCCCGGCCCGCCGGGGATGATCAGCAGCACGCCGCGGCGCAACGCGGGCTTGGCGGTCTTGATCCGCGATACCGCCAGCGAGATCGTCGGCCCGCCGGACTCCTGGTAGTCCATGGGGACCTGAAGGGTGGCGCATTCCTGCCGCGCGTCCACGCCGTGCCCCGCGGGGCAGGGGCTCCACGAGGTAGCCGCTGCCTGTGCCGGGGTCACGAGGGCTGCGGCAAGGACGGCGGTGGACGCTCCGACGGCGGACAGTCTCGCAAGGTTTCGCATCAGGGATCCTCTTCAATGATCGTCCGGCTTGTGTCGACGACTCTGCCGAACCGCGGTTCTCCGAACCAGAGACCGCGTCATCGAAGACCCGTGACCTCATCACGAACCGGACAAGACGCCCATCTGACGAAGTCGGCCGCACTCCGTAACGCTCCCCTCCTCGCCTGTAGGCTTGCCCTGGTCTGACGCGGGGGGCGGGGTGTCGCAGGTTCCGGTGCCGCGCCTGGCGCGAGCGATCGTCGTCGTGGTGCTCGCCGGGCTCACGTCCGTCTATCTGCTGGCGGGCTCGCTCCTCGCGATCGTGGCGTTCGGGCTGCAACTCGTCTACGTGTTGCGCTCCCTGCGGCGGTTCAGGCGACCGTGGCTGCTGATCCTGCAGGCACTGGTCGGCTACACAGCAACGCTGGGCTTCGGCGCCTCCGTCGGGCTCCTCGGCTTTCTGGGCGGGTCGCTGCTGCTGACCCCGGCATGGCCGCTGGCCCCACTGGTGGCCGTCAGTGCCGCCGTCGTCGGTCCGGCGGATCCCGCGATCAGCATGGTGCTGGTCGCCCTGGTGGTTTACGGTCTCACTCGGCTCACCGATCGAGTGGAGGAGATGCATGCCGCCCGGCTGGCCATGGCGCTGGCGGCAGCGGCTGAGGAGCGGTTGCGCATCGCCACCGGGCTGAGCGACGGTCTCGGCAGAGGGCTGACGGCCATCGCCACAGGCGTCCGGTCTGTTATGGATCGGCCGGAAGGCTCGGTGGAGATCCTCGGCGAGGTCGTCGGCACCGCCCGCGGCTTCCTGGCCGATGCCAGGAACGCCGCCGCCGGCTACCGCGCCACGTCACTGGTGCCGGAGATGACGACCGCCCGCGCGATGCTGACGGCTGCGGCGATCAAGGCGGAGACGCGTGTCGGACACTCCGAGCCGCTCGGCCCGGCGGGCGCGCTGCTCGCGTCGGTGCTGCGGGAGGTGGTGACCGAGGCCGTACGGCAGAACACGGCCAGAACGTGCGTCATCGAGACCACCACGGCTGACGGGATGGTACGGCTACGCGTCAGCCACGACGGCGCCCGGACGGCCGAGGACGAGGGCCTGGCCGACCTGGCTCGGCAACTGAGTCAAGCGGGTGGCCGCCTGACCACGGGCCTGTCCGCCGAGGGCTGGTTGACCGTCGATGCCGCACTGCCCGAGAGGCCGGCGGAGGCCACCGAGGATCCGGGCGCGTACAGGCTGTCCGTCGCGCTGCTCACCGCCGTGCTGGTCGGGTTCTCGATCAAGGCGCTACTGTTCGTCCCCGCGAACCTGGTGGTACCCGCGGCGGCTTGTCTCGCCGTGATCGTCATCATGCAGATCCGTTGGATCAGCGGGCGTCACATGGGTGCGCTCGCGTTGCTGGTGCTGCTCGCCTACCTGCCGATTCCGGTGTTCGGGAGGGCCTGGCTCGGCTCGGTCGGGTTCCTCGCCGGTCCGGTCCTGCTCGCGTTCCCGTGGGCTGTGGCCTGGCCGTTGGTCGGGTGCGTGATGGCGAGCGTGGCGGTGAGCGCAGTGCTGCTCGGCCTCCCCTTGCCGCTGACGGTCAATTTCACCGCCAGCACGCTTGTGACCGGGCTGGTCGTGTACGGACTGCTCGAACTCGCCCGGCTGGTGAAAGAATTGCAGGAGGTCAGGCAGGCGCTGGCCCGCTCTGCTGTGGTCGAGGAGCGTCTGCGCGCCGCTCGTGACCTGCACGACCTGCTGGGGCACAGCATGGCCGCGATCCTGCTCAAGTGCGAGCTGGCCAGACGCCTGGATCCTGCTCGGGCCCGTGCCGAGCTGGAGGACGTGCTGGTGATGGCCGAGAAGGCAGAGGCGGATCTGCGGGTGGTGTCCGGTGGGCAGCCGGCGATGTCACTGGCCGCGGAGGGCGAATCGGCACGGTCGGTGCTGGCCGCCGCAGGTATCGAGGTGGAGCTCGACTTCGCGCACGAAGAGCTGTCGCCCGAGGTGGAGAACGTCTTGGGCACGGTGCTCCGGGAAGCGGTGACCAACGTGCTCAGGCACAGCTCGGCCCGGTATTGCCTGATCACGACGGTGGTCGAGGAGAGCGTGGTACGACTCCGCGTACGCAATGACGGCGTGCGCTCGTCAGGGGGACGGCCTGGTTCGGCCGGGATCGGCAACCTCACCACCCGCCTGGCGGTGCTGGATGGCGGGCTCGGCACGGTTCGTGAGGACGGCTGGTTCGAGTTGACGGCCCAGGTGCCGAGCTTCTCGCCGGTCGGTTAGATCCAGCCTGCCTCGGCGGCGATGCGGACGGCGTCGGTGCGGTTGCGGGCGTTGAGCTTGGCGACGATGGCGGTCAGGTAATTGCGTACCGTTCCCGCGCCGAGAAAGAGCTGGGCCGCTATCTCGGCGGCGTCGGCGCCGCCTGCCACCAGGCGCAGCACGTCCGCCTCCCGGGGCGTCAGCGGGTTGTCGGCCAGATCCCAGGCGGTGACCGCCAGGGAGGGGTCGAGTACCCGTTTGCCCGATGCGACTGCGCGGATCGCCGTGACCAGTTCCTCGGGTGGCGCGGTTTTCAGCAGGTACCCGTCCACCTGCGCCGCGAGCGCGCGGCGCAGGTGGCCCGGTTTGCCATGGCCGGTCAGCATGAGCGTGCGGCACGACGGCAGCTTCGCGCGCAGTTCAGCCGCGGCGGCCAAGCCGTCGAGCGTGCCGGGCATGTCGATGTCGAGTAGCGCGACATCCGGGCCGTGAACCAGCGCCGAGGAGACGGCGGCGTCGCCCGACTCGACCGCGGCCACGATCTCCAGGTCCGGTTCGAGGCTGAGCAGCGCGACCAGGGCGCCCCTGATGACGTGCTGGTCCTCGGCTAGAAGCACACGAATCACAGGGATATGTCTATCAGCGTCCGGATCATGACGAGGTCACGGCACACGTGTGACCGTATCTCTGGTCCGCTCCGTACCTGGTCAGCAGGGTAGAAGCCATGACACACGTGGCGGGCTTGGACGCGGTCAGCGAGGTGTACGGGAAGGGACAGGGCGCGCGTGAGGTGACGAGGCATTCCACGTCGTGGACTCCGTGATGGCTCCCACTTCGGAGAGCGCTACGCGGGAGCCCCTGCGATCGTCACCGGTGATCAGTTCGTCCCACCAGACGATCCGCATGTCAGAGACGAAGACCACGACCTTGTCCGAGCATGCTTGGGTGCCGCGTTCCTGACCGACCGGTATGCGCCGGGATCCCACCCCGTTCGCGTTGCGCGCGGGATGTGTGCCGAGGACGGAGGGGTTGGGCTGGCCCATCGTGATGCTGCTCGGCCCTCGCCTACGGCTGATCGAGGAAGGTCAGGGTTGGTCACATCCGCCCGGTTGTGTGTGTCATCTCGTGTAGTGGCGCAATTTCTGATGCTTTAGGGGGGATTGTTGTGAGTCTTGCCGGGGTCGGTGTGACCGAGTTTGAGGAGGAGGTGTATCGGGCGCTGCTGCGTGGAGGGGCGGCGGAGGGTCAGCCCGAGGGCGTGCGGGTGGCGATTGCGCGGTTGGCGGAGTTGGGGCTGGTCCGGCTGGATGGGGGTGAGGGGGCGGTCGCGGTGGGGCCGGAGGTCGGGATTACGCGTTTGGTCAGGCGCCGGATGCTGGAGGCGAGCGCGGAGTTGCGTCGTGTTTGTGAGGCATGGGAGACGCTGCCTGCGTTGATGTCGGAGCGGCGTGGGTGGGGATTCGGCGATGTTGTGGAGCGGGTCGAGGAGGCGGAGCTGGATGAGCGGATCTGGTCGCTTGCGCTGGATGCGGGGGAGGTGCTGACGATGCGTGATCAGGGGTGGCGGGTTGGGGCGGAGGTGTTGTCTCGTCTTCTGCGGCGTCTCGGTGAGGGGGTACGGTGGCGCACGATCATTCCGCGGGAGCTTTTGAAGGATGCGGAGGTGGTGGAGTACGGTACGCGTCTGCATAGGGCAGGGGATCGGCATCGGGTCGCCGACAGCGCGGTTCAGCCGTTGGTCATCGTTGATCGGTTGGTGGCGTTCGTGCCGGCGGTGGTGAACGGTCGCCGCTCTGGTGCGCTGATGATCCGTCAGTCGGGTGTGGTGGCGCCGTTGGTGGATCTGTTCGAGCGGGTGTGGGACCATGCGATCGATCTTGAGTTGGATGTGTCGGCGGGGCTGAGCGCGCGAGAGCGGCGGATCCTTTTCCTGCTGGCCACGGTTGCCAAGGATGAGATCGCGGCGCGCGAGATGGGGATGAGCTTGCGGAGTTATCGGCGGCATGTGGCGGATCTGCTCGCCCGGCTCGGTGCTGTCAATCGCATCCAGGCCGCCGTCCTGGCCAAACAACGAGGCTGGATCTAGGGATCAAGGGGGGCGCCGGGGTGTGGACACCGGCTGTCAGAAGGCTAAGAGGTCCTGGCTCAATGAGGTGAGGCGGCGCCAGCAGATGAGTGCGCTGGCCAGGCTGAGGAAGGCTTGGTGGATGTCGGCGCGGATCTCCCAGCGGATGCGCAGGCGATCATTCTGTGAGGACCTCTAAAGCTCGCTGAGTACGAGTCACACCCATCGTGGTTGGCAACCCGCTGCCAACCAGGGCGATTCCGTCATCCCCTTTTGCGTCGATCGTCTAAGGCCCAGGGTGTTAGGGGCGGGGCAGAGATTGGTTCGGGCTGGGCACAGCTGTCTGATCTTTTGATCGTCGCATCTGGCTCGTGTTCCGGACGTGATCCGGACGCGGCACGATCACCATCATGAGAAGGGTGATCACGACTTTGGTGGCCTGTGGTGCTCTGCTGACGGGCGCTGCTCCGGCACAGGCGGTGACCAAGGACCCCGTTCAGGCGCTGAAGGCCGTTCTGGCGTCCGGACACGGCGTGCACTTCACCGAGACGAGCACCCTGTTGGACGGCATCGTCGAACAGCCGGAACGCCGGCGCAAAGGGGTCTTCGAGTACAACGCCAAGGGTGGTGTCAAGGCCCTGGACGTCACCACCACCGGGGGTGAGCACGGGCGTGAACGCGTCATCGGCTTCAATCACGCCATTGGCGGCACCGGCTACCGGTCCGGCGGCCTCATGGGGAAATGGCTGAAGAAGGGCGAGACCTGGTGGAAGGATTCCCACCAGTTGCACCTCTGGCACACCGAGCTGCTCGGCTACGACGAGCAACTGATCAACCCGGCCGAGTCCGCGACCCTGGCCGCCCTGCTGGAGAACGGGCAGCGGAGCAGGGAAACGGTCACCGGCGCGATCACCTTCAAGAAGCTTGAACGGGTCTCCCGCTGGGCGGAGCACTCGACCCACGCCGGTTGGGATCCGGACACGACCCTCGACTACACCGTCACGCTGACCTCCGCGGGCCTGGTCAGCAGGGTGCAGAGCACGTTCACGTTCGCCGGCGGCCTCGACGAACTGGTGGGCAAGACCCTCCACGTCGACACCCGCTACAGCCGGTGGGGCGGCAAGGTATCGATCAAGGCGCCGGACCCCCGCGAGACGACCACCGAGCTCTGCATCGAGGGCTTCTGCAATTGGCGCCTTCCGAGCTGACGACGCGAGGGTGGGCGAGCGCCATCCGAATGCCTCATGCGGCACGAGCTGACGGAGTTCGCCTGCTGGTCCACGACTGACCACGCGGTTGCTGTTCCACATTCAACCGAGCGCCGGGGAAGCAGGTCCGACACGACGCCGTCCGCAGCGTTGGCATGGCGGAAACCCTCCTGCCAGGACAATCCGCCTGCTCAAGAATCCTGGCCAGAGGGCATTCCGCTGTGAGAAAAGCAGCGCTAGTTGCGATCGATGACTACGTCCTCTTCGCAGATGATTCGCCCGAACGTCGACAGGTCGATGAAGTTTTTCGACACGACGAACCGGCGGATGTACCGCTCCGATTCCGGGATCGACATGAGCATCGGTCGATGAATGTTCTGCTGGTAATGCCTGAACTCGTCGTGAGTCATGCCTTCGCGACGCTTCAGCGTGATGACCATCTTGATCATGGCTGGATGCCCTTCTTCTGCTGGCTGGTTGAAAATCCGTGGGTGCCGGTCCGTTGGTCTGCCGCCGTGCCGCCACGCTCGCAAGACCTGGGATCCCGGCGGTGGCGATGTGGTCAATCGATCGTCTCCGTCCGGCGCCGTACCCCTAGGGCGCGGTGGGCGTCGGAGCCGCGCGGTCGCCTGCGCAGCCGCCGCGCGAGGACCCAGAACAGCACGGTCGTGACCACCTGAACGCCGAGCCCGACCGCGAAGGCATGCTCCCAGCCGAGCGATGGCGCGAGGGCGCCGGGGATCGCACCGATCGTGGCCTGTTGCGCAGTCGTGAACAGGCCTCCGGCCAGGCCCGCGACTTGATGAGGCACCGCTGCCATGACCGTCGCGACCAGGGGACCGTACTGGCTCGCCTGCGCCGCACCGAGGAGCACGCCGATCACTTGGAAGCAGCCGATCCAGACCGCCGCGCCCTTGCCCTGTGTGAACCGCGAGGTCAGGCCGAGCATGATGAGACCGGCGGCCAGCAGGCCCGCGGCCACCTCCATCGTGCGTTCGCCGAATCGCGCGGTGATGTGGGGCATTCGAAGTCCTGCGAGTACGAAGGTCCCTGCGAACACGGCCAGCACGAGCCCGGACTGGACCGGCGTTAACCCGAGGCCGACCTGGGTGAACATCGAGTACTCGTAGCTGAACGCTCCGTAGCCGGCGAAGAGCAGCACGGCCATCAGCAGGCCGATCCGCAGCGCGGGCAGCCGCAGGCTGGAGGGCGCGACGAGAACCGGGCGTCCCGCCAGGGCCACAGAGTCAGTGGTGCGACGTCCCCACTGCGTCCCGTCCCGGATCCGATCACTGATCCAGAGCGAATCGCGAGCTTGACCGTACGCCGTCGAGACCGGCTCGGCGGAGTCCTTCACGAGTACTCTCATGTCGCTTGAACTGCATGGATGGAACCTTCGACAGGCGCAAGGTTGACCAGGTCAGTCCTGCCGGATGGCGGAGTTCGAGGGTGTGGCGTTCATCTGGTCTGATGTTGAGCGGCTCTGTGCCGAGCTGATCGGGTTGGCTCCGGCGATCAGACTGCGGCGGCTCGCGGAATTGCCTGACAAGCGATCTACCCACCCAAACAGGAACGAAGCACTAGGCCCGCAGGGCCAGGCCGGCAACGGCGCCGAATCGGGCCCGGAGTCGAGCCACGTCGACAGGCTCCTGGCCGTGGGTGAGCTCGTCGACGACGATGCCGTCGACGAGGGCCATCAACAGGCTGCCGTGTTCGGGGTCGCCGAAGACGGCTGTCGCCAGGGCTTGGAGGTCGGTGACGATCGCCGCCGCCGTCGCCTTGGTCAGTTCGCGGGTCTGCGGGTCGAGCGTCAGCAGCATCCTGGCCCGGCTGCGCGCCCGGGCGGGGCCGAGCCAGTGGGCGAGCAGCCGGGTGCCGTCGGCGATCAGGGCGGCGGCGTCGAAGTCGGTGACCGTGCGGCCGGCGAGTGCCGCGTCGAGGTCGGCCCGGTCGAGTTCGGCGATCCGGTGCAGGACCGCGGCCAGCAGCGCCTGGCGGGTGGAGAAGTGGTAGCTGCAGGTGCCGGCGGGTAGGCCGGCGGCGACGTCGACAGCGCGATGGGTGAGTGCCCTGAGGCCCGCTTCGCCCACGATGCCGAACGCGGCGTCAGCCAAGATCTGCTTGCGATCGGGGTCACGTGCGCTCATGTAGCAAGATGCTACACCCGTAGTGTTTACTACGTCTGTAGCGTCACTGGATCGAACGGAGCCTCTTCATGTCGTCAACCCTCGCGTACCGGATCGGCGCTTGGTCGTGGATCGTCTGCGGGGCGGGCCACACTGTCCTGGACGTCGCGATGCGACTGTCCCCGAAGCCCGATGAGGAGCGTGTCGACGCCGCGCTGCGTGCCCATGTCTTCGAACTCGGCGGTATCCAACGCACCAGCTACGAGGTTATGCAGGGGATCAGCCTGGCGATGGGGGTGGCGATCGTGACGGTCGGCGTGCTGCTCCTGTTCGTCGGGCGACTCGCGTCCTCATCCGACCGGACCCGACCCGCGATCCTGATCGGGCTGGTCACATCGGTGGTGATGCTCGGCCTATCCGTGGCGCTGCTGCCGTCGCCGCCGATCGTGCTGCTCACGGTGGCCAGCGTGTCCTTCGGGATCGCACTGCTTCGCGGTGAGCCCACCGCCGCCCCGCGCTGACCGTGGGGAAGGCCGGGGTTTTCCGTGGAAATGGCCGGCCGTTGCCGAACAGGTGCAGGTGGTGGTGCTGCCAGCCCATCGCGACCTGGACGACCTCGTGCAGATGGTCCAGGGTCGCGGTCGACGGCAGAAGGACGCGCCGCGCCGCCACACCGGCAGGTGAACCTCGCGCAGGGTGACCTTGATCTGGTGAACGGTGCTCGCAGTGCCCTCGCTGCTCACAGTATCGGCGTGATCATCACCGGTCGTTGTTGCGAGCGCTGTTGGAGGCCACGACCATCCCTCTGCCAGTGATCCGCACGGCTCTCTGCCCCAGCGCTCGCACGCTGAGCGCTGGTGACGAGGAGGACCAGTATTGACTTCAATCGTGCCGGGGCGGTCATACGGTCATGGCTGTTGACCCGAACAACCGTGATCCGGGGAAGCGTCCAGCATCCCCGTTGGGCACCGTGCTGGTTATCCTTGGAATCGTGCCCGGATGTGACGCTGGATGCCATGCCGTACCGCATACACGCGAGCAGCCAACGAGCAACCTGCGATCCTATGGGCGGGCTTTACCGATCAACGATGCATTGCTCCGGGCTCCGCTCCTCTCCGGATTAGAATCGTCCATATTGGGATTCACCGAGACCTCAATACGTTCTGAGCTGCATGAATGGGGTTTTCGGCGATGGTGGCGTTCTGCGTGGTCATCGGCGTA
The DNA here is from genome assembly GCF_052068115.1 of Nonomuraea sp. ZG12. NCBI lineage: Bacteria > Bacillati > Actinomycetota > Actinomycetes > Streptosporangiales > Streptosporangiaceae > Nonomuraea > Nonomuraea sp. ZG12. The sequence goes on from NZ_JBQHCW010000049.1 coordinate 11,715, forward strand.
CAGGCGGGCCGGCCTGCGAGGACAGGGCGGCGAGCCCGGCGTGGGCGTCCGCCACTTGATACGGGTCCTCGATCCGCGCCGCGATTTTCACTGCCGCGCCGAAGTGTTCCAAGGCCATCTCGGGCTCCCCGCACGCTGCGTACGCGCGCCCGAGCCCGTTAAGCACCGTGCACTCGGTCAACCGCTCCGGCAGTTCCCGGGCATGGGCTAGAGCCTCCTTCTGCAGTCGGAGTGCCTCCAGGTGCGCCCCTTGCTGCAGCAGGACCTGGCCGAGGTGGTACAGAGCCAGCGTCTCCATCGTCGTGTCGCCGAGGTCGTGGGCGATTGCCAGTGCGAGATCCACGGACTCCCGCGCCGCTCCCAGCTGCCTCAGGTCAAGGTGGGCCGTGGCCACCTCGAACAAAACGTACGCCTCGTCGTGCCGTCTGTCCTTCTGACGAACCCACGCCAGGATTTGATCCAGATACTCCAATGCCTGATGCGTCTTGCCCAGTCGGAGGTTGATTTGCCCGGCCAGATAGACAGTGGCCATCTCCCCGGCTCTGTCGTTTCTCTCGCGGTATAGCTCCAGGGCCTCGTCGTTGCTGATGATGGCAGCGGTGAGATCGCCGGTTCTGAACAGGCCGAACGCCACGTAGTACAGTGCCTCGGCCTGCATACGCTTGTCGCCCGTGGCCACGGCGAGTTCCACCGCCCTTCGTTGGCAGGCCAGGAACCCGACGTACTGGCTGGCCTCCATGAGGGCGTGACCCAAGGCTGTGAGAATCTTCGCCTCGCCGCCCCGGTCGCCCACTTCTCGGACGGCCCCCAGTGCGACGCGGTGGGTGGTAATCCAGTCGTCGATGTGCCGGGCCACGTAGCAGTAGTACGCCGTGATATAGGCGAGCTGCCAGGCGTGCACCGGCCACCCGTGCCGGGCTGCGTGTGCCACCAGAGTGACGGTGTTGTCGTGCTCGCTGTTCAGCCAGACCATTGCGCTGTCGCGGTCGGTGAACTCCTTGACCCCCACCGCAGGGCGCGGAACGCTCGAGATCAGGAGCATAGCGTCCGGATCGACGTGGGCCATGGCGGCCCGGGCGGTGTGCACGTGCCAGCCGAGCAGCCGTTCCCACACCTTCTGCTGCTTGCCTTCCTCCTCGGCGAGTTCCCTGGCGTATTCGCGGACGAGGTCGTGCATGTTTACCCTCTGCCCGGTCCAGTTCACCAGGTGGGCGCGGGCGAGCGCCGTCAGGCAACGGCGCGTGGTCTCCGTACTCTGACCGGTCATGGCCGCCAGGGCGTCGAGGCTGAGGTCGTGGCCCGGGTGGAGGCTCGCAATGCGGAACGAGGTACGTACAGGTTCGGGCAGCGCCCGGTAGGAGGAGGCGATGGTGGCGCGTATTCCTGAGTGGGGATCCTCCGCGAAGTCGAGGGCTTCCAGGCGGCGGCCGGTGCGTAGCCTGGTCACCAGGTCGTCCGCCCTCGCGCCAGCGTCGCGGAGCTGCGCGGCGGCCAGGCGCAGGGCGAGAGGCAGGTAGTCGCACAGGGCGGCTAGTTCCGCAATCGGCGCTGAGTCCTGTTCGCCGTCCAGGTGGGTGCGCAGAAGCGCCTCCGCCTCCTCGGCTGGGAGCATGTCGAGAGTGACGACGTTGACGTCGTGGGTGGCGGCGAGTCCACGCATCGTGTCCCTGCTGGTGATCAGCACTCGGCTCGTCGGCGAGCCGGGAAGCAGCGGGCGGACCTGGTCGGCAGTAGCCGCATTGTCCAGCACGATGAGCATGCGCTTACCGGCCATGGCCGAGCGGTACAGGGTCGAGCGTTCGTCCATGTCCACGGGGATCTGCGTCTGCGGCACGCCGAGCCCGATGAGAAGTTGCCACAGCGCCTGGCCGGATGTGACCGGCGCGCTCCGTGAATAGCCTTGCAGGTTCACATACAAATGGCCGTCGGGGAGGCAGGAGCTCCGACGATGTCCCCAGTGGACGGCCAGGGCAGTCTTGCCGACACCGCCCGCGCCCACTACGGCGGTGATCGGCAGGGTGTCGCCTTGCGTGGACAGAAGCGTGTCCAGTGTGACGAGATGGCGCTCGCGGCCGGTAAAGCGCACGATGTCGGCAGGCAACTGCCGAGCTACAGTGCGCAGCCACGGCTGCACCTCCTGAGGAGGTACCGGATCAGCGAGCTGCGCGCGTTCCGGGTCACCAGCGAGGATTTTTTGGTGCAGCCGCTGGAGTTCGTCACCGGGCTCAAGCCCGAGCTCGTCGCGGAGGCGCTGGCGCGCCAGCCGGTACTCCTGTAGCGCGTCCGCGCGCCGACCGTCACGATTCAGTGCGCTCATGAGCTGGGCGCGGAAGCGTTCGCGTAAGGGCGCGATGGTGATGAGTCGCCTCAGCTCGCTGATCAGCTCCGTGTGTCGCCCCAGGGCTAGGTCCACCTCGATGCGATCAGAGAGGGCGGACAGGCGCAGTTCCTCCAGCGCACGGCCCTGCAGCATCTGGAACTCGAGGCGTGTGCCCGCCAGGGCAGGTCCTCGCCATAGGTCCAACGCGGCGCGCAGCCGTTCGGCCGCCCTCCGCATGTCGCCCCCAGCCCGGGCGGCGTCCGCGTCGGCGACCTCGGCGAGGAAGACCGCTAGGTCTGAGCCACGCGGCGGAACTTTCAGCGCGTAGCCTCCGGAGCTAGTGGACAGGGCCTCATCGGTGGCCAGGACGCGGCGCAGCGACCACAGGTGATGGTGCAGCGCTCTGCGGCCCGAGGCCGGCGGATGGTCGCCCCATAGCGCATGCAGTAACTCGTCGTGCGGCACTACCTGGTCCGCACGCAGGACGAGGAGCGCGAAGAGGGTCCGCTGTTTCTCGCCGACGATCGGCACCCTGCTCCCCTCACGCCAGATCTCCACCGGCCCCAGGACACGAAGCATCAACCAGATCCCCCTTTGCGGCCATAATCATGATCCCTGCGCTCCCCATCGTGATTCGCCTCAGTCTCGGCGCCCACAACAGGTGGTAACAGATCGCAAACAAGATCATGACACAGTAAAGAGAGCCTCCACAGCACCGCCCTCCATGCTCCTTTATGTCGGTCTTATCTCTATCGATAGCTGACCGATCTTCACTCTGGAGGTTGGATGCACATCCGCCGAAAAGCTCGTTTCGCCATGCCCAATAATTGGCGGACCTGGCGACGAGCAGTCCTCTCAGCGGGGTTTACCGCCTCGCTTCTCTTATCCACCGGCTACGTGGCTGAGGCAGCCGGCTCGTCATCAGCCGCTACGCCCCCTCCCGACCCGGCGGCCGAGAAGGCGCCCCATGTCACGGAGCGAGCCGACCGCGTAGCTGCTGCCCTGAGCGCGCGTCTACAGAGCAGCCGGGTCCTGGTCACTGACGAGACCACGGAGATCAGCCTCACCTACGTCAACCCGGATGGCACCGTCACCCTGGAGACCTCCTCCGATCCCGTGCGCGTCAAGAAGGACGGCAAATGGACGCCTGTGGACACCACGCTCGCGGTCTCTGGCGGGTTCCTCAAGCCCAAGGCGACTCTGGCGGATGTCTCCTTCGCGGCGGGTGGTGCGGAGCGGACCCTCGCCCAGTTGACACGTTCCGACGAGGAGTTCTACGCCCTCACCTGGCCCACTCCCCTGCCCAGGCCCAAGGTCGAAGGCAATAGGGCCACCTACGCAGACGCCGCGGGCACTGGCGCGGACCTTGTACTGACCGCGCTTCCCACTGGATTCCGCCATGACATCGTGCTGCGCCAACGTCCCAGCGGCCCCGTCGAGTACAAGATCCCTGTCAGGACCGGCGGGCTGAAGCTCACCGAGACCAAGCACGGCCAGCTGAGGCTCACCGACAGCAAGGGTAAGACCTTTGCTTCGGCGCCCGCACCTGTGATGTACGACTCGCCCCGCAAGGCCATCCAGGCCGACAGCTCCCGCAAGGGGAAATTGGAGACGGAACTCTCCGCCAAAGGCGATCAGCAGTTCCTGGTGCTTAAGCCCGATCCGGAGTTCCTCTCCGATCCACGCACCCGCTGGCCCGTGGTCGTCGATCCCACGCTGACGCTGAACGTGCAGTCCTACCGGACCCTGTACGCGCCGTGCGACGACGGCGCCCAGCTCACCTCAGCCGAGATGGTGACCGGCATCATCGACGGCTTTTGGGACTGGGAAGGCTGCGGCGCCCACAGCGAGGAGGGACAGGACGTCCCCGCTCGGGCGCTGGTGAGGTTCGACACCTCTGCCCTCGTCGGCAAGCACGTGGTCAACGCGCGCCTCGACCTCAACACGGCCATGGTGGGCTACGAGGAACAGCCGGCCTGTCCGGTCGGCCGCAAGCTCACGATCCGCCGCCTGACCGGAACGTGGTCACCCAACACCGTCCGGTGGAACAACCAGCCTGCGGCGACGAACGAGGGCGCCGTGATCACGGCTCCGCCCTCCGCCTGCCTCGGCGCCAGCCTGGTCGAGGACGTCATGTGGAGCATCCCCATCACGCCGATCGCCCAGGCGTGGGCCGACGGCGCGGCGGGCAACGGGCTGCAGCTCAAGCTCGACGACGAAGCGACGGACAGCGGCAACTTTTACTGGGACTTCAATCCCGTGACGCTCTCCCTGACCTTCGGCAGCACCCCGTGGACGGAGAATCTGCGGGCCGCGCCGATCACGGGTAACGACGGGGTCTTCTACACCAACACCCTCACGCCCAGCCTATGGGCAGGAGCCAGGGACGGCGACGGCGGGCTGTTGAAGGTCGACTTCGAGGTCGAGCACGATCCGGCCGACACCGCTCACGGCACAGGCGCCATCTGGAGCGGCTCTGTCGACGGTGTCCAGGCCGGGCTGAACGCCAAGATCAAAATACCTGAAGGCAAGATCGCAGAAGCTTGGCAGATCCGTTGGCGGGCTCGTGCCTCCGACGGCATCGAGACCTCTGAGTGGTCGCCGTGGCAGAAGATTACGGTGGACACCACCCCTCCCACGCTGGTGTCAGGCAGCACAGGCTGCTCGCATCCGGAGGGTTCGTGGGAGCCGTTGGACTGGAACGGTGACTCTCACTGCTTCATGAACTCCAATGCGGGCGATCTCGACGGCTACCAATACGGGATCGACGATCCCAGGATGCCGAAGACGCTGGACAAGTTCAGCGGAGAGTTCTCCATCTCATCGCTTTCCACCGGTTGGCACACCATTTACATGAAAGCCCGCGACAAGGCGCACAACACCTCTGCGGTCTTTAAGACGAGCTTCGGGATCGGGGTCGGAGGGCTCGTGCAGCACGCCTCCCGTACGTCGAGGGCGGTGACCTTGGAGACCGCCGCCGCACCCGCCAAGACCAAGGTCAATTATGAGTACCAGATCGGCGCCCCCGAGGCTGACAGCCCCTGGGCCATGTGGCTACCTGTCCCCGCTCAGGACGTCACCGTGCCCGGTTCGGGACAGCCGCTGGTGTCGTGGCCCCAGGTCCGCACGAACACCTCGCAGAACTTCTCACCCCTGATCTGGGATCTCGCGAAGACGCTCCAGGGTACGGCGGACGACGGAGGCAAGGTCCAAGTCCGAGCTTGCCTTTCGGGCGCCGCTGATGAGGAGGAGTGCTCGGACCCGATCACTGTACTGCTCGACCAGAGCGCCTTCGGCGGCTCCTACGCCACGGCCGACATTGGCCCCGGCAAGTTGGCGACGCAGAGCGGCGACTTCGCCCTGGAGGCCACCGACACCAACCTCTTCGGCACCTCCATCAAGCGAACGCACACCACCCTGCGTCCGGAGGCCGACCGCCCGGACGAGCAGCTCGTCGAGAACAAGGTGTTCGGACCGGGATGGCGGGCTGAGTTTCCCGCGCCGCCCACCAGCGTGCCCAATCTCGCCCCCACGGGTGATGGGGAGTCAGGCGCGCTACAACTGATCGGGCCCGACGGCTCGACCTGGACGTACGTCAGGCGTGGAGAGAACTTCGTTGGCGTCGGCGACGCAGCCGACGGATCCTTCATCACCTTCGACGCCGGGCAGATGGTCTTCACAGATGCGCTCGGCAACAGGACAACCTACGTCGAGGTGAACGGGAGATGGGTGGTCGCGCGCACGGAAACACCCGCTACCGAGTCGGCCACCACCTACTACCGGGACGGCCAGGGGCGCATCACCCGCGTCCTGACACCGGTCTCCGCGAACGTGACCTGCGGCGACGTCCTGGCCGCCGGCTGCCGTGCCATCGGCCTGTCGTACGCGACCACCACAACGGCCACCGGTGTCGCTTCGGGCTGGGGAGACTACACCGGCCAAGCCAAGAACGTGACCTACACGGCGTTCGACCCCGCCACAGGCGCGATGAAGACGACCGTGATGGCCGCGTACACGTACGACTCAACAGGGCACCTGCGGCAGGTAACCGACCCGCGTACAGGGCTGACGGCCACCTACTACTACAACACGGAGGGCCGGGTCAGCCAGTTCACGCCGCCGGGGCTCGCGCCCTGGCGTTTCGGTTACGACGGCGGCGGCCGGCTGATCGACGTACAGCGGGAAGGCGGGGACACCGACCCGACCATGGCGATCGTCTACGACGTGCCCACTGGCGGTACAGGAGCGCCGGTGGATCTGACGGCGGCCCAGACCAGCAGGTGGGGGCAGGCCACCGATCTGCCCGTGACGGGAACCGCTATCTTCCCCGCGTCGCATGTGCCGCCGCGCCAGGAAGGTGAGACGTATCGTCCCGGCGCCTCGGACTGGGAATACGCCTCACTTGTCTACACCGACGTGAATGGCCGGTCGGTCAACACCGTCCAGTACGGTGCCGGGGCCTGGCAGATCGGCGCGGCCCGGTACGACGACAAGGGGCGCATTGTGTGGGACCTGGAGGCGGGCAACCGGGCACAGGCGCTGGCGCCCACCGAGGACACCGACCCGTACGTGGGTGGACGGTCCGACTCGGCCGCCCGCGCCGACCTGCTCGCCAGCGTGTCGACCTACACGAGCGACGGCGACCTCGGCACGGAGTTGGGGCCTGCTCGGCTGGTAACTCTGGCGGACGGGCGTCTGGTGTCGGCGCGGGCGAGCACGACCAACGTCTATGACGAAGGCAAACCGTCCCAGGCGGTCACCTACCGGCTGGTCACCACCAGTACTTCCAAGCCAGTCGTCCTGGACGGGACGGCCACCCTGGCGGCCGGGGACAGCCAAGTGGTCGAGACCGGTTACGACCCGATCGGCTCGGGCGACGCCTCAGGGTGGAACCTACGCAAGGCCACCTTGGTCACAACCAAGGTGCCGGGTGGGACCGACGTCGTGCGGCGCATGCGGTACGACGCAGCCGGACGCGAGTTCGAACGCAGACTGCCCGCCTCCGCAGGCACCGACGCCGGCACGACGGTCACCCGCTATTATACGGCCAGCGCTCATCCCGAGGTGGCCGAGTGCGGTAACAGACCGCAGTGGGCGGGCTGGATCTGCCGGACCGGGCCAGCCTCCCAGCCAGCAGGCTCCCCGATACCGGTGCACTCCACCACCTACGCCTATTACGGTGACAATGCCGAACGTATCGACATCTCCGGCAACGTCACGCGCACAGTCGCGATCACTCATGACGCCGCGGGTCGGGTGACGGCCAGCGAGACGCAGGTTAGCCCGGAGGGCTCGGGCGGTGCGGTCGTCCCGGAATTCACCTACACCTACAGCCCGACGACCGGCCTGCCCAGCCAGACGACCTCCGGCGACCAAACCATCACGCAGGAGCACGACGCCTTCGGACGGCTGATCTCCAGCACCGACGCCACCGGCAACACCGGCACCGTCACCTACAACCTCGACGGCCAGATTGCCACGACTCACGACGGCAAGGGTCAGATCACCTTCTCTTACGACGGCATGGACGCCTCGGGCCGGAAGGAGTACCGCGGGCTGGTCACCCGCATCGACACGGGAACGGGGGTGTTCACCGGCAGCTACGACGAAAGCGGCGGGCTGGCGACGCAGGTCTACCCTGGCGGCCTGACCGCTACCAGCCGCTATGACTCGACCGGCGTCCGGACAGGCCTGAAGTACGCCAAGAACGACACCACCTGGCTCTCCTACGCAGCTGTCCCCGACATCCAGGGACGGGTAGCCCAGCGGCAGGGACCGGGCGGCAGCGCCCAGAACTACCGTTACGACGGCGCCGGCCGACTGGTCAAGGTCGAGGACACGTACGACGGGACCTGCACCACCCGCCTGTACTCCTTCACCCCCAACACGAACCGGGCCGCGCAGAGCGAATATCCCTCGGCAGGAGGATGCAGCACCACGGGAACCCCCGTTGCCCAGCACTTCGACTACGACGCGGCCGACCGCATCGTCACCGGCGGCTACGTGTACGACAACCTCGGCCGGGCTACCACGTTGCCGGCCGAGCATGCGTCCGGCGGCTCCGACGTGGCTCTCGGCTACTACACCGACGACCGGGTCGCCACGATCACCCAGTCCGGGCAGAGCAAGGCCTTCACCCGAGACCCGATGGGGCGGATTGCCAGGACTGTCACGACCGGTGGTCCCAAGCCCGGCACGACCGTCAATCACTACAGCGGAGCGGAGGACAGCCCTGCCTGGATCAGCGAGACCGACGGCTCCTGGACCCGGAACCTGCTCGGTCTTTCCGGCCTGGCCGCAGTTCAGCGCAGTGACGGCAGCGTGATCCTGCAACTGGCCAACCTGAACGGTGATATCTCGGCGACCACCACCCCTGCGGGGACCGGGATCAGCAGCCACACCGAGTACACCGAGTACGGGGCACCACGGCCCTCGGCGGCGGATTCGCACCGTTACGGCTGGTTGGGGAGCTACCAGCGAGACAGCGACGCCATCGGCGGACTCGTGCTGATGGGGCGCCGGGTGTACAACCCCGCCACCGGACGCTTCCTGCAACTCGACCCGGTAGAGGGCGGCAGCGCGAACGCCTACGAGTACTGCAGCGGAGACCCGGTCAATAAGACTGACCTCGCAGGCGAGGACGACTACCTCGGCGGCCGCGGCGAATGGTCTGACATCAAGAGTGAGCGCGGCACCTCTGAGGAACAGGTCATCGGGACTGCCTTCGCTGGCACCTGCTCCATGCTGAAAGTCGTCTGCGGAGACTACATCGAGTTCATCCTCGAAGTGCGCGACTACTACCGCACACACACCCAGGTCAACCACTACCTAGAACGCAGGACGATCACCAGGTACGCCTGCGGAAAGATCGTTAAGAGAGTCTGCCTGGGCCAAACCATCCAGAAGATATCCCAGACCAGAAGGCGGACGGAGACCATTGTCACCAGCTACCACAAGAAGGTGAGCATCCACACATGGAGATCGGGCAGTACCGTACTCCTGCGGCGAGTGATCGACACGGGCTGGCAGGTGACCGGTCGTAAGGTGACCTTCACCTACACAGCCTGGGTGAGCTCCGCAGGCCCGTACAAGTAGGGCTTCTGACCTTCCCCATACTCACCCCTCCGATGCCGCACTTCCAAGGCGGGCGGTGCGGCATCGGAGGGGGCTCGACATGATTGACCCTCGCACCTACGGAGGCCACATGCAGTCCACACAGAACCCCACCATGCCAGGATCAGTGCGGGCAGCCCGGGCGATCATGTGCGTTCAGCTTCTCGTGACAATGCTGCTGAATGTCGTCCTGTTCCTGCCGCTCGCGATCAACGGCATCCTGCTCCCCAACTTCTTCTACGGGATCGGCGCGTCCGCGCTCATTGGCTTGCTGATCATCGTGATGCGGACTCGAAGGCGGTGGGTGCGATGGGCCGGTGGGGCGGTTGAGCTCGCGCTGGTCGCTAACGCGATCGTGGGGCTGTCCGGCGGGCTGAGCGTCGGAGCGTTCGCTGGTCTCGCGCTGGCCGTGGCAGTCATCGCGCTCCTGCTGACCTCATCCTCCACCGCATGGTTCATGGGCGTCAGGTGATGGCATCGAGCAGGTCTGCGATCAGAGGTCCAGCGCAAGTGATGTCGAAGGACTGAGTCACCATGTGGGACGCACGGCGACCGGTCCGGTATCGACGCTGTTGGTGGTCCACTCGAGTACCTCGCCGGTGTCGGCACCGTCGTCGTCGGCCTCGTGGAGCAGGTGCGCTCGACGGAGCACGTCGACCTGCGCGGGGTTGTAGAGCGCCCTGAGGGCGTGACCGACGGCGCGCCGCGCCGCCTCGGCCTGGCCTGGCGTGGTGGCCCGCGGCTCCAGCGTCACGCCGTGCTCGGTGGCGCCCGGGACGATGAAGGGCGCGAGCTGCTCTGCGAGGGCCTGCCGGGTGGCATCGTCGGCGTCTTCGGGCAGGTCGCGGAACGCCTCGTCGAGATCGTCGTTCGGGTGTGCCTCGAGCGTCCGGCGCAGCACCTCCATCGACTCGTCCGAGAAGAGCTGGGCGTAGATCGTCAGCAGGGCGCGGTCGTTGTCGCGCAGGTCCTGGACGAGGCCGCTGAAGCCGGTCGGCACGTCCGGTGACGCACCCGGCTGCGCCAGGGTGGCCAGCTCCCGCCGGATGCTCTCCAGCCGCCGGACCGTCGCCTCGAGCTCGGCGTCGACGGTCCGGAAGACGGAGGCCCGCCCTTCGCCGCTCGTGCCCATCTCGGCCACCTGTGCGAGCGGCACACCGAGCCCGGTCAGGCGCTTGATCTGCAGGAGCCGCGTCAGGTGGTGTACCTCGTAGCGCTTGTAGCCGTTGGGCTCGCGGTCGGGCTCGTCGAGCAGCCCGATCTGGTGGTAGTAGCGCACCGTCTTCACCGTGGTGCCCGCCAGATCGGCGATCTCGCGTGTGCTCCAGGTCATGGGCCCTCACCTCGTCGTCCGGCGCCGATTTTAGGTCGTGCTCCGTGCACGTCGCTCGCGCACCCAGACGAGGACGACCATGGCGATGTTGACGGCGGCGAGGATCAGGAGGGCCGCGTCACCGGTGTCGGTGGACCGGTCGATGGTGTAGCCCTCGCCGTCTGCCATCAGCGCGTTGACGCTCGAGAACAGGACATTGTTGGCGACGTGGAACGCGGCCGGCGCCTCGATGCCGCGGCTGATGATCGCCATCAGTCCCGTGGCGACGCCGATGAAGGTGTAGTAGCCGAACAGCCAGGGGTCGCTGGAGCCGTGAACGACCGCGAAGGCCAGGCTGGAGACCACCAGACCGACGGCGAGGGCCGGGCGAACCGCGCGCACCCAGGACGCGGCGGCGGGCAGCACGGCGCTGCGGAACATCAGCTCCTCGCCGACGGACTGCAGCGGGGTGCTCAGCACGGTGATCACCAGCATGAGGATCGTCGTCCCGGAGACACCGAACGCGACCCAGCCCGGGGACTCGGGGGCAACCAGCGCCACCACGCCGATGCCGGCGCCCACCAGCAGGGCCGCGCCGAGCAGGTACTGCGCCAGGCGTCGACCGTCGAACGCCCGTGGCGAGCTGATCAGGCTGCGCCACGGCACCTTCGCCAGCCGTGCCAGCAGCAGGATCGCCACCACGCCCGAGATGCCCACGCTCAGGTTGACGGCCAAGAGCTTCAGCGGGGTGAAGGTGGCGGACATCGGGTCGTCGCTGCCCTCGATGACGCCCACGACCTGGTACATCAGGATCTGCAGGAGCACCATCACGACCGGCGGCACGACGAGGACGACCAGCGGCCTCCACCAGCTCATGCGGACGTGGGCACCGAACGGCCGGGAGCCGTCGACACCCGGCCCGCGACGTCCGGGTGCCGGGCCGTCGGCCTGGTGCGGTGAGCTCGGGCGCGTGGCCGTGGCCGGGGTCTGGCCGGGTCCTGGTGCGGACATCGGGCGGTCCTCCTGGGTCGAGATGGTGGTTCCACGCACCAGCGAACACCGTGCCCTGGGGGCACACTCAAGTGGACGTCCTGTCTCCCCGCCATCTCTCCTTCATACGGTCATCTCGCGGCATCCGTTCGCCGTGGTCTGGCTGGTGGGCCTGGGATATCAGCGAGAGGTATTCATGTCGGCGAAGCGGAGCCTTGGCCTCGCCACCTGTGTCCATACCTCTTGCTTCCGCTGGGTTCGGCGCCTATGGCACAGTCATGAGCGTGCCGCTGGATGAGTTGCCGAACTGGTTGCCGGCTTGGTGTCTTGACCATCTGGGCGGCGAACCCGCCGACGTGCTGTTCCGGTCCCAACAGGTCTCGATGGTGTTCGGTCTGCGGTTGGCCGGTGGCCGGGACGTGGTAGTCAAGGCGCGTGCCGACGACGGCCGGGCGGCGTCGTGTGTTGCTGCCCAGGCCCGGCTGGCCGAGCGCGGGTTTCCGTGTGCCCGGCCGCTGACGCCGGTGGTCGGTGTCGGTGCGCTGGCCGTGCACGCTGAGGAATTCCGGCCCGGCGGCGAGGTGCTGCACGGGGACTCGCCGGACATGGCCGTGCGTTGCGCGGAGGTGTTCGCTCGGCTGATGGCCGAACTCGCTGGTGTGATCGTCACGCCGCCATTGCCGAATCCGCCCTGGGTACGCTGGGACGAGACCGGTTCTGAGACGTGGCCGGCGATCGACTTCCTCGACGGCCTGGACCAGAGTGTCCTGCCCGAGCACATTGTCGAGGCGGCTGAGCGGGCCCGGGAGCGGCTGCTGTCCGCCGGTCTGCCGTGCGTGTTGGGCCACGCCGATTTCGAGGCGCAGAACCTGCGGTGGCAGGGGCGGCGGTTGTGGGCGGTGCACGACTGGGACAGCCTGGCGTGGCAGCCGGAGGCGGCGCTGGTGGGAGCGGCGAGCGGGTCGTTCGCCAGTGCAGGGCCGCCGACGCTGGCGCCGATCGAGAGCTCCGAGGCGTTCCTGGTGGCTTATCAGGACTTTCGAGCGCGCGTGTTCACGCCCGTGGAGATGGAGATCGCATGGGCGGCCGGCGTGTGGATGGCTGCGTACAACGCCAGGGAGATGGCACTGTGCGGTGGCTCCCCGGCGGGCGGCGATGCGCTGCGGGCACAGGCAGCCGAACGCCTCCGCCGGGCGAATGCCTAGCCCCGCAGGCGCGAGGGCACGAGAGGCGCGGCCGGGCCGGGTCGCGCTGCGCCCGCCTCAGGGCAGCACGGCGATGGCCTCGACCTCGACGAGGTAGCCCGGCGCGGCCAGCGAGGTGACCCCGATCCAGGTGCTCGGCTGCTGGAGCTCGACGCCCAGCGTCGCGGCCGCCCGCTCGCGCCCGACGACGAACTGCTCGGCCTTGGCCTCGTCGAGGCCCACGATGTACACGGTGACCTTGGCCAGGTCGGCCACCGTCGCCCCGACGGCGTCGAGCGCCGCGGCGATGTTGAGGTAGGCCTGCTCGGCCTGCGCCGCGACGTCATCGGGGCCCACGAGGTTGCCCTCGGTGTCCCAGGACACCTGCCCGGCCAGGTACACGGTGCGCGAGCCCTGGGTGTCGGCGACCTGGTGGTGGACGTCGACCCGGTTGACCCGCTCGGGATGGATTAGCTGCACGGTCATGGTCTTGCTCCTCTCTAGACAGGCATCGTAAACATAACACTGCAATGTTATGCTATCGCGGCGCGAGAGGCTACGTGGCGATGATCACCGTGCTGCACCCTGTCCCGCTCGGAAACACGGTTTCGTACTGTGAGCTGGGATTTCGCTGCGCGATCAGCGGGGCGGCTGCTGGTGCTCCGCCGTCAACTCAGTGGCCGGCCGCGGTGGGGTCACACCGATCGGCTCTGGCTCCCGCGACCTGGTGATGGATCTGGGGGAGCGCATCGCCGGGCTGCGGTTCTTGATCCAGATCGGGATCCGCTCTTCACCTCCGCATCGTCAGCGCCGGGCACCTGCGGCGCGCCTGTCCCAGTCGTGGAGCTTGTCGGGGTTCACGACCAGCCATATCCGGGTGAGCACGTCGCTGCGCGCTTCGGTCGCGACCACGGCCACGGTGGCGCCGTCGATGCGGATGAGGGCGCCGGGTCGTCCGTTGACGTCCTCTTCGCGGAGTTCCATGCGTGGTTGTTTGCGCAGCAGGCCGAGGAACAGACGGGCCGCCTTGCCGGCGCCGACGATCGGGCGCCGCCCCGCGTGCGCCTTCCCTCCACCGTCGGTGTGGACGATCACGCCGGGATCCAGCATGGTGATCAGGGCGTCGAAGTCTCCGCACTCGCAGGCTCGCTTGAACGCCGAGATGAGATCGCGGTGCTGCTGGGCCTCGGCCATTGGGCGTGTCCGTTCCCCTGCCAGTCTCCGCCGCGCGCTGACGGCGAGCTGGCGGCAGGCCGCCGGGCTTCGGCCGACCACCTCGGCGACCTCTGTGAAAGGCAGGCGGAAGACGTCGTGCAGCACGAACACGACTCGTTCCGCGGGTGTGAACGATTCGAGGACCACCAGCATGCCCATGCTGACGGACTCGTCCAACGTCACCCGGTCGACAGGGTCATCCAGCCCGTCCACGACGCTGGTCCACACCCCGAGGTCTCGCACCGGCTCGGGAATCCACTCGCCCACGTAATGTTCCCGCCGCGCCCTCGCCGACGTCAGCTGATCCAGGCAGATCCGCCCGGCAACTCGCGTCAGCCAGGCGAGGGGCGCTCTGATGTCGCGCCGTGCCTCCTCGGGCATCGTGTACCAGCGCGAATACGTCTCCTGTACGACGTCCTCGGCGTCGTGGGTGGAGCCGAGCATCCGGTACGCGAGCCCCAACAGGGCCCGCCGGTCGGCGGAAGCCGAATGGTCAAGGGCCCACGCCCCCTGCCGCACATCGTCCTTCATGCCTCTATGACGATGTGGCCGGCGTGAACGTGAGGACGTGGGCCCGGCACACCGTCATCCACGGGCCGCGTCATCGTGTCCGCCTTGTGTCTGGCGGAGGGTCCTCGTGCCCCCGCCATGCGCGGAGTTTGTCAGGATTCATCATGATCCACACGTCCTGGATGCGGTCGTCGCAGGTGCGCAGCATGACGACCGCAGCCGTGGTGCCGCCCACGCGGACGACGAGCCCCGGCCCGCCGTTGATCGACGCTTCCACCAAGGTCACGTCGGCCTGCCCGCCGAACAGGCCGACGACGAAACGCGCGACCTGGTCAGCGCCGGTGATCGGTCGGAGAGGGGCGCGTACCCGGCCGCCGCTGTCCGTGATCACGGTGACGTCGGGAGCGAGCAGTACGGTCAACTCGCCGACCCCGTCCGTCCCCTCGCAAGCCCTCTTGAACGCCTGGACGATGCGGTCATACCGGTAGGCGGGCACCCGGGGCGTCATCGGTCCGCTACGGGGCGCGCGTTCGCCAGGGTGACGGGATTCGGCCAGGAGGAGCGGGCTCACACGCGCCCCGCTCAGCCGTTCGAAGCACAGGCGGCTCGCGACGCTGGTGAGCCAAGCGGTAGGCCAACCGACCTCGTCCTGCAGATCCTCCGGCATCGCGTACCAGCGGGCATAGGTCTCCTGTACTACGTCCTCGGCGTCCCGCGCCGAGCCGAGCAGACGCTCAGCGACCGCACCCAGCAGACGCCGCTCGCCCACGATCGTGCTGATCCCCACGTCGGACCAGCGCCCGGGTCGGTCGGGCTCAGACATGACGGACGGAACGATGGCGGACATGCTCGGCCCAGTGGTAGGCACCGGCCCGGCGGCGCTCCTGACCCAGGATCCGGCGGACGTATCGGCTGTCGAGCTCGTTGGACCAGGAGCCGAGCCCGTCGTCGAGTACGGTGCCGCGGGGCGTGTCGTCGACCGCCCGGATCTTTCCGGCGAGGCGGTCGGCCGACACCACGGTCACGTAGCCGCCGCACCGAAGCCGGACTGCCCAGGGTTGTGTGACGTTCATACCTCTACGACGACGTAGGGGCGTTCCCGTGTGAGGCGGACACCGCAGGGATCAAGCAAGAGCGGAGCCGACACGCTTGCGATGTCGACCGTGTCAGCTCGCGGAGCCTGATCGCTTGCTTCGCCTCGCTCATGTGATCGCTTCTGGTCCGCTCGACTGAGGCAAGTGGTGCAGCCGAGCAGCCTGAAAGTGGACTAGTTCACTGGTCCGTTTCCCACCTAGCGTCGATGGCATGGATCTCAAAGGAAATTCCGAACTCACTCTGCTTCTTGACGGGACGCCGCTCAAGCTTCCCGATCCCGCCCATGCGATGACTGTGCTCATCGAGCTGCCGCCCGGCGACCTCGGTTCCCCGCCGCACCGGCACTCGGGCCCGGTTTACGGCTACATGATCGACGGGGAGATGATCTTCGAGCTCGAGGGTGAGCCGGAACGGGTGATCCGCGCGGGCGAGGCGTTCTGGGAGCCCGGTGGCGACGTCATCCACTACCAGGCGGCCAACAACCTGTCCGACCGGTGGAGCCGGTTCGTCGTGGTCATGTTCTGCGTGTCCGGTGAGCCGATGCTCACCTACGTCGACGACGAGGAGCTCGCGGCCCGCCGTGACCGCCGCGCTCCCCGTTCGTAGTGAGGGCGACCGGCATGCGGATCTTCCTCGCGGGAGCGACAGGAGTCATCGGCCGGCGGGTGGTGCCCCGGTTGGTCGCCGGGGGGCACCAGGTCATCGCCCTCACCCGGAAGCCCGACCGGACCGCCACGTTGCGCGCCTTGGGCGCGGAGCCGGTGGTGGCCGACGTCCACGACCGCGCGGCCATCGCCACCGCCGTCAGAGCGGCTGCCCCCGACATCGTGATGCATCAGCTCACCGACCTTGCTGCGGGTGACGTCGTGGCCAACGCGGCACTGCGCAGGGAGGGCACCCGTAACCTGGTCGATGCGGCACTCGCCGCCGGCGCTCGCCGGATGGTGGCACAGAGCGTCGCGTGGTTCTACGAGGCCGGCGACGAGCCGGCCGATGAGACGACGCCGCTCGATCTCGCCGCACCGGGGGAGCGCGGAAGCAGGGTGCGGAGCGTGGCGGCGCTGGAGGCGGCCGTTCACGAGATGCCTGAGTGGGTCGTGCTGCGCTACGGGATGCTCTACGGCCCCGGGACATGGCATGCGCCCGACGGCCTCACCGCGGACATGGCGCGGGCAGGGAGATTGGCCGCCGACGACGAGGTGGTCTCCTTCGTTCACGCCGATGACGCCGCCATCGCGGCAGTGCAGGCGCTGACCTGGCCTGCCGGCCATGCGGTCAACGTCTGCGACGACGAGCCGGTGTCGGGCCGGGAGTGGGTGCCCGCCTTCTGTGCGGCCGTGGGTGCACCACCTCCGCCGACTGCGGACCCCGGCCGGCCCGGGTGGGCGCGCGGCGCGGACAACCACTACGCCCGCAAGCACCTCGGCTGGGTGCCGAGGTATCCCTTGTGGCAGGACGGCTTCGCGGCGTTCGCCGGTGGCACCCCTACCGGCTTGTTCCGGACGGCCCGCTAAGCAGCGAGACCAGCATGTCGAGCGCCTGACGCCAGGCGTGCTGCGGCGGTGTGGCGTAGCCGATGAGCAGGGCGGCGGGCCGCTCCTCGGCCATCGGGTACCAGTAATCCGCCGTGTGCAGGCCCTGCAGGAGCAGGCCCGTGCGCTCCGCCGTGGCGACCAGTTCACGTTCGGCGGCTTCCGAGGCGACCGGCAGTAGCGTGTGCAACCCGGCGGCGACGCCCGTGAGCGGCGTGTCGATGACCACCGCCAGCCGTTCGGCCAGCTCGTGGCGGCGCCGCCGGTAAGCCAGCCGGGCCCGCCGTACGTGCCGGTCGTAGCTCCCACGGGAGAGCAGGTCGGCGAGCACGAGCTGGTCGATCACCGGGGGCGTCGAGCCGGTCTCTCGCACGGTCTGCAGCAGCGGGCCGCGCAGGGGAGCGGGCACCACCAGCCAGCCGAGCCGCGCCCCCGGTGCCAGGGTCTTGCTGGTGCTGCCCGCGTAGATCACCCGGTCGGGTGCCAGCGCCTGCATCGCGCCAACCGGCTGCTGGTCGTAGCGGAACTCGCCATCGTAGTCGTCCTCGATCACGTAGGCGTCGTTCCGCCGGGCCCAGTCGATGAACGCCGAGCGCCTCCCGGGCGCCAGCACGACGCCCCACGGGTGCTGGTGGGCGGGAGTGAGCAGCGCGAACCCCGCGCCGTCCGGCAGGCGCGCCGGATCGGAGCCAGCGGTGTCCACCGGCAGCGGCACAGGGTCGACCCCCGCCGCGGCCAGCAGTTCGCGGTGCACCGCGAACCCCGGATTCTCGGTGGCCGCACGCCGGGTGCCGAGACCGCGGAAGGTGCGCGCGAGCAGCGCGAGCGCCTGAGTGAACCCAGCGGTGATCACCGTCGATCCGGGGCTCGCCCACACTCCACGGGTCCGCGAGACGTATTCGGCGACGGCCGAACGCAGCGCGGGCATGCCTGCCGGATCGGGGTAGCCCATCTGCTCGGACTCCATCGCCGACATCACCCGGCGGACGCCGGCAACCCAGTCCGCGCGCGGAAACGTGCTGACGTCGGGCCGGCCGGGCCGCAGGTCGCCGAGGGCCGTGCCGCGGAGCTCCGGAGGACCGTGGTCGGCGGCCTCGCTGGTGCCGGACTCCGGCAGCACCTCGGCCACCCGGGTGCCGGATCCGCGCACGCCTGTCAGCCACCCCCCGGCGATGAGCTGCGTGTAGGCCTGGACGACCGTGCCCCTGGACAGGCCGAGGTCGGCGGCGAGGCTGCGGGTGCCGGGCAGCCGGGTGCCCGCGGTCAGTCGTCCCCGCCGCACGGCCTCGCGCAGGGCGGTCTCCAGCGACCGCCCGACCCCGCGGTCGCCGGTCAGGTCGAGATGCAGGTCGAGCCCTGACCTGAAGTCAGCCTGGTCATCGTCCGGCGAGCCTCGCATCGACCGACCTCCTTTGGCCTCGCCTCTTATCCTCAGTGTCGCCTTCATCGCCCTGAAGTGACCGTCGGCTCACGGCGCTCCTGCTGCGCGGGCGCCAGCCGTTCGTGGAATCCGCCGTCCGGGGACCGCGTGATGATCCCCGTCTCCACGCCGCGCTCGGCCACGAGGTGATCCGTACGCTGAAGCGCGAGGCAGATCCAGCGAGTGCCGATGAAGGCGATGACGGGGCCGATGACCACGGCGTACCTGAAGAAGATCGTCACCATTTCGACGGTCAGGTGGAACTGGTGGGCGATCTGGTCGTTGGCCGAGGCCGTCCACAGCAGGCCGTAGAACGTGACGCCGGCGACCGCGATGGCACTCTTCACCGGGGTGTCGCGTGGCCGGTCGAGCAGGTCACGCGCGAGCGTCTCGCGGGTCATGCGGCTCGTGGCCTTGGGGCGGCCCAGCTCGTCCCGGCGACCGCGTCGCGAGACGAGGAAGCGCTCGGCCGCCGGGTAGGCGGCCAGGGCGGTGAAGAAGACCCCAGGCACCACCAGTGTGGGGACGAGGACCGCGAGGCTGAGCGTGTAGTCGCCGAGGGTGAGCTCCCACCCGGGCATGATCCGGAGGGCGCCGTCGAGAAATCCCATGTACCAGTCGGGAACCGAGCCCGCCGAGCTCTGCGTCGGCGTGGCAGGGCCGTACAGCCATATAGGGGCGATCTGGAAACCGAACCCGAGGATGATCAGCATGCCGATCGTCGCGAGCGCCATCGCCGGACCTGCGCTCCGCCGCGCCGGCATCGTGGCGATGAACCGGGAGTGGCCGTGCCGCCGCAGGAGCAGTTCACGGGCGATCAGCAGCGCGGCCATGACGACCGCGATCAGCAGGTGCCCCCCGTACAGGACCGGAATGACCCGCTCACCGGGGAAGTCCGGGCCGAACAGCAGCGAGAACACCCAGGGTCCCACCACGGGGACGGACTGCACCACCGACATGATCAGCCACAGGCTCCCACCCGACAGCAGGTCGTCCGGCAGGGCGTTGCCGCTCTCACCCGCGGCCATGCCCAGTGCCAGCAGCGTCACCCAGATCAGCCACTGCCTCGTGCGCGGGCGGCGGAACGCGCTGGTGAGGAACATGCGCAGCAGTTGCACCACGACGGCCGCCATGAAGACGAGCGCCGCCCAGTGGTGCATCTGGCGGATGAGCAGTCCGCCGCGCACCTCCAGACTCAGATGCATGGTGGAGTCGAAGGCCTTGCTGACGAGGAGTCCGCGTAGCGGACCGTACGAGCCGTCATAGGTCACCCGGGCCATGCTGGGGTCGTAGAACACCATCAGCACCGCCCCGGTCACCGCCAGGACGACGAACGACCAGACGGCGATCTGCGCGAACATGAACGACCAGTGCGAGAACTGAAATGAGCGGCGCTTGGCCGGCAACGAACGCATGTGGTCCCCCTGACCTTGCCTCATTCACATGACGAAATCGGGCCGCTCGGTGTGACGGCGATGACGCGTCGGCGACGGTGATTCGCGTCACCGCCATCGGGCCGTGGTCGAGGGCTGAGGCGATCACGTCTGTCTCTATAGGGGCCTTTCCGCGTGTGGCTTCGCTCACAGTTCGAGGTGAATCATCACACCGGCCCCGTCCCTGTCGTCGAGACAGTCGTAGCCATCAGGACTCCTGGCCTGCTGCAACGGCTGGGAGCGATCGGGGAGGTCATCGATGCAAGCAACGAAGTTCCGCAGTCTCGCCCTCGGGGCGGTCGTGACGGCGACACTGGCCGCGGGAACGCCGCTCGGCGCCCAGAACAGCAGCGAACAGCCGGTGACCGCGCAGCGACCTGCGGCGCGGGCACATTCGGTGACCAGTCCCAAGGGCGCGGGGGAGCTGGTGTCGGCCAAGGCCGTCGCCGCCCTCGACCCGGTGCTGGCGTCGGTGGCCGGGCGGGCGGATCGGATCACCTATCGCTCCCGGTCGCTGGACGGTGCTGACATCGTGGTCAGTGGGGTGCTCCTCAAGCCGAAAGGCAGGGCGCCCAAGGGAGGCTGGCCCGTGGTGTCGTGGGGACACGGGTCCTCCGGCACCAACGACCAGTGCGCTCCGTCCATCACGGCAAACAAGGACGGCAAGGTCGACCTGTACGGTTACAGCGGTTTTCTCGTCGAACTGCTCAAGGCCGGATATGCGGTGGCCGCGACCGACTACGAGGGCCTGGGCACCCTTGGTGAGCATCCCTACATCGTGGCCGACAGCGAAGGCCGTGGCATGATCGATGCCGTTCGCGCCGCGGTCCAGGCCGAGCCCACGCTGTCGAAGTCGTGGTTCGCCGTCGGGCATTCCCAGGGTGGGCAGGCCGCCATCGCCGCCGGGGAACTCTCCAAGACCTGGGGCCGGGGCCTCGATTTTCGGGGCACGGTCGGACTGGCACCGGTGACCAACGTCGGTCAGGCCTACAACTACGGTTCGCCCAGCCCTGTGGACCGCGGCTTCTATCTGCTGGCGCTGCAAGGGTTGAAGACGCTGCACCCCAGCTTGCGGTACGACGATTACCTCGGCGACCAGGCCATGCACATGCTGCCCGTGGCCGAGAAGGAGTGCACCGCGAAGATCTGGGAGGACTTCTCCGCCGACCTCGGCGACAAGCTGAACGACTTCCAGTTCACGCCCCAGACCCTGGAGGCCGCGCTGAAGTTGCAGCCCTTGCTGGACGCGCAGAGTGTGCCTCGTGGGAAGACTCCCGGCCCGATGCTGCTGCTCCAGGGTGATCGGGACCCGTCCATCAAGATCGCAGTGACCGAGCAAGCGGTTCGCAACGCCCGCGCATTCGGCACCGCGGTCAAGTTCCGTGTCTATCCGGGCAAGGACCACTACTCCGTGCTGACCCCGCACAACGAAGGCGGCGCGGCCACTGACGTCGTCAACTGGCTCAACGGCCACAAGGGCCGATGACGGCTAGGCAGGGCAGACAGGTCGGGGAAGTTCAACGGTTCCGTCCGTGAGCGCCGACTCGTTCACCACCGTCCGCGACGGCGAGCGTGACGCCATCCACGGTGAGGGTGAGGACATCATCCTGTGGCCGCTTCTCCTGGAGCGCGGCGGACGAACTGCCTGGGCACTGCGGGGTACGGACCGGTTTTTGTCTTGGATGTGGGATGAATGCGGTGTACAGCCGCATAACCTCTGTAAACCGGGAGAAACAGTGATCTCGGTGGTGCGCCCACGTGAACCGTGGAAGGGGGGCCGTCGTGCCACGCGACTGGGGGCAGGCCGCCCTCCCCCTGAGTTCGATCTTCGACGAGCGCGCCGCCGTGCTGCTGGACGATCGCGTCACCTTGATGAATCTCGCGTTCAGAATGCTCGGCTCCACCCACGACGCCGAGGACGTCGTGCAGGACGCCTACGCGCGGTGGTATGCCATGTCCGACGAAGCACGGCGCGCCATCCGCTCGCAGACCGCCTGGCTCGTGCGGGTGACCAGCAGGATCTGCCTGGACCAGCTCACCTCGGCCCGGGCGCGCCGTGAAAGGTACGTGGGGGACTGGCTTCCTGAACCGCTTCCCGGCGACGCCCGGTGGGCGAGCACCGCGAGAACCCAGCAGGGCGATCCCGCCGAGCAGGTGACTCTCGACGACTCCGTCAGTATGGGCGTGCTCGTCATGCTCGAATCCGTAACCCCTGCCGAACGGGTCGCCTTCGTCCTGCACGTCGTCTTCAACCTGCCGCACACCGAGATCGCCGACATCGTCGGGCGTACTCCGGAGGCCTGCCGCCAGCTCGCCGCCTCGGCCCGGCGGCACCTCCAGCGCGACCGGCGCCTCGCCGTCAATGCCCAGCAGCATCGCAGCATCGTCTCCGCCTTCAAGGACGCCTGCGAGCATGGCGACTTCGATACCCTGATCAGCCTGCTCGACCCCCAGGTCAGCGTTCGCACCGACGGCGGCGGAAAGGTTCGGGCGGCCCTGCGCCCGATCGCCGGCTCCGAGAAGGCGGCGCGTTTCTTCCTCGGCCTGCGCCGGAAGAAATTCACCCAGGAGATCACCGAAGAGAGCGTCAACGGCCGCCCCGGATTGGCCACCCATGCCAACGGCGAAATCAATGGCGTCATGGCCATTGCCGTCCGCAACGGCCGCATCACCGACATTTGGCTGATAGTGAATCCGGACAAACTCCATGTCTGGAAAGGCTCCAACCGCTGAGTACGAAGCGCTGAAATGGCATCCCGGACCACTTCCTTGTCGGCGCCGGGAAACGTACATGGTCGGCGCGGCCTCTAACAGCCCGGTCCCCATCGCCCAGGCACTGAGGTGATCTCAGGGAAATAATTCGGGACGATGAGGGATGTTTGGGACGCCTATGGGGGCGTTTCGGGCCTTTCGG
>NZ_JBQHCW010000050.1:0-29697 GCF_052068115.1 Nonomuraea sp. ZG12
GCGGCCCGGTAGCGGTCTTCGTAGAGGGGGTCGTCCAGCCAGGGCAGTGCCTTGCACAGGCGTTTGCCGACCATCTCGGACGGATTCGCGGCGAGCAGGTCGGCGGCCGTGGCGGTGACGAGGCTCACCCGCGCGTGCGCGTCCAGGTGACAGTAGCCCTCGGGCAAGGAGTCGAGGCATGCCAAGGCTGTCAGGCAGGCGTCCGAGCGCGGCCGGTGAGCGGGAACCGGGTCCAGGACGCGAGGCGGGAAGCTGGGGACGACCGGCTGTCCGCCCTCACTCGCCCGGCGGAGCAGGCGCCCCATTTCAGCGCAGATGCCGTCGATGATGTCGAGCCGGCGCCGGCTGAGCCGGGGTTCGCCTCCCGTGGGCCAGCCCATGACGATCCCGCCCCAGACGACACCGCCGGCGCAGACGGGCGAGGCGGCCAGCGCGAAGTCGTACGGCAGCGACAACGCCGCCGCTGGGAATTCACGCGCCAGGACCGCCCGGTCGCTCAGCCAGACCAGCCTCTGCTCACGCACCGCCACCGCGACCGGCATGGAATCGTGCACCCTGATCCTGGCCCAGGTCCGGGCGATGGTGGCGGGAAAACCGATCGTGGCCTGCATCTGCAGGAGGTGACCGTCCGCGGCC
Source organism: Nonomuraea sp. ZG12 (assembly GCF_052068115.1). Lineage (NCBI taxonomy): Bacteria > Bacillati > Actinomycetota > Actinomycetes > Streptosporangiales > Streptosporangiaceae > Nonomuraea > Nonomuraea sp. ZG12. Next base: position 637 of record NZ_JBQHCW010000050.1, read on the forward strand.
AGGACGTACACCATGCCGATGTGCGCCCCGGTGCTGAACACGGCTTCGACCAGCAGATCGTCCAGACGAGACGACGTGTCCGCCGCCCCCGGGAACGCGGCGCTATCCCCTGGCCACGCCACGATCCGTACAGCTTCCGCGCAGGGCACCCGACAAGCGTTCCAACCACCCCATATCGGCAGGATACGCCCATATAGGGCGGCCAGTCGGGTCGCGCCGGTGGCATGAGCGTTACCGGCGCCCCTGGTCCGGTCGTCGTTGCACGGCGTCGGCGATGACCGCTGTCACGAACTTGCTGACGGCCGCTGCGGTCGGTGGGCCGGGGTCGCGGTCTGCGAACAGCAGATGCCCCCCACCGACCAGGGAGAGGGTGAGTGAGTCGATGTCGGCGTCGGCCGCGATGCGGCCCAGTTCGCGCTCGTCCGTCAGATAGGCGGAGACTGCGGTCGTGGCCTGGGCGAGGATCGCGATGCCGCCTCCGGGTCTGGCTTGCCGCAGCCGTGCGCGCAGCTCGTCCCGGAAGGTGATGAGCGGGAGGATCGCCATCGGTATCGGTCCGAACAGGATGGTCAGCCCGCTGGTGAGGTTGCCGGCCACCGTGTCGGTGCCGACGGACTCGCGCAGCACGCTCGCCTGCGTCTCGAGCTGCGCGGCCCGGTCGAGCACCAGGTCGGTGAGGAAGGCGTCGAAGTCGGCGAAGTGCCGGTGCAGGACGCCTTTGGCGCAGCCCGCCTCGTCGGTGACGGCCCGGCTGGTCAGCCCGTTCGGCCCGTCCCGCAGAAGCACTCGTTCGGCAGCGTCGAACAGCTGCTGCCGCGCGTCGCGAAGGTGCACGCCAGTCGGCACTCAGAGATCCTTTCGTGCGTCGACCCGCCGGCACGCATTGCCTAGTGGGCACACGCCCACTAAAGTGGGCACGTGCCCATACTACCTCGAGAGCGCCCAGAGCCGTCCCCATCGGAGCCGCACAAGGCCCGGCGGATGGCCGAGTCGTTCGGCGTGGACGCGCAACACTACGACCAGGCCCGGCCCGGCTACCCCGATGCGTTGGTGGCGCGGATCGTCGCCGGGAGCCCCGGGCCTGACGTGCTCGACGTCGGCTGCGGCACCGGCATCGCCGCCCGCCAGTTCCAGGCGGCCGGCTGCGCCGTGCTCGGCGTCGAGCCCGATGCGCGGATGGCCGACGTCGCGCGATCCCGTGGCCTGCGGGTCGAGGTGTCGGCCTTCGAATCCTGGCAGCCGGCCGGCCGGACGTTCGACGCGGTCATCGCCGCCCAGTCGTGGCACTGGGTGGATCCGGTCGCCGGCGCGGTGAAGGCCGCACGCGTGCTGCGCCCAAGAGGACGGCTGGCGATCTTCGGGCACGTGTACGAGCCGCCTATCGAGGTGGCCGAGCCGTTCGCCGCTGCCTACCGGCGGGCGGCGCCCGACTCCCCGCTCAACGGCCAACCGGCCCGACGTCCGCTCGACCTCTACCAGGCGATGTACGCGAAGCTCGCCGACAAGGTCCGCGAGACCGAACAGTTCACCGATTTCGACCAGTGGCGATTCGACTGGGAGCAGTCCTACACGCGCGACCAATGGCTGGACCTGCTACCCACCACCGGTGGTCTCACCCAACTCCGTCCCGATCAGCTGGCCGAGGTGCTGGGCGCGGTCGGGGCCGCCATCGACTCCCTGGGAGGCAGCTTCACGATGAACTACACCACCCTGGCCGCGACCGCCGTACGCACCGGCACCTCCTGAGTCCATCCATCGAAACGCTGCGGAGATCGCCCAGGCGCTGCCGCCGACGTCCGAGAAAGCCGCCGGGACGGCTGGTCCGGGGCTGCCGTCACAGGCTCAGCAGCAGGTCCCGGACCGCCCTGGGCTGGGACAGGAACGGGTGGTGGCCGGCGTCGAGCTCGACGACGGCGCCGGCCCGGCGGGCGAACTCGCGCTGCAGCCGCGGCGGGGTCCCCCTGTCCTGAGCGCAGACGAGGTACGTCGAGGGCACCTGCTGCCATGCGGCCGCCCCGACCGGTTGCCCGGTCACCCGCACGCTCTGCCGGGCGAGGTGGTCCGCCGCCCGCTCCTGGACCTCGGGGTCGCAGTCCTGCAAGAACGTGTCCACGAGCAGCTCGGGGCGGACCTCGAAGGTGCCGGCGTCGGGATCGACGTCGAGGAACGGGGCGGGGCCGCCGTCCCCGAACTCCGACAGGCTCTGCCCGACCTCGGGCAGGTAGCTGGAGACCAGCAGCAGGTGGCGCACCGACCCGATCCCCGCAGCGGCTTCCGCGGTCACGATGCCGCCGTAGCTGTGGGCGACCACGACGGTCGGCTCGTCGCCGTCCTGCAGCACCTGCCGCACCGCGGCGACGTCCTCGGGCAGTCCAGGACCGCCGACGCCGCCGGGCACGCCCGCCTCGCCACAGCTCGGCAGCGCCGGGGCCACGCTGGGCACCCCCCGCTCCCGCAGCAGCTCGGCGGTGCGGTGCCACCACCACGACCCGTCCCGTACGCACGCTCCGTGCACGAACACGACTCTCATCGCCACCTCCACGTCAGCCTCGACCGCTTCCTCCGGCGACTATAGACGTAACGATTATTACGTGAAAAAGTAGGGCCGTGGGCAGACGACCGCAACCGGACATCAAGGAGAGGCTGCTCGATGCCTGCGCCGATCACGCCCTCGCGCACGGCCTCCCCGACCGGCTCGAACCGCTGGCCACCGCCACCGGCACCTCGACCCGCATGCTGATCTATCACTTCGGCACCCGCGACGCCCTGCTGCGAGCCGTCCTCGGGCGCGCGCGGCAACGTCAGCTCGACGCCTTCGGTGATCTCCTGCGGGTGCGACCGGACGAGCCGTACACCACCACCCTGAGCCGCGCCTGGACCTCCATCACCGGCCCGGACGGGCAGCCGTACCTGCGGATGTTCGGTCAGTTGCGCGAGAGCGCGGAGCAGCGATTGTGGCCCGACTTCCGGCGCACCGCGACGACCGACTGGCTGGGGCCGCTCGGGGACGGCCTGCGCAGCATCGGCCGGCCGGATCTCGCGACGCTCGTGCTCGCCGTCATCCGTGGTCTCCTCATGGACCTCGACGCCACCGGCGACGCCACCCGCACCGACCGGGCCTTCCGAGACTTCCTCGGCGCGGTCGAGCACCTGTCCAGCGACTGAGATCGGCCGCGCTTGCGGCGGACATCACTCCGAGGTCGTCGTGGATGCCGAGGCGATCATCGGGGCGAAGCCGAGATCGGCCAGCGTGGCCGCGCCGCGGGCGGCGTGGTCGCCGCCGGCGAGCACCAGGGTCCGCGCCGACTGGTAGCGACAGCCGGCGGTGTCGAAGGCGTCCGCCGTGGCGAGCAACCGCTCCCGGTCATCGTCGAGCAGCGCTTGGGCCCGCTCCACCAGGGCAGTGGCGACCGGGTTGCCGGCCACGACGGTCCGGGCCTCGGCCAGGCGGTCGCGGGCGTCTGAGCTCCTGGCGAGCACGGCGGCTTCGGCGCGCAGCGCCACATACCAGTGGAGCCAGATCCAGGTCACCCATTGCCACACCTCGCCGGGCTCGGGCGCCAACCGCTCCACCGCCTCCGGCGCCTGCCCACTGTGGAGCAGAAGCATCGCGTCGAAGACCGCCCCGTAGCCGTGGGTGTTCCTGGGTGAGGGGTCGAGCTGACTCAGCAGCGCGCTCCATTCGCGCCAGGCGTCCTGGTCGTCACGTAGGCCGTGGATCGTCGCCACCGCGGCGGCCGGTGGGCCGAGGACGGAGCCGGCGGGACCGTCGGCGCGCTGCCACGCATCGAGGAACCGGATGCTGCCGGTGAGTGTCCCCTCGATGTCGCCCGCCAGCGCGTCCGCCACAAGGAGCCAGCCCGTGGCACGGTGGCCGACCTCCGCCAGCAAGGGGTGATCCGCGAGTTGCCGTGCCCACCGGCGGGCACCGGCCAGGTCGCCGGTGCCGAGGCTGGCCTCGGTGGCCTCACCGAGCGCCTCGATCAGCTCGTGGGTGCCGGCCGGGGTATCCGGTGTGGACGAGAGCAGCGTGACCCGGCGCCGGGCCGTGCCGGCGGCGGCGAACGTGTCACCGGCCCAGCTCTGGGCGCAGGTGAGCGTGTCGAGCGCGGCGGACTCGGCGAGCGGGTCGCCGGTGCGGTGAGCGAGTTCGACCGCTCGTTCGGCGCGGGCGATCGTCATGGGTACCGCGTTGTCGTTCAGGCCCGGCGTGGCGCCGATCTCGGTGAGCGCCCGCCCGGCCTCGGCCAGCGCCAGCGCGGCCTGGGCGGCCGGGTCGTCGCCGGCCAGCTCCCGCGCCTGAGTGATGAGCGCCAGCGCCTCTTCCGGCGGCAGATTCCGGACGAACTTGCCAGAGAACCGGTAGGCGTCGGCGGCGGCGGTCGCCAGATCACAGGCGGCGCCGACGGTGTCACCGGATCGGCGGGCGGCATCCGCGGCCGCGCGGCGCAGGCGGTACATGTCGTCACCGTGCATCCGGCATCCGGCCACGGCCGCGGCGTGCCGGAGCATCGACGCGCCGGCGGCGGGGTCGTCGGCGAGCGCGGCGGCCTGTTCATAGCGCCCCTGGGACTCGCCGATCAGATGCCGGGTGAAGGTCAGCTCCGCCATGAAGCGGGCGAGGCGGTACGCCTCCGCGCGTCGTTCCGGCCGGTCGGCGGCCCATGCCAGGGCGGCGCGCAGATCGTCCGCCACCGCGTCGAACCGGGCCCGCCAGTCCGCTGCCACCACCGCCAGCTCGGCGGCCATGGCCAGGCACCAGCGAACGTGGCGGGATCGAGCGTCGTCCAGCTCCCCGGCCTCGGTCAGCCGCTCCGTCCCGTACTGGCGGATGGTCTCCAGCGCCCGGTACTGGGTCCCGCCCGGGGACGCCGTCACCACCAGCAGGCTCTGTTCGGCCAGCCGGGCCAGTCCCTCGGCCGCGATGCCTTCCTCGGACCCGGCCACCTCCGCCGCCGCGGCAGCGGTGAACGGTGCCACGAACACCGACACCTGACGCAGCAGCGCCCGGTCGGCCGGTTCCAGCAAGGCATGGCTCCAGTCCAGCGCTCCCCGCACCGAGCGGTGCCGCTCATCGGCACGGGAGCCGCCGGTGAGCATCCGCAGCGGGTGGGACAGGGCGGCGTTGATGCCGTCCAGCCCGAGCGTGGGATACCGGGCGGCGGCCAGCTCGATGGCCAGCGCCATCCCGTCCAGCCGCTCGCAGATCGAGGCGATCTGATCGCGCAGCGCGGGATCCGGCGACCGGCCCACCGCCGCCGCCCGCTCCGTGAACAACGCGACCGCGTCGGACCCGCCGTCGGCGGGCAGCGACAGCGGCGGGACCGGATACACCCGTTCGAACGGCACCATCAGCCGTGCCCGGCTGGTCGCCAGCACCGTCACCCGAGGGCACGTCGCCAGCAGCCGCTCGAGAAACAGCGCCACCCCGTCCACCACGTGCTCGCAGTTGTCCAGCACCAGCAGCGCATGACGGTCGGCCAGCGCGGCGCCCACGGACTCGGTCATGTCGCGGCCGGGCTGCTCACCGAGGCCGAGCGCCCCGGCGACCGCGGTCGCGATCAGGTCCGGATCGGTGACCGGGACGAGGTCGACGAACCACACCCCGTCGGCGTACTCGCCGGCTGCATCCGCGGCCACCGCCAACGCCAGCCGGGTCTTGCCCACTCCGCCGGGACCAGCGGCGGTCACCTGACGATGCCCCTTGAGCATCTCGGCCAGCTCGGCCCGCTCGCCGACCCGGCCGACGAACGAGGTCAGCGGAGCCGGCAGAACCGGTGCCGGATGAGACGGGCCGGCGGCCGGCTCGGGCGCGCGCTGGGCGAGCGCCCGCCGATCCGGCAGCTCCAGCTTGCGCAGCAGCGAGGAGACGTGACTCTCCACGGTACGCACCGAGATGGACAGCCGTGCCCCGATCTCCGCGTTGCTGAGGTGGGCCCCGACCAGTTCCAGGACCTCGGTTTCCCGAGGCGAGATGTCCACTGTTGCCGTCACTGTCCCAGTTTGCAGCATCCCTCCGGAACGGCCACCGTACGCGCTCCGTGCTGTCGATCCGTGGAGCGGTTCCGTGGTCGGCACGGATGTGGATCGGCCCGGCCAGGACAAAGCTGTGAGTACGCACACAGCGGGACGATCTGCCCCACTACCTCAGGAGTGATCATGACCGGCTCTTCCCCCGAGGGAATCAGGACCGTGCTGCACCCCGTGTCCGATCTGACGAAGGCCAAGGCGGTGTACGCGGCCCTGCTCGGTACCCCGCCGCGAACCGACTCGCCCTACTACGTCGGCTTCGAGGCCGAGGGCCAGCACATCGGACTGGTGCCGAACGGTGGACCGCAGGGCATGACCTCGCCGGTGGCCTACTGGCACGTGCGGGACATCGAGGCGAAGCTCGCCGAGGTCACCGCCGCGGGAGCCACCGTGAAGGAGGCCGCGCATGAGGTCGGTGGCGGCCGCCTGGTGGCCACCGTCACCGACCCCGACGGCAACGTCCTCGGGCTGATCCAGGACCGATGAACACCGGCTCGCCCACAGAACCCACCTCACGCAAAGGACCTGCCATGACCTCGTTCGACACCGTCACCCTGGAAGTTCCCGACCCCACCGCCGCACAGGCCTTCTACGACGCCTTCGGCCTGGGCCCTTACGTGAACGTACGCGCCTCGGACGCGCCGGCGACCGGCTTTCGCGGGTTCGCGCTGTCACTCGTGGTGTCCCAGCCGGGCAACGTCGACGCCCTCATCGGCGCCGCCCTCGACGCCGGCGCCACGGTGCTGAAGCCGGCCACGAAGGGGTTCTGGGGCTACGGCGGCGTCGTACGGGCTCCGGACGGGACGATCTGCAAGATCGCGACCGCGAAGAAGAAGGACACCGGCCCCGCCACTCGCCACATCGACCAGATCGCGCTCCTGCTGGGAGTCGCGGACGTCAAGGCGAGCAAGCGGTTCTACGTCGACCGCGGCCTGACCGTGGCCAAGAGCTACGGCGGCAAGTACGTCGAGTTCGACACCCCGTCATCGGCCGTCACGCTGGCGCTCTACCCGCGCCGCGCCCTCGCCAAGGACACCGGCCTCCCCCAGGAGGGCACCGGATCCCACCGCATCGTGATCGGCGGCGACGCCGCGCCCTTCACCGACCCCGACGGCTTCGTCTGGGAAGCCGCATCCGCCTGAGGCACGCGACCGTCTCACCGTTCCACCACCACGATCATCTCAAGGAGAAACGACCATGAGCGGCACCTACCAGGGATTCACGGCCGAAGAGCAGGCCGCGATGAAGGAGCACGCCCAAGGACAGAAGAAGGCGGCACGCCGCGGCTCACGTGCGGACAAGGCGGCGCAGGACCAGGCCGACGTGATCGCGAAGATCGCCGAGATGCAGGACTCGGACCGGATCATGGCCGAGCGGGTCCATGCCGTCATCACCGGCAGCGCCCCGGCCCTCGCGCCGAAGCTCTGGTACGGGATGCCCGCCTACGCTCTGGACGGCAAGATCGTCTGCCACTTCCAGAGCGCGGCGAAGTTCAAGTCACGGTACGCCACGCTCGGGTTCAGCGATCTGGCGGCCCTGGACGACGGCACGATGTGGGCCGCCGGTTTCGCGCTGACCGAGGTGACGGCCGAGGTGGAGGCGCGGATCAGCGCACTGGTGAAGCAGGCGGTGAGCTGAGGGGGGCCAGGCCGGGGGCCTCAGGACGTACGCCGGGCCAGCAGCGTGGAGTCGTGTACGTCCACCGTGACGCCGTCGCGGGTCATCGTTCGCGGCCGCTGTTCGGCCACCAGGACGTCGAAGCCGTCCGGCAGGGCGGGCAGCAGTTCCTCGGCCAGGAACATCGCCTTGCGCCGGCTCTCCGTCAGCTGGGTGAACACCTCGGACGGCGCGTGACCGACGACGAGCAGATGCCCACCGCGCGCGACGGCCTCGGCCAGCCGACGGGTCACCTCCACCATGCCGCCGTTCGGCGGGTGCAGGAAGTGGCTGGTGACCAGGTCGTAGGTCCGGCCGCCCGCGGCGAAGGTCCTGGCGTCGACATGCCACCAGTCGATGCGGTCGGCGACTCCGGCCTGCTCGGCGTGCCGGGCGGCGCGGGCCAGGCCGTTGGCGGAGAAGTCGGCCCCGGTGACGGTCCAGCCTCGCCCCGCCAGCCAGATCACGTCCCCGCCCTCGCCACAACCGACGTCGAGCGCCGTGCCCGGCGTCAGCCCGGTCGCCTCGGCGACGAGCTGCGGATTGGGAGCGCCGCTGAAGATCTTCTCGGGGCCGGAGTAGCGCTCGTCCCAGCTCGGCGGTTCGAACATGGCGTCAGCCTCATGTTCGGTGAGCCCATGGTCGTGTCCGCTCATCAGGTGGTTCCTTCCGGTGCTGTGCCGCGGCAGCCCTGGCCGGCAGGCCACAGGACGCGTTGTCGTCTCTGCGCACCAGCATCCTGAACCCTTCCGACGGTGTCGATCTTTCTTGCCGTTTCGGCAACGGCGAGCGCCGAGCCGTGGCCCGCACCGGCCGCCGGCGCGGGCTCCACCGTCGTCATCGGCACGATCAGCGGCGCTGTCAGCGGATGGTGTAGCCGCCGTCCACGATGATGTCCGCGCCGTTGATCATGTCGGCGCCGTCCGAGGCGAGGAACAGCGCCGTGGCGGCGATCTCCCCCGGGTAGGCGAAACGGCCGGTGGGGATCTGGGCCTTCAGCGCGTCGCCCTTGGGGCCGTCCCACGCCTTGCGGCCCAGCTCGGTGAGGACGACCGTGGGGGAGATCGTGTTGACGGTCACGCCCCGGCCGGCCCATTCGGAGGCGAGCACCTTCGACAGGCCGACCACGCCGAACTTGGAGGCGCAGTACGCCACGTGCTGGTCCAGCGCGACCGTGGCGGCCTGTGACGCCAGGTTGATGATCTTCCCGCCGCCGGCGCCGAGCATGTGCCGGCCGACCTCCTGGCACACCAGGAAGGTGCCCTTCAGGTTGATCCCGATCGTCCGGTCGAACGCGCTGACCTCCAGGTCCTCGGCCGGGGCCAGGATCGCGACGCCCGCGCTGTTGACCAGGATGTCGATCCGGCCGAACGCCTCCAGGACCGCGCCGACCGCCGCGCGCACGGCGGCGGGGTCCGACACGTCACAGGCGAACCCGGCGTGCGTCTCCCCCAGCTCGGCCGCCTTCTTCCTGGCCGCCTCGCCGTCGATGTCGACCACGGCGACCCGGGCGCCCTTCACCGCGTACGTGTCCGCGATCGCCGCGCCGATCCCCGACGCGCCGCCGGTCACCAGCGCCACCTTGCCGGTGAGCCCGAAGCTCAGGTCGGGCGCCTTCTCCGCTGCCGTCATGTCCTCTACTCCTCGCAGTCGGTCTGGACGCTCTTCTGGGAGCGCGGTTCGGTGCTCAGCATGGCCGTGCGCACCAGTTCCTCACCCTGCCGCAGGGTCTCGGCCTGGTCGGCCTGGTCGTGCCCGGCCTCATAGTTCAACAGGGTCCGAACCTTGGCCGCGGAGCTGGAGTTCTGGTCGAAGCGGTAGTCGAGCCATTCGGCGGCCAGGCGGCGGGCCAGCTCCAGACCGACGACGCGCTGCCCGAAGCACAGGATCTGGGCGTTGTTGCTCAGCACGGACCGTTCGACGGAGAAGCTGTCGTGTGCCGTCACCGCGCGGATCCCGGGCACCTTGTTGGCGCTGATCGCGACTCCCAGCCCGGTGCCGCACACCAGCAACGCACGGTCCGCTTCGCCGGCGGCCACCATTCGCGCCGCCATGACCGCGATGTGCGGATATGGCGTCGTCTCCTCGGCCCCTACCCCGATGTCGACGACCTTCTCCACCCGGTCATCGCCCTCCAGATCGGCCCTCAGGGCGTTCTTGTACTCCAGACCGGCATCGTCGCAACCGACGATGATCCGCCATTTGTGAGGCATGGCCCCCCATCCCTTCGTGTCGTGCAACTCAGCGGGCGAGCGACAGCACGCCCGAGACAGCGCGGGCGCACAGGGCGAGAGACGTCGCCCCCGCGTCCGGGGTGCCGACGCTGCGTTCGGCGAGCGGGCGCGCCCGGCCGACCAGTGGGCGCAGCTCCGCGGTCGCGAGCGCCGCGACCTCGCACACCTCGGCGGCCTCACGCCAGGCGGCGGCGAGTTCCGTCCCGCCCCGGACCCGCTCGGCGAGCGCGTCGGCGAACGGCGCGAACGCGTCGATCATGGTCTTGTCCCCCGGCCGCGCACCGCCGAGGCGCTGGAGCGCGTCCAGCCCGGCCCGTACGGCGTCCGCCACGTCGGCGCCCGCGATCTCCTCCCGGTCGTCGCCCAGCCGCTCGCCGATGGCGCAGAGCGCGGCGCCCCACAGGACGCCGGACGTGCCGCCCGCCTTGGCGGCCCACGCCTCGCCCGCCGCGACCAGGACCGACCGCGCGCCCGCTGCGGCGCCGGCCGCGTCACGGGCGGCGGCGAGCGCCGCCGCCGAGCCCTTGACCATGCCACGTCCGTGGTCGCCGTCACCGGCGACCGCGTCGATCCGGCCCAGCTCCCCCTCGGCCTCGGCCATGGCCGCCGCGACGGCCTCCAGCCCCGCGACGACGACCCGGCCGCAGGCGCGGGACCCCGGCGTGCTCGGGCTGACCGCCGCGGCCGCCTCCGCAGGCGCGGACGCGGTACGCCGGGCCGGCGCCGCCGTACGCGGCTCCACCCGCCCTCTCCGGTACGCCGGCGTGTCCGCAGGCGCGCACCACAGCCGCTCCAACTCCTCGTCGAGGAAGACCAGGGTCAGCGAGCACCCGGCCATGTCCAGGCTGGTCACCAGCTCGCCCACCTCCGGGGCGACGACCTGGAGCCCTTCCTCCGCCAGGAGCCGGGCCACGGTGCGCCAGACGACGAACAGCTCCTCGTACTTGGTGGTGCCGAGGCCGTTCAGGATCGCGGTGACCCTGGTGCCGGACCCGGCGGGCTTCTCCGCCAGGACGCCGGACACCAGCCGCCGCGCCAGGTCCGCCGCCCGGGGCAGCGCGTCCTCGCCCACGCCCGGCTCGCCGTGGATGCCCAGGCCGACGCCCATCCGCCCTGCTGGGACGGTGAACAGCGGCTCGGTACCGCCGGGCATGGTGCACCCGCCGAAGGCGACCCCCAGGGTGCGGGTGCGGTCGTTGGCGTGCCGGGCGACCCGCTCGACCGCGTCCAGGTCGTAGCCCGCCTCGGCGGCGGCGCCCGCGACCTTGAACACGACGAAGTCACCGGCGATCCCACGGCGTGCGTGCACGTCCGACGGCGGCGCGCTGGCGATGTCGTCGGTGACGAACACCACCCGGGTGTCGATGCCCTCCTGGCACAGCCGCTGCTGGGCCAGGGTGAAGTTCATGACGTCACCGGCGTAGTTGCCGGTGGAGAAGATCAGGCCGGCCTCGCCCGCCGCCGCCTTGCCCACCGAGTACGCGTCCTGCGCCGACGGGGAGGTGAAGATGTTGCCCACGACGGCGCCGTCGGCGAACCCGGGCCCCACCACGCCGCAGAAGGCGGGGTAGTGCCCGGAACCGCCGCCGACCACGACCGCGACCTTGCCCGGCGGCGTCTCGGTGGCCCGTACGACACCGCCAGGCACACCCGCGACGCTGCCCCGGTGCACGTCCAGGAAGCCGGCGAGCATGTCGTCGGTGAAGGCGCTGGGATCGTCGTACAGACGAGTCATGATTGTTGTCCCTTCGGTCGCCAGATCAGCGCTGCGGATTGATCACCGATTTGACGGCGAGAGGGTCTCGCTCGCCGGCGAGCAGGGCCGCCTCGGAGTCGGCCAGCGCGAAGTGGCCGGTGACCAGGGTGTCCACGTCGACCCGCCCGGAGGCGGCGAGCGCGATGGCGGTGGGCCAGGTGTTCGCGTAGCGGAACGTGCCGGTGAGCTCGATCTCGCGGCTCTGGATGTGGGTGAGCGGCAGCGGCAGCCCGTCGTCGCCCATCCCCACCAGCACCGCGCGGCCCGCCCTGGCCAGGCTGCGGATGCCGTCGCCGGTCGCGCCCGGGTGGCCGGAGCACTCCAGCAGCACGGTGGGTTCGAGGCCCGCGTCGCGCAGCGAGGTCTCGCCGACGTTGATGGTCGCCGTCGCGCCCAGGTCCTCGGCGAGCTTGAGGCGGTGCGGGTTGAGGTCGGCCACCACGATCTCGGTGGCGCCGAAGGCGCGGGCGCACTGGGTGGCGACCAGCCCGATCGGGCCGGCGCCGGTGATCAGGACCCGGCTGCCCGCGCCGACCTGCCCCTTGCGGTTGGCCCAGACGCCGACGGACAGCGGTTCGAGCAGCGCCGCCGCGTCGTCCGAGATCGTGTCCGGCACCGGGTGCGCGAACGCGGCGTGCACGGTGACGAACTCGGCGAGTGAGCCGTCGAACGGCGGCGTGGCGAAGAACCGCATGTCCGGGCAGAGGTTGTACCGTCCGGCGAGGCACTCGGAGCAGGTCAGGTCGGGCACGCCTGGCTCGACCGACACCCGCTGGCCGACCCGGGAGGCGTCCACGCCGGCTCCCACGCCGACGATGACGCCCCCGGACTCGTGGCCGAGCACCATGGGTCGTTCGACCACGAAGTCGCCGATCCGGCCGTGCTGGTAGTAGTGCACGTCGGACCCGCAGACCCCGACCGCCGTGATCCGCACCAGCACCTCGCCGGGCGCCGGCTCCGGTACGGGACGCTCCTCGATGGCCAACTGCTGGATTCCACGCAGGACCGCTGCCTGCATCGTGGTCATGATGTTCTCCTCGGCTACGCGCTGCTCGGGCTGGTACGGGGTGCGGGCGGACGCCCGCACGCCGCCTATCCGGCCAGTTCTTCGTTGGCGATGTCGCCGGTCTTGAGGTTCGCCTCGATCAGCGCGGGCAGCTGGCCCAGGAACTCGTCCTTCTTGGTGACGACGTGCTCCATGTAGGTGTCCACGTTCTCGGGGGTGACCTGGGGCATCAGGTAGACCGGGTTCTTGTTGACCTCCTCGCCCTTGGCGATCTTGGCCGCCACGGCGAGTCCGGTGGCCAGCTCGACGGTGCCGTGCTGGAGGTTGGTGCCGATGAAGTCGCCGCTCTTGACGGCGTTCAGGCCGTCCTCGATGCCGTCGACCCCGACGATCGGGATCTTGAGGCCGGCCTCGCGGGTCGCCTGGAGGGCGCCCAGGCCCATGTCGTCGTTCTCCGCGACGATGCCGTCGATCTTGTCGCCGAAGCTGGACAGCCAGTTCTTCGTCTTGTTGACGGCCTCGTCGCGCTTCCAGTTGGCCGTGTCCTTGGCCAGGATCTTGATGTCGGGGTACTTGGCCAGCACGTTCTCGATGCCCTTGGTACGGTCCAACTCGCCCGACTGACCCAGCGGGCCCTGCAGGACGACGATGTTGCCCTTGCCCTTGAGCTCGTCGGCCATCATCTGCATTTCCTGCTCGCCGGCCTTGACGTCGTCGGGCAGCACGGTGCCGGCGAGGTCACCGCTGGCGAGTCCGGCGTTCACGGCCAGGAAGGGGATGTCCTTCGCCTTGGCCGCGGCGACCTGCGGGCCGAGCGAGTCCGCCTGCACCGGGACGACCATGATGGCGTCGACGCCGGCGTTGATGAACTGGTCGACCTGGTTGGCCTGGGTGGCGACGTCCAGGTTGGCCGAGTTCCACAGGACTTCGATGTCGTTCGCCTTGGCGTACGCGTCGATGCCCGCCTTGCCGGCGGTGATGAAGGACGACATGTCGTAGACGCTGATGCCGACGCGGACGCCGCTCGCGTCCGCTGCCCCGGCCTCACCGGTGTTGGCGCTGGTATCCCCGGCTCCGCAGGCGGAGGTGGCCAGCATGGCCACGCCCACCGCCGCGGCGGCGAATGCACTCTTGATGCGCATGGAAACTCCTTCGTACAGGGGGGTTGTTCGCTGGATGGACGTGGAAGGCCTGACGACGGTCAGACCCTGCGTTTGGCGGACCAGACGTCGACGGTGACAGCGGCGACGATCAGGGTGCCCTTGATGACGCTCTGCCAGTAAGCGGGCACCAAAAGGATGTCCAGGCCGTTGTTGAGGGTCTGGATCAGGAACAGGCCGAGCGCGGTGCCGATGATGCTGCCCCGGCCGCCGAGCAGGCTGGCGCCGCCGATGACGACGGCGGCGATGGCGTCCAGCTCGTAGCCCTGGCCGAGGTTGGGCGGGCCGGAGATGACCCGGGAGGCGAGCATCACGCCGGACAGGCCGGCGAGCAGGCCACTCAGGGCGTAGACGCTGAACAGGATCCGGGTGGTCTTGACACCGGCGATCTGCGCGGCGACGGGGTTGCCGCCCACCGCGTACACGCGCATGCCGTAAGAGGTCCGCTTCATGATCAGGGCCAGCGCCAGGATGCCGACGATCATGACGATCACCGGGATCTGCAGGCCGAGGATCTGGTTGTTGGCGATCTCACCGAAGTTCTGCGGCAGGCCGTTGATCGGCGCGCCCTGGCCCACGACGTACGCCAGCCCGGACGCCGTGGTGAGCATGCCGAGCGTGGCGATGAAGGGCGGCACGTTCACCTTGGAGACCAGGAAGCCGTTGATCGCGCCGGCGGCGAGCCCGACGAGCATGGCGACCACGAGCGACAGCCACAGGCGTTCGGGATGGTCCTTGACCGTCGCCGCCGCCGCCATCGCGCTGAGCGCGATCACGCTGCCCACGGACAGGTCGATGCCGCCGGTGAGGATGACCAGCGTCTGACCCAGCGCGATGAGGGCGAAGGGGGCCGCGGCGATGGCGATCGTCTGCAGGTTGTCGGGGGTGCCGAAGCGCGCGCTCCGGTAGCTGAAGTACGCGATGATCAGCAGCATCACCCACACCATGGCGTGGCGGATCAACTGGTCGCGGACCCACGGTCCGGAGGGGCGCCAGGCCAGGAGCCCCGCGGCCGTTCCTCTGTCCGGCGCTGACTCCTGGGGGGTCATCGGCCGTCCTCCTTGCTTGCTGTCGGGGTGGGTTGGCGATCCGGGGGCGGTGGATCGGCCGAGCCGGGGCTCAGGCCCGCGGCCAGCCGGAAGATCGAGTCCTGGACGTTCGGTGCGGACAGGTCGTCGCGGCTCAGCTCGCCCGCGACCGCTCCGCCGCGCATGACGAGCGCGCGGTGCGCGAGGCTGAGGATCTCCGGCATGTCGGAGGAGGCCATGATCACGGCCATCCCGGAGGCCGCCAGTTCGGTGATGATGCGGTAGATCTCGCTGCGGGCGCCGACGTCCACGCCCCGGGTGGGCTCGTCGAGCAGCAGGACGTTCACGTGGCCGGTCAGCCAGCGTGCCAGGACCACCTTCTGCTGGTTGCCGCCGGAGAGGGTGCCGACCTGCTGGGACAGGCCGCGGCTGCGCAGCTTCACCGAGTCCATCGCGGCGCCGACCTTCTTGGTGCGCTCGCGTTGCCGCAGCCAGCCGCCGAGGGTGAAGCCCGACAGGCGCGGCAGTGAGCCGTTGTCCAGCACGTTCATGGACAGCACGGCCCCGGCGCCCTTGCGGTCCTCCGGGACCAGGGCCATGCCGTGGGTGATCGCGGCGGCGGGGGCGTTGCGCTTGACCGGCTTGCCGGCGACGGTGATGGTGCCCTCGGTGCTCTTGCGCACGCCGAAGATCGCTTCAAGCAGCTCGGTCCGGCCTGCGCCGACGAGGCCGGCCAGCCCGAGGATCTCGCCGCGGCGCACGGTCAGGTCCACCGGCCGCGCGTAGCCGCTCACCTGCAGCCCGCTGACCTGCAGGGCCACCTCGTCGCCCGGCGGGTGCAGCGTGGGGAAGAAGTCCTGCAACTCGCGGCCGATCATCGCGTGCACGATGTCGTCGTCGCTGATCTCGCCGATCGGCTGGTCCAGGACCAGCCCTCCGTCACGCAGGACGACCACCCGGTCGGCCAGGGCGCGGATCTCCTCCATCTTGTGGGTGGTGTAGAGCATGGCGACGCCCTGCTCGCGCAGCTTGCCCACCACGGCGTACAGGCGGTCGACCTCGCGCTCGGAGATGGCGGAGCTGGGCTCGTCCAGGAGCAGGACCTTCGCGCCGCCGGTCGTGCTCTTGGCGATCTCCACGAGCTGGCGCAGGCCGACCGGCAGCCGCCGCATCGTGGCCTGCGGATCGATCTCGACGCCGAACACGTCCAGGATCTCGCGCGCCTTGCGGGCCATCGCGCGCCGGTCGAGCAGCCCGGCCCGGGTACGGATCTCCCGCCCGATGAACAGGTTCTCGTACACCTTCATGTCCATGATCGGCGCGAGCTCCTGCGGGATGATCGCGACTCCCTGCCGGTGGGCCGCCTGCGGGTCCCCCTGGGGCAACGGCTCGCCGCCGACCAGGACCTGGCCCCGGTCGGGCCGCACCTGACCGGACGCGATCTTCATCATCGTCGACTTGCCGGCGCCGTTCTCACCCGCCAGCGCGGTCACGGAACCGGCCCTGAGAGTCAGAGAGACGCCCTTCAGTACGGGCACGCCGCCAAATGCCTTGGCCAGATCCCGGCACTCCAAAGCGACATCTTCCACGACTGATCTCCAGACCCGGCCTCGGCGGCTCGGTGTGCGGTGGGGCCCGCTCCTCGGACGGTGGCCGTCCGGCAGGTCGGCCGCCACCCTCCGGGCTCCCGGACGGGACCCGTAGTTGTTGTTTCATGTGAACATCACACGAAGCGACATCCCCACGTCAAGAGTACGTTGCCCACTTGTTACATCTGACAGAAGGTGCGGCGAAGCCGACATCCCACCGGTCGGGGCCGCAAATCCCCTGGTGGACGGGCCTTGAAGTCATCCGCCGGATCATTTATCGTTCACACGCCAGCAGGCGGACGCTGCCTCCAGCCGAACCCACCTGTGTGACAATTGACAAGATTGAACACCGAAGGAGACGGAGACGGCATGGTCGTCAGGAGCACCGTGAACCTCGAAAGCAGACGTCAGGCGCTCGCCGACCTGCTTTCGTCCAGCGGCAGCCTGCGCATCGAGGACCTGGCCGCCCGCTTCGAGGTCAGCACCATGACGATCCGCAGGGACCTGCAGGCGCTGGAGGACGAGGGTTTGGTCCGCCGGGTGCGCGGCGGCGCGGTCAGCTCGGCGCAGCCCTTCGAGGCACGCCGGACCCGCGCCGGGCGGGCGAAGGAGGAGATCGCGCGGAAGCTGACCAGCCTGGTGCCCTCGGGCGGGGTGGGGATCTGCATGGACGCCTCCTCCACGCTGTGCGTCCTCGCCGGTTCGATGCCCCGCTCGGAGAACCTGTCCGTGGTCACCGACGGCATCGAGACCTTCCTGACCCTGACGCGCGACCCCCTCGTGCACGCGTACCTGACCGGCGGCCAGAAGGACCCCAACGCCGGCAGCCTCATCGGCCCGGTCGCCTCCCTGGCGCTGAAGCAGTTCTCCTTCGCGCGCGCCTTCCTGTCCGCCGCCGCGGTGGACCCGCACTTCGGCACCAGCGAGTTCAGCGCCGAGGAGTGCGAGATCAAGCGGCTCATGGCCGAGCTGTCGGACCACGTCGTCATGGCCGTGGACTCACAGAAGCTCGGCACGGGCGCCGCCGCCCGCTGCCTGCCCTGGGACGGCATCGACCTGATGGTCACCGAACTCGACGTCTCCGACGACCGCCTCGACCCCTACCGCGACCACGTCGAACTCCTCTGACCCCGGCGGCGACCAGCCGGGATCCCCGGCTGGCCCAGGTCGTCATCGACGCGCTGCGCGACGTCAACCGCGCCAGATGTGTCAGTGGCCGCTGAGCCGGCCGGCGAGCGTGTCGTGCAGTGCCGCGCTGGGCTGGTTGAGGCCGATGATGGTGACCTTCTTGCCGCGGGCGGCGTACTTGGTCTCCACCGCGTCCAGGGCGGCGACGGAGGAGGCGTCCCAGATGTGCGCGTCGGTGAGGTCGATGACGACGTCGTCGGGGTCGGTGGCGTAGGAGAACTGGTAGACCAGGTCGTTGCTGGAGGCGAAGAACAGCTCGCCGGTGACCGCGTAGACGACCTGCTTGCCGTCGGGGTCCAGGCAGGCGGTGACGTTGGCCAGGTGGGCGACGCGACGGGCGAAGATGACCATGGCGGTCAGGCTGCCGACGACCACGCCGATGGCCAGGTTGTGGGTGGCGACGACCACGGCGACGGTGATGACCATGACGCTGATCTCGCCCCAGGGCATCCGCCTGAGGGTGGCCGGGGCGATGGAGTGCCAGTCGAAGGTGCCGACCGAGACCAGGATCATGACGGCGACCAGGGCCGCCATCGGGATCTGCGACACCCACGGGCCGAAGACGATGCACAGCACCATGAGCAGCACGCCGGCGGCGAAGGTGGAGATCCGGGTGCGGGCGCCGTTCTTCACGTTGATCATCGTCTGGCCGATCATGGCGCAGCCGCCCATGCCGCCGAAGCAGCCGGTGACGATGTTGGCGACGCCCTGGCCGATGGACTCGCGGGTCTTGTTGGAGTGGGTGTCGGTGATGTCGTCGACGAGCTTGGCGGTCATCAGCGACTCCATCAGCCCGACGAGCGCGAACGCGATGGCGTACGGCATGAGCAGGGTGAGGGTGTCGAGGGTGAACGGCACGTCGGGCAGGCCCGGGACGGGCAGCGAGGACGGCAGGACGCCCTTGTCGCCCACGGTCGGCACGGCCAGGCCGGCGCCGAGCGTGATCGCGGTCAGGATGGCGATGGACACCAGCGGCGCGGGCACGGCCCGGGTGATGCGCGGGAAGAACACCATCAGCGCCAGTCCGCCCATGACCAGCGGGTAGACCACCCACGGGACGCCGGTGAGCTCCGGCACCTGGGCCATGAAAATGAGGATGGCCAGCGCGTTGACGAAGCCGACCATCACGCTGCGCGGCACGAACCGCATCAGCTTGGCCACCCCCAGCGCACCCAGCACCACCTGGAGAACGCCACCGAGAATGACCACGGCGACCAGGTGGCCGAGCCCGTACTCGCGGGCCAGCGGCGCCACCACCAGCGCGATCGCGCCCGTCGCCGCCGAGATCATGGCCGAGCGCCCGCCCACGACGGAGATGACCACGGCCATGGTGAACGAGGCGAACAACCCGACGCTGGGATCCACACCGGCGATGATCGAGAACGAGATCGCCTCGGGGATCAGCGCCAGCGCCACCACCAGGCCGGACAGCAGCTCCACACGCAGCACGCGGGGCGTCAGGTGACGGAGATCGGGCAAGGACGGACGGCGCGCGAACACGCCGGTACGAGCAGACAACAGCACATCCCTACAGGCGGGCGGAGACCGGCCACGGCGTGACCGATGCATGAACGAGAAGGCCGGACGCGCGCTACCGCCCAGGCTCACGCAGGAGTGTGGCGGGCATGTGACGCGGCGGTGTCGCCGTCGTGTCGAGCAGGCTCGCAGAGGAGCGCGTCCTCACCAAAGGTACTCTCACGTAAGGGTTGGAGTCAGGCGATCGCAGCGTGACAAAGGTCTCATCCGGTCAGGCGGAGGGTGCGGCCCGCATCCGCTGACGGCGCAGTTGCTCACCGAACTCCCTGGCCATGGCCAGCTGCTCCCGCAGCTTGTCAGCCCGCTCGGCCACCGCGCGCTCGAACATCTGCAGCCGATTGATCAGCGTCGGATCGTCGTCCCCGGCGCCGAGCCGGTCGGTGATCTCCAGCAGGTCACGCATCTCCTCCAGGCTGAACCCGAGCGGCTTCATCCGCTTGATCAGGGCCAGCCGGCCGATGTCGGTCTCGCTGTAGAGGCGGAAGCCGCCGGGCGTGCGCTCGGGCACCACCAGGCCGACCTCCTCGTAGTGCCGGATCGTCCGCAAGGACAGCCCGAGCCGCTCGGCCACCTCGCCGATCTGCACCAGCCCGTCCGGCATCCGTCCTCCACATCGAGTTCGCCCGTACGCATGCTTCTGGGCAAAACCTACCCTTACGTCAGCTTAACCTTTGCGGGCATCGGATAAGGAGCCGAGAGGTTCTGCTGACGATACCCCGCTTGCCGGCACCGGCCTCGCCCTGACGAAGCGGGCGGCGCCGGCCAGGGCCACCCGACCTCCGGGGCTGGACCACGGGAATATCATCGATTATCGTCGATCAACGATGGCTAGTGAGGAGATCCGCCATGGCACACGATGAAGTCGTCCGGCGCTACTCCGGTCTCGCCCGTGCCGCGTTGACCGGCGAGACCGTCGTCGACTGCGCCACTGACGAGTTCGGCGAGGGCCACTTCGGCACCGCCGGCTACGACGACACCTCCGGCCTGCCCGGCGGTGCGCTCAGGGCCAGCCTCGGCTGCGGCAACCCCGTCGCCGTGGCCGAGCTGCGTGCCGGGGAGACCGTGCTGGACCTGGGCTCCGGCGGCGGCATCGACGTGCTGCTCTCGGCCCGCCGGGTGGGTCCGTACGGCAAGGCCTACGGGCTGGACGCCAGCCCCGACATGATCGAGCTGGCCCGGCGCAACGCGGCGGAGGCGGGCGCGGCGAACGTGGAGTTCCTGCACGGCACGATCGAGGACATCCCGCTCCCCGGCCGGACGGTCGACGTGATCATCTCCAACTGCGTGGTCAACCTGTCCGACGACAAGGCGGCCGTCCTCTCCGAGGCGTTCCGGGTGCTGCGGCCCGGCGGCCGCCTGGGGATCAGCGACGTGGTCACCGACGGCGACACCGATCCCGTACGGCGCGCAGCCGCCGAACGCCGGGTGGGCTGCGAAGCCGGCGCCCTCAGCGTGCCGGAGTACCGGGACCTGCTGCGCGCGACCGGGTTCGTCGGTGCGACGATCGTTCTCACCGCGGATCACGGCGATGGCGTGCACTCCGCGATCGTCCGGGCGGCCAAGCCCGCCATCGGCCCCGGCCTGGAGATCCGCCCGATGCGCGATTCCGACGCCGAGCAGGTGCTCGCCATCTACCAGCTGGGCCTGGACACCGGACAGGCCAGCTTCGAGACCACCGCGCCGAGCTGGGCGGGCTTCACCGCGAACAGACCGGCGAACCTGCGCCACGTCGCCGTCGACACCGAGACCGGCGACGTCGTGGCCTGGGTGGCCGCCTCACCGGTCTCCAGCCGGCCGGTCTACGCGGGTGTCGTCGAGCACAGCATCTACGTCCACCCCGGCTGCCAGGCCCACGGCATCGGCCGCTCGCTGCTCGCCGCCTTCATCGCCGCCTCAGAAGAGGCGGGCGTCTGGACCATCCAGTCCGGGATCTTCCCCGAGAACGCCGCCAGCCTCTCCCTGCACCAGGCGCTCGGCTTCCGGGTCGTCGGCACCCGCGAGCGGATGGGCCGCCACCACGGCGCCTGGCGTGACGTACTCCTGATCGAACGCCGCAGCGCGGTGGCCGGAGCCTGACCGGCACCCGATGTCATGAGCGCCCACCGACGATCGTGCGGTGACCGTCCGAGATCCCGCGCCACAGTGGTGCTACTGAGGCAGGCCCTGGTAGTCGGCCTGGCCGGCGATCTGTCCGCCGTCGCCGGCCACCTCACTGCCGGTGACGAACCGGGCGTCGTCGCCGGCGAAGAAGAGCACGATCCCGGCAATGTCATCCGGCTCGCCGACCCGGCCCAGCGCGACGTTGCTGGTGTCGAAAGTGACGCCGGCGGTCATCGGGGTCTTGATCTGCCCGGGGTGGACGGCATTCACTCGGATCCCATACGCGCCCAACTCCAGCGCGGCGGTCTTGGTCAGGCCACGGACCGCCCACTTGGAGACGACGTAGCCGGACATCCTGGGCACCCCCTGCAACGCTCCGACGGAACCGATGTTGACGATCGATCCACCGCCGGCCCGTTTCATGACCGGGACCACGGCCTGGATACCGTTGAAGACACCGATCAGGTTCACATCCAGCGTGCGTTGCAGCCGCGCGGCGTCCCACTGCTCCAGGGGAGCCGGATCCGCGATGCCCGCATTGTTGACCAGGATGTCGACGGAGCCGAACCGCGTTTCGGTCCGGTCGACGACCCGGGCCCACTCCTCCGGAGACCGGACGTCGAGCTTCTCGATGATGGCATTTGGTCCGAGTTCGTCGGCGAGGGCCTGCGCCGCGGCGACGTTCACGTCGGCGATGACCACGTTCGCGCCCTCGGCGACGAGCCGCCGGACGACCGCGCCGCCCATCCCCATCGCGCCGCCGGTGACCAACGCCGTCTTTCCTACTACTCGCCCCATGGCGAGCTCCTTTCCTGCGTCCTTACGGACGACGAAGCCGTTGGCGGCCGTCCACACAGGGTCATCCCTGTCCGGGAGCGGCTGGTGGAGTGCCATGCCGCGACTCTCTCCGACGGTGTCGAAGGTTGACGCGTCGACTTCGTTGAATATAAGTCATTGAATATCAGTCAATCAAGTATTCACTTCAATGACGGCCGCGCGCGGCATCGACGTCTCACGCGAGTACCCCAAGCCGTGGACCGAGGAGATCGTCGCGATCACCATGGGCTGCGGCGGCGCTACTCCGACCTGACCCAGTGCCACGAGCGTGAATAGATGTATGTCAATATAGACAGGAGTCGACTTCGACCGAGGTCTATACGGGGAGATCGCATGGAACTGCTCGAACTCCTGGAGTGCAGCCCGCCGCTGGCACGCGAACCGCTCGACGCCGAGCAGGCCGCGGGGGTGGCGCGGGTGTTCAGGGCACTGGGCGATCCCGTACGGCTGCGCATTCTGTCGATCGTGGCCAGCCGTGAAGGTGGCGAGGTGTGCGTCTGTGACATCACCGACGCCTTCGAGCTGTCCCAGCCGACGATCAGCCATCACCTGAAGGTGCTCAAGGAGGTCGGCCTGCTCACCTCCGACCGGCGTGCCTCCTGGGTCTACTACCGGCTGGTGCCCGAGACGCTCGCCGACCTGTCGGCACTGCTCAGCACGCCCGCCACGGTCTAGGAGGCTGGATGTCGTCCACGACTGTCCCGGCCAAGAGCTCAGGTGTGGTCGGCGGGTTGTCCACGCTGGACCGGTTCCTGCCGGTGTGGATCGGCCTGGCGATGGCGGCCGGGCTTCTGCTCGGGCGGCTGGTGCCCGGGTTGGACACGGCGCTGGAAGCGGTGAAGGTCGGCGAGATCTCGCTGCCCATCGCGCTCGGCCTGCTGCTGATGATGTATCCGGTGCTGGCCAAGGTCCGCTACGACCGGCTCGACACGGTCACCGGTGACCGTCGCATGCTGGTGGCGTCCCTGGTGCTGAACTGGATCGCCGGCCCGGCGCTGATGTTCGCGCTGGCCTGGGCCCTGCTGCCGGACCTGCCCGAGTACCGCACCGGTCTGATCATCGTCGGGCTGGCCCGGTGCATCGCCATGGTGCTCATCTGGAACGACCTGGCCTGCGGCGACCGCGAGGCCGCCGCCGTCCTGGTCGCCATCAACTCCGTCTTCCAGGTGATCGCCTTCGGCGTGCTGGGCTGGTTCTACCTGGAGGTCCTGCCCGGCTGGCTCGGCCTGGCGGAGGCGGCCCTGGACGTCTCGATGTGGGACATCGCCCAGTACGTACTGATATTCCTCGGCATCCCCCTCCTGGCCGGGTACCTGTCCCGCAAGCTCGGTGAGAGGTCCAGGGGCCGGGAGTGGTACGAGACCCGCTTCCTGCCGAGGATCGGCCCGATCGCGCTGTACGGCCTGCTGTTCACCATCGTCATCCTGTTCGCCCTGCAGGGGCAGACGATCAGCGAGCGGCCCCTGGACGTGGCCCGCATCGCGCTGCCGCTGCTGGCCTACTTCGCGCTCATGTGGGGCGGCTCGTTCCTGGCCGGACGCGCCATCGGACTCGGGTACGACCGCACCACCACGCTCGCCTTCACCGCGGCCGGCAACAACTTCGAGCTGGCCATCGCGGTCGCGGTCGGCGTCTTCGGCGTCACCTCCGGCCAGGCGCTCGCCGGCGTCGTCGGCCCGCTCATCGAGGTGCCCGTCCTGGTCGCCCTGGTCTACGTCAGCCTGTGGGGCCGACGCCTGTTCAGCGAGGAGCCCACCCATGCCTAGCGTCCTGTTCGTCTGCGTCCACAACGCCGGCCGCTCCCAGATGGCCGCCGGCTGGCTCACCCACCTGGCCGGGGACCGCATCGAAGTCCGCTCAGCCGGATCCGCGCCCGCCGACCGGATCAACCCCGTCGCCGTCGAGGCCATGCGCGAGGTGGGCATCGACATCACCGGCCGGCAGCCCAAGATCCTTACGCCCGAGGCCGTCCAGGCCAGCGACGTGGTCATCACCATGGGCTGCGGCGACGCCTGCCCGATCTTCCCGGGCAAGCGGTATGAGGACTGGAAGCTGGACGATCCGGCCGGTCAGGGCATCGAGGCCGTACGGGAGATCCGCGATGACATCCGGGCTCGAATCGAGCGGCTCGTCAGCGAGTTGCTCCCGGCATGAGCGGTTCGCGCGGTCCAGCGGTCACACAGGGGTGAGCTCCAGCTCACCCGGCCTGCTGGGCACGGGCTCGGTCAGCGGCGCGAACAGGGCGCCCAGCTTGTTCACCGCCTCGGGGACGATCCGGTAGTAGACCCAGGTGCCGCGTCGTTCGCCGTCGATCAGGCCCGCCGTGCGCAACACCTTGAGGTGGTGGGAGATCGTGGGGGCGGTCAGGTCGAAGGCGTCGGTGAGGTCGCACACGCAGGCCTCGCCGCCGGCGTGGGAGCCGATCATCGACAGCAGGCGCAGCCGTACGGGGTCGGCGACGGCCTTGAGCATGACGGCGAGCTCGGCGGCGTCGGTCTCCGACAGCGGCTCTCGCGCGATCGGCGCGCAGCACTGGATCGTGACGGCGGTCATGCGGCACCCCTTAATTCGAAATCCATCGAAATTATACGCGATGGTAGGCGACCAAGGCCAACGCGGCGATCACGCAGGCCGTGGCCACCGCGCCCATCACCCAGACATAGCCTGCCGCCTGCGCGAGCACGACCGCTCCCAGCGGGGCCAGGGCCTTGTCGGCGACGGCGAAGGCGGCGATCCGGCCCGCCAACGAGGCGTAAGCGGCGGTGCCGTACCGGCCGACCAGCAGGTGCGGCAGGGTGATGGAGGCGATGCCGAAGCCCAGCCCGAACAGCAGCACAGCGCCGATCGCGCCCGGCACCGTCCGCCCGACCAGCGGCAGGAGCACGGCGGCGACGCCCTGGAAGGCGAAGATCGTGGCCGCGATGAGCGCGGCGGGCATGCGGGTCTGCAGGCCGGTGGCGATGAGCCGTCCGGTGACCGACAGTACGCCGAGGAGGCCGGCCAGAGTGGCGGCCAGGACCGGCGAATGGCCCAGATGGACGAGGTAGGTGATGAGCAGGACCGCCATCACGGCCACCGCGCCGCCGTTGGCGGTGAAGGCGATCACCAGCAGCCAGAACGGCCGCCGGCGCGTGGCCGCCCTGACGATCTCGGCACGCTCCCGCGCTCGGGCGGGCGCCTGCCTGGCATGGCTACGGCGACGCAGGACGAGCGCGTGCAGGGGGATGGCGGCCAAGCCGTAGATCAGGGCCAGGACGACGACGGCATGCCGCCAGCCGTACCACTCCACCAGCAGGCCGGTGAGCGGCAGGAAGATCGCGGAGGCGAAGCCGGCGACGACGGTGACCGCCAGCAGCGCGTTGGCCCGGCTCCGCGCGTGGGAAGGGCCGTCGAACCAGCTGACGATGACGGCGAAGGCCGCCTCGTACAACACCATCGCGCACGCGACGCCGATCGCGGCGAAGACGGCGTACAGCTGCGGCACGCTCTCCACCCGCGACCAGGCCAGCACGGCGACCGCGCCGAGCAGCGACCCGGCGGTCATGAGGCCACGGCCACCGCGGGCGTCCAGCCGGCGGCCGACCAGCGGGGCGCAGAGCGCGGCGATCAGGATCGAGAGGGTCAGCGCGGCGGCGATCTGGGCGTTGGTGGCGTGCAGGTCCCGAGCCATCGGCGCGAGGAAGACGGAGAAGGCGTAGTACAGCACGCCGTACCCGATGGTCTGAGTGACGGCCAGCGCGGCGACGATGCGCCGGCCGTGACCGGAACGCGGCTGACCGCCGCCCCTGGCGTCAGGAGCGGCGGTCGGGGAGGCGGAGCTCACCCCGGGGCGCCGGAGTGGGCGGCGGTGGGGCAGCCGTCTGACATGTCGATCCTGCTTTCAGCCGCAGCAGCCGCCGCCGTCGTTGGCGGCGCCCACGGTGGCGAGCGGCAGTGGGGTGGCGAGCAGGCCGCCGCTGATGCCGGTGGCCAGGCCGACGCGCTGCTCCTGGGCCTCGGCGAGGTTGGCGGAGCACACGCCGGTCTCCGGCAGGTCGAGCCGCACCTCGCAGGCCGCCTCCCAGTCGCCCGCGATGGCCGCGACGACCGAGCGGACCTGCTCGTAGCCGGTGGCCATCAGGAACGTCGGGGCGCGGCCGTAGCTCTTGACGCCGACCGCGTAGTAGCCCGGTTCGGGGTGGGACAGCTCGTCGACGCCGTGGGCGGGGACCGTGCCGCAGGAGTGCTGGTTGGGGTCGATCAGCGGGGCCAGCGGCCGGGTCGACCCGAGGATCGGGTCCAGGTCCAGGCGCAGCTCGGAGGCGATGGAGTGGTCCGGGCGGTAGCCGGTCGCGGCCACGATGCGGTCCACGGTGACCGACTGCTCCGCGCCGGACGGGTCACGGCTGACCACGGTCGCCTGGTCGCCGTCGCGGGTGACGGAGTGGACGAAGAAGCCGGTCAGCAGCTGGATGCGGCCGGACTCGACGTGGGCGCGCAGGCGGGTGCCGAGCGCGCCGCGGGCGGGCAGCGCGTCGGCCGCGCCGCCGCCATAGGCACGCCCTGCGCTGCCCCCGCGAATCGCCCAGGTGATCCGGGCGTCCTCCAACTGGGCCAGGGCGAGCAGGGTGGTGGCCGCCGAGTGGCCGGCGCCTACGACCAGGGTGTGCCGGCCTTCGTAGCGGTCACGGTCGGCGCCGAGCACGTCGGGGAGCGCGTGGTCGACCAGCCGGCTCGCCGCCGCTTCGCCGTGGGCGGGCAGGCCGCCGGCGCCCAGCACGTTCGGGCTGGTGTAGGTGCCGGAGGCGTCGATGATCGCACCGGCCCGCAGCTCCTCGCCGTCGTCGAGGCGGATCAGGAACGGGACGTTCTCGCGGCCGTTGGTCCGGACCCGGTCGTAGCCGAGGCGGCTGATCGCGCTCACTCTGGCGCCCAGCCGTACCCGGTCACCGAAGAGCTCGGCCAGCGGGGCGAGATAGTCCGAGATCAGCTCGGCGCCGGTGGGCAGCCACTCGGGGTCCGGCTCGCTCCAGCCGCCGGCCTCCAGCAGCCGCTTGGCGGCGGCGTCGATGTCGAACTTCCACGGGCTGAACACCCGGACGTGACCCCACTGGGCGACCGAGGCGGCCACCTGCTCGCCGGCCTCCAGGACCAGGAAGTCCTGGCCGCGCTCGGCCAGGTGGGCGGCGGCGGCCAGGCCGACGGGGCCGCCGCCGATCACCACGACCGGGCCGGACGGCGCTGACTGGGTGGCCGGGGTGGTGAACTGCTCGATCTCGATCGCGGCAGGGCCGCAACATCCGTCGCTCATGACTGTTTCTCCAGGCTCAGCGGTACATCAGAGGTGAGTACGGGTGGCGATCGATGACTCCTGAATAGAAGAACATCTAAGCAAGAGAAAGCCTGCAACATGATTAGAGGGATGTCAAATTAGAGGCACATCTAAATAGGACACCCTTCGCGGAGCGGTGTCGTGCGGACGGGGAGCGCGTTCAGGGCCCGTGCCATGCCCGGTCGCCAGCTGATCTCTGACGGTGGCACGGCGAGCGCGAGATCGGGGAAGCGGGTCAGCAGGCCGCGCAGCGCGATCTGGGTCTCGGCGCGGGCCAGGGCGGCTCCGAGGCAGTAGTGGATGCCGTGGCCGAAGCCCAGGTGCGCGTTGTCGGCGCGAGTGGCGTCCAGCAGGGCGGGTCGTGCGAAGCGGCGCGGGTCGCGGTTGGCCGCCGCGTACACCACCTGCACCGGCTCGCCCGCCGGGATGCTCACGCCGCCGAGCTCCACCGGCTGGAGCGTGTAGCGCATGACCGCGATCTCGGCCGGCCCGGTCACGCGCAGGAACTCCTCCACGGCCGCCGGGACGGCGTCCGGATCGGCGCGCAGGCGCGCCAGCAGGTCCGGGCGGGTGAGCAGGAGCCGGACGCTCTGACTGATGAGGGCGACGGTGGTCTCGTGGCCGGCGATCAGCATGCTGATCGACAGCGCGATCAGCTCCTCGTCGGCCAGCCGGTCGCCGTCGCCCTCCTGGACACCGGCCAGCGCCGACAGCAGGTCGTCCGCACCGCTCGCGCGCTTGGCCCCGACCAGCTCGGTCATGTACGCGACCAGCCCCCGGGCCCCCGACGCGATCCGGCCCAGGTCGGGGGCTGTCAGGTCGGCGGCCCATGTACGCCAGGTGTCGCGGTCACGCGCCGGCACGCCGAGCAGCTCGCAGATGACCTGGATGGGCAGCGGGTACGCGAACCGCTCGATCAGGTCGAACTCGCCCGGCAGGCCGTCCAGCAGCGCGTCGGCGATCTCCTGGATGCGCGGGCGCAGCGACTCCACGCGGCGGGCGGTGAACTCGCGCGACACCAGCCGCCGCAGCCGCGTGTGGTCCGGCGGGTCGTAGGCGCCCAGGGTGCGCATCAGGTACGGGGCCACGTCGGCGGGCAGCCCGGCCGCCGACGCCACGTCCAGCTTCGACTGCTTGGTGACGTCGCTGCTGAAACGCGGATCGGTCAGCGCGGCCACGCTCTCGTCGTAGCCGGTGACCAGCCAGATCGGGGTGCCGTCCACGTACCGGCCACGACGGACCGGCCCGCCCTCGGCCAGGCCGGTCAGGAACGCGTCCCGGTCGGACGCGGCCAGCAGGCCGAAGATCTCCGGCTCGATGGTGCTCATACTCGCGACTCCAGGATCTCGACGACTCGATGGACGGGCCGCGATGGCCCGCAGGCACGTCACTGTCTGAACGCACGAACAGCATACTAAACAGATGTTCAGCTCCTTGGGAAGCCTACGTCGAGCCCGTTCTCACAAGCGAGCCGAGCCCGTTCTCATGAACGGGCTCGGCCCCGCACGCCGCCGTGTCATGGGTCCGGGAGGGCCATGGGGCATGGGTGGCGATCAGGCGGCGTCGAGGGCTGTGGTGATCTTGCGGGCCATCTCGGTCATGGTGGGGCTGGGTTCGCCGTTCTGGGTGC
>NZ_JBQHCW010000051.1:0-26111 GCF_052068115.1 Nonomuraea sp. ZG12
CGACATCGCCCGCGCAGCACTCGTCCTCACCCATTTCGAGCATGACTACCTACCGGCAATTGGCTGAGATCACCTCACTGTGACGTAGAAGATCACGTACTGGCCGTGGGGCGTCGGACCTGCCGAGACCCTCGCCGACGCTGGCCAGCCCTTTTCGCACCTTGGTGACTTTGAACGAGAGCTCGCCATCCCGGACCGTGTCCCCGATACCGGCCGGCTTGGGCTCGCTGACCTTCTCCATGTCCTCCGTGAAGTCCTCCAGGATCTCCTTGGAGTGTTCGGTCAGTTCCTCGTCGGCCAGCTCGGCGGTGGGTGCGGGCGTGCTGTCGAAGGCGTTCGCGAACGGCCTGGGCTCGGGCTTGTTCGAGTTGGCGACGACCCCGATGAGGGCCAGCAGGCCCACGAACCCGAGCACCAGGTAGATGGCGGAATCGTTCTCGGCTGAAAAGGCATCCTGTATCGCCGGTTGGCAATGACTTTGTGACCCGACGTCAGCTGGAACACCTGATCACCCTGACCGAGAACAAATGGTTCACCGTCCAACTCCTCCCGTACGCCGCCCGGTGTACGGCAGTCCTGGTGGGCTCGGCTCTCTTGGCTCAGGAAAACGGAGTGCCGATCGCCGCCTACGTCGAATCAGCCGTCCACGGTCGCGTCGCCTTGCGACACCGAGCAACCGGACACCGACCCGTGGGTTCTCCGCCGCGCCGTCCGGGACAAGTTCGTCGTAGGCGCGAAAACCGGCATCGTTCGACTTCTAGCGTCAGCGACCATGCGGCCCTCGGCGACCCACCGGGGGCCGCACCGATGGCGAAGCAGCTTTAGACAGGGGCACACCAGGGCTCAGGCGAGCCGGTACTTCCGTCTGATCAAGGCTGCCTCCTTCAAACGTTGGATCAGTCACCTGCTGACCGGTTCGCGGCGGAAGGTCAAGCGTGCTGGAGATCGGCTGGAATCTCAGGCCTACTTATCCGTGGCCTCCAGCGTCAGAATTGCCTCATGAGTGAACGGCGTCGTTCCACTTGGCTGATCTTCGCGTCAACAGGTATCGCCCTGGGTGTCTTGAGCGTCTTCTTCCTGCGGATCGGCACGGCCCGGGCCGGTGAATGGGCGCAGATCATCGGCACTTTCGCGGGAATCGCCGGCCTCGGCGTGACCGTCTACAGCGTGGTGCTCATGCGCCGCACGACCCCCGCGCCATCGAAGGAAACACCGGGATCTGTCCGAAACGCCTTGAGCGGCGACGTCAACGGGGACATCATCCAGGCGCGTGACATCGGCGCATCGCCGGACGCCGAGGGTGACCGTCCCGCCTCCGCAGGAGGAACGACAGCGAACGAGATCAGAGCCGGCACGATCACCGGCTTCGTCATACAGGCTCGCGACATCGAAGATCCCGGCGCCATGCGGACGAACCCCTCCGGAGCTGCGGAACAGCATGAGTAGCGCGCGGGTGACGCTCACGAGCGATGCCTCAACGCCTCATCGATGCGGGCGCGAGCGGCCACGGCGTCCATGTCCTCGAACCCGGAAAGTATCTCCCGTGCTCTCAGCGCACTGTCCCGAGCCCCGGCGTCGTCGCCCGTCCCCCACCGCGCGAATGCGAGATGACTGAGCGACATGCCCGTCAACCAGTGGAGACCCACGCCGTCGAATGTCTTGACCGCGCCCCCATGGAAGCCGGCCGCGTCCTGAAAACGGCCCAGAGCCTGGTACGCCTCACCGGCGACATCCCATGCCTGCGCCTCGCGCACCCGGTCGGCGATCCTGCGGTGGAGGTTCGCGGAGCGCTGCGATGAGACGAGCGCGGACTCGGGCCGGTCCATCAGCAACTGCACCTTTCCCAGCTCGATGAACCAGTACGCCTCCCACACATGGTTCCTGGCCTCCTGCGCGATGCTCAGCGCGCCCTCTATGGCGGTCAGTGCGTCGGCGCCCCGTCCGGTGCGGCGTCTGATGGCGCTCAGCACACGAAGGGCGTTTCCCTCGCCGCCACGTTCGCCCGCCGCCCTGAAGATCTGCAGGGCCTGGTGCACCAGCTCCTCAGCTTCGCCGAGATGTCCCAGCTCGGCTCTGGCCTCGGCGAGGTTCGTGGTGGCCACGGCCTTCCAATGGTCATGTCCTTCGTTGCCGAAGATGCTACGGCTGCCTTCGAACATCTCCAGCGCCTCGCGCAGCCGGCGGCCCCTGAAGCGTACGATCCCGATGTCATTGAGGGACAGTCCCACGTCGATCTGCGTGCCTGTCTCCTGCCGTATCGCCAGCGCCGCTCGATGGAACTCCTCGCCGCGCCGGAAGTCGTGACGCTGTGTGAAGGCCATTCCGAGACCTTCGAGAAGACTCGCCTCGGACTGCCGGTCGGCCATGGCGCGTGCGGCCGTCAGGCCGAGCCGACTGGTTTCGATCCAATCCTCGAACGCGTTGAAACGCATGTAGATGTTGCGAAGAGTGACGGCGAGCCTTGCCGTGAGCTCGTGCATGTCCAGCCCGGCAGCGCTCCGAACCGCCGCCCGCAGATTGAATTTCTCCAGCTCATACCAGTCGACGGCCGCTTCATAACCGGGGAACCCGGGCGGCTCCACGCCAGAGTCAAGTGCCGGGAGAACGGCGGCCTCTTCCATCGGGTTGATCCATCCCGTAGCCGCCTGCGCCGTATACGCGTACCAGAGAATCACGCGGTTCATCAGCGTCACCGACGTCTCACGGCTGTCTTCCGCCGACATCTGGTCCGCGGCATAACTGCGGAGCAGATCATGCAGTTGGAACCGATCGGGTCCCGACTGCTCGACCAGGTGCGCCCCCACCAGGACGTCCAGCGAATGGCGTACACGTGCCCTGTTCTCTCCCGTCAGGGCGGCGATCACGCTACTGGAGAATTCAGGCCCCGGATGCGCCGAGAGTCTTCGGAACAGTTCCGCCGCGTCCGGTGGAAGTGCTTTGTAGGACCACGCGAACACGCTGCGAACAGCGTCGTCCTCGTCATCCGTGGTGAGAGCGCCCCAGAGGGTGGATTCGCCCCTCAGTTCGTCGATGAGCTCGGACAGTTCCATCCATGGCCTGCTCACCGCACGTTCCGCGGCGACTCTCAAGGCCAGGGGAAGACGTGCGCAGAGACGAGCCAGGTCAGTCAGCCGGGCATCCTCATCATGTGGCCGGTATCTTGTCATGGCATTTCTGAGGAGCCTTACCGAGTCTTCTTCCGACAGCAGCCCCAGCGTTATCCGAAGTGCGCCGTCGCGCACCATCAGGCTCGAAAGCCTGCTCCGGCTGGTGACGATGACCAGGGACTCTCGCGTACCGGGGATCAGCGGCCTGACCTGACCGGCCGACATCGCATTGTCCAGGACGATGAGCATGCGCCGGCCGGCCAGCAGGGAACGATACAGGGCCGCACGGTCGTCAAGCTCGGCGGGAATCGATTCGCGAGGCACGCCCAAGGCCGACAGAAACCTTTCGAGCGCGTTCTGTGGCGTTACGGGCAAGCCTGGATCATAGCCACGAAGATTGATGTAAAGGCTGCCCTCGGCGAAGGTTCTGCGCATCGTGTGCGCCCATCGCAGGGCAAGCGCGGTCTTCCCCACTCCCGCTGTTCCCGCGATGATGAGCAGCGATATTCCGGGGGAACCATCAGCTCTCGGTACGATTTCGGTCTCGAGTCGCTGAAGTTCGGCCTCCCGGTTGACGAATCCGGAGACGTCACTTGGCAGCTGCTGGGGCCTGGGCATGCCGTCGCCGGATCGGTGGAAGTGGATTCCGCCACTGATATCACGCGCCTGGACGATATCGGCTGCGGAACCTGACATCTCGGAATGGGTGGTTCCATCGGGCGGGTCATTACTCACCTGACATCACTTCATGTGGGTGCTCACCGTCCGCGAGTGATGTTCACTCGGGGAACGCGAGATCGACCGGATAGTCCTCGAACGGAATCGATCGGGCCAGGATTTCTTCGGATATGCTCACGAGCTCGGATATGACCGCCGGATCGGAGACCATGTCCGCATGGAGAAACAGACCGTCGTCCGAGTAGTTGAGAAAGAACGCAAGGGACCGGTCGAATATCGTGTAATCGGTCAGGTCGTAGCGGAGATCGAGGTCCGCGATCATCGCCTGGTTGACGATGTAGATCTTCTCTCCCTCCTCCGCGTTGAGCCTGAAATGCGCAAGCTCCCACCTCAGATAGCTGCTGAGCGGGTCCTCGATGACACGGAGCCGATAGAAGGCCGCCTCCCGATCATCGAATATCTTCTTGAAGTCTCGCTGGGCCGCGCGGTCTTCCTCGATGAGCTCGAGCGCCCTGCCCATGTCACCGGCGGCGAAGGCCTCCCAGCTGGGGTTTCCTGGCTCCTGAAAGGTCTGGCGTCGCTCCAGTTTGTAAACGCGCCCGGTCACACCCCGACTGGCCTCCCTGAATTTCCGCCGGAAGGCATCGGGGAGAAGCCGAGCCGTGATGAGGTCAGGACGAGGAGGAAAAACAAGGCAGCTCATACGTCCGGCAGATCTCTCTTCGCGGCGATCAGGGTGCGACGCGTCACGATGACCACTCGCTCATACGGCGCGCAGTGAACGCCTTCGGGAAGACGGTTTCTTACCTGCTCTGTGACGTCTGTCCCGATGACGGCAAAAGCTCCATTGTCCAGCTCCCATATGTCCGGACAGGTATCTCTTCCCGAGGTTTCTCCTCTTTGCCTGGGACTCAGCCCCACCCGGCGAGCGAAGTCGAACATGAGACCCCTTTCCCTGCTTAATTGAGCGCGATCATACCCTAGGGATAAGCACCGGAATACTAGCGGGCGATTGAGAGTCCCATGCCCTTTCATTACGGGCGGATCATATAGCGACATAGAGTTTTGCAGGAAAGTAGACTTTGCCACGTCTGTGTTGCGGTGGCGGGGGCGACCGCGAGTGCCGTGCCGTTCGCGAAGGAGATCACCCCGCTGGAGGTGGACAAGATCCAGCACGACAGCGACATGCTCAGGGAGCCCTGCGTGCTCTTCGTGGCATGCACCCGGGCCAGGGAGGCCCTGCACGTGTCGTGGAGCGGGACTCCGAGCCCGTTCCTGCCGGTCAGTCCTCCGCCGGAAGGCGCAGAGCGCCACTGGTGAGACCGTCGCGGGCCGGCGGGGCTGCCTGCTCGCCCAGCGCACCCGGCCGCATCGCCGGGCGCAGGCCGGTCAGGCAGCCCGGCGCCGAAGGTAGGGCGCTGGCCTCCTCAGAGGAGGTCGCTGACAGCGAGATCATCGAGCACTATCCGCACG
The DNA here is from genome assembly GCF_052068115.1 of Nonomuraea sp. ZG12. NCBI lineage: Bacteria > Bacillati > Actinomycetota > Actinomycetes > Streptosporangiales > Streptosporangiaceae > Nonomuraea > Nonomuraea sp. ZG12. The sequence continues at coordinate 5,259 of NZ_JBQHCW010000051.1, forward strand.
GTCCGTACGGGTGCGGGGCCGACCTGGCTCGGGCGGCCGATCTGGGATGACGGCCCGGCACCAGCAGATCGAGATCCCGTGGGTGGCCCGCCGCTTGCAGCACCACCTGCACTCGGTGGCCCGAACATCATCCAGGCGCGTGACATCGGACGGCGGCGACGTCCCGCCTCCGGAGAAGGAACGACAGCGAACGAGATCAAGGGCGGCCGAGCCGCCTTGCCGGCCTCCCACGTCACAACCAGCGCTCCCTGCCCCGCCGGCTACAGCGTGGCAGCCTCCGGCACGCGTAGGTGTCAGGGCTCGGCTGCGAGCGTGTGCCGGCGTGCCTTGAGCCTGACGTCGACCCCGCGTGCCGGCGGGATCTTCATCACGCAAGGGGTCGTCCATCGGTCCGGGTGCGGAGGCTTCGCGCCAAAGTGGGGATCATCACCGCCGCAGGGACGAGGTGCAGCCCGCAGAGGGCGGTGGTGGTGGCGGTGTTCGCTCCGGAGAGGAAGGGCGGGACCAGCGAGATCGCGGTCAGCGACACTGCCGTCCACACGAATCGCTCGGCGGGGCGAGCGCTCCAGCGATGAAGAGCGACGGCGATGACGATGCCCACGACCGAGAAGAAGCCGGTCACCACGGCGAACCCGGACAACGGGATCGTCTCGCCACCATCGGGGATCTCGAAGTCGACGCCGACGGCCTGGGCAAGCGCAGCGGCGAGGGTGGTGGCCGCCATCGCCGCGAGCGTGGCGATGAAGCCGGTGCCGGCGAGCCCGCGGATTCGGTGGGTATGGCTGGTCCGGCCCGGTGCCGGATCTGCGACGCCCCCGGTGTCATTCAGGCTGTTCATGTCGTTCCTCCATCATTCGGTGGCTGGGACGTGACGGTCCTGGCCCTGGGGGTGAGGATGCGCACCCGCGCCGTGCGACGGCCGGGGTTCCGCAGGGCGCGGACGCCGGTGCCGCGAAGCCAGAACCCGGCGTCGCGTCCGAGGACCGGCCCGGGTTCGCCGTCGCGCAGCTCCAGCTGCACCCGCCCGCAGGTGACGACGCCGAACGCGTCGCACCATTCCGCCGCGACCACCTCGACACGCGCGCCACCGCGCAGCGCGAGCGTCCGCACCGGGACTACTCCGTGCCGTCCGCCGGCAGGCGCTCCGGCAGCCCGAGCCGCGGGAACCGGTCGTCGTGGAACGTGACGATCTCGGTGATCGCGCCGCCGGTGACACGCAGGACGTCGATCGTCAGCGGCAGGTACGCGCCCTCCCGCTGCTGCCAGAGGTAGAAGGCGACGGCAGGCTGCCGGTTCACGGAGGTGCGGATGGCACGCAGGCCCTTCATGCCCTCGAAGCCGCTCTCGACCCAGTCGTTCACCACCGCGTCGCGGCCGACGTACAGGCCCGGCGTGGGCGGCATCGAGCAGCGGACGTCGTCCCGCAGCAGTGCGGCGAGCCCGTCGATGTCCGTGGCCACGCTGGCGTCGGTATAGCGGCGCACCAGCTCGCGCGTCCCGGCGTCCTCCTCGCCGCCGGTCCAGTCCTGCCGCTCTGCGGGCAGGTGCTCCCGCATGCCGGCGCGGGCCCGCTGCAGCGCGCTGTTCACGGAGTTGACGGAGTCCCCGAGGAGCTCCGCGACGTCCTTCGCGGGCCAGCCGAGCACGTCCCGCAGGATCAGCACGGCCCGCGGGCGCGGCGCGAGGTGCTGGACCGCGACCAGGTACGCCAGCTCGATCGTCTCCCGCGCGACGGCGACGGTCTCCGGCTCGTCCGCGTCGCCCGCGGGCAGTTCGTCGAGCAGCCGGTCCGGGTAGGGCTGCAGCCACAGCACCTCGCCGCCCGTCGCAGGCTCCGGGTGAACCTTGGCGAGCAGGTCAAGGCAGGCGTTGGTGGCGATCCGGTACAGCCAGGCCCGGAACGTCGACCGCCCCTCGAAGGTCTCCCGCCGCCGCCAGGCACGCAGGAACGTCTCCTGCACGGTGTCCTCGGCGTCCTCGAACGACCCGAGCATCCGGTAGCAGTGCACGTGCAGCTCCCGCCGGTGCCGCTCCGCCAGCCCCGAGAACGCCGGCTCGTCGACCTCGCCCAGCCCGCTCACGCCCAACTCCTCCAGCCGCATGTCCGCACTCATCACGTCATCCTTCCGCCTCGTCGTGTCCCGTCGTAGGTATGACGGGTGCGGGCGCGACAACTCATCACCCCGAGAGCCCGCAGGTGGACGGTGCTGCGACCCGGCCTACAGCCCCGGTCGGCCACTCGCCAGCTCTGCGCTGTCTATCGCGGGATCAGGGATGGGCGCCGTACACGCGCGCGCGTGGCGGCAGCAGCCGCCCGAAGGTCATTGATCGTCACACATCACGATCACCGGGCGGCTGTTCTACGTTACGAGCACCGCCGATCCACACAGATCACGATCTCCGACTGCCGTACTGATCCGGACGGCAGGCCAGAGAGGAAAGGATGATCTCCCGTGCCGCGCGGACCGTGGCCGCGAAGGCGGCCGGATCCCGGCCGATGCGTTCGGCGCCCGCGCGCATGACACCGGACAGCAGCTCCACCGCGAGGTGCACGTCACCGACGTCCCGGAACTCTCCCCGCGCGATGCCGTCCCGGACGACGTTCTCCACCTCGACCACGATCACATGGAAGGGGCTGTCCGGCCCTTTCGGCACTTCGGTGACCGGCCGACCGGAGCCCGGCCGGAACATCAGCTGCATGGCCTGATCCGTGGACGCCTCCAGGACCGCCTCGATGATCTCCCGCATCCGCGCCGCGGCCGGGTCCGAAGACCGCGCGGCGATCGCGGCCACCCGCTCGACGGCGGGCCGGCCCGCCCGCCGTGTCAGCGCCAGTACCAGGGCGCTCTTGTCGCGAGCGTAGTTGTACAGCGTGTTGCGCGCGAGCCCCGCCCGAGCCGCGATGTGGCCCATGTTGATCGACTCGTAGTCGCGTTCGAGCAGCAGTTGCCGCATCGCCTCGGCGAGGTCGGCCCACACCATCTCGTGGTGCTCCTCGATGCTGGCTCCCCTGATCCGCGGCATCCGATCATTCTCCTCCGGCTGCGGCTTCCCTCTCGCCCCGGGCCTGCGGCTGCGCGTTCTCCTGGTACGTCGCGGTGAGCTTCACGCGGTTGAGGCGCCAGCCGTCCGCCGTACGGACCGCCTCGTTGTCGTAGAAGCCGACCACCAGCCAGCGACCGGGTCCACCGCCGGCGGGCTCGGCCGGGAGCCAGTGTTCGGCGCGTACGTGCGCATGGATCGTCGCGCTGTCGCCGTCGATGTCGATGACGTGGCCGGTGATGGCATGGTGCGTTGCCGCGTAGGGCGCGAAGGCGGTACGGAGGATTTCCAGGTAATCGCCGAGCGGCATGGTCGTTGGCGGAATGCCGGCGACGGACTCGAAGTCGAGCGTCAACGGGTCGGTGAAGACGAGGCCGGGCAGCTTGGTGAACTCCTTCAGGTCGGCTATGTCGGCATATCGGCCGAGCAGTTCGATGAGATCGGCCCGATCAATGAGCGCCTTCATCAGAAGCCCTCTCCATTCACTACGGCGACGAAGAGCGTTCGTTCTGCCGCGCTCGTGATGGCGCTTGTCAGAACTCCGCCTTTACGCGACAACTTGTCGCAAACGTTACGACGTTCCGTCGCCAAAATCAAGCCATGGACGCCTCCCGCGAGATGCCGCGCCGGCTGACGGCACGGGTCACTCGGCTGGGCGAGAAGCTCCCCCTTGGGTCGCCGTCGTCCTGCAACTCGTCGCCGAGGGCGAGATCTCGCTGGACGACACGGTCCAGCGGCACCTGCCCGGCCTGCTGCCGGGCAGTTTCCCGCCTGTCGAGATCGGGCAGTTGCTCAACCACACCAGCGGGCTGCCCTCACCCAAGATCGGCGACAGCTTCGAGTGGGTCTACGCCACCAGGTTCAAGAAGTGGACGCCGCAGGAGTACGTCGGCGAAGCCGTACGGAACCCGATGGAGTTCGCCCCGGGCACGCAGCAGCACTACGTCGACATGAACACGTTCGTCGCGGGGCTGCTCATCGAGAAGGTCACCGGCCGGTCCTACGAGCACGAGGTGACCACCCGGATCCTCAATCCCCTCGGCATGCGGAACAGCCACCTGCCGGGCGACTCGATCCGCATCCGCGGCCGGCACAACCACGGCTACCAGGTCGTACCGAAGGGCTTCCAGAACGCCATCGAGTACGGCCGCCAGTATGTCGTGGACATGACCGTGAGCAGATCCACCTCCACCTGGGCCTCCGGTGACCTGATCTCCACCACCGCCGGTCTGGAGACGTTCATCAAGGCCCTGTTCGGCGGCAAGGTGGTCCCGTCGGCGGAGCTTGTGCACATGTTCACGGTGCCGCAGGTGCCCACGTACGGCACCGGCGATCCCGCCATGCACACCTCGGGCATGTCCAGGTTGGAGCTGCCCGGTGGCATCGTTGCCTACGGCAAGACCGGCGCCCGGTACGGCAGCACAGCCGGCATCGGCGCCACCCGCGACCTGAGCCATACGATCGTGTACGCGGTCAACTCCACCGACGCCAAGGCCGTGGGCCAGAATCAGCGCTGCATGGGCATCGTGCTCGCGGCCTTCGCCCAGTGAACTTTCTTCGGGCCTGGCGCATCAGAGCTGGGTATGACGAGAATGCGCGTATTTGCCGTCCTGTCCGCGCTGTCCTTTGCCACCGCTCTGACAGCGACCCCCGCCCAGGCGGCGGAGCGCCCGGCCTGCCCCGTCCCGACCAAGGCGGAGGCGAAGCGATCGTCCGATGCCAAGACCGACAAGCCGCCGAGGGGCGCCGCCGCCATCAAGGGAGTCCGCGTCAACCACATCCCGAAGGGCTTCGCGTACGGCGGGGTCAGCGTCAACAAGCACGACGGCATCACCGAGTACGGCTACCAGTGGCGTGATGCCCGCTCCGAGGAGAGCCGCAAGCATCGGTCGCTGTGGGTCAGGGTGGTGTGCTGGCCGAAGGCGAGCAAGTTGACACAGCTCAAGAACGCGCCGTTCGGCATGGGGACGTTCTCCGGTAGCACGAAGATCATGAAGATCGGTGGCCGGCAGGTGCTCACGCAGGTGGGCGACGGCGCGCTGGGCCACGGCCGGTATGTGGGCTGGGTCGAGCGCAAGGGCCTCGTCGTCACCGTGATGGGCAGCCGGCCCCTCGTGCCGGAACTGGCAAAGATCATCAAGGGCATCGAGCTCTGAGCCGACCAACTCCGCTGTCCAGGCTTCGTGATCAGGCGGGTGTCCGGTTTCGCAGGGCCATGGGGACGCGGGTTCAGGGCTCGTGGGCGCCGTACACGCGCAGGATGCTGTGGCGCAGCGCCGTCGCCGCCTGCGCGGTGGTCATGCGGCCGGCGGCGACCTCGCCGCCGGCCGCATGACCGAGCGCGATGGCCGCGGAGACCAGCCAGGCCGGGCTGAGGGTGCCGTCGAACTCGCCGGCGGCCTGGCCGCGCCTGATCAGGCTCTCCAGGCGCTCGATGACCGGCGCATGCCGGCGGTCGGAGTCCGCCGGGTCGGCGGCGGCCGCCGAGGGGTGCAAGAGCAGCGGATACCGGTCGAACAGCCTCCAGGTGACGTCCAGCCAGCGCAGCAGCGCGTCCCCGGCGGTGCCGCTGTCCACGTCGGCGGCGTCGAGGGCGGCGACGGCTTCGGCGGTGATGTGGTCGATGACCGCGGCCACCAGCTGCGGCCGGGACGGGTAGTGGGCGTACACGGTCTGGCGGGTGACGCCGGCTGCTGCCGCGACCTGCTCCACCTTCGCGTCCGGCTGCCGGCCGAGCACCTGGACGGCGGCGTCGAGCACGGCGGCGGCGCTGCGCTCGGCGTCCGAACGCCGCCGGCGGCGCCGGGCACCTGTTATCTCTGACACGTTGTCTAATCTAGCATCGAGCATTAACGTAGACACTGCGTCAAAGATAAGTCGATCCTGGGAGATCACATGACACCCCGCACCGATCTGACCGGCTACCTGGTCCGTTATCCGCAGGAGGCGGGGCTGGGCGACGAGGATCCCGCGACCGTGCTGGACCGCTACCACACGCCCGACTACGAGCTGGTCAACGACGGTGTACGGCTGGACCGGAAACGGCTGCTCGACCACATCCGCCCGGCCCGCAAGCGGGCCGCCGGTCTGCGGGTCGAGGTGGACCAGGCGCTGGTGGACGATGACCAGGTCGCCGCCCGGTACCGGCTCATCGCGGAGCTGCGTAAGGGCGGCACCATCACCACCGAGATCTACATGTTCGGGGAGCTGGCCGCCGACGGTCGGCTGCGCCGCGCCATCCAGGCCACCCGGACGATCTCATCCGAAGAAGCACGTTGAGCAGTGCCTCGGCGGTCTTGACGCGAATCTTGTTACCGGAACAGCGCGTGATGACACTATGTAACCATGCGCCCACCTCGAGCGAGATACTTCAACACCACCGGCCCCTGCGGCCCACAGCACCACTACATGCTGTCCCCCACGCAGCGGCTCCCGCAGGCGCGCGTACTCATCGAGATGGATCGTTACTTCGTGCTGCACGCCCCTCGGCAGACCGGGAAGACGACCGCGCTGCGTACCCTGGCGTCCGAGCTCACCGCCGAAGGCGACACCGCCGCCCTGATGCTCTCCTGCGAGCGGGCCAAGGCAGCCGGCGACGACTACGCCACCGCGGAGTCACTTCTGCTGGATTCCCTCCGCGACGCCGCAGCGCGGTCGGGCTGGCCAGAGAAACTGCTGCCACCGGATCCCTGGCCGCAGGTCACACCGGGCAGCCGGTTCGGTTCGGCGCTGAGCGAGTGGTGCCGTCGCTGCCCGCGCCGGGTGGTGCTGTTCCTCGACGAGATCGACGCCCTGCAGGGCAACAGTATGGTCAGCATTCTCAGCCAGCTCCGCGACGGTCACAACGCGCGGCATGAGCGCCACCCATTCCCCGCGTCTGTAGTGCTGTGCGGGTTGCGCAACGTGCGTGACTACAAGGTCGCCTCGGGCGGCGATCCCGGTCAGTCAAATCCGGCCAGCCCGTTCAACATCATCGCCGAGTCTCTGCGCCTCGGCGACTTCACCGCCGATGAGATCTCCGAGCTGTACGACCAGCACACGCAGGCGACCGGCCAGGATTTCATCAAGAACGCGGTGGACCGGGTGTTCGAGCTGACGCAGGGACAACCGTGGCTGGTCAACGCCCTTGCCCATGAGATCACCTTCAAGATGGGAGTGACCGGGACCATCACCGCCGGGCAGGTGGACGAGGCCAAGGAGCGGTTGATCCGGGCGCGCGCCACCCATCTCGACGCGCTGGTGGCCCGGTTGTACGAGCCCCGGGTCAAGCGGGTGATCGAGCCCGTGGTGGCCGGGTCGTTCCCCAATGTCGACCCCACCTTCTCCGACGCACTGTCGTACGTCCGCGATCTAGGCCTGATCAAACAGAGACCTCCCTTGGAGGTGGCGAACCCGATCTATCGGGAGGTCATCCTGCGGGTGCTGGGCGACCCGGCGGAACAGTACGTGATGGCCGATCCGCGCAGCTTCGTGCTGCCCGACGGCCGTTTCGACCTGGACCGTCTACTGCGAGAGTTCGTCGTGTTCTGGCGCGAGCACGGCGAGGTGCTCATCCGACAGGAGGGCTACCACGAGGCCGCCTGCCAGATCATCCTCATGGCCTTCCTGCACCGGCTGGTCAACGGCGGCGGCCAGCTCGACCGCGAGTACGCCGCAGGCACCAAGCGCCTGGACGTGCTGATCCGCTGGCCCTACACCGGCCCGGACGGCGAGCGGCTAATGCAGCGGGAGGCGATGGAGCTGAAGGTATGGCGGGCCGACCGGGACGACCCCGTGCGCGACGGTCTCGCCCAGCTCGACGGGTATCTGGACCGGCTCAGCCTCACCACCGGCGTGCTGGTGGTCTTCGACCGGCGCCCCGAGGCCCCGCCCTGGAAGGAACGCGGAAGTTTCGAGCAGGCGACCACTCCGTCCGGCCGCCAGGTGACCCTTCTGCGTGCCTGACGGCCCCGCCAGGTGAGGAGCCTGCCGTAGGTGGTACCGGTGGCCGCCGTGCGCAGGCCGGGAGCGACCGGCCGATCCAGCGAGGCTGGACGCGGGCCGCCACCGACGTTTTCAGGAAACGACGTGGCGTACGTCGGCCTGGGACGGGCTAGCGCTGGTTGAGGCGCTGGGCTTCCTTGCGGACCTCGGCCTGGATGGAGCGCTCGTGCTCGAGCCACGCGGGGTTCTCCGCCTTCAGGGCGTCGATCTCGGCGGTGGTGAGGGGGTTGGTGATCCCGCCTCTGATCAGGCCGGAAACGGACACGCCGAGCTTCGCGGCGACGACCTGCTTGGGGTGTGGGCCGTTGCGGCGCAGGTCGGCGAGCCAGGCGGGGGGCGTCGCCTGCAGTGCGTTCAGCTCGCTCCTGGAGACGACGCCCTCCTGGAACTCGGCGGGAGTGGCCGAGAGGAGGATGCCCAGCTTCTTGGCCGCGGTCGCGGGCTTCATCGTCTGGGTCGTCTTGGATTTGAGCGAGGTCATGGGTCCAGGGTAGTCAGTAAGAAACGGTTCTCCGCACATCGGTACCCTGGCGGGGTGACTCATGAGGAGAGCGGCAGGGTGTTCCGGCTGGCGTACCCGCCCGGGGTGACGCCCGCGAAGTGGGTCAGCGTCTGGGCCGAGAGGCTGCCGGAGGTGCCGCTCACCTTGGTCGCGGTTCCCGCCGCCGAAGTGGAGGGGCTGCTGCGGAGCGGAGGCGCTGACGCCGGATTCGTCCGGTTGCCGGTCGACCGTGACGGGCTGAGCGTGATTCCGCTCTATGTGGAGACCACGGTGGTCGTGGTGCCGAAGGATCACGCGGTGACCGCGGCCGACGAGGTGACCGTCGCCGACCTGGCCGACGAAGAGGTGTTCCACCCGCTGGACGACGCCATCGAGTGGACGGCTCGCCCCGGGTTGCCCGCGTTCGAGCGGCCGGCCACGACGGCGGACGCGGTTCAGCTGGTGGCGGGCGGGGCCGGGCTGCTGCTGGTTCCGCAGTCGCTGGCGCGGCTCCATGACCGCCGGGACCTGACCTATCGGCCGGTGCCGGACGCACCGGAGTCGCAGGTGGCGCTGGCCTGGCTCACGAACGAGACGACTGACCTGGTGGAGGATTTCATCGGTATCGTCCGCGGCCGTACCGCGAACAGCTCGCGTGGCCGTACTCCCGCATCTCCTGTGGAGAAGCAGGTGCAGAAGCAAGCGGTGCAGAAGCCGGCGCGGCGGCAGGCCGGGAAGCCGAGCCAGGGCGGCTCCGGAAGCCGGGCAGTCCCGGCAGGCCGGGGCAAGAGCGGCAAGAAGGGCCGCCGGCCCCGGTGACCTGACGGGCCGATCATCTGCCCTGGCGGGACAGACCTCCCGCCAGGACCGCGTGGATCAGAGCGAAAGGGCCCCACGGACGAGGTCGTCGAAGTGGTCCAGGTCTTCGGCGGGGCGGTCCAGGCCGCGGAGCGGGCCGTGGTCGGCCAGGTGGGCGTCGGCGTAGAGGCGGGCGACCAGGGCCTTGCGGGAGCCGTGGCCCGCGCGCTCCTCCCACCCGGCCTGCTCCACCAGCAGCGCGGCGGCGTACACGTCGGCCATGAACTGGGCCAGCGGGTACAGCCGGGCCTCGGCCACGGCCGGGTCGAGCGAGGTCCAGGCGGTGATCGCCTTGCGCAGGTCGTCGACGCGGCCCCGTACCAGTGACCAGTCGCCCGAGGGGGCCAGGTCCACGGCGGCGGCCAGCCGCTCCAGGAACGGCTCGTGGGCGTTCTCCTTCACCATCGCCCGGCGTACGTCGAGGCAGAGGATGTTGTCGCCGCCCTCCCAGATGGGGTTGACCTGGGCATCGCGCAGGAGCCGGGCCACCGGCCACTGCTCGATGTAGCCGTTGCCGCCGTGCACCTCGACGGCGTCGCTCGCCGCGGTGACGCCCAACCGCGCCGCGCGGAGCTTGACCAGGGCGGGGGCGAGGCGGAGCCGGGGGCCGAGGTGGCCGTCGAAGACCAGCGCCTGCACGGCCTCGACCTCGACGATCAGCTCGGCCAGCTTGCGGCGCATGAGCGGCTGGTCGGCCAGCGGCCGGCCGAACGCCTCGCGGGCCCGGGCGTAGCAGAGGGACTCCACCAGGGCGCGGCGGGCGACGCCGAGTCCCATCATGGCCACGCCGAGCCGGGAGGAGTTGGTGAGCTTCATCATGGTGCCGAGCCCGGAGCCGGACCCCGGCCCGGCGAGCAGGAACGCCTCGGCGTCGGCGAACTCGACCTCGGCGGAGGCCACGGAACGGGTGCCGAGCTTGTCCTTGAGCCGCCTGATCCGCACCCCGTTGCGGCTGCCGTCGCGGCGCTCCCACAGCACCAGGAACGGCGCGACGGAGTCTTCGTGCCGGGCCAGCACCACGAAGGCGGAGCCGTTGGCGTTGGAGGCGAACCACTTGAAGCCGGTCAGGAGCCAGGAGTCGCCGTCCGGGACGGCCCACGCCTCCAGCGCGGCCAGGTCGGAGCCGCCGGTCCGCTCGGTGAACATCTGCGCGGCCTCGCCGGAGTAGTCGCCGTTGGCGAAGATCTCCCGCACCCGCTCCTTGACGTCGTCGGGCGCGTACCGCTCGGCCAGGGAGACGACCATGTCACCGCCGGTGCCGAGCGCGCAGCCCATGCCGATGTCGGCCTGGTCGAGCAGGTAGGTCCAGGCGGCGCCGAGCGCGGCGGGGTTCGCGCCGTGGGCGCGGGCCTGCTCGGCGAAGGCCGGCGAGGTGAAGTTGTCGGCCATGAGCGCCTGCCTGGCCGTGTGGAACGACGGCGGCATGACGACCTCGCTGATGTCGCGCCCCCATTTGTCGTACTTCTCCAGCCGGGGTGGGTTCGCATCCGTCTGTTCCGCACAGTCGGCGATCAGCCCGCCCGTCAGGGCGCCCAGCCGGTCGAGGTGCGGCTCGGCCCAGGCGTAGCCGTCACCGAGGTGGCGGCGCATGAGCAGGCGCAGCGACGGGTCGCAACGCCACCAGTTGCGCCCGGCGGCGCCCTGGTAGCGCTCGGTGGCGTAACGGTCGCTGCGGTCGAACGGTTCGGTGAGATAGCGCCCCATACCCCGGAGTGTTACATATAATCGACACGCGATGGAAGAGCGTAATGGACTGAGTGCCCGGTCGGCCGTGCTCAGCGCGCTGCTGGGCAGCCACCCGCCGAGCCTGTCGGCCCGTCATCTGGTGCGCATCGGCGCGCTGTTCGGCATCGCCGAGGGCACGGTGCGGGTGGCGCTGTCGCGGATGGTGGCCGCGGGCGACCTGAGCCAGGCCGACGGCCGCTACACGCTGTCGGAGCGGCTGGTCGAGCGGCAGAGCAGACAGGACGAGAGCCGCGCCCCGCACACCAGGCCGTGGGACGGCACGTGGGAGATCGCCGTCGTCACCGCGGAGCGGCGCGCCCCCGCCGACCGGGCGGCGCTCCGGCACACCATGGCCGCGTTGCGGCTGGCCGAGCTGCGCGAGGGCACCTGGATGCGCCCGGCCAACCTGGTGCGCGAGTGGCCGGAAACCGTCATCGGGCAGTGCACGCTGATCGACGGCCGCCCCCACGCCGACCCCACGGCGCTGCTGTGGGACCTGGACGGGTGGGCGGCCGAGGCACGCGCGCTGGAGCGTTCGCTCGACCGGGCGGACGGGCTGGCCGAGGGCTTCCTGGTGTCGGCCGCGGTGCTGCGCCACCTGCTGGCCGACCCGCTGCTGCCCGAGGCGCTGTTGCCGCCGGACTGGCCGGGCGGCGAGCTACGGGCCCGCTACGACGACTTCGACCGCCGCTATCGTGAGGTGCTGCACCGGCATCTCAGAGGCTGACGCCGAAGACCACCCTCTTCCCCTTGAACTCGGTGACGCTCCACACCTTGCTTCCCAGCGCGGTCAGGTCCTCCGGCCCGATCGGGAACGGCCGCGCGGCGAACTCCCCTCCGGAGTGGACCAGCAGCTTGCCGTTGGCGGTGCTGCCCGCGGCCTGGCTCAAATACCACGTGCCGTTGTGCGAGATCGCTCCCTGGACCTTCTTCTGGCCCATCACGTAGGCGTCCCTGGGCACGCCGTCCGTCAGGTCCAGGTTCCACCGGGCGACCCGGCCGGTGGTCTCGTCGTCCACGTACTCGCCGGAGATCAGCGTGTGCGGTGTGGTGGTGCGGTCGACGCCGACGAAGGAGAAGCGGGCGCCCTTCGTGACGACCTGCCAGGCGTCCGTCTGCGGGATGACGTACCTGTAGCCGAAGGCGTGGAACTTGCCCCCGTGGCGGCCGATCCGTTCCGGGTCGCCCAGGTCGCCCTGCTTCGAGCGCAGGTCGAGCACCTTGGTCAGGTCGAAGACCCGCAGTCCCCTCGTGGTGTCGGCCACGTACAGCAGGTGACCGTAGCAGGCGACGCCGCCGGCGTGGATGTCGATCGGCCGGTAGGAGCCGTCAGGCTTGGCCTCGACCAGCAGCGCGTTGCGGTACTTCAGGGTCTGGGGGCTGAGGAAGGAGACCCTGATCCCCCGCTCCCCCGCCTCCGGCCGGTAGTACCAGGTGACGACGAAGACCGGCACGCTGAGTGAGCCGGAGTCCTCGCCGCAGGTGAGCCCTTGCGGATACCAGTCGACGGTCTCCTGGTCGCCGCCGTCGAAGGCGTACCACTCGCTGGGCCTGGCCATCGAGCCGAACGCGGCGGGCGCCCCCTTGCGCACCGCGTTCCTGTTGGCCTCGGCCAGCACCGTCTCCACGGTCGCGGCGTCGAGCTCACCGGCCAGCTTCGCCGCCCCCTCGGCCAGGGTGCCGGTCGCCTGTCGTAAGGTGAACGGCGCCACATCCGTCGGAACCATACCTATCCCCCAGTCGTTTCGGTCCTCTGCTTAGGTCTGACGACCGGGAGGCCGTAATGGTTGCGGGTTACGGCCACAGGTGAACCGGCAATCCGGACAGCGCGAGTTCGCGGTAGCGCCGCACCAGCCGCTCCCTGTCGCCGCCGAACGCCTCCAGCGTCTCCCGCTGCCACACCGCTCCGGTACGGCCCAGCCGGGTCCGCTGCTCGATGATCTCGAAGGCGTCGTTCACGTCCTTGACCGCCACCCCGGCCGCCAGCAGCGCGGCCCGCGACTCGGGCAGCAGGCTGAGCACCAGGTCCGCGGCGCTGAGCTCGCCGTCCCTGCCCGGCCAGGAGAGCTTGGCGTCCAGCCCGTGCATGGCCGCGTGGTAGAAGTTCTGGTACGCCTCCGCGAAGCGGTATCCGGTCAGGTCGCGCTCCGCCTGCGCCAGCGTGAGCCCGAGCAGGAACGCCGTGTTGGCCGTCATGTCCGCGCACGAGGGGCCGGCGGGCAGCGCGCGCATCTCGATGCGCAGGTGGCCGCCGCCGGCCGGGTCGAAGACGGGCCTGTTCCACTGCCAGATCGTGCCCTGGTGCAGGCGGAGCTGGGGAACGTCGCCCGGCTCGCCACCGTCGCTGAGATCGGGCACGACCGGGTCGTAGTCGTTCACGTACCTCTCGAAGATCTCGTACGCGCCCTCGCGCACCCAGTCGGAGCCGAAGGTGACCCGGCCGTCCTTGCGGTAGAGCCGTTCCACGTCCCGGTCGTCGGCGGCCTCCTCGAACAGCGCGATCCTGGTCTCCTCCCACAGCGTCCGGCCGAGGAAGAGCGGCGAGTTCCCGCAGACGGCCAGGACCGGGCCGATGGCGAGCTGGGCGGCGTTGAACAGCCGGGCGAACCGGTCCGGCGGGGTGCGCAGGTGGACCTGCCAGGAGGTGTTGGCGCTCTCCAGGATCACGTTCTCCACCGAGAGCTCCAGGTCGTCGATCTTCACCAGGAACGGCTCCAGCCGCAGCCGCCGGATGCCCCTGCTCAGCGCCTCGTAACGGTTCTCGTCGCTGATGGCGTCGGCGGTGAAGTCCTCGGTGTTCAACGTGGGCAGAATCCCGATGGGCAGCGCCCCGCCTCCTTCGACGGCCGCGTCCACCTTGCGGAGGGTCTCCTGGATCTCCGCGCCGAGCCGTTGGAAGGACGGCCCGGCCAGCGGCAGCGGGGTGAGGTTGACCTCCAGGTTGAAGCGGCCCAGCTCCAGCACCACGCGCGGGTCGTCGAGCGCCTCGCGCACCTCGGCGTTGCGGGGCAGCGGCCGGCCCGCCTCGTCCACGAGGAACAGCTCCAGCTCGGCCCCGATGGTCATCGGGCCCTCACCGAAGCCGGGCCTGTCGAGCAGCTCGCGCAGCACCACGAGCTGTTCGTGAAGCCGCTCCCCGAATTGGAAGAATTCTGTCTCAGAAAATCGTGCTTTATTTAGATCCCGTCCCATCCCCCCTCTCTGTCCTGGGGAAAGACTTTGACACCTTCACCAGGGCAGTTGTCCGTCATCCTGGACGAAAGCGCCGCTGGGCCCGTCGGCGTCGAGCGTCGCCAGCCGCACCGCGATCGCCGCACCCTGCTCGGGTGTGCGGAACCCGGTGTGCGCGTTCAGGTCGGTGGCGCAGTAGCCGGGGTTCGCGGCGTTCACCTTGATCGGGGTGTCCCACAGCTCCTTGGCGTAGATGGCGGTGAGCATGTTGAGCGCGGACTTGGAGGAGTTGTAGGCCAGAAAGTGGTGCGGCCAGAACGGGCTGTCCGGATCCACCGCCATCGTCACCGAGCCGAGCTCGGACGACATGTTCACGATCCTGGCGGCGGGCGACCGGCGCAGCAGCGGCAGCATCGCGTTGGTCACGGTCACCACGCCGAACACGTTCACCTCGTAGGTCTCCCGCAGCGTGGCCGCCGAGGTGGCGCTGGGCCGCGGATCGTCCTGCGGCACGGCGACCCCGGCGTTGTTGACCAGGATGTCGAGCGCGCCGTACTCCCGCTCGATCCACTTGGCCGCGGCCTGGACACTGGCCTCGTCCGTCACGTCGAGCCGGACGTACGGCCGGCCGAGCCGTTCGGCGGCGGCCCGCCCGCGCTCCTCGTCGCGCGCTCCCACGATGGCGGTGATGCCCCGCTCGCCGAGCTGCCGCGCCACCTCGTAACCGATTCCCTTGTTGGCGCCTGTGATGAGCGCTGTCGTCGTCATGCCTCCCACGCTGGTGCGGCCGGGAGACGGGCGGGAGAGACCTGCGGAGGCTGGGATCAGCGGTACCACCCACGCCGATACGACATGACGGACAATGAGCCCATGAACCGCGACGAGCTGGCCGAATTCCTCCGCAACAGGCGAGCCCGCGTCACGCCCAGGGACGTCGCGCTGCCCGAGGCCGGGCAGCGCCGCACGCCCGGCCTGCGCAGGCAGGAGGTCGCCCAGCTCGCCGGCATGTCGATCGACTACTACATCCGGCTGGAGCAGGCCCGCGGCCCGCACCCGTCACACCAGGTGATCAACGCGCTGGCCCGCGCGCTGATGCTCGACCAGGACGAGCGGGCCCACCTGTTCCGCCTGGCCGGGCAGCCGCTCGACGCGCCCAGGATCAGGTCCGACGTGCCGCAGGGCACCCTGCACCTGCTCGGCTATCTGGAGGAGGTGGCCGCCTACGTGCTCAACCCCAGGTATGACCTCCTCGCCTGGAACCCGCTGGCCGGCGCCCTTCTGGGCGGCCTCGACGCGCGGCCCCGCGACGACCTGAACGTCATCCGCTGGGTCTTCCGCTCCCCCGACATCGCCGAGCACCTGGACGACGAGGAGCGGGGCCGTTTCGCCCGCACCTCCGTCGCCGACCTGCGCGTCGCGGCGGGCCGCTACCCCGACGACGCCGGCCTTCAGGCACTGGTCGCGGAGATGCTCGCGCTCAGCCCCGACTTCGCCAGGGTGTGGGCCGAGCACGAGGTCGCGCCGCGCAGGGAGCAGCGCAAGCGCGTCACCCATCCCCTGGTCGGCCTGATCGAGGTGATCTGCCAGGTCATGCAGGTGCCCGACCGCGACGACCTGCGCCTGGTCCTCTACACCGCCGAGCCAGGCTCCCCCTCCCACCAGGCCTTGCGCGAGCTGCGGGAATTGACCCTAAGCTCATGAGATGCGAGCGGTAGCCTTTGACATCTTCGGTGGAGAGCTCGACGTGCGCGAGCTGCCCGACCCGTCCCCCGCCCCGCACGGGGCGATCATCAGGGTCGAGGCGACAGGGCTGTGCCGCAGCGACTGGCACGCCTGGCAGGGGCACGATCCAGACATCCGGGTCATGCCGCATGTCCCGGGCCACGAGCTGGCGGGCGTCGTCGAAGCGGTCGGCTCCGACGTGCGCGGGTGGCTGCCCGGCGCGCGGGTGACGGTCCCGTTCGTCTGCGCCTGCGGATCGTGTACGGCCTGCGCCGCCGGCGAACAGCAGGTGTGCGAACGGCAGACACAGCCCGGCTTCACCCATTGGGGCTCCTACGCCGAGCTCGTGGCGATCGACCACGCCGACGTCAACCTCATCACGCTCCCCGAGGACATGTCATACGTCACCGCGGCCGGCCTCGGCTGCCGCTTCGCCACCGCCTTCCGCGCCGTGTCGCAGGTCGGCCGGGTGGCGCCGGGCGAGTGGGTGGCCGTACACGGCTGTGGGGGTGTCGGCCTGTCCGCGATCATGATCGCGAGCGCGGCCGGGGCGCGGGTGGTGGCCGTCGACATCAGCACCGACGCGCTGCACCTGGCCGAGGAGGCGGGCGCCACGCACTTCGTCGACGGCTCGGCGGGCGACGCCGCCGCCCAGGTCAGAGAGCTGACCAGGGGTGGCGCGCACACCTCGATCGACGCTCTGGGCAGCCCGCAGACCTGCGCCGCCTCGGTCGAGAGCCTGCGCCGGCGCGGCCGGCACGTGCAGGTCGGCCTGCTGCCGGGCGGGGCGACGCCGGTGCCGATGGACCGGGTGGTCGCGCTGGAGCTGCGGCTGCTGGGGAGCCACGGGATGGCCGCGCACGCGTACCCGCCGATGATGGAGATGATCAGAGCCGGCCTCCTGCACCCGGATCAGCTCGTCACCAGGACCATCGGCCTCGGCGACGCCGGCAAGGCGCTGGCGGGGATCGGCTCCGTCCCGGGCGTCACCATGATCACCCCTCAGTATCCCCACTGAGAGTCCACCCTTTTCCCGGTCATATGGTGGGCGATATGGACTACACGCGACTGGGTAACAGCGGATTGCACGTCTCTCGCATCTGCTTGGGGATGATGAGCTTCGGCGATCCGGCCAAGCAGGAGTGGGCGCTGCCCGAGGACCAGGCGGAGCCGATCATCCGGCGGGCGGCCGACGCCGGCGTCACCTTCTTCGACACCGCCGACGTCTACAGCTCCGGCGCCAGCGAGACCGTCACCGGCAACGTGCTGCGCAGGATCTTCCCCCGCCGCGACGACTACGTGCTGGCCACCAAGGTGTTCTTCCCGATGGGCAAGGGACGCAACGATCGCGGCCTGTCCCGCAAGCACGTTCACGCCGCCATCGACGACTCGCTGCGGCGGCTCGGCACCGACCACGTGGACCTGTACCAGATCCACCGCTGGGACCCCGAGACGCCGATCGAGGAGACGATGGAGGCGCTGCACGAGGTCGTCAAGGCGGGCAAGGCGCGCTACATCGGCGCGTCGACCATGTGGGCATGGCAGTTCGCCAAGGCGCAGCACGCCGCCGAGCGGCATGGCTGGACCAAGTTCGTATCCATGCAGAACCACTACAACCTGCTGTACCGCGAGGAGGAGCGCGAGATGCTTCCCCTCTGCGCGGACCAGGGTGTGGGTGTGATCCCGTGGAGCCCGCTGGCGCGCGGCGTGCTCGCTCGCGCCGGGTCCGACGCCGCCACGGCCAGGACGGGCTCGGACAAGCGGATCGACTTCCTGTACGAGCCCGAGGGCGACCGGCTGATCGTGGACCGGGTGGCGGAGCTGTCCCGCGAACGGGACCTGCCCGCCGCCCAGGTCGCGCTGGCCTGGCTGCTCCACCAGTCGGCCGTCACGGCGCCGATCGTGGGGGCGACCAAGGATCGGCACGTGGACGACGCGGTGGCGGCCGTGGGGGTGACGCTCTCGGAGAAGGAGCTCGCTTTCCTGGCGGAGCCGTACACGGCTCGTGAGGTGCGGTTCTAGCGGTTCTTCTCGTGGAGGCGGTTCGCCGCCTCCACGAACCTCGTTCGCGGCCCTTGTGATCGGATCCGTCACACGATAGAAACAGGCGACACGAGAGAGCGCTCTCTCGCGGGTCCGGCGGCGTCCGGGCCAGGCGCTGCGCACGCAGTGGAAAGGACGAACCGCAATGGCGACCCACCCCCCTGGCACTACGAGGCGACGTTTACGGATCCGCCGGGTGTCCACGATCGGTCTCGTACTGGCGACCGCCCTCATGACGACGGGCACGCCCGCAACCGCCGCCACACCGCCCCACCGCGCCCCCGATCTCGGGCCGCACGTCACCGTCTTCGAGCCCGGCATGCCCGTCGCCGAGATCCAGGCGACCCTCGACGCCGCGCACGCCGCCCAGGTCGACAACGAGATGGGCGCCACCCGCCACGCCTACCTCTTCAAGCCCGGCACGTACGGCACCGCCGAGCAGCCGCTCCAGATCAAGGTCGGCTACTACACCGAGATCTCCGGCCTCGGCGCCTCACCCACCGACGTCGTCATCAACGGCAAGGTCGAGGTCTACAACCGCTGCCTGGCGGACGGCGGCACCGCCAACTGCCTCGCGCTGGTCAACTTCTGGCGCACCCTGTCCAACCTGTCGATCAACGTCAACGCGGCCGGCCAGGACGGCTGCAGGTCGACGGCGAACATCTGGGCCGTCTCCCAGGCGGTGTCCATGCGCCGGCTCAACGTCACCGGCGGCACCCTGTCGCTCATGGACTACTGCACCGCCGGCCCGCAGTACGCCAGCGGCGGTTTCATCGCCGACTCCAAACTGCCGGCCGTCACCAACGGCTCGCAGCAGCAGTGGCTGATCCGCGACAGCGAGGTCGCCGGCTGGTCGAACGCCGTGTGGAACCAGGTCTTCGCCGGCGTCGTCGGCGCACCGGACGACACCGCGTTCCCGACCCCGCCGTACACCACGCTCGACACCACCCCCGTCAGCAGGGAGAAGCCCTACCTGTACGCCGACGCGCGGGGCGGGTACCACGTGCACGTGCCCGCCGCCCGGAAGGGCACCCGTGGCGTCTCGTGGGCCGACGGCATGACGCCGGGCCGTACGCTGCCGATCCGCGACTTCTTCGTCGCCAAGCCGTCGGACTCGGTGCACGTCATCAACCAGCAACTCGCTCGGGGCAAGAACCTGCTGCTCACGCCCGGCGTGTACGACATCGCGCGGAGCATCGAGGTCAAGCGCCCGGACACGGTCGTCCTCGGCCTCGGGCACGCCACGCTCACCGCCGTACGCGGCTCGACCCCGCTCGTCGTCGCCGACGTGCCGGGCGTCGTCGTCGCCGGCGTGACCATCGACGCGGGTCTCCACACGTCACGGGTGCTGTTGAGGGTCGGTACGAAGCACGGCCATCACCGGAGCTCGCCGAACAACCCGACGACCCTGTCCGACGTCTACTTCCGGGTCGGCGGCCCGCACGTCGGCAAGACCGGCACCGCGCTCGAGGTCAACAGCGACCACGTGCTCATCGACCACGCCTGGGTGTGGCGCGCCGACCACGGCGTCGAGGGCTTCACCGACACCCAGCGCTGGAACACCAACACCGGCCGCAACGGCGTCGTCGTCAACGGCGACCACGTGACCGCGACCGGCCTGTTCGTCGAGCACTTCCAGCAGTACAACACCATCTGGAACGGCGAGCACGGCACGACGATCCTCTACCAGAACGAACTGCCGTACGACCCGCCTGCCCAGGCCGACTGGATGAACGGCGACGTCGAGGGCTGGGCCGGCTACAAGGTCGGCGACCGGGTCAGGACGCACAACCTGTACGGCGCCGGTGTCTACGTCTTCAACCAGAACAACCCGGAGATCCACACCGAGAACGGCTTCGAGGCGCCGTCAAGGCCGGGCGTCAAACTGCACCACATCATGACCGTCAACCTCAACGCCGGAACGATCGACCACGTCGTCAACGGCGTGGGCGAGGCGGCCGACACCACCAAGGTGGGCGTACCGGTGTACATCACCGACTACCCACCGGCCCCGTAGCCCCGGCGGGCCGGACCCTGCGGGGTCCGGCCCCGCCCTGGTCAACCCTGCTACTGCGCGGCGATCTGCTCGAGCTCCGCCGCCAGCGAGCCGACCCGTCACCAGGTCGCCGATCCACCCGTCCGGGGAGCCACTTCACCCTGCCGGGGGAGCCGCGGTATTCGCAGGTCGGACACCATGAACGCATGGCGATCAAGCTGATGCACAAGGTGCCGGCCACCAGCGACACCGAACGACCCGCCCCTCGCTGGGCGCTCCGGCTGGCCTACGCGCTGCCGCTGTTGTTGCTGCCGTCGTGCCTGTGGCGGCTGCCGTTCGCGTTCCACTTCGAGATGGGCCAGATCAACGACATGTCCATGCCCGGCCTGGCGATCTCCATCCCGTACGTATTCGGGCTCAGCATCCTGACCGAGGTAGCCGCGCTTGCAGCGATCGGCCTGGTCAGCCGGTGGGGTGAGACTGTCCCCACCTGGGTCCCGATCGTCGGTGGCAGGCGCATCCCGCCGATGCTGGTGGTCATCCCCGCCACGATCGGCGGTCTGATCCTGACCATGGTGACGGTGATGATGGGACTCACCTGGTTCGGGGCCATCGAAGGGACCCCGTACGAGAACATCTGGTGGGAGGCGCTGGCCAAGACCGCCATCACCCCGGTCGCTCTGTGGGGCCCGATCATGCTCGCGCTGACCGCTGCCTACCACGCGCGCCGCCGCCTCGGAGATGAAGCCGGGCACGGCCCGCGTCAGGTCACGTCTTCCCGGAGTCCCAGGAGCTAGCACCGAAGGTGCGCAGCAGGACGATCAGCGCGGCC
>NZ_JBQHCW010000052.1:0-21882 GCF_052068115.1 Nonomuraea sp. ZG12
ATTCCAGCCGAGATCACCCGCCTTGATATCCGCCGACATGATCGACTCTGCGGCGTCCTCAGGGAGTACAAGCATGCAGCTTGACCTGGACGGATGAATAATCGACACCCGCAGGTGCGGGATCCACGGGTGGCGCGTGCGCCGGTGACCGCGGACGAGTTGGCGGCCTTCGAGAGCGACGTGCTGGCCGGGTTCGTCCTGGCCCTCGGGGCCGCCGGGTTATCGGACGGGACGGTCAGCTCCCATGCGATGCGCCTGGAGCAGGTGAGGGGCGTAGTCCGGGCAGGCCGCCGGACGGTATCTGCCGGACTGGGCGGACGTCGCCCCGCCCCATGTCCGCAGCTGTATCTGGGTGGGATGGATCTGATCGCAGCAGCTGAGACTGCGACCGGGCACGCGGGCGCCCGGGTGCAGCACGGCGGTAGAGCGCCGGAGCTGGCAGCTTGTCGGCACGTCACGGCGGGATGGCCTCGATCGCGTCCCGCAGGCGGTGCAACGCCGACCCGAGCTCGCCTAGTGGCGGCGTGCCGAGTGCCAGCCGGAGCGCACGGGGACGGTAAGTGCCGGTGGCGAACGCATCGGCGGTGGATACAAGGATTCCTTCCTCCGCGAGCACGGCCGCGACGTGGTCGGGACGCTGGTGTGGCTCCAAGCCGAGCCACACCAGGTATGACGTCAGGTGCGCCGTGACGTCCATGCCGGCGAGCGCGGCTCGGGCGATGTCCTGGCGGGCGGTGGCGTCCTCGCGGCGAGCTTTCTCCAACTGCGCGACCGTGCCGTCGGCGATCCAGCCGGTGGCCAGGGCGGTGATGAGTCCCGGCGCGCCCCAGGCAGCCACGCGCATACTTCTGGTGACGGCCCCGACGTGCCGGTCGGGCACCACCGCGAAGCCGAACCGCAGGCCGGCCGCCACGTTCTTCGACAGGCCGGCGACGTAGCAGGTGCGTTCGGGGGCGAGGACCTGCAATGGAGGGGGCGGTGCGGCCTCCAGGAACGCGTACGTGCCGTCCTCGACGATCACGCAGTCGCAGGCGCGGGCTATGGCGACGAGGCGGGCGCGCTGGTCCCGGTCGAGCACCCAGCCGAGCGGGTTGTGCACGGTGGGGATCGCATAGATCGCGCGGACGGGCCGCGTACGGCACAGCTGGTCGAGCGCGTCGAGGTCCGGGCTTGCTGCCGTCACGGGGACCGGTGCGAGGTCGAGACCGTGCGCCGAGGCGAGAAGCGTGATGCCGGGATAGGTGAGCGCGTCGACGGCCAGGACGTCGCCGGGCCGGGTGAGCGCGCGCAGCACGGTGTCGAGCGCCTGTTGGCTCCCGCTCGCCAGCAGGACGTTCGCCGGCGCGGTGTCGATCCCGCGGCCCAGCAGGTAGGTGGCCACGACCGCCCGGTCGTGCCGGCGCCCGCCCGGCGGGTGCTGGTGGAGCAGCGACTCGACCTCGCCCGATGTCGAGAGGGTCCGCAGGGCCAGGCGCAGTTGGTCGGCCTGCCCCTGGGCCAGCGGCTGATTGAACGACAGGTCGGCCACCCGCGGCACCGGCAGGGCACGCGAGGGCTCCAGCCCGTCGTAGCCGGACAGGACCCGGACGAACGTCCCGCGTCCCGGTTCGCCCGCGACCAGGCCCATGGCGGCGAGCTCGGCGTAGACCCGGGTGGCCGTGGCCAGCGCGATCCGCCGCTCGCGAGCCAGATCGCGGTGCGTCGGGAGCCGGGTGCCCGCTGGCACCATGCCGGAGCGGATCGCCGCGGCGAGCTCGTCGACGATGGCTTTGTAGGACGGTGGCCGCATGCCGAACCCTGTATCTAGGACAATAAGTGGATTGTCCTAGATTACGGCTCCTAGCCTCGGTGTTCCACGCCCAGCGAACGGAGCCCGGCATGACCGTCCACATCGACCAGGACGACCACCTCGTCACGATCACCATCGATCGGGAACGGAAACTCAACGCCCTCGACTACCCGACGATCGACGCGCTGCTCGCCGCGCTCGACCACATCGACCCCGACGATTCCGTCCGCGCGGTCATCTTGACCGGCGCCGGCCGCAGGGCGTTCAGCGCGGGCGCGGACATCCCGTCTCTCGCCGGGAGCATCGCGGGCGGGACCGAGTGCGCCCTGCGCGAGATCGTCCGGCGCGGCCAAGGGCTGACCCGGCGGATCGAGGAGTTCCCCAAGCCTGTGATCGTCGCGGTCAACGGCCTCGCCTTCGGCGGCGGCTGCGAGATCATCGAGGCAGCCCCCCCTCGCGATCGCGGCCGAGCACGCGACGTTCGCCAAGCCCGAGATCGCCCTCGGTTTCCCTCCGCCGTTCGGCGGTTCCCAGCGGCTGCCGCGCCACGTCGGTCGCAGGCGCGCTTTGGAGATGATTCTGACCGGCGACCCGATCCCGGCCGCCAGGGCCGCCGAGATCGGCCTCGTCAACGCCGTCGTACCCGCCGACGCGCTCCTCGACGCCGCCCGGAACCTGGCCGCCCGGATCGTCCGGCACGCGCCGACGGCTGTAGCGGCCTGCCTGCGCTCGGTCACCCGGGGCATCAACCTGCCGATCGACGAGGGGCTCGCGGTCGAGGCGGCCTCCTTCGCCGCCACCGTACCCACCGATGGCGTACGGACCGGACTGCGCGGGTTCCTCGACCGCTCCAACGCATCCGGTTAGTCCATAGCGCTCCTGGCAACCGCCCGCAAGGAAACAAAACCCCGCCGGTTCCGGCGAACCCAAGGGTCAGAACCGGCCCATTGAACATGCAGACCCTTGGGTTCATCGTGAAGACCCTTCGGTTCGCTCGAACTCTGGGATTTCAAGGCCCTCCACTCGGGTCGGCGTCACCAGGGGCAAAGTAGCTGTGAGTGATCGACTCCCATCATCCGACGGAGAGCCCGGACCGCATCGTGGCTGTTCATCGGCCTCGCGAGAAGATCGGTATCCCAGGCGACTGCGGACCGCTATGGCTTCGCATCCTGACCAAGGGTTCTGTTGGGAGGCTTTGACCTGGTCTTTCTCGCTACTTTGCGGCTGGTGACGCCGACCCGAGTGGAGGGCCGCAAGAGGAGGCCGACTCGTCATAGGCCCCCGGGCCGAGAGGGGCGGACAGGACGGCCCATGCCATGGGCCCTCACGAACCCTTCAGCAGATGCGAGGCCGGTGACAACAAGCGCGGTCAATGTCGCCAACGTGCACACCAGGACCCGGTCGGCTTCACGCCGCCGGGTCTTGTCACACTGCTGGTGCTAGGGTCCGGCCGGGCGGTCGCGGGCGTCGTTGATGCGCAGCGCCTCGGCGAGCTGGTCTTCCAAGATGATGATCCGGCAGGCGGCTTCCACGGGCGTGCCCTGGTCGACCAGTTCCCGGGCCCGGGCGGCCAGGCGCAGCTGGTAGCGGGAGTAGCGGCGGTGCCCGCCGCCGGAGCGTAGCGGCTCGATCAGTCCGGCGGCGCCCAGAGCCCGCAGGAACGTCGGGGTGACACCGAGCATGTCGGCGGCCGCGCCCATGCTGAAGGCGGGGTAGTCCTCATCGTCGAACCGATCCTCGAACCGGTCTTCGGCCCTGAATCCGGGCGTGGATCCGGCCGTGTGCACGATCCTGCCGTGAGCGATCGTGTCTCCACCGGCAGCCGAGCGACGTTGACCCATACATTCCTTTCCCTGACGCGCACAAGGGGCCCCGGCGCGTGTCGCGCCAGGGCCCCGAAAGAGTTCAACACCATCTACCGGCCATCCGGCCGGCTTACCGTCGTCCACATCCGCCGTACTGTCCGGCGGTGATGCGGGGATCGCGGATACGTGACCTCAGACCACCTTCCTATCTGTGGAACTGCGGTACCCGAGCGGCGAAACTTCAGCCGGCAACGGGCGATCCCGATGGCGTTCAACACTCCCTTCATCTCTATCTTCCGGACCTACTGCCCTACTTCACCTGCAGGCAGCGCGTCCACGATCTGGGCCCTAACCGTTGCGCTGGCCCTTCACGTCCGACCTTCTGCCATCAACGTGCACTTCATCTAGCTCCAGGCAGTTCATCGTGGTGCCAATACTTCCGCTGCCCGGTCGATCCGTCCTTGCGATGTGAGAAACACTAGCCCCAGCAGCAACAAATGTCTACTGCGGCGAACAGAGATTTCCGGTGTCGGGCGCGGCAGCCTTTCGGCGGCGTCACGGAGAGCTGCTTCGCCCCTGGTGGCGGCGAACCGCGTGCCGGGCCGGAATGCGTGCATCAGCCGATTCCGTGATGATCACGCCGATACCGGCCTCGGGGATCAATCAGGACGTGGTTAGCGGTAAGGAACGATCTTGCTCACTAGCACAGTGATCCTCCGGACCGCTCGACTTCGGCCGAAGATCGCATGAGGTGATCGGCTGGCGGATACCGTCCGCCCCGTGCCGATGGAGTTCCTGACGGATGAGCAGGCCGGGGCGTACGGACGGTTCGTTGAAGAGCCGACGCGCCCGGAGATGGAGAGGTTCTTCTACCTCGATGACGTGGACCGGCGGCTGATCGGGAAACGGCGGGGTGATCACAACCGTCTGGGCTTCGCGCTGCAGATGTGCACGGTCCGGTACCTGGGGCTCTTCCTGGAGGACCTGCTGGACATGCCGTGGTCGGTGGTCGCGTACGTGGCCGAGCACCTGGGCGTGGAGGACCCCTCGGTGGTGAAGCGGTACACCGAACGGCAGATGACGGCGTACGAGCACGCCTGGGAGATCCGGGACGCCTACGGCTACCACCAGTTCGAGGACGCGGCGTGGGGCAGGCGGTTCCGCACCTTCCTGCACGGGCGGGCCTGGACGCACGCCGAGGGGCCGGTGGCGCTGTTCAACCAGGCGGTGGGGTGGCTGCGGCGCAACCGGGTGCTGCTGCCCGGGGTGTCGGCGCTGGTGCGGCAGGTCGCGGAGGTCCGCACGGTCGCGGAGCGGCGGCTGCACGCCACGGTGGCCAACGCCGCCCGGCGGGCGGACCGCTCGCTGCCCGCGGACCTGGTGGCGCTGCTGCAGGTGCCGGAGGGCAAGCGGATCTCGGAGCTGGAGCGGCTGCGCCGGCCGCCGACACGAACGACCGGCACGAGCATGGCGAAGGCGCTGGAGCGGGTGGACGAGATCTCCGCCTTCCATCTGGGCCGGGTGAAGTTGGACAAGGTGCCGCCGAACCGGCTGGCGACGCTGGCCCGGGTCGGGCTGGGCTCGAAGGCGCCGATCCTGGAACGAGCCCGGGAGCCGCGGCGCACCGCGCTGCTGACCTCGGTGGTGCGGCACTTGGAGGCGTCGGCGATCGACGACGCGCTGGACGTGTTCGCGCTGCTGATGCAGGTGAAGCTGCTGAACGTGGCGAAGCGGGCCACGGACAAGGAGTGGCTGGCGTTCCGGCCCCGGCTGGCGAAGGCGTCGCGCACGGTGCAGGCGGTGTACCGGCTGTGGTCCGAGCAGCTGGACCTGGTCGCCGAGGCTGGCGCCGACCTGGACGCGGCGGCGCTCTTCCTGGCACTGGAGACCGAGGTCGGGCCGCGCGCCGAGGTCGAGGCGGCGGTGCGGCTGCTGGACGAGCTGCTGCCGCCGGGCGACGACGAGTCCGAGGCGGAGATGCGCCGCCAGCTGGCCGGCCGCTACAGCACGGTGCGCCCGTTCCTGTCGCTGCTCGGCGAGTCGAGCGCGCTCGGGGCGGCCTCCGGCGGCAAGCGGGTGCTGGAGGCCGTGAAGCGCCTCCCGGCGCTGGCGCGGCGCAAGGTGAAGGCCAAGCCGCTGCTGCCCCGGGAGATCGACCAGAAGCTGGTGCCGCCGGCCTGGAAAAAGGCGGTGTTCTCCAACCCCGACCTGCCGCCGGGGGCGGTGGACCGGGACGCCTACGCGGTGTGCGTGCTGGAACAGCTGCACAAGGCGCTCGGGCGCCGGGACGTGTTCGCCTCCCCGTCCAACCGCTGGGCCGATCCGCGGGCGCGCCTGCTGGACGGCGCGCAGTGGGAGGCGGTCCAGGCGGACGTGCTGCACGGGCTGAGCCTTGAGGAGCCGGTGGCCGAGCACCTGGCCGGACGGGTGCGGGCGCTGGACGCGGCCTGGCAGCTGATGGCCGAGCGGTTGGAGGAGGCCGGGCAGGACGCGAAGCTCTCCTTCGAGGTCCAGCCCGGCGGCCGGCTGAAGCTCAACGTCGACCGGCTCGGGGCGCTCGGCGAGCCGAAGTCGCTGCGGTGGCTGAGGCGGACCACCGCGGCGATGCTCCCGAAGATCGACCTGCCGGACCTGCTGTTCGAGGTCGACTCCTGGACCGGGTTCCTGGACGCCTTCGTGCACCTGGGGGACGGCCGCACCCGGATGGAGAACCTGAAGACCTCGCTGGTGGCGCTGCTGGTCGCCGAGGCGTGCAACATCGGCTACACCCCGGTGATCGACGCCGACGAGGAGGCCCTGACCCGGGCCCGGCTGGTGCACGTCGACCAGTACTACCTGCGCGCCGACACGCTGGCCGCCGCGAACGCGGAGCTGATCCGGGCCCAGAGGCGGGTGCCGATCGTCGCGCACTGGGGCGAGGGCCTGCTGGCCTCGGTCGACGGACTGCGGTTCGTGGTGCCGAAGCGGACGATCAGCGCGGGCGCCTCGCCAAAGTACTACCACTTCAAAAGGGGTATTACATGGCTAAATGCCGTAAATGACCAGGTTGCCGGGATCGGGCAGATGGTGGTGCCGGGCACCCCGCGCGACTCGCTGTTCATCCTGGACACCCTGCTGAACCTGGACGGCGGGGTGCGGCCGGAGATGGTGGCGACCGATAACGCCTCGTACTCCGACATGGTGTTCGGGCTGTTCTCGATGCTCGGCTACAACTTCTCTCCGCGGTTCCGGGACCTGGCCGACCAGCGGTTCTGGCGCGCGGAGCTGCCTGGAGTGGTTACCGGCGGGTACGGGCCGCTGGAGCCGCTGGCCCGCAACAAGGTCAACCTGGGCAAGGTGGCCACGCACTGGCCGGACATGCTGCGGGTGGCCGGCTCCCTGGTGACCGGCCAGGTCCGCGCCTACGACCTGCTGCGGATGTTCGGCCGCGAAGGCCGCCCGACCCCGCTCGGGCAGGCGTTCATGGAGTACGGGCGGATCGCCAAGACGCTGCACCTGCTGCGGGTGGTCGACCCGGTGGACGACACCTACCGGCGCCAGATGAACCGCCAGCTCACCGTCCAGGAGTCCCGCCACAAGCTCGCCCGCGACATCTGCCACGGCAAGCGCGGCCAGATCATGCAGGCGTACCGCGACGGCCAGGAGGACCAGCTCGGCGCGCTCGGCCTGGTCCTCAACGCCGCGGTGCTGTGGACCACCCGCTACCTGGACGCCGCCGTCGAGCAGCTGCGCTCCCTGCCCGCCGACCAGCGCGAGCACGACGTCCTGGACGAGGACCTCGCCCGGCTCTCCCCGCTCAAGCACGCCAACTTGAATGTGCTGGGCCGCTACAGCTTCCGGCACTCCGGCCCGGCCGGCGGCGGCCTGCGGCCGCTGCGCGACCCGGCCGACGCCGGGAACCACGAAGACGACGAGGGATAGGGGAAGCCCATTGTCCAGCCCGGTTGCACAGTGTCCTCCGGCTACGCCATCGCGGAGAACGACGTGCTGCAGCACGAAGTCGAGGCCAGCGGCAGCTTCGACGACTGGTACGAGGCCCTGACCGAGATGCGCGACCCCACGTCGAGCGCGCCCACCCCGGCCCCGCCACGGACGTGTGACCCGCCCGCGTGGCGGCGCGGAGAAGATCGGCACCGCCATGCGGGAACGCATTCCCTGCAGCAGCGCAGAGCGGCGCACGGCCACGGACTTGTTCGGGTGGTACGGTCCTGGACCGTAGTCGGCGGTATGCCTCGGCACGGTCCTCGGCGCTGCCCAACCGGGGGATGGCGACGGGCTGGTACCGGCCGATCGCAGCGCTGGTGTCCTCTTGCAGCGAGATGGCAGTAGTGGGAGCATAGATAAGAGGCTTGAAGCGAGGCCCCAAATGCGGGAGCCACTCCGCTCGCCAGTAATAGTGCACACACCTGCTGCTGTCCACGGTAAGCAGTGGTCGCGTCAGCGAGGTTCAAAGATGAAATTCGCATATCTCACGGCGGCTGCGGTTCTGCTGACTCCCATCCCGTTCGCGGGTATGACGCAGCCCGCTGCGGCAGTCCCCACTCACACTGTCTGGGTCAGAGGAACCCTACACGTGCACGACCACGGTGGACTCTTCGGGAGCAGTACGAGCAGCACTCTGAGAATCAAGGCAAACCGCATCCTTACACACAACGGTCGTACAGCGCATGTGTTTGTCTGGACGTGCGCAGGTGGTGAAACCAGGGGCCAGCTAAGCATCACGCTGCGGCTGCTTGGCACCGAAGTGGTTTCCGCCCGGCCATGGCTGCAACTTTACGAAGGGGCGAGCTGCAACAACGACGACCTCGACGATGAGGAACTGTCTCCGAGCCGCACCGTCCCTCGTAATGTTTCGCGGGGCTTCAATCTTTCTGTGACTAATAACGAGTTTGGCTCGTATTACGATTACGCAACAGCGGCCTTTGACGTGACTCATTGGGAAGGAGCCGGGCCGTGAGACTGGCGAGGTCGCACAGCCTCGCAGAAATCAGAGCCCAGCTCGGTGGGCGGCCACGGGCAAGGCCGCCGCAGCGGCGTGCTGACCATCCCGACCACTCCGAAGGCTGCCGGGTTCCCGCCCGGTGGCCTTTCGTTGTGTCGACGCAGCGCGGCGTCTCACCCGCCGGGTATCCGTTGGGTCGACACAACGAAGGTGGGGGAGGTGTTTCAATCCAAAGGGGAGGCGGAAACGGTCGATTCCGCCCCCAGTCGCAGATCCAATCGGCTTGGCCCGCCGACCTGCCGGAACCGGCCGCCGATCCAATCGAATCCGGTCCACTGTTCCGCCTCCCCATTCCGCCCCCACTAGGGTGGTCCGCGGACACCGCCGGGCCCCGCCCGGCCCACCCGGGGAAGGCGAAGAGCACATGGCCGACCGGCTCTACCTGCGGCACTCCACCGACAAGCAGACCGACGCCCGCCAGCGCCACGCCCTAGCCCCGCTGCTGGCCGCCGGCGCCCTCGCCTACGAGGACCCCGCCACCTCCACCCGGCAGCTCTCGCTCGACCGCGCCGGCTTCACCCGGCTGCTGAACGAGGCCGCCGTCGGCGACACCATCCGCATCGCCGACGCCGCCCGACTCTTCCGCTCGGTGGCCGACATCCTCGCCCTGCGGCCGGTGCTGATCCGCCGCGGCCTGCACCTGCGGGTCGAATCCGGACTGCTGTCCGGCATCGACCTCGCCTCCGACGATCCCGGCACCAAAATGATGGTGAACGTGCTCGCCGCCGTGCTGGAGTTCCAGCGCGACATGATCTCGGAGAGCACCCGCGAAGGCGTTGCCGCCGCCGAAGCCTCCGGCAAGACGCTCGGCCGCCCCGCCGCGCTCAACCAGGACCAGGCAGCGAAGGTGGTCGAGGCGTTCGGCGAAGGCGCCGCCGTCAAGGCCCTCGCCCGGCAGCACCAGGTCGACCCGAAGACGATCCGCCGGGTCCTGGACTCCGCCGGAGCCCGCGAACTCCCCGTGCAGCTCGACGTCCTCCCGGACCCGGCCGCCGAGCAGCTGCCGGAGCCGGACCCGGTGATCACCCTCGACCTTCCCGGTCTGCTCGCCGACCACCTGCTCGCGGGCGGCGACGAGACCGTCCGCACCGCGCTCTCCTCCGGCCGGACCATCCGCCGCGGCCAGGGCCACTCCCTCCGGATCACCGCGCCGCTCGAACTCCACCGCACCGCGCTGCAGCAGGCCGCCGCCCTCGCCACCGAATCCGCCAGCTCCGCCGAGCGCAAGGCCCACCGGGTCTACGCCACCCGCATCACGGCCGCGACCTGATCATCAGGGGCTTATCGCTAACCACGTCCTGATTGATCCCCGAAGCCCGATACGGTGACCGCCATGGGCACCGTTCACCAGATCAAGGTCACTCTGCGCGAGGTTCACCCGCCGGTGTGGCGGCGCGTCCATCTGCCGTCGACGGCGACCCTGGACCAGCTGCACGAGGTCATCCAGGTCGCGATGGGCTGGCAGCAGCACCACCTTCACCTGTTCGGCAAAGGTGATGCCGAGTACGGCGACAATGCCCGCGACAAGACGAAGGTGACGCTGGCAGCCCTGATCCCCCAGGTCGGGGACTGGCTCGGCTACCGCTACGACATGGGCGACATGTGGGATCACGACCTGGTGGTGGAGAAGGTCCACCGGCCGGCGGCGAAGGCCGTCTACCCGCGCTGCAGTGCCGGCGGCCGCGCCTGCCCGCCCGAAGACAGCGGCGGGCCGGAAGGCTACGAAGAACACATGCGGGCCCTGCGGCACCGCAAGGGCTGGAAGTACCAGGTGGCCAAGCACATCTTCGGCACCACGAAATGGGACCCGGCCAAGTGGGACCGCGACGAGGTCAACGCCGGCCTGGCCAGGCTCGCCAAGCTGTGGGCCAAGCAAGCCGCCCTGGCGGCGAAGGCGGCGGCCGCCGACCAGGCCGCCACCGAGACGCCCGCGAAGACCGCCACGAAGGCGGCCACGAAGACCGCGCCCGCTCGCAAGAAAGCCCGTCCCGGAAACGGTCTTTAAGGGACGGTTCCGCGATGCCGGAGCCGTCTCCGCAGATCCCCAGTTCAGACGATCGCGCGATTCCCGGGGATCGTCCCGAAACCCGTCCCGAAACATTCCCCATAGACCTTGAGTTTTGGGACCCTTTTCGGGACGCTGGAGGAGTGAACGCTTCGCCCGCCGTACCCACCGCGCCGAACAACGCGATCCGCGTCGGCTACGCCCGCGTCTCCACCCGCGCCCAGGACCACGCCGCGCAGCTGCAGCTGCAGCTGCTGAACGGCGCCGACTGCCGCGAGATCGTCGAAGAGACCATTTCCACCCGCCGCAAGGACCGTCCCAAGCTGCAGGCCACCGTGGCGTCGCTGAAGGCCGGCGACACCCTGGTAGTCACCAAACCCGACCGGGTCGCCCGCAGCATGAAGGAGCTGCTGGTCTTCCTGGAGGACGAGCTCGCGCCGCGCGGCATCAACCTGCAGATCCTGACCGGCATCTGCGCCGGCAGCCACCGCCCCAACGGGCAGACCATCGCCGACAAGATGCTGTTCATGGTCGCGGCCATGGCGGCTGAGATGGAGCGCGACCTCATCAGCGAGCGCACCAACGAGGGCCTGGACGCCGCCCGCGCCGTCGGCCGCGTCGGCGGCCGCCCGGCCGCGGTGACCGAGGACGTGCTGGCCGCTGCCCGGGCCCGCCAGGCGCGCGGCCAGTCCGTCACGCAGATCGCCCGCGAACTCGGCGTCGGCCGCTCCACGCTGTACCGGGCCCTGGAAGACGACGAACCAGGCCAGGACACACCCGCCCGCGACAACGACAGTGCCAGCCAGGAAGCCGGCAACGACCCCCACAGCGACGCGATCGTGGTGGCGATGGCCGAGGCCTTCCGCCGCAACACCGCGATGGGCGAGGCGTTCCTGGCCGACCAGACCCCGGCCATGCGCGAGCGGTACCGGAGCGAGGTGGCCGACGCCAAAGAACGCATCCACCGACGTCACACCGCGACGAAGACGCCCTGACCCTCGTGGTCAGCATGCCGCCGCCGCGCAGAACTCAGGCCTGACAGATCCGCCAGGTCAGGTGCCCACCAGGGTTCGCCCTGGAAGACCCTTCGCCGAAGCTCTGACCAGCATTTCCGTTGTTTTGCGGCGCGGTTACTACTGGGACCCCTAGTTAAAGGCGATCCGCCAGCTGTCAAGCCGCCCGGAAGCTCCCGGTTACGCACCGTCGCTTTGGGTTGGGCGGCTCGATTCTCATCGGCGCCCCTTATACGGGACCACAGTCCGATGCCAGGTAGATTCCTCGGCCGCGAGGGGCCCCGGCGCCGGCGTATCGAAACGACTTGTAGAGGTCCGCGCCGGAGATCGTGTAGGGCCCCTTGTCGGGCCAGTTGTTGATTTCCACGCAGAAGGTCTTGGACGTCGTGCAGGTGTTCTTCACCTCAACGTAGCGGCTGTTATTTTCCGTGTACCACTTCGAGACGGAAATGCCGCAAGCGGCTGTGACATTGATTCCCGATGCGACCTCGGCAGATGCCACGGCGGGGGTGGTTCCGCCCATGAGCGCAGCCGCTGCGATGAGTCCCCCTGCCAAGGTGCCGCCGATCTTACGTCCTAGCAACTTGTTTCCCCTTTCTGAGGCGCCCAGTCGGTCGACTGGGATGGGTCATGAGCCTCAGGCTAGGTATCGGCGGTATATAGCCGGTATGCCGCCTACGAAGATGGCCAGCACGCCGCCGGTCGCTTCCCGGACGCGGTGTAAATAGATCACGAGCGTAGGTTCCGTACTGAACCTTCGGCCAGCTGGTCGCGCTGTGACCGATCCCGCGCCGTGTCGCCGGTGGTCGTGATGATTTCCCCTCGTTCTTGCGGGGGTATCGGAGCGATCTTCCCTCTTCCCCGAGCGGTCCAAACCCTCCTGTTCCGGGGGTCCCGCACGACCCCTGGACGGGCTCGCACATCCGCCCCCATTCGAGAGGCGTCGCTCGCCCCCATGGGTACCGACCGATGATCGTCTGGCCTCATGAGAGCTATGGGAGCGCTATTAGCCGTCGATCATGACCTAAAGATCAACTAGCGAGATGACGAACGCTCCGCTGACCTGGTCGTGACGACTCCTGGCGGGGTGACGTGGACACCCTGGCCCGGAAGGACCCGACCATGGTCAAGAACAGCGCCCGCAAGAAGGACATCAGGGCCCGTCAAGCCGCCACGGGCGAGGCGTACAACGCCGCCCGCAGCGCCCTCGACCAGACCCGCCAGCTGGAGGAGACGCGCGGCCAGCTGGCAGCCGCGCAGTCCGCGACCCAGGCGGCCATGCAGCGGGCGGCGGCCGCCCGTGCCGAGGCCGCCGACGCCCGCGCCGGCGAGGTCCTGGCGCTGCTGCGCGAGCGCGACAAACCGGCCTGACCCGACGTCGGCAATTTCTGTACCGACACCCGTAGCGGCTGTTGATGCTGACGCGGGGGCACGATTAATGCATGCCGCGCATCCGCCAACGCTTCGCCCGCTTACTCCAGCGTCTCGCCGAGCCCTCGACACCTCAACAGCCCGCGCGCGTGCGTATCAGTCCCCGGCACCCGCGGTCGGCCGCGAAGGCCACCATCCGTGTCGCCGAACGAGCGCGGATGCGGAGAGCGAAGCAAGCACATCCGCGAGAAGGGCGGGCGCTTCAAGTGTGGACTGCGGTCGGCACCATCCTGGCGGGTGTTGCAGCGGTGCCGGCGCTCTTCATAGCCCTGAACGCACTAGAGATCAGCGAACAACAAGCGGCGCTGGCGGCGCAGCAGCTCGCCAATCGTGTAACGACTTCATCGTGGGATGCGCAGGTCAGCCCCGCCGACACCATCACGATGCAGAACAGCAACACCGTGCCCGTGGTCGTGGAGGGCAAGCTGATCCCGCGAGACACACCAAAGGACGAGAGCGTGTGGGAACTCTTGACCTTTACGGTCCCCGCGTGCACCGAGGCAAGCTTCTCGATCGACAAGCCCGACTGGTTCAAAACGCGAGGGGCGTTAGCCTTGTTCGTTCTTCGCAACACGATCGACGGTCGCCTCTGGTCCGTGCCAGCCCCGGGGGAACAGGCCCACATGGTTGAAAGGACCTGGCTTCCGCCACACGCACTGAACCCAGGGAATCCCCGCGCATATGATGTCGGCGCCCCAAAGCGGGCAAAAAAGGTGTCTTCCTGTGTCTGAAGGTCAGCCTGTCTCGTCTACCGCGCTCAGGTTCGCCGTGGCCGTGACCGGCGCTCGGCGGCGAACGGGCCGGGACCGGCCCACGTCAGAGGCCCTCCGCTCGGGTCGCCGTCACCAGACGCAAAGTAGCTGTCAGTCATCGGGTGTTCCCGGACGGCTTGTTGGCGGAGCAAACCGCCCTGTCTCCCCCGCAGGGAACAGGGCGGGTCCCGATTCTCGTTGGTGAGCTACTCCGGCAGCGGCCCGAACTTTGTCCGAGTCACACCTAGTGGCGGGCGCTGATCATCTGCCGGGCCTCATCAGCGTTGTCCTGGTGCTGCTGGGCCGCCCCGTCGTGGCCGTCCTCGGAGCGCCGGGCAGCGGTCGCGCTCTCGCCACGGATGATCTGGCGCAGATCATTGCGGGTGTACTCGCTCGGCAACAGCGGCATCGGGCTCTCCTCCCGGTCGGGTTGTGGCCACCGTGCGCCGACCGAGAGCAGATGTCAAGGTTTCCTTGACGACATGTATCTGTCAGGACATGCTTGACGCATGAGTGAGTTCCGATCCCGCACCTTCTCCCGGACGGCACTGGCCCGCCTGGCTGTCACCACCGAGGCCGCCGACGCCTCCGACCGCTACCGCGCCCTGGCCGCCAACGGCGAACACCACGACGACGAGCCCGGCGATCTGGTCAACTACGCCTGGCGGCAGGCCGAACAGGCCCGCGGCATCCTGCGAGCCGCCGTCATCGCCGAACGTCTTGCCGGCACCTCCTGGGAGACCATCGGCGAGAACCTCGGCGAGATCAGCAAGCAGGCCGCGCACGAACGCTACGGCGCCGCCGAGACCGTCTTCCGCCGTGCGGCACTGATGGCCTGGCTGGCCCCCGAACGCGCCTACGACCAGCTCGGCGAGCTCGCCGACCCGGACGCCGCCCTGACCCACCTCAACCGCTTCCTGTACCCGCCCGACCCCGGAATCCAATTCCCTCCCGGGCCACGGCAGGACGCCGAGCCCGTGCCGCTGCCGCCCGGCTACCCGGCCATGACCGACACCGAGCGGGCCGGGCTCATCATCGAGGCCGCCAACCTGCTCATGGGCGTCGGCATGTACAAGAACGCCGGAGTGACCGAGCATGAGCGGCGCGACGCCGAGCTGGGCCTGGCCCGCCGCAAGGTCGAGCTGTACGAGGCCATCGCCGCCGAGCGTCCCGACGACACCGAGCACGCCGACCTGCTGGCCGGCGCCCGCGCCCGCCTGGCCACGCTCGAAGGAGACGAACTGGCCACCTGTCGCTCCTCGCGCAAGGACCGGCCATGACCGGGCCGGGGCCGGACCTTCCTCGATCGCCGGCGCGCGGACCGCCCGATTGAGGAATACCGGGAACCGACCGACCAGGAGTGGCGGGACTTCCAGCAACACTTCGAGCTGCGCAAGGTCTCCCTGGGCAGTTGCGGCCGTCCCTACGGAACTCCCTACCAGCACGAACACGCCTGCTTAACCGAACTGATCTTGAAGGAGGTTCAAGGTCATCGAGAACCTGTTAGGTGACTGAACGTGACCGCGAGAGTCTTTGATGGCCTGCCGCTCGGCGTGTCGCGGGCGTTCCGGCTCTTGTGGGTTGGCGCAGCATCATGGGACGGGGTCTGCTCAGCGGTGGCACGTCACCTCGTTAGCCGTCGAAGCCTGCCAGTAGAGGTCAGCCGGCTTCGGCGGAGTCGAGATGGCGGGTGTCACCGAGATTGACGACCTGGCGGTTGTAGTAGAAGTCGTCTTCGTGCAGCGTGGTGATGCTGCCGGATGGCGCCCGGAAATAGGCGTGGCCGACCGCCTTGATCGGCATCTTGATCCAGGACGCCACGACAACTGTCAGGGAGCCACCGTGCGTCACGATGATCTGGTGTTCGCAGGGGCGCTGCAAGATCTCGTCCATGGCCGCGTAGATGCGCTGCACCAACGCTGCCTTGGTCTCGGCGCCCTCCACGCCCTCGTCGTGTTCCAACCGCTCCCCGGCAGTCGGCGGCGGGACGAATCGCTGGTCCAGCCACTCCTGTGGCCTTCCCTCCGCCTCTCCGTAGGATTTCTCCCGCAGTCTGCGGTCCAGGATCGGTGTCACGCCGAACAGCTCGCCAACCTTCTCGGCCGTTTGCCGGGTGCGCTGCAGATCTGAGGAGAATAGCTCCACATCGGCGCCGTCCGGGATCTGGGCCCGCAGCGCCTGGGCAATGGAGGCCGCCGCGCTGAGGCCGGCCGGCGTCAGCTGCGAATCATGCCAGCCGCCGACGACCCCCTCGACGTGGTGCGTCGCCTCCGGGTGGGTGACGGCGTAGATGGTGCGCATGAGTGAGCTCTTCCTGTAGGGGGCTGTTCTTTGGTGATCTTAAGAGTGGTTCACGAGTTCTGAATTCGTGATTACGGCTCTGTCGCCGACCGTGGTCACGGGCTGTCAGCGGCGATGGTGCAACCGACGAGGTGGGAGAAGTGCGGCGTGTCACGTGCTGCTTGCGGTCGAGCGGCCGACGGACCGGCGGATGTCGGGCATGCCGAGGCTGACGGTTGTCGTGCGAGCGGCTGCCTCTCGCATGGTCTGGAGCTTCTGGTCGGCGGCGGCGAGGGTGGTCTCGATGGCGGCGACTTCTCCGAGCCAGCCTTGTTCTTTGGCCTCGGCGAGACGGTCGATGAGGTTGGCGTGGATCTCTTCGAGTCGGGGCTTCTGAGCTGGGTCAACGCGAAGGAGGGGGCATCTGACGCAGGCGTTTTCATGCGCGCAAGGGGTTCCGAAATCGCGGCCGCATACTCCGAGCGCGACCTTTCTCAGCTCGAAATGGGCGAGGAACTCTTCCCATTCGCCTGGGGTGAGGTCGCGGTATTCCTCGCTGGGCCGCTCGGCGCGGCGGCGGGCGATGAACGTTCGATGGTGAGTGATCACGTCTTCGGGGTAGATCGCGGCGTAGCCCATCGTGGTGTCGAGCAGGGCGTGTCCGCAGATTTTGGCGGCGATGTGGGGTGGGAGTCCGGAGCGCAGGGCGTCGGTGACGAAGATTCTCCGGAAGTCGTGAGGTCGCCATTCGAGGGGTTCACCGGCGATGGTG
The DNA here is from genome assembly GCF_052068115.1 of Nonomuraea sp. ZG12. NCBI lineage: Bacteria > Bacillati > Actinomycetota > Actinomycetes > Streptosporangiales > Streptosporangiaceae > Nonomuraea > Nonomuraea sp. ZG12. The sequence goes on from NZ_JBQHCW010000052.1 coordinate 16,850, forward strand.
AGGTGTGCGGCTGCTGAGGTTGCGACCAGGCATTCACGGATGTAGCTGCGGGTCAGGGCGCGGTCTTCGGAGCCGTAGCGGCGTTGGAACAGAAACGGCATCGGCGCGCTCCAGGTCTGCTCGAACACGTCGTAGGCGGGAACCAAGGGCAGGGCGGGCTGCCCGCGTCGGACTCGGAAGATGATCGCGGTGAGGACCTCGGCGAGTTCGGGCGAGACGAGCAGGAGCCGTTCGGTGTCGGTCTTGGAAGGGGCGATCTGAAGCATGGGGACGACCTCGCCGGTGCTCGGCAGGGCGTAGGCGACGAAACTGTGGTGGGTGAGCTCGAGCATCTCCTCAATCCTGATTCCGGTCGCGCGCAGAACCTCGACGGTCGCCCAGGACCAGAACGCGGCCTCCTCTTCGTGAGTGAGGTTGCGTTTCTTGCCGGTGCCGAGCTCGAGGACGTAGATGCGGCCGGACGGGCCTTGCCGGCACCGCCGGAACTCACGGCCGTCAACCGTGAAGACCTCACCTTCGGGCGTGCTCCTGGCGGTGCTGATCAGGTGTTCGGCGGCCTTGCGGCGCTGTTCAACAGCGCGCAGCAGAGCGGGCAGGAGCGGGAGCTGAGTGCGGGTCCGCTGGTCCATCCGTGACTTGACCCCGGACCTGGACTTCTTGGTCGCGCACTCGCTGGCCTTGATCGGGCAGGGTATCGCCCATCTCGCCCAGCGGGCGGGGTCGTCGACGGCCCAGCGGGCGATGTCCTCGTAGAAGGCTTTGACGAAGACCAGTTCGCTGCGGAAGTTAACGCGCGGCCGGACCGGGTTGCCGTCGGCGTCGCGGATGAAGGCCAGCCGATCCTTCCAAGCCCGTGCGACTTCGGGCGCCAGGTGCAGCGAGTCGATGCCGGGGTGGTGGAGTTCCAGGTCACGCCAGAACAGCCGGCAGAGGTTGCGGGCGATCGAGCGGAGCGAGGTGTGGTCCAGGTCGGGTGCCCGCTCGGTCAGGTATTCGATGATCAGGTTCCGGATGGGCCGGCATTCGATGCCGTACTTGTTGACGATCTGCTCGATGCTGGGTCGTCCTTCGATCCGCAGAGCGCGTAGTCGTGGTGGGGCGTCCGCGGGCAGGATCCCGGTCTCTTTGAGCAGCGCGTAGAACAGCGGCCGCCCGGCGCTGCCTCGGAAGTGGTACTCCTCCAAGGACTCCGTCAGTTCGACGCAGTCGCCGACGGTGATGTCAGCGACCTTGCCACTTTTGTTGATCACCAGCCAGGTGAGCTTGTTCATCGCGTCCGAGCGGGCCCACCCGATCGCGTCCTGTGCGTGCTGCTCAAGCCGGGCGAACCCCTCGGGATCGAGCGCCTGCCGTGCCTCGGCCAGCATCAGCGCGAGGCGCTGCCGCAGAAGCCATCGGTAGGTCGGACGGATCACCTGCCCGACGATCAGTAGGGTCATGCCGCCGAGTAGTTCGTCGCGCCGGAACCGGGCGGTGTCGCTGCTCAGCACAAGGTCGGTCCATTCCAAGCCAGCGGCGTCCGCTCCGCTGGCAAGCCATCGGTCCTGCCAGGTGTCGCCGGGCTGGCGTTCCAACCAGTCCAGCAGCTTGGTCAGCCCGCGTCGCCGCACCAGGTCGCGCCTGGCCGCCTCCGGGTTGGTGAAGCTGCTCAGCAGCCGCGCGGTCAAGGCCTCGCGTTCCTGCCGTGTCTGCCACCAGGTGTCCGGCAACGTGCGCGCGCTCCATTCCGGCGGCGGTGGTGGCGAGGTTTGCTGCGCGGTTCCCTTCGCGGGACCGTCATGAATTTTCCGCGGCATCATGCCTCCCCGGTGGTCTGCGGCGTTCCGAACAGCGCGGCCAGAACCTCGGGCCGGTAGCCGGGCGCTGGCGGTGCCGGGGGCAACGCCGCGGAGCTCCGTTGCCGCTCGTGGTGGGCGATGACGTGGCTGATCACCTCGTCTGGCGAGGGGTTGGTGTAAATCTCCGTGGTGGTGATGTGGGCGTGCCCGAGTACCCACTGGACATCGACGAGCGTCAGATTGGGATCGCGGATCATCCTCTTGGCCGCACTGTGTCGCAGGTCGTGGAGGGTCCAGTTCGCTCCGAGCAGCTGGTTGACGCGGGTGAACACCATCCTGGCCGCGTCGTAGGTCAACGGGCGGAACGGTCGGCGCAGCGTCCACCACACCGGTTCGGACGCGCCCTTCGGGATCAAGCCGTGCATCTCGCGCTGGTAGAGAAGCAGCCAGACGAAGGCGTCCGGTGAGGCAGGCAGATGCTGCAACACCCGGCTGCCCTTGCGGATCACTCCGACCGTCTGGTCCTCCGGGGCGACGACCCCTTGCACGATCCCAAGCAGTTCCGAGGCCCGGGCTGCGGTGGAGATGTAGAACGCGATGAGAGCACGGTCCCGGTTCGAGGTAAGAGCGGCGAACAGCTCGCTGAACGCCTGATCCGGGATGATTCTCGGAGCCGGCTTGGGCTCCTTCGGCTGGTAGGCCGCCCGCCTGATCGGCTGCCGGAACGGCTGCATCGGGTTGTGGTGCGCGTTGAGCCTGCCGTCCTCGGCGCCCTCGCCTGCGGGGAACGGGTTGACCAGCGGACGACCGTGCATCTCGCGGTGGTACTCATAGAACGAGCGGATCACCGCCCGGGCATGGCGTCGAGTTCGAGGGGCGTACTGCAGGCCAGGTGTCGCCTTCCCCGTGAGCGGGTTCACAGCTCCGGGAGCTGGAGCGTCAGGTCGGCGAGGCCTGACAGGTTTGCGGACGGTCTTCAGCCAGAGCGCAAAGTCCCGGGCTTCGGCCCTGCCCGCCATATTCCACGGGACGCTGATGGCCCGAAGGAACCGGAACCAGCTGAGCAATTCATAGGCGTACGACCTGAGCGAGGTGGGCCGGGCGTCATCGGCCAGCATGTGATGAAGGAATTCGGTGACCGCAGCGACCTCGGCACCGTTCTCGTCCAGCAACGTGAAGGGTCGCAGCGGGTCGCCCGTCTCGACCACCCGGCCGACTCGGTCCACCTTCAACGCCGCGACGTCCCGAATCTCGACGCTCGGATCCGTCATCGCTGCCTCCGTATGTCGACGACCTCCACGACACGCGATGACAGCAGAATCGCCCGGTCACACGTAGTGACGATCAGGTCCTTCGTGACACCGAACCTGACCCACGGCGCTCCAGTACAGACCAGCCCCGAACGTGATGCAGTGCTCTGTTAGTTCGGTCAACGGGACATTCGCTGCCCCGCCCTACAGGTCGATCACCGCCAACGGCCCCGCCTCATCGAGATCATCCAGAACCTGCGCGACCGCATCACCGAGGCCCGCACCAACGGCTGGCTCGGCGAAGTCGAGGGACTCCAAAACAGCCTCGAAGCTGCCAAGACCAAGCTCGCCAGCCTCAACCGGATCCCCGCCGACGGCCGCGCGCGCCTGGTCGCCCTCGGCATGCCCACCTTCACCGACACCACCACCGACAGGAGAACTTGATCAATGACACCGCTACGCCTGATCTCATTCGGCTACTTGCACCAGCCCATCGGGCCCGACGGCCTACCCATCCCGCCTGAAGCCGATCGGATCGAAGGCGTCCGTAAACGCCTGCGCGATCCCGCGGCCCGCCGAGATCCTCGACCTGGACGGCCTGCATCCCCGCGTGCAGGACATCGTCCTCAACACGCCCGGAGCTCCAGAGCTCATCGACAACCTCGTCGTCTACGCGCTCTTGCCCGCAGGCCCGAAAGTGATCGCTCTTGGTTGCGCAGGCGGGAAACACCGTGCTGCTGGCCTGGTGGAACTCACCGCCAGACGCGTTCGCGCCTACGGTCGCGAGGTCGAAATCGAACACCTCCACGCCCACCTGCCCCGCGTCCTGAAGACGGCCGCATCATGATCACCGCTGGAAGTGCTCGCACGCGCCTTACCTGTTGTTCAGAACGGCCACGACGAGCACTGCCACGAGCGTCCGTCGTACTCAACGACGAACGGGACCGCATGAGGAAGCGGTGCGCCCCACACCCGTTGACCCAACCCACACAGAGCGCTGAGGCCGGTGGTGAGGCTCGCCACATGTCCTATAACGGCGACCGTCTCGCCTGGATGCTCAGCAGCGATTGAGGTGAGGGCAGCCACGATCCGCGCGGTGACCGCATGCCCGTCCTCTCCGTCGACCACCGCTTCCCCAAGGTCCCCATCCACGATCCACGAGCGGAGAACGGCCGCCGTGCGTGCTCGAATCGCGGGATCAATGGCGCCTTCCGAACGGCCAACGCCAACCTCGACAAGATCCTGCATTGGCACGACATCAACCCTGAGCGTTCGCGCCAGGATCTCAGCAGTTTGCCGAGCCCGAACCGCAGTGCTGGCATATATCCGCGTTATTCCCTCGTTGATCAGGCGCTTCGCCGCTTCACCAGCCTGCAGACGTCCCTTTGCAGTCAGACTCGCGAGGGGAAGCGCGCCAGCGGCACCGGCTATGACGTTCTCGGACTCCGCATGGCGCAGGCACAGCAGCCGAACATGATCACTCATGGCTTGACCCTACGAGCTTGCACAGATTCGGCGAACCTCCAGCGGAGGATCAAGCTCTTAGTCCGGAAAAGCGCCGCCGGGTTGGTGGAGATCCTCGCCCACCGCGTACGCGAGCGCGGCCGCGCCGTCGACGTCGAACACCGCCACGCACACCTGTCGCGCATGCTGAAGAAGTAGGACGTCCGGGACCGTCGGAACCGGCCCCGGACGCTGCTCAGCTTCCACCACCAGGCCCCGCACAGCGCGTGCGGGAGCCGGCTGCTGTTCATGATCAGCAGCCGTTGGCACCCGCCACCAGACCTGACCGAGACCCAAGCGGAAACCTCACTGACCAGAAATCCAGAACCCTAGAACCATCAAGATCACATCAGAGTCAGCACAGCAGCAAAGATGGAAGATGAACCGCGCCGGGATCGGTGGAGACTCTATTGGTTGACTCCAGTCGCCGGTTGGGGCTGGTGTTGAGCGTAGTAGACGGCTTCGTGTTCGGCGGGCGGGACGTCACCGATGGCGGTGTGCA
>NZ_JBQHCW010000053.1:0-21652 GCF_052068115.1 Nonomuraea sp. ZG12
CCCGCGACCTCCAGACGCGAATTGCATGATCGCCAGACAGTGCTGCGACCTGCACGGATGAATTCTCGGCACCCGCAAGGTCGGCCACGGCGTCATGCAGGAGCACCGTCGCGGCGCGGGCGGACGGCGCGGCCGCAGCTTCGGCGGCCGATGCGGGACTGAGGCCGGTCAGTGGCATGGCCAGGAGCACGGCGGCCAGGGGCGCGGCGGGGATGGGGTGGCGTGGGGGGAACGGCACCGAGGCCCGGCGCGCACCGCAGGAGGATGGCCCGCCGCCGGCGCCGCAGGATCAGTTAACGGGACCGTCCTCGCTGCGGTTCTCCACGGGGACCTGCGGCCATTGAGAACGGCTAGGCGCTGTAAGGTCGCTCATCGACACCACCCTAGACTCGCGGGATGCCCGATAGTCGTCGCCTCCCGATCTGGGCCGGACGCACGGCCGCGCTGCTGGGCATCGTGCTCGTGGCACTCACCCTGCGCCAGGCGGTTGCGGCGATATCGCCAATACTCGGCGACATCCGCGTGGACATCCCGATCTCGAACATCGGCGTCGGGTTGCTCGGCACCCTGCCACCCATCCTGTTCGCGGCATCCGGGTTCATCGCGCCGCGCGTCGCCCGCGGCATCGGTCTCGACGGCGGCATCGTGCTCGCGCTGGCGCTCATGACCGCGGGTCACCTCATTCGCGCGTTCGCCCCGGGATTCGCGGTGCTGCTCATCGGCAGCATCGTCGCGTTCGCCGGCACGGGCATCGGCAACGTGCTACTGCCGTCCATCGTCCGGCGGTACTTCCCCGACCGGGTCGCCCTGCTGACCGCGGTGTACGCCTGCATCGTCGGCGTGAGCACCGCCGTGCCCGCCGCCCTCGCGGCGCCGGTGGCCGAGCAGATCAGCTGGCGCTTCTCGCTCGGCATCTGGTCGGTGACCTCGGTCGTCGCGCTCGTTCCGTGGCTCCTCATCATCGCGCGAGAGCGCCGCCAACGACTCTCGGATGCCGTCGCAGGCGAGTCACCACCGCCCGCCCTCGTCACGCGCCTGTGGCGGTCACGCGTGGCCCTGTCGATCACCGTCGCATTCTCGACCAGCACGATCTGCACCTACGCGGCTTTCGCCTGGCTGCCCGAGATCCTCGGCGACATCGCCGGGTCGACGTCGACCGAGGCCGGGGTGCTGCTCGCGGTGACCGGCATCATCAGCGTGCCGGGCGCCCTCGTCGCACCCCTGCTCGTCGCGCGGCTGCGCAACGTCGGCGGGCTGATCGCCGCCGGCATCGCGAGCTTCGTGCTCGGCTACCTCGGGCTGCTACTCGCCCCCGAATCGCTCACCCTGCTGTGGGTGCTGCTCATCGGCTCGGGGTCGATCCTGTTCCCGGTCAGCCTCGTGCTCATCAATTCGCGCACGCGCACCCAGGGCGGCACGGTCGCGCTCAGCGGCTTCGCCCAGGGCGTGGCGTACGCGCTTGGCGCGCTCGGTCCGCTGCTCGTCGGGCTGCTGCACGACGTGAGCGGCGGGTGGACCCTGCCGCTGCTGTTTCTGCTCGCTGTCGCCCTCGTGGCGACCATCCCGGCGATCACGCTTGCAAGGCCCGCGTTCGTCGAGGACGAGCTCGCCCGCTGAACCAGGTCGAACAGGTCGTGGTGGCGACCTTGGAAGAGGCGCCCAAGAACGCCACCCATTGGTCGCGGGCGTCGATGGCCCGAACGCAGCGGGCTGAGCAAGTCGACCATCGGGCGAATCTGGCGAGGCTTCGGGCTCAAGCCGCACCTGGCCGACACGTTCAAACTGTCGACGGATCCGTTGTTCGTGGAGAAGGTCGTCGACGTGGTCGGCCTGTATCACAACCCGCCCGAACGCGCGGTGGTGCTGTGCGTGGATGAGAAGTCCCAGATCCAGGCCTTGGATCGGTCGCAGCCGGTGCTGCCGATGATGCCGGGCATGCCCGAGCGGCGCACCCACGACTATGTCCGCAACGGGATCACCAGCCTGTTCGCCGCATTCAACGTCGCCGACGGGACCGTTATCGGGCAGATGCACCGCCAGCACCGCGCCGCCGAGTTCAAGAAGTTCCTGGCCACGATCGACAAGACCGTGCCCGCCGAGCTGGACGGTTGATCCGGCGCGGCGTGCACAAGAGCGTCCAGTCCCTGGAGAAGGACATCCGGGACTGGATCGCTCAGTGGAACGACGACCCGCGGCCGTTCGTGTGGAAGAAGACCGCCGAAGAGATCCTCGAATCCCTCGCCCGATATTGCCGACGAATTTCAGGCGCACGACATAGCCCAGTGCGCCCCCACGCCCCGGAAAGTTAAGGAGCCGCGCGGAGATGCTGGGCGATGTGGCCAACGTAGGTATGTGGCGCGTGGGGTTCCTGGGCGCCCCCGGCATCCCGGAAATGTTGCTGGGCCGCCCCCAAGCGTCTGCTACAGCGAAGTCAGCATCTCCGTTGCGGTCTCCCCCTCGTCCTCGGGCGGCTCGCCGTCGTACTTCTCCATCAGCTCGAAGGGGCTCGGGTGGGGCACGATGCGGGCAGCGAAGTCGTTGAGCACGGGGGGTGCCAGCACCGGCGGTCCACAGGCTGCGTGGACGATCGGCGCGACTACGCCGATTCGCCCAGACCGGTTCGGTCTTGGCCTCGCACCTCACCTCCGTTCGACCGGGCCCGGCCAGTCCCACCGGAACGGCCATGAGGTCCCCCGGTTCCCGACGTCGGCGCGCTGCCGAACACTTTCTCGCCCTCGGTGGCGAAGCGTGGCAGCAGCAGCCCGAACGCCGCCCGCTCTTCGCGCGTCCAGTCGGCGCAGATGCGCCGGATCAACGCCCGGTTGCGCACCCGCAGGTCATCGAGGAATTCCTGGGCCGTGGCAGTCAGGCTCACCATCATGGCGCGTCGGTCTCGCTCGTCGGGCTGCCGGGTCACCAGGCCGCGGGACTCCAGGTCGTCGAGGTGACGTGTCACCGTCGTCCGGTCCAGGCCGAGTACCTCGGCGAGCTGCGACACCCGCAGCGGTCCGGCCCGGTGCAGTACGAACAGCGGTGCGGCGGTGCCGCGGCGCAGACCGGGCGAGATGCTGCCGGCGACCCGCTCGAAAAAGTCTTCGGTCGTCCGCGTGAGCAACGCCATCGCGTCGAAGACCCGGTTCTCGAGTGTCTGTCGCATTATGTGCACGCTCCGCTCTCGTTCGTCCCGCCCGTCGAGGAAGGCGAGGCGGGGGTCGGGGCGCCCGCATCGCCGTGGGTGGTCGTCATGCCGGCGTCACCGCGTCCAATCGTCCGGTGCTCAGTGAGTCCGCGCTGCGCTGCGTGGGAGCTTACGTGTACACCGCTTCTTGAACAAGGTACGCGAGCACACCTGTCCCGGTACTCGGCCGGTGCACAGCAGCGTATCGGGCCGCAACAGAATACGTGTAGACGGCATCATAAATCATGTGTAGTGTGCCTCATATTGAAGGCGTGGGCCGTGGTCTTGATGACCATGCCGGAGCGTATCGCCACCCACACCACACGGAAGGGAAGCGCACGTGGAGCCGAACTACCCAATACACCTGCCGGACTTCTTCATCGGCGACCCCGCGCCGGCCTATCGGGACCTGCGCCGCAACTCTCCGGTGCACTGGACCAGCGCCAACGGCGGATTCTGGGGCATCACGCGCTACGAGGACATCAAGTTCATCGGCTCGCGGCCGCACCTGTTCTCGTCGGCGAAGGGCGTGCTGATGCCCGACGGCAAGCCTCGGACGGTCGAGCCGCGCCCGATGCTGATCACGACCGATCCACCGCGGCACAAGGCGCTGCGCCAGCTGATCTCGAAGGGCTTCACTCCGAAGCACATCAGCGCGATGGAGCCCGACGTCCGCGCGATCATGCGCGGTGTGCTGGACTCCGTGAAGCCGGGCATCGAGCTGGAGTACGCCGAGGGGATCGTCGCGAAGGTCCCGGTCCGAATCATCGCCGACATGCTCGGGGCGCCGGCCGAGGACTGGGAGCAGTTCCGCGCCTGGTCAGATGCCTCTGTCGGCTCGGCCGATCCCGACATCAAGTTGTCCTCGCAGGACGCGTTCGGGGCCCTGACCACCTACTTCCGCCACTTGATCGAGCTGCGCGAGCAGGGCCGCAGCAACGACCTCATCTCGATCCTGATGGACGCCGAGGTCGACGGCGAGAGCCTGTCCCACGAGGAGCTCATATCGTTCCTGCACCTGCTGCTCGTCGCTGGCAACGAGACCACGCGCAACCTGATCGCGTTGGGCACCGTCGCACTGATCAATCACCCCGCGCAGCTGCGGATGCTCGTTGACGACCCGAGTCTGATCCCCACCGCGATCGAGGAGATGCTGCGCTACGTCTCCCCGGTCACGCACATGACCCGCTGGGCCACCGAGGACGTCGAGCTGCGCGGCAAGACCATCAAGAAGGGGCAAGCGGTCGTGCTGCTCTACGGCGCCGCCAACCGCGACGAGGACGTCTTCGGCGACACCGCCGAGCAGTTCGACATCACCCGCCGGCCCAACCCGCACCTGGCCTTCGGTACCGGTGAGCATGCCTGCCTGGGCCTGTCGCTGGCACGGCTCGAGGCCCGGGTGTTCTTCGAGGAGTTCCTTGCCCGCTTCGACCGCATCGAGCTCACCGGCGAGGTGGTGCGGATGCGCTCGACCATGGTGCCCGGCATCCGGACCATGCCGGTCCGCCTCGGTGCTGCGAACGAGTCGGCCGTCCGATGAGGGTCGTCCTGGATCGGGCAAAGTGCACGGGGATCGGAATCTGCGAGGCACTCGCGCCGTCCGTGTTCGAGGTGGACGACAACGGTGAGCTGGTCGTGCTGTCCCCGGACGTGCCCGAAGACGCCCGGGACGAGGTGGCCGAGGCCGTCGAGGGCTGCCCCACCATGGCTCTGAGGCTGCAGTTGTGAGCGCCGCGACGGTTCGCACCGAACCCAGCTCGCTCGTTGTCGTCGGTGCCTCGCTCGCTGGCCTGCGTGCGGTCGAGGCTGCGCGCAAGGCCGGATTCGCCGGCCGTATCACCCTGGTCGGCGACGAGTCCCACCTGCCCTACGACCGGCCGCCGTTGTCGAAGGAGTTGCTGGCCCCAGGGGGCGGGACCGACCCGGTGGCCTTCCGTAGCCGCACCGAGCTCGTCGACGACCTGGACGCGGAGCTGCTGCTTGGCGCCCCGGCCACCGGACTCGATCCGGAGGCCCAGGTCGTGTACGTCGACGGCGAAGAGGTGGCCTACGACGCGCTGGTTGTCGCCACCGGCGCCGCGGCCCGCAGTCTGCCGGGCACCGAACGCTTGGCGGGTGTACACGTCCTGCGCACGCTGGACGATGCGCGTGCGGTTCGCCGCGCCCTCGACGAAGGTGCTCGCACTGTCGTCGTAGGGGCTGGGTTCATCGGGTCCGAGGTCGCCTCGGCCGCGCGCACGCGCGGCTTGCAGGTGACGATCGTGGAGGCCCTGCCGACCCCCTTGGTCCGGTCCGTCGGTCCCGACCTAGGTAGCGCGCTGGCGACGCTGCACACCCGCAACAGCACCGCGCTGCGCTGCGGACAGGCCGTGGCCGCGGTGCAGGGCACCGACCGGGTCGAGGGCGTGCGTCTCGCCGACGGCACCGTGATCGACGCCGACCTGGTCGTCGTCGGGATCGGAGCGGTGCCCCGCACCGACTGGCTCGACGACAGCGGACTGCCCCTCGACAACGGCGTCGTCTGCGACGAGTTCCTCCGTGCCGGCGCCCACGGCGTCTACGCCGCGGGAGACGTCGCCCGCTGGCACAACCTCCTGTTCGACCGCTCGATGCGGGTGGAGCACTGGTTCGCCGCCGCCGAGCAGGGGGCGCGGGCCGGGCATAACGCGGTGTCACCGGCAGATGCCCAGTCCTACTCGACGGTCCCGTACTTCTGGTCGGACTGGTACGGCTCGCGCATCCAGTTCGCCGGTGTCGCCACCAACGACGGCTACGAGCTCGTATCGGGCGACCTGGCCGGTGACCACTTCGTCGCGCTGTACCGCGAGGGTGACCGGCTGACCGGGGTGCTGACCCTGAACGGGCAGCGCCACGTCATGAAGTACCGCCGACTCATTGCCCAACGCGCTCGCTTCGACGAAGCCATCGCGTTCGCCCGGACGTCGGCGCCCACGCGCTCGGCCACCACCACTTCCTGACCTTCCGCCCTGCCAACGCCTGGTACACCTGCGAAAGGACCAATCGACCATGACTGAGCAGCAGCAGCAGGAACAGGGCACAACCGACGACGACCCCACGACCACCACGTCGTCACCCTCGGACACAGGTCCCCCACGGGACGAGATGGTGCTCGCCCGGATGGGCGGCCGGAAAGGCTTCGTCTACTCCAGCATCCCCGTCGTCGTGTTCGTCGCCGCGAACCTCTTCTTCTCGTTGACGGTGACACTCACCGTCGCCGTGCTGACGGGCGTGGGACTGACGGTGTTCCGAATCGTGAGCGGTGAGCGCTGGACCTCTGCTGTCGGCAGCCTGGTCGGCGTCGCGATCGCCGCAGGCGTCGTGGCCCTGACCGGGTCGGCGAAGAACTACTTCGCACTGGGGATCTGGGCCTACTTCGCGGGCGTCCTGCTCGCCCTTGGCTCCGTGCTGGCCCGCTGGCCGGTCACCGGGATCATCTGGAACTTCGTGCACGGCGGCAAGTACCGGTGGCGGACCGATCGCAAGGTCCTGCATGCCCATATGATCGCCACCCTCGCTGCAGCCAGCGTCCTGGCCGCCCGATTCGGCGTCCAGCAGTTCCTGTACCTGGCCGACAACACCAGCGCGCTCGGTGTCGCCCGCGTCGCGATGGGTACGCCGCTGTCGGCGCTCGTCGCACTCGTCATCCTGTGGGCCTTCCGGCGCAGCACCAAGCAGCTCGCCCCGAAGAAGGCGGGCACCGGCGACGGCATCGGGGACACCGGTCAGAAGCAGGCGGAGTAGCCCCGTGAACCAGCCGGGACCCGTGACATCGCGACCGAGGACGCTCATCGCCGTACTCGTCCTCGTAGGGATCACGGTGTCGTTGCAACAGACCTTCGTCATCCCCTTGCTACCTCATCTGCCGACGCTGCTGCACACGACCCCCGCCAACGCGTCGTGGGCCGTGACGGCCACGTTGATCGCCGGGGCGGTGTCGATCCCGATCGTCGGTCGGCTCGCCGACCTGTGGGGCAAGCGGCGCATTCTGCTGGCCTGTCTCGCGTTCCTGATCGCGGGTTCGGCGATGACGGCGCTCAGCGCCTCGCTCGGCTGGTTCGTCGCCGGTCGAGCCCTGCAGGGCATCGCCGCGGGCGTGGTGTCGCTGGGCATCAGCCTGCTTCGCGACCACCTGGCCCCGCACCGGCTGGCCTCCGCGACATCGGTGATGAGCACGTCGCTCGGCGTCGGCGCCTCGCTGGGAATCCCGCTGTCGGCGTTCCTCGCGCAGTACGCCGACTGGCGGCTCCTGTTCTGGACCGCGGGCGGGCTGGCCGCCCTGGCGGGTGTTCTCGTCCTGCTCGTCGTGCCCGGTAGATCGCGGCCGCCGGGCGGGCGGTTCGATCCGCTGGGCGCGCTGATGTTCTCCAGCGCGCTGGTGTGCCTGTTCCTCGCTGTCTCCAAAGGCGGAACCTGGGGGTGGACCGGCGGCGTGACCCTCGGATTGTTCGCGGGCGCGGCCGCGCTGCTGGTGCTGTTCGGGGCGTGGGAGCTGCGCACCGCGCAGCCGCTGATCGACCTGCGGGTGAGCCGTCGGCCGCAGGTTCTGCTCACCAACGCCGCCTCGCTGGTCTTCGGCTTCTCCATGCTGATCAGCTCGCTGGTGTTCACCCAGCTCCTGCAGATGCCCACGGCGGCGGGATACGGGTTCAGCGAGTCGATGTTCGTCGCCGGCCTCCTGCAGGCCCCGGGTGGAGTCTGCATGATCGCCATGTCCCCGGTGTCGGCCATGATCACCGTCCGCTTCGGACCACGGGCGGCGCTCATGGCCGGTGCCTCGGTCGTCGTGTGCGGCTACGGCTTCGCGGCGCTGCTGCACACCGAACTCTGGCAGTTGCTCGTCTGCTCCGCCCTCGTCGGATCCGGTATCGGGCTCGCCTACGGGGCAATGCCGTCGCTCATCATGAGCGCGGTCCCCGTCAACCAGACCGCGGCGGCCAACAGCCTGAACAACCTCTGCCGGTCATTGGGCACAACCACCGCCAGCGCGGTGACCGGGCTGCTCCTGGCCACCATGTCCACGACGGTGAGCGGGCACGTCGTCCCGAGCCGGACCGCGTTCACCACCGTCCTGCTGACCGCCGCATCGGCAGCGCTGCTCGCCCTGGTCATCGCCGCTTTCATCCCCCGCCGTCGCCCCGCCACGACGGCTGGCCCTCTCCTCGCCACACCCACGGCCGTGCAGAGGCACGAGCCGAGGCCGACCCCCTAACCTGACCGGGGTGGTGCCGTTCGAGATGGTCGACGGCGACCACTGCCCGGCAGGCTCCCTCGGCGCAGTAGCAGCGCTGCGGCTTCGCCCGTCCCGCTCTCACCGTGGTCGATGAACGCGGTCATCGGGTGAAAGCCATAGGTGTGCTTCCAGGTCGGGGCCGCGTGCTCTTTCTCGGAATGCGCGATCACGATCGTCGCGTCCAGGTCCACCGGATCGGCGTGCCGCCTGCGCCGGGAGCGCGTTCACCCGCGAGCGTCCAGGCCCTGGCCCGTGCCGCCGCGCGAGCGGCGCGGATCGCCCGCAACGCTTGTGGCCCCGCGTCGGCGAGGATATTGACCAGCCGTGACACCGTCGGATCGGAGGCCACCGGCCCGACGAACACCTCCGGAGAGGAGCGCAACACCGCGATATCGGCCAGGCAGTCCCCGCCCAGCGCGAGTGTCACGGCCAGATCCGCCACGATCTTCCCGGGATCGTGCACCGCTCGTGGTGCACGCCACCGCGCAAGCGCCTGCGACAGGCCTTTGTCCAGGCCGGTTGCCCTCAGCGTTTCCACCAGGAGCAGGCCGCCGGCCTGACAGACCATTCCCTTGCCATCCGAAGACACAACGATCTTGGGGCGACGACCGGTAAGCTGCACTCGAAAAGTGCCTTTCGAACTGGTGTGGACAGGGCCCTCAGCAAGTCCAATCCTCCCAGCTCAAGGCACTTTTCTCATGTAAATGATCAAGCCTGGCGAGTCAGGAGAGCGGCGAGAAAGGCCCGATCCTCGGGTGCGAATCTCACTTTGATGTCAGCGCCGAGCTGGCGTTCAAGGACGGTGATCTGGTGACGCAGGACGAGAATCTCCACGTCCTTCCCGATCGCCCATGGGTAGCAATCGCAGCGCGGCGAAAGCGTTCGTGACGGTCAGGTACGTCAGGCGAAGAAGCACAGCGGATCATCCTGCCGTACGCGTTTCCGCCTCTGGGCGACCGGAACTCGCGTACGGCACCCGAAGCCCCCTCAGAGCCATGACCTGGGCGGATGTAATTATGGGCATGCGCAGAGTCGAACGTCGCCCTGGAGCACGAGATCCGAGCGCTGCGAAATCGGCTGTTGCAATGATTGCGATCCGGCAGCCCCGACCGGCTGGACCTCGGCGTGCAACTGGCCGCCTTCCGCATCGTGCAGGAGGCCCTGACCAACGCCCTCAAGTACGCCGGCCCGCGCACCACCGTCGACCTGAGCCTGGCGGCCGACTCCTGCCAGGTCCACATCGTCGTGCACGACAGCGGCCCGCCCGACGCCGAACCCGCGTCGGCGGCCAACCGGCCTGAGCGCCGTTTTAACAGTCGTCTCAGGTTCGCTCGGTATGAAGTAGGCATCGCCGGGCGACGCCGGTCTCGGCCTCGCCGGCATGGCCGGACGCGCCGCGCTCTACGCCGGCACGGTCAGCGCCGGCCCCGCATCGGACGACGGCTGGACCGTCTACGCGACCCTGAAAGGCAGCCATTCATGATCTCTGTGCTCGTGGTGGACGCCCAGCCGCTGCAGCGCTTCGGGTTTCGCATGCTGCTGGAGAGCACCCCCGACACCGAGATCGTCGGCGAGGCCGAGAACGGCGCCGAGGCCGTTCGGCGGACCACCGAGCTGCATCCCGACGTGGTGCTGATTGACATCCGCATGCCGGGCGTCGATGGGATCGAGGCCACCCGGCGCATCGTCGCCGCCGGTGGGCGTTCGCGGATCCTGGTGCTGACGACGTTCGACGTGGACCGGTACGCGCTCGCCGCGCTGCGGGCCGGGGCGAGCGGTTTCCTGCTGAAGGACATCCACCCGGAGGAGCTGCTCGCCGGCATCCGGGCCGTCGCCGCCGGGGACGCGGTGATCGCGCCGGCGCTGACTCGGCGGCTGCTCGACGCGTTCGCCGACCGGCTCAGCGATGACCTCTGCGGGCCCGTACGGGAGGATCCCCGGCTGGACTCCCTGACCGGCCGCGAGCGCGAGATCCTCGTCGCCATCGGCCACGGCCTCACCAACGGCGAGATCGCGCAACGGTTCACGCTGTCGGAGTCGACGGTGAAGACCCACGTCGGGCGGGTCCTCGCCAAGATCGGCGCACGGGACCGGATCCAGGCCGTCATCCTCGCCTACGACCTGAGGCTCACCCGGCCTGAGACTCACCCGGCCGATTTAGCGCTTCATCTCGCGCGTCCGTCGGGGGCGCGACCGTAGTTCCCAGCCGCACCGCTCCGGGCCGATCCGTTCCGCGTGATCGACCGCTCCGCTGCCGGGTCCGCCTGCAGCCGCCCACGTCCCCGTCCGTCCGACCGCCACGACGCCGCACGGGTGTGAGTTCAGTGCGGACGTGTGTGAGCTCAGAGCTGTTTTTCGGCTTGTTGACCTCAGTGAGCTCACACACGTTCGACGCTTCGTCAGGACTTGCGGGGGGAGGCCCAGAGCCCCGGCGTTGATTCGCTATATGCCGTTCTTTCGGTTTTATCAGATGTTGTAGACGGCGAAGGTGTCGTTGTGGGCGAGGAGGTCACGGCGGGCATGGGCAATGTTGGTCCGGCCCGCCAGGCGGGCGGTACTGATCGCCAGGTTGCGAAAGCCGGCTAGAGCCCTGGGCGCGGTACCTGTTCTGACCTGGGAGTTGTCCTCCCGGAATGTTACGTCGCGGACCAGTGGAGACGATTTTCTACGCCCCAGTGCGGGCGTTCGTAGTGGTTGAGCTGGGCGGGCCCGGCCAGGTCGGCGGGCAGGCTGGTGATGCCGTACACGATTGTCGGCGACCTGGCATTGGCCCAGGATGACGCCGTGCTCGTGGCTGATCGCCCCGACCAGGAAGATGCGCTCGCCCTGCGCGGTCCGGGCGCCGCGACAAGCCTTGCCATCCAGGGCGGCGCCGGGCAGCAGCCCCTCTGGGGCGGGATGGGTGATCTGCCGCTGGGTGACGCGGCGTTGCTCGCGCTCGATGGGCCCGGGTGTGTCGGGAATCTGCGGCATGGGAGCCGCCTGGCGCGTCACATCGGCCACATAGCCGCTGATCGCCGCATCCAGCGCATCGGCGTCTAGACGGGCCAGGACCCGGCGGAAAGTCCGCTCGCTGGTCACGGTGAACCGGCCGGTGAAAGGATCACGGTGAGCGCCCAGCCGCTGCAGTGCCTGTTGGGAGGTTCGGGCGGCCCACTGCCAGATCGCCGCGACGCTGTCGCCGCCGACCACGAGCGTCGCGCACGCGGTCAACGTCAAGATGACCACCAACGGGTGACGCCGCCCGCAGGCCGAGCGCCGGTCGGGGACCGTCGCCAACCGGCGCATCAACGCCGATTCCACCACGATCGGATCGGCTGCCAGCTCGGCTTCCCACAACGCCAGGTCGGTGAGCTGGTCAAGGCGAGCGACGAGACAGGGGCTGGTCGGGGAAGATGGGGACACGAGCGCGACTCCTGCGGCGATCTTCGGATTAGAGACCTGAAAGATCAGCAGAAGTCGCGCTCTTTCGTATGCCACCTGGCCAAACACTCAACGTCGCCATACCGCATCAGAACCCGGGAACGCCGGGGCCCTGCCCTATCCGGCGGACGCGTCGCCGTACGAGACAGCAAGGACCCCGACGGCCCAGCCCTGGTCTTCACCGATCCCGAGTGGAAGGCGTTCATCGGCGGCGTGAAACCCGGAGCCTTCGACTTTTAGGCCCTCAACCCGCCGCGCGGTCCAGTGGGGTGGTGAGGCGGGACACGGCGGCGACCACCTCGGAGGCGTTGGACAGGTCCGGCAGGACGAGTGCCACCTGCCGAGCCATACCGCATCAGAATTCAAGAACGCCGTCGCCCTTGAGGGAGACCGTCATGATGCCCGTGCACATCTCGTCGCTGGTGCCGTCGCCCCACACCACGTAGCGGGGCGGCAGCTTGCTCAGCTGCGGCAGCTGTTTGCGCAGCCCCGCGTCGTGCGTGCACGTCACCCGCAGCGTGTCCCCTGGACCCACCTCCACCGGCGACGGCAGCTTCACCAGCCGCTGGTTGTCGAAGTCGAACTGCGGCACGTCCAGCACGACCTTGGCGTTCGGCGTGCCCGGGTTGAGTTCAACCTTGATGGCCCGCCCGAGCAGGTGCATGTGGCCGAAACCAGCGAACAGCGTCATCGGCACCGTCACCTTGTGGTCGCAGGTCTGGGTGCCACCGGGCTTTGGCGCGCTCTGGCCGCACTCCTCCAGCTGCTCGTCCGCGGTGCCGCCGACGTCCGGCCCGAACCGCTTCGTCACGTCCGCGATCGAGGCCGCCCGGTCACAGAGCGGACCCGACTCGTCGGCGGCGCAGGGCAGCTCGGTCGGCGCGTCAAGCGACCACGTGGCGAATTCCCGGGTCTGCGGCGTGCCGTCCGTCAGCCGCAGCCGCACCGCCGAGCGGTCCGACCCGGGCGGCTTGCCGTCGGTCGCGAGCAGGTTGTAGTGGAGCTGGAGGATGATCAGGCTGCCCGGCTCCAGCTTGAAGCCGGCGTCCTGGGTGAACAGCGTCTCTATGGCGCCCGGCGCCCAGGTGTCCACCCACGCCGCTCCTCCTCCTTCTTCTACATCGGCGCCCTTCACGCCGGTCCCGCCGAAACACTGCCAGCCGAGGCCGGGGGTCTTCGCGTCATGCTCGCGCACCGCGGCAGCGCCGCCCGGCGGCACCGCGTACACGATGGCGTGGTGCGCCATGGCGGCGTTCTCCGGCATGACCTGGGTCCCGGTCAGGAACGCCGCCTTGGTCAGGCCCGGATCGACCACCTGACACCGGTACTCGTCCGTGCCGCCCTCCGGCGGCGCGGGCGTGTAGGCCTCGGCCATCTTCAGGTTGACGAACCGCTCGCCGGCGCGCAGCGGCTGCGGTGGAGCCGATGACCCGCCCGCGTGCGCGCTGTGCGCGCTGTGCGAGCGGGCCGCGGCGGGCGCCGCACTGTTGTCGGCGTTCGACCCGCAGGCGACGACAGCGAACGCCGTCGCCAGCGCCATGGTGGCCACCCCGAACCTCCGCAGTGGACTCTCAGGTTTCGTCATAGCCTGAACGCTAGGCCCGATTCCGTCCTGTTTCGTCGTACTGCGGTCTCATCTTCGGGAGGGAGGTGGTACCACGGTACTTCTCTCCGGAGCGCCGTTCGACACCCGCACGAGAATCAAGGCCCGTCGCAACTGGGCCCGAAGGCACGCCCACGAAAGTCCGTCGGCGATGGACGGGAGCCAAATTCAGCTCAGAACCGACTTCTACGCCTGCTTGACCGCGCGGGTCGACGCGCTGTTCGAGCTCACCGACGCGGTGCTCTGTACTGATGGGCCGGTACGAACCCTGGTCGGGTTGTCGTTGCCGCCCGAGCACCGGCGCGGGCACGGCGCGTCGTACGACGCGCCGAACAAGGGCTGGATCGAGGTCGAACGGCTTCGTAGCGTCTTCACAGGTCTGCCGCTACCGCGGTGCGCGGGCGGCTGGTCCTGGCCGTGGACGTCAGCGCCCGGCTGCGCCCGGACGCCGCCACCAGCCCCGACAGGTTGTTATGTCACGTCTACGGCCGCGGCAAGAACCAGGCCCAGCTGATCCCGGGCTGGCCGTACTCGTTCATCGCCGCCCTGGAACCGGGCCGGACCTCATGGACCGCGATCCTCGACGCCGTGCGGCCCGGCCGACGACGTCGCCGGTGTGACTGCGGCCCAGGTCCGCGACGTCATGCAACCTCTCATCGCGGCCAGACAGTGGGTGATCGGCGATCCTTGACGTGCTCGTCGTGTTCGACGCCGGCTACGACGTCACCCGGCCGGCGTTCCTACTCGCGGACCTACCCGCCGAAGTACTCGGCTGGCTCCGCATCGACCGGGTCCTGCGCCCGCCATCCCCGCCCCGATCGCGTGCCACGATCGGGGCGGGCATCGAAACACGGCGTCGAGTTCCGCCTCGCCGACCCGACGACCTGGCCGACCCCGGCAGTCACCACGAGCACCGCCACCAGCCGGTACGGCACCGCGAACGCCAGCGCCTGGACCACGTCCACCCAAGGTTGACCCGCCGCGCGGCCTGGATCGACCACGACGGGGACCTGCCCGTACTACCCGGCACCCTGATCCGCCTGCAGGTCGAGCATCTGCCCGGTGACCGCGACCCGAAACCGGTCTGGCTGTGGTCGTCACGCACCGACGCCCCACCCGACCGGTGGACGTGGCTCGTGATCATCGCGCACACCCAGCTACGCCTCGCCCGGCACCTGACCGGCGATCTACGCCGTCCCTGAGAACCACCCGCGCGACAGGGCAGGCTCACCCCGGCGCGGGTCCGTCGCGGGTTTCGGAACCTCCACCCGAAAACCACCCATCCCGCCGGTGCGCCGAAACCCAGCGCACCCGGCCCCGGACGCCCCCGCGGCTCCCAAAACCATCACTGAGCACCCCACCCCGACGTCGGTAAACCACCAAAAGAGACCTGACCATCGCCGAGCGAAAAGCCCGGAACGGACAACGACAAGCTAAGGCGCCGAAAGAGCACTTCGCCGGGCTGGAGAAGATCGACCCGACCCGGCGCACCGATCCGGACCGGCGACGGGTCCGGATCGAGCAGCCCGACCTGGAGGCGATCCTGCACCGGCACGCCACCGGGCTCGGCGTCGAGGTGCGCCGCGAGCAGGAGGTGGTCGGGATCCGGCAGGACGACCACGCGGTCACCGTCGAGGTCCGGACCACCGGCGGCGTGCGGGAACTCAGCGCACGGTACGTCGTCGGCTGCGACGGCGCGGGCAGCACCGTCCGCGGGCTCGCCGGCTTCGACTTCGTTGGCACCGACGCGACCGTCACCGGTCGGATGGCGGTGGTCGACATGGTGGACCAGGAGAAGCTGCGGCCAGGATTTCACTACACGCCGCACGGCGTGTACGTGCACGGGCTCGGGGTGAGCCGGATGTCCACAGTGGAGTTCGTCGGCCCGCCGCGGCAGGTCGAGCCGCTCACCGTCGAGGAGCTGCAGGACAGCATCCGGCGGGTGAGCGGCACCGACGTCACGATCACCACGATGTCGTCCGGCACCCGCTGGATCGACACGGCGCGGCAGGCGACCACGTACCGGGCCGGCCGGGTCCTGCTGGCCGGGGACGCGGCCCCCGTGTACGCGCCGGTCGGCGGCCAGGGCCTCAACGTCGACGCGGCGAACCTCGGCAGGAAGCTCGCGGCCGTGGTACACGGCTGGGTCGGCGAGGACATCCTCGACACGTACACCACCGAACGGCATCCGGTCGCGGCGCGCCTGCTGGAGAACACCCGGGCCCAGATCGCCCTGATGCGACCCGACCCGCAGACGAGGGCGCTGTGGGAGATGTTCTCCGACCTGATGGACCTCGACGACGCCCACCGGTACGTCGCCGACATGCTCGCCGGCATGGACGTCCGGTACGACCTGGGCGACGACCACCGGCTCGTCGGCATCCTGTGCCCGGACATGAAGCTGACCCTGGAGCGGCCCGACCCGGACGTCGTCACTGCGGTGACCCGGTCGGCGGACTGCTGCGTGAGGGTCGTGAGCTCCTGCTCGACCTCGTCGACCGCGCGGAGGTCCGCGACGCCACGGCCGCGTGGACCGGACGGGTCAACACCGTCACCGCCCGCACGGACCGGGTGGACGTCGACGCCTTGCTCATCCGGCCCGACGGCTGTGTCGCCTGGGCCTTGCCTACCGGGCAGGACCTCGACGCCACCACGCTGGTGCGTGCGCTGGGCACCTGGATCGGCCAACCGGCCTGAGCGCCGTATTAACCATCGTCTCAGGTTCGCTCGGTACGAAGTTGGCGTCAGATAAGCGATGTAACACGTATGTAGGAGGCTAGTGAATGGCAGTCAACGCAGCGCCGTCCAGGGAAGCGCCGGCCGGTCGGTTGGCAGGCCGGTGGGTACCGTGGTTGGTGATTGGCTTGTGGGTGGCGCTGGCGGTGGTCATGGTGCCGCTGAGCGGAATGTTGAGTTCGGTCACCACCGACAGCGCCGCGGACACCCTGCCGGCCAGCGCCGAGTCCACCAAGGTCGCGGTGCTGGAGGACAGTCTCCCTGGCGGGGACGACAACACGTTCGTCTTCGTGTACCACCGTGCCGGCGGCATGACCGACGCCGACCGCGCGACGGTCGAGCGCCACTACAACACCCTTGCCAAGCGGTATCCGCCGAAGGTGGTGGCCCCGGCCGGCGAGGACGACGAGGCCCACCGACGAGACCCTCCACCGACGGCAAGGCGATGATGTTCACCCTCGATGTGAGCACGACCTACGGCGCACCGGAGGCCATCGTCGGCCCGTTGCGTGACACCGCGAAGGACCGCCCGCCGGCCTGGACCTCGACGTGACCGGCCCGGCCGCGATCGAGGGTGACATGGACGCCGGCTTCGACGGCATCGACCTGCAGGTCTTCCTCACCACCGTCGTCGTCACGCTCCTGATAATCCTCACCTACCGCAGCCCGGTGTTGTGGCTCATCCCGCTCGTGGCCGTGGGCGCGGCCGCACTGACCGCGATGGCGACCGTCTACCTGCTCGTCAGGGCTTCGGCATCGTGGTCAACGATCAGAACTCGGCGCTGCTGACGATCCTGGTATTCGGCGTCGGCACGGACTACGCGCTGTTGCTCATCGCTCGATATCGGGAAGCACTGCACCACCACGAGAACGTCCGGGTCGCGATGGTCCACGCGCTACGCGGCGCGGCGCCGGCCATCGTTGCGTCCGCGGCCACCGTGGTCGCCGGCCTGCTCTGCCTGCTCGTCGCGGACCTGAACAGCACCAGCGGGTTGGGCCCGATCGGCGCGGCCGGCATCCTGTGCGCGCTGGTGGCCATGCTGACGCTGTTCCCGGCGGTGCTCGTGGTGCTCGCCAGGCGGATCTTCTGGCCGGCCATCCCGCGGTTCAGCACGGCCGTGGAGGAGAAGCCGGGGCTGGGGACGGCTCGGCGCCGCCATCAGCCGCCGCCGGTGGGTGGCGACGCTCAGCTCGCTCGGAGTCCTGGGCGTTCTCGCCATCGGCCTGGCGGGCAACACCGGCGCCCTGCGGGAGCAGGACCAGTTCCTGTCCGCGCCGGAGTCGGTCACCGGCTTCACCGTTCTCCGCCAGCACTTCCCGGAGCTCGGCGGCCAGCCGATGGCGATCTTCACGCGGCCGGCGTACCGGGAGCGGGTGCTCGACATCGTCAAGGGCACTCGCGGTGTGGCAGTCGCTCGTGGACGATGAGGAGCCCACGCTGCAACGGTGAGTGCGGCGGCACGGACGAGATCCGGGACGGGGACCCAGGCCGTCCCGGATCTTTTCATGGGCCCGACGGTCGCCGCCCTTTGGTCCTGCGCCGTGCGGCCGGGGCTGGGGTCGGCGCACCGCGGTGTCCTGCCCCGACGGTGAGCCGTGCGGGGCCATGCCCGAGGGCCGCCGTCCCTTGTCCTGCGCCGCGCCGCCGGGGCGGGTCAGCGCACCGCGGTGTCCTCCCCGGCGGTGAGCCGCGCGATCGGGGCGGCCGGAAGGTCGACCCGAAGCAGCGCGCCACCGCGTGGGGAGCGGGCGACGGTGGCCCGGCCGCCGTGGGCGTCGACGACCCGCTGCACGATCGACAGCCCCAGACCGGATCCCGGCAACGCTCGGGCGCTGTCGGCACGGTAGAACCGGTCGAACACCCGCGGTACGTCGGCGGCATCGATGCCCGGCCCGGCGTCGTCGACCTCGAGCACCGCCGACGCGCCCTGGGCACGGAGCCGGACCTGGACCGGCTGGTCCACGGGGGACCATTTGCCGGCGTTGTCGATGAGGTTGAGCACCGCCCGTTGGAGCGCAGCGGGACGCCCGCTCACCCACACGGAGGTCACGTCGAGCGCGACCTCGATGTCGGGCACGCGGGAACGCGCCTGGGTCGCGGCGGCCACCACTACGTCGGCGAGGTCGAGCAGTTCGGTGCTCTCGTCGCTGACGTCACCGCGCGCCAGGTCGGTCAGCTCGGCGACAAGGGTGCTCAACTCGGCCACCTGGGCGCCGAGATCGTTGAGCAGCCGGGTCCGGCTCTCCGCCGGCAATGCGCTGTCCAGGGTGCCGCGCCGATGGAGCCGGATCAGCAGCTCGATGTTGAGGCGCAGGCTGGTGAGCGGGGTCTTGAGCTCGTGGGCGGCGTCCTCGGCGAGCAGCCGCTGGGCCCGCCGGGAGTCCCGGAGCGCGGCGAGCATGTCGTTGATCGACTGGATCAGCCGCCGGATCTCCCCACCGCCCTCATCCGGGATGTCGGCGTCGAGATCCCGGGTGTGCGCGACACGGACTGCGGCGGCGGTCAGCCGGTCGATCGGTGCCAGCCCGGTCCGCGCCACGGTCCGCCCGACAAGGGCGCCGCTGACCACGCAGAGCAGCCCGATCAGCAGCATGCCCAACCCGAACCGGTTGATCGGGGTGTCGTCGGCGACGCGGGCCACCTGGACCGCGCCGTCGCCCGCCCGCAGCGTGTAGATGAGGTAGCCGTCGTCGTCGCTGTCGCCCGACTCCATCAGGTCGGCCGACGCGCCCTGCGCTACGCGTCCGGCGTGCTCGCTGACCGGGGGCAGCGCGGGTTGGCCGGCCGGCGTCCGGATCGAGCCGTCGGGCAGGATGACCCGCACCAGCCGACCGGATCCGGGATACGGCAGTAGCTGGACCTGCGCCAGACCGGCGCGCTCCGCGTTCGTCGCCAGGACGCGGGAGTCGGCGCGTAGCTGATCCTCCGCGGTGTCCTGCAGTTCCCAGGCCAGTAGCTCGCTGGCCACCTGGAAGGCCATGAACACGCTGACCGCGATGGCCGTCGCCGCGATCACCGTCAGCCTGGTCCGCAGGGACCGCCGGCGCCACCAACGGGTCAGCCGGCGCGAGCCCCGGCCGGCGGGCCTGCTCACGGAGGAGTCTCCCGCAACGTGTACCCCAAGCCGCGCAGCGTGTAGATCAATCGCGGCTCACCCTCGGCCTCCATCTTGCGGCGCAGGTAGCTCACGTACACCTGGAGGTTGTTGGAGGTGACGCTCATGTCGAAGCCCCAGATCGCCTCGAACAGCGCATCTCGGGTCAATACCCGGGTCGCGTTGCGCACGAGGATCTCCAACAGGGAGAACTCGGTCCGGGTCAGGCGGAGCGGCCGCCCGCCCCGCCACGCCTCGAACCTGTCGGGATCGACCCGGACGTTGGCGAACGTCAGGATCTGCGACTCATCGTCGCCCGGCGCGCGGCGGCGCAGCAGGGCCCGGACCCGGGCCAGCAACTCCTCCGTGGCGAACGGCTTGGGCAGATAGTCGTCGGCGCCCGCGTCCAGCCCCGCGACCCGGTCGGAGACCTGATCCCGGGCGGTCAGCATCAGCACCGGCAGGTCCCGACCCGCCGCCCGCAACCGCCGGCAGGTCTCCAACCCGCCGAGGCGGGGCATCATCACGTCGAGGATCAGCAGATCCGGCGCGTCGCCACCGACCCCGTCGAGCACAGCGAGACCGTTGGCGACAGTGCTGGTGTCGTAACCCTCGACCTGGAGCACCCGCTCCAGCGACTCACGGATGGCCGCCTCGTCATCCGCGATCATGATCCGCACGCCGGCCCGCCCCCCTCCAGTCGATGCTTTTGCCGCTCATTGTCCCCGATCAACCTGAGGCCAGGATTAGAGCGTCGCCGGTGGCCCGGCCGCCGTGGGCGTCGACGACCCGCTGCACGGGAATAATATTCTGTCGTCCAGGCGACCACCGAGTTGGTCAGCAGGGTCAGGCACCACGCCTGCTCGGTCTGCTGTTCCAGGTGCGGCCGGGGGATGGTGCCCTGCTGGGCGTAGTGCAGGTCGCGGCGCAGCGCGTGCAGGCTCTCGCCCTTGTTCAGCTGCCGGGAGATCTTCCTTCTGAAGGCTGGGTCTGACAGGTATTTGGCCAGGTGGACGGTCCTTCTGAGCATGCCCCATTCCTTCAGCGCGGCGCCAGGGTGTTCTGCCGGGAGGCGGCCGACCACTTGCCGACGATCAGGGAGGCGGTGGCCTGGCCGTACTTCAGTGAGCCGGCCATCCGCAGCAGGTCCGGCCAGCAGTCGGCGACGAGGTCCTCGTTCCAGCGCGTCGCCCAGCAGCGGCCCGGCGTGCGGGTAGCGCTTGGCGATCTCGGTCGGGGTGTCATCGCGTACCAGGGTGACCCGGGTCAGATCCCGCATCCTCGGAGTGAGGGCCTTGCCGACCAGGTCGAACAGCGCGAAGTTGATCATTGTTGTTATATGGACACTGTCAAGCGGACCCTGACTCAAAGGGTCCTCGGAGCCCAACGGTTGCGAATCGCTGTAGCGGACTCACAGAGCCTTGCCATGGAGAACCTTGATGACCTGAATGCGGGTCTGTAGGAGGCCGACGCCTAGGGCAGCAGCCGTTCTTTCCTCGCGTAGGAGACCGAGCAGGAGGTGCTCGGTGCCGATATACCGGTGCTTGAGCCCGGCGGCCTCACGGCGGGCCTGTTCCACGACGTGGTCGAGGTGGACGCCTATCTCCTGGGCGCGTATGGCTGTGAGGTCGCATCCGAGACTCCTGAGCGTCATGATGGCCATGCCCTCGTCCAGGCGGGCCAACCCCATCAGGAGGTGATCGGCGGTGACACGATCGTGCCTCAGAGTTCTGGCCTCCTGTTGGGCCAAGTCGAGCGCCAGCCGAGCGCGAGCCGTAAGGAGATGCTCCAGGAGCTGGTCAAGGGTCGTCCTCCTCAGCATGGCATCTCCGTCCGTGAGCGACTGGCACCAGTATGCGCGACGGGAAGGGTTCAAGCACACCACCTGCTCAGGAGGCGGACCCAGCAGAATCGTCCTCGCTCTGGAATTGGTCGGAGTCCAGTGCTGCCGCCAAGGCTGCCTTGCAGGCAGGGACTTCCGTATGGCCGGTGGTTTCGCCGAGATCGGCCAGCAAGGCCTGCAGTCGCCTGGCCACGGCGGTGTGCCGTTCAACCTCGCGAGTCCAGCCACGTTCGTCGGCGTCTTGGACGAGTTGTTGTTCGACCTCCAGGCGGGCCTGCAAGCGTGGGGTGTAGTCGGGGGTGGTGACGAACTTGGCGCAGGTCACGCCCGCTCGGGCGCTGGGTCAAGCCTCTCCTGCTTGAGGATCTCCCAGATCGTGGATGGCCGTAGTCTTGATGCCTTGAACCGCGCCGGGATCGGTGGAGACTCTATTGGTTGACTCCAGTCGCCGGTTGGGGCTGGTGTTGAGCGTAGTAGACGGCTTCGTGTTCGGCGGGCGGGACGTCACCGATGGCGGTGTGCA
>NZ_JBQHCW010000054.1:0-17351 GCF_052068115.1 Nonomuraea sp. ZG12
CGGCGATCACCGTGCCGTCCTGGCTCACCAGCAGCGACCCGAAGGGCGGGTTGCCGGCCTGCCGCGCGGAGGCGGCCGGCTCGATGGCTCTGCGGAGGTGCCGTTCGTCGTCCTGGTTCACGGGGTCTCCGTTCGGGGTCGGTGGGCGGCGACCGCCGCGAGTGCCGGGGGCGAGGAACTGGCGGACAGCCGTTGGCGCTGAGAAGGATCTTGGTCGCAGCGAGTGAGGTCGCTCTTGGCCATGAAGGTTCTTCAGCGTGTTGCCCGGTCGTGGCGTCGGCGGGCGGCGCGGATCTTGGCGGCGGCGCACGGCGGCCGTTGATCGAGGCGCGAAACAGCGGCCCGGCGGTGTAGCCGGCGCGGGCCAGGTGGAGCTTGAGCAGGGCGACGTAGCCGCGGTCGTCCAGCAGGACGGTGCGTACACTGCCGCCCTTGCCGTGGATGCGGACGTGTTCGTCGTCCAGGCGCAGGTCGAGGTCCTCCACGTACAGGTCGCATACTTCGGAGGCGCGGGCGGGGCAGGTTCTTGGGCACCTTGACGGTGTCGATCCGGTCCATCGGGTTGGCATCCAGGAGGTCGTGCCGGACGGCCCACTTGAAGGAGGCGACGGCGGCGCGCTTGCGCTTGCGGCTGGCTGGCGATAGGTCGGCGAGCTCGGTCAGGTAGGCCCGAACGGGCGCGGCGGTCAGCTCGGCGATCTCCTCGCCGTGGTGGACGGCGAAGGCGATCAGGTCGCCGCGGTAGGCCGCCGGGTGTGCGCGGAGGCGCCGGCGTTGGCCACGTCGGTGAGGAAGTCGTCGAGGTGCCGGGCGAGCGGGTGGGTGCGGCCGAGCTGCTCGGCGATGACTGGATCCATTCGGTACCCTCCACCATCCGCCGAGTTGCCAGATAACCGGGAGGCGAAGCCTCCGTGCCGGACGACGGCCGTCCATCTCGCGCCCGGTACGTGATCCGCTAGATAACGCTGATTATCTAAGAACCGGTCGAGCGCCGGCCCCGATCACAACCCTGAGGGCGTTCCCGTCTCGGGCACCTGCGTCGGCAGCGTCGGTGTCCGGTCGATGCGCACCCAGGTACACCAGCCCCGGCGACGGTATGGCGTCTGGACTGCAGGGTGAGTAGCGCAAACTGCTCATAGCCAGCTGCCACATTCCGCGAGGTGCCGGACATTTACCAGGCCTGCTTGCTCCAACCGCCACGCCGCCCGGGTCACCCGAGCCGGCACCCGACGTTTCCGCCGCCACGACACCATGTCCACGACCAGAGACCCCCGCAACCGGAGCGTTCAGGAAACTGGACACTTCAGCGGTGTTCATGGCGCGGTTGTCACCGACACCCCGTCTACCTGAGACCTCTTCATGCGTGGATCTCCGACACCCGAGCGGCGACTCAGCCACTCAAGTCACTTCTGAAACAGCAAGGCGGATGTGGCCCTGATGAAGTGGCACGGTCCCAAGGAGATCATCGTCCACCAGTCAGGCCCCGGTCCGCCGACGGGGCTCGCCCCGAGTGTGGACACCGGTCGTTATGCGGCGAGCAGCACCTTATCGGTGCTCTGCTGCTCGTAGTCGATCGGGCTGAGGTAGCCGAGGGTGGATGTCTCCCTGCGAGTTCTGTAGCGGGTGATCCATTTGAAGACGGCCAGGCGGGCCTCACACGCCGAGGACGCTTGGCGCCCTGCAGCGTCTCGCGTTTCAAAGTGGCGTTGACTGCCTCCGCGGCGGCGTTGTCGGAGTCGCCGGCCGTGCCGAGAGGGGCGAGCCGATCAGAGCCGACACTGACGGCGGGGCACCTCAGGACGCCGCGAGTCGCGTATCCGGCGTGCGCTGAGCGACCAGTTCCGCGGGCGGGACGAACTCGCCGTCGACGGTGACGAAGCCGAGCCGGGCCACCATGCCCGTCTCCTCGCCGGTGAAGCACGGAGAAGTGCCGTCCGGGCGCGGGCGATGGATGCGTCCCCAATCCGCGAGAGCCCCGATGACAAGCGTGAGCGCACGGCCGGACTCGGTGAGCACATACTCGTCGCGCGAACGCGAACCCGGCTCCTGGTACGTTCGCCGCTCCATCAGACCGTCCTCGACGATCTTCTCCAACCGCTTGGACAAGATGTTGGGCGCGACACCGAGGGCCTCACGGAACTCCCGGAAGCGTGTGGCTCCGGTGAGCATCGCCTCGCGGATGATGAGCAGCGTCCACGTGTCGCCCACCGCCTCAAGGCTGCGCGCGATCGAGCAGGTCGACTCCTTGCCGAGCGTCTTGGCCATGCACTCAGCATAGAGGCCTGACTTGCATATCACTACTCAGACGACCTAGATTGCTGTTCGCAACTCAGCCGAGCTGAAGGAGGACAGCCATGAGCATCGTCGATGGAGTCGCCGCGGTCGAGAACTTCTGGGCGCGGGTCTGGCAAGCACGTGCCCCCGAAGCAGTGGACGAACTCGTCCACGAGGACTTTGTGATCGTCAACGCCGGCTCCGAGATCCGCGGCCGAGCCGCGTTCAAGACCTGGGTGGAGGGCTTTCTGGGCGCGGTCCACGACTTGGAATTCACCGTCGTCGAGACGTTCCAGAACTCCGATGGAACCCGGGTCTGCTCGCTGTGGGAGTTGACCGGGCGCAACAACGGCATCGTCGGCCTCGAGCCCGATGGCCGACCGGTGCACCTCACCGGCACAGCCGTGTGGGATGTCCACCCTGACGGCACGCTACTGCGCAACCGCGTCGAGCGTAATGCCTTCGAGCTGCACCAACGACTCACCAACTCCTGAGGATGGCGACCATGGCGCTGCGACCGTGTACGCCGTCCGCCTTGACGGCGGGTCGTCACGCGCCGACGACCCGCCGTCCCGCGGCGTCAGGCTCTGGCGGTTCGCTTGGGCAGCCTCCAGCCGGGCCGGGGGAAGTGGCACGTGTAGCCGTTCGGGAACTTCTGCAGGTAGTCCTGGTGCTCCGGCTCTGCTTCCCAAAAGTCGCCGGCGGCGGTCACCTCGGTGACGACCTTGCCCGGCCACAGGCCGGAGGCGTCGACGTCGGCGATGGTGTCCTCAGCGACCTTCCGCTGCTCGTCCGAGGTGTAGAAAATCGCGGAGCGGTAGCTCGCGCCGATGTCGTTGCCCTGCCGGTTCACGGTCGTGGGGTCGTGGATCTGGAAGAAGAATTCGAGCAGCGCCCGGAAGTCGGTCTCGGCGGGGTCGTAGACGACCTCGATGGTCTCGGCGTGGGAGCCGTGGTTGCGGTAGGTGGCGTTGGGCACGTCGCCGCCGCTGTAGCCGACCCGCGTGCGGACCACTCCGGGCTGCCGGCGGAACAGCTCTTCCATACCCCAGAAGCAGCCGCCCGCGAGCAGTGCCCTCTCGGTTGCCATGTTCTCCCCCTCGTGTCTTTACCGGTCCTTACAGCGGGCATCGCGTCAGCGTTATTCCGTCACGATCACGTACTGCCGAACGACCCCGATCCTATTTCCGCGGGATGGTCCGTGGGCCGTTGGCACGGGTCATGCCCGCTGTGCGGCTTAACTGGTGTTATCTCCGAGAATGCCTGCTATGTAAAGTCGTCCGTGTGCTGACACGGCCCCGAGGTGAGCGTCCGATTCCGCTCGTGGGCCGCCGCGCCGAGCGCGAACCGCTCGACCGCCTGGTCGAGGATATTCGCGCGGGTGAGAGCCGGGCTCTGGTCCTGCACGGCTTGGCGGGCACCGGGAAGACCGCGCTGCTGGAGTACACGGCCGGGCGGGCATCGGGCTGCCGCGTCGTCCGAGTGTCCGGCGTCCAGTCAGAGATGGAGCTGGCCTTCGCGGGCCTGCACCAGTTGTGCGCGCCGATGACCGATCACCTCGAAGGTCTTCCGGCGCCCCAGCGGAACGCCCTGCGGACCGCGTTCGGAATGCGGGAGGGGCCGGCACCGGACCTGTTCCTGGTCGGCCTCGCGGTCCTGAGCCTGCTGTCCGACATAGCCGAAAAGCGGCCGCTGCTGTGTCTGGTGGACGATCAGCAATGGCTCGACGGCGCCTCGGCGCAGGTTCTCGCGTTCGTCGCCCGCCGGCTGGGCGCCGAGTCTGTCGGCATGGTGTTCGCGGCCCGCGTCCTCGGCGACGGCCTGGCGGGATTGGCGGAGCTGGCGATCGGAGGACTGCCCGCGGCAGACGCGCGCACATTGCTGGAGTCGGCGATGGCCGGGCCACTGGACGTGCGGGTCCGCGATCAGATCATCGCCGAGGCGCAGGGCAACCCGCTGGCACTGCTGGAACTGCCCCGCGGCCTGACGGCGGCGGAACTGGCGGGCGGGTTCGGCCTCCCCGGCGCCCTGCGGCTCGCGGGCGACGTCGAGCAGATCTTCCGGCACCGGATCGAGGCCCTCCCGGCGAAGAGCCGGCGCCTGCTGCTGCTCGCCGCGGCCGATCCGACGGGAGACCCGGTGCTCGTGGCGTGTGCGGCCGAGCGTCTCGGCGTCGGCGGCGAGGCCGAAGGGCCCGTGACCGAGGCGGATCTGGCCGAGTTCGGGACCCGGGTGCGCTTCCGCCACCCCCTGGTGCGCTCGGTGGCCTACTGGTCGCAGCCGGCCGCGCAGCGGCAGGCCGTGCACGGCGCCCTCGCCGAGGTCACCGACCCCCGGCGTGACGGCGACCGCCGCGCCTGGCATCGGGCCCAGGCCGCCACCGGCCCGAACGAGGACGTCGCCGGCGAGCTGGAGCATTCCGCCACGCGGGCGCGGGCCCGGGGCGGGCTCGCCGCGGCGGCGGCGTTCCTCGAACGCGCGGCGACGCTCACGCCCGACCCGGTCCGCCGGACGGCGCGAGCGCTGGACGCCGCGCTCGCCAAGTTCCAGGCCGGCGCGTTCGAAGCGGCGCAGCAGCTGCTGACCGTGGCCGAGGCCGGGCCGCTGGAGGAGCACCTGCTCGCTCGCGTCGATCTGCTCCGCGCCCACCTCACCTTCGTCACCAGCCGGGGCGGCGACGCTCCGCTGCTGCTGGTCCGAGCCGCCGGACGGCTGGCGACGACCGATCCGGGACTTGCCCGCGAGACCTATCTGGACGCGCTTTCGGCCACGATGTTCGCAGGCCACCTGGCGAGCCCCGGCGGCGGTGCCCTCGACGTGGCCCGCGCCGCCTCGACGGCGCCGCAGCCCCTGGACGTCCCGCGCTCCCCCGATCTCCTGCTCTCCGGCCTGGCGGCGAACTTCACCGACGGATACGCGGCTGGAGTGCCGCCCCTCCGGCAGGCGCTGGCGTCCTTCGGCGAGGGCATGTCCGCGGACGAGGAGCTGCGCTGGCTGTGGCTGATCACTGAAGCCGCCCTCCACCTCTGGGACGACGGACGCTGGGAGACCCTGTCCGCCCGGTACGTCCACCTCGCCCGTACGGCGGGCGCGCTGAGCGAGCTTCCACTCGCGCTCAGCACACGCGCCTACATGCTGCTGTTCACCGGCGATCTGGCCACCGCAACCTCGCTGACCGATGAGGGACGGGCGGTGGCGGAGGCGACGGGCGGGAACATCGCGCCCTACAGCGCCATGGCCCTCGCCGCGTTCCGGGGCAGCCGGGCCGAAGCCCTCGCGTTGATCGAGTCCACGGGCAGGGACGTCATCCTGCGCGGCGAAGGCATCGGGGCGGCCGTCGCCACGTGGGCGAACGCGGTCCTCCACAACGGACTCGGCGAATATCCCGAGGCGATGGCGGCGGCCCATGCGGCCCTGCGTTACCAGCAGTACCCGAGCATGCGGTACCCGGGCGTGGCGAACTGGGCGGCGGCCGAGCTCATCGAAGCGGCCGTACGCAGTAACGAGAACGACACCGCGGCCGACATCTGCCGCTGGCTCACCGAGATGACAGGCGCCAGCGGCACCAACTGGGCGCTCGGGGTCGAAGCACGGTCGCAGGCCCTGCTGGCGGAGGGCGACGTCGCCGAGGGCCTCTACCGGAAGGCGCTGGTGTGCCTCGGCCGGACCCGCGTCGTCACCGAACTCGCCCGCACACATCTTCTGTACGGCGAGTGGCTGCGCCGGCGGCGCCGCCGCGGCGAAGCGCGCGACCAGCTGCGCACGGCCGCGAACATGCTGGAGATGATGGGCTTGGAGGGGTTCGCCGAACGGGCTCGCCGTGAGCTGCTGGCCACCGGCGAGACCGCCCGTAAGCGCACCGTCCAGGCGACGGGCGAGCTGACCGCCCAGGAGGCCCAGATCGCACGGCTGGCTCGCGACGGGCTGTCGAATCCGGAGATCGCCTCCCGGCTGTTCATCAGCGCCCGGACCGTCCAGTACCACCTGAGCAAGGTCTTCGCCAAGCTCGGCATAACCTCGCGCACTCAACTGGATCGCGCCCTGCCGTAGCGGTTCGTCGCCCGGCGGGCCCGACACCAGCGGACCGGCCATGTGCGCTGTGCACTGGCGGATACGAGTCCAGACGCTCTGACCCGATCATTGGGGCAGTTCCGCATGGCCGCCTTCCCACCGGTGGGCCGGCGGAGAGTCATCGGAATGAACTGGACGGAACCGTGACAATCTCCGAATCCGATCCGATCGTCCCGCGCCTGCGCGGGCGCGAATCAGAACTGGCCTCGCTGCGCAAGCTCCTCGCCGACCCGCAGGGCGGAGACGCGGTGCTCGTCGTACGCGGTGGAGCGGGAATCGGCAAGTCGTCCCTGCTCCGCGCCGCTGCGGAGGAGGCGGCGGACCTGGGCATCGAGACGGTCTCCCTCACCGCCGTGCAGGCCGAGTTCCGGCTTCCCTTCGCCGCGGCCCACACGCTGCTCGACCTGCTCGGCGGCACCGTGCCGCCGCGGCCGGACGGCGGCCGGGAGCAGTACCACTTCCAGCTCGCCCTGGCCCTGCTCGCGGCAGCGGCCGCGCGGTCGTCGCGGCGGCTGCTGCTGCTTCTGGTGGACGACGCGCAGTGGCTGGACGCGCCGAGCTGGGAGGCCCTGGCGTTCGTCGGGCGGCGCCTGTCCGCGGACCCGGTCGTGCTGGTCATGGCGATGCGGGACGGCCCGGAGACGGAGTCCCGGCTCGCCGGCCTGCCGGTGGCCGAGCTGTGGGTGGAGCCACTGCCGGACGAGGCCGCGACCGCGCTGCTGGACGAGCGCGCGCCCGGCCTGGCACCGCCGCTGCACGCCCGGGTGCTGGCCGAAGCGGCCGGCAATCCGCTGGCCCTCACCGAACTCGCGGCGGTCGCGGCCCGGATCGGCGAGAAGGGCATGCTGCCGGCCACGCTGCCGCTGACGGCCCGGATGGAGCGCACCTTCGGCGCCGCCGTCGCGGAACTGCCCGCGGCGACCCGCGCGCTCCTGCTGGTGGCCGCGCTGAACGAAGCGGACCGGCTCGATGAGATCCTCGCGGCCGGCGGCGCCCTGTCGGCCCCCGGACCGGCGGTGGAGGACCTGGAACCGGCCGTCGCCGCTCGCCTGGTCGACGTGGACGACGCCTTCCAGCTCCGTTTCCGCCATCCCCTGATCCGGTCGGCGATCCGGCAGCAGGCCGGACCGTCCCGGCGGCAGCGGGCGCACGCCGCGCTCGCCCGCGCGATCAGCGATCCCGATCGCGCGGTGCGGCACCGGGCGGCGGCCACCGTCGGCACGGACGAGCGCGTCTCCGCCGACCTGGAGGATCTCGCCGGCCGGCTGCACCGGCGCGGTGCGTCCGGCGAGGCGGCGCGGACCTGGGAGCAGGCCGCCCGGCTGACCGGGGACCGCGGCCGGCGCGCGAGCCTGCTGCTGCGGGCACTGGAGGCGACGCTGGAACTCGCCGACCGCCAGGGCGTGGAACGGCTGCTGCGCACGATCGCCGCCGACGACCTGCCCGCCGAGGACCGCGTCGTCCTGCAGTGGCTGTCGGACATCGAGGTCGGTGTCTGGTCGGGTGCGGCGCGTCTGCCCGGCCATCTCGCCGCCGCCGAGCGGCTGCGGCGGTCCGGCCGGGACGAACGGGCGCTGGAGGTCCTCGACCGCGTCGCGGTGCGTACGTACTTCTCCGACCTCGACGACGACCTGCGGAACGAGATCGTCGCACTGCTCGAACGTCTCGACCTGCCGCCGCTGACGCCGCGGCTGGTCACGACCCTCGGCCTGTCCGCGCCGGTCCAACGGGGCGCGGTGGTGGTCGAGCGGCTGAACGCCCTGCTGGAAGGGCCGGGCCTCACCGGGACGGAACTGGCGGGCCTCGCCGCCGTCGCGACCGGCGTCGGCGCGCTCGGGGCGGCGGCGCGGCTGGCCGCCGAAGGGGCCGCGCGGAACCGCCGGGAGGGCAACCTCGTCTCGCTGACCTGGGCACTCGCCCATCAGACCTGGTGCGCGGTGCAGCGGGGCGACGCCTTCCTCGGACGCACCGCGGCGGCCGAGGCCGAGGCGCTCGCGATCGAGACCCGCCAGCTCAACTTCGTCGTGCCCGTCATGCTCAACCGCGCGCACGCGGAGGCCCTGCGCGGCGACCGCGAGGCCGTGCGCGCCATCACGGCGCAATGCGAACGCGCGCTCCTCGCGAACGGCGCGCACCCCCTGCTGTGCCTGGTCCGGATCGCCCGCGGCGTCGCCGCGCTCGCCGATGGGCGCCATGCCGAGGCCCACGACGAGCTCGACGCCGTTTTCACCCCGTCCGCAGCCGGTTACCACCCGTACGCCCGGTTCTCAGTGCTCGCCCATCTGGCCGAGGCCGGGGCACACTGCGGCCGCCGCGACCGGGTGGCGGCGCGCGTCCGCCAGCTGGAGCCGATCGGCGCCACCGGCGCCTCACCGTTGCTGCGTGCGAATCTGCACTGCGCGAAGGCGCTGCTGGTACCGGACGCGGAGGCGGAAGGGGCGTTGCGGGCGGCGCTCGACGCCGACCTCACCGAGTGGCCCTTCGAACGCGCCCGCCTCCAGCTGGCCCTCGGCATCCGGCTGCGGCGCGGTCGCCCGTCCGCCGCGAGGGCCGTGCTGCGTGCCGCCGCCGAGACGTTCGGCGCGCTGGGCGCGCGGCCGTGGGCCGATCGCGCGCACACCGAGTTGCGCGCCTCCGGCGAGACCCGGCGCCGCTCTGCCGACGAGATCGATCGGCTCACACCACAGGAGCTCCAGGTCGCCCGGCTGGTGGCGGAGGGGCTGACCAACCGGGAGATCGCGAGCCGGCTCTTCCTGTCGCCGCGGACGATCAGCACCCACCTCTACCGGATCTACCCGAAGCTCGGCGTCGGCTCGCGAACCGAACTCGCCACGCTGATCGCCCGCGAATACGTCATGTGACGCACGCTAGCTCCCGCTCCCCGTTCGTACCGTCGAACCACAGCCGGCGGCTCGCCGTCAGGACCGCAACGCGCCGCCCTCCAGGTCGGCCGACCAACTACCGATCGTTCACGAACACGATGGGAGGAACCGCCATGACCGCCATCGAAGCCCGCCACGGTATCTGCGGGCCGGATCCCGTACCGGTGCCGCTCGACGTCAACGGCGTCCGCCGCCTGGTCGAAATCGAGCCGCGCACCAGCCTGCTCGACGCGCTGCGCGAGCAGCTCGGCCTGACCGGCAGCAAGAAGGGCTGCGACCAGGGCACGTGCGGTGCCTGCACCGTGTGGGTCAACGGGCGGAGGGTGCTCGCCTGCCTGACCCTGGCGATCGCCGCCTCCGGCCACGAGGTCGTCACGATCGAGGGGGTGGCCGACGGCGACGATCTGCACCCGATGCAGCGCTCCTTCATCCGGCACGACGCCTTCCAGTGCGGTTACTGCACGCCTGGACAGATCATGTCGGCGATCAAGCTGCTCGAGGAGGGCAACGCCGCGACCGACGAGGACATCGCCGAGTTCATGAGCGGCAACATCTGCCGCTGCGCGGCGTATCCGAACATCCGTGCCGCGATCCGCGAGGTCCGCGACCACCGGGACGGTGCCGCATGAGGCCGCTGACCTACAGCCGCGCCACAGACATCGACGACGCGATCGCCCTCGCGGCGGCGAATCCCGACAGCGCGTTCCTCGCCGGCGGGACGACCGAGGTGGACCTCATCCGGGCCGGCATGTCCGGCACCCGCCACCTCGTCGACATCAACGACCTGCCGCTGTCCGCCGTCGAGGGCGGGCCCGGCGGCGGCCTGCTCATCGGCGCGCTCGCGAGGATGAGCGACGTGGCCCGCGCGCCGAGCGTGGTACGGCGTTACCCGGCCATCTCCCAAGCCCTGCTGCTCAGCGCCTCACAGCAGCTGCGCAACATGGCGTCCATCGGGGGGAACCTGCGCCAGCGCACCCGCTGCGCCTACTTCCGCGACGGAGTCTCCCCCTGCAACAAGCGCGAGCCGGGCTCGGGCTGCGCGGCCCTGGACGGGTGGAACCGCGGGCACGCGATCCTCGGCACGAGCGAGCGCTGCATCGCCACGCACCCCTCCGATGTCGCGGTGGCGCTCGTGGCGCTCGACGCCGTCATCCAGACGATGGGACCGGACGGCGAGCGCGCGATCCCGTCCGACGACTTCTTCCTGCTCCCGGGCACGACACCCGAGACCGAACAGCCGCTCGCCCGCGGCGAGCTGATCGTCGGGATCGCCGTTCCCGGCGCGCCGGTCGCCGCCCGCTCGACCTACCTGAAGTTCCGCGACCGGCAGTCGTACGAGTTCGCGCTCGTGTCGGTCGCGGCGGCGCTCGAAACCGACGACGGCATCGTCACCGACGTCCGCCTCGCCCTCGGCGGCGTCGGCACCAAGCCGTGGCGGGCGCGGCGCGCGGAGGCGGCGCTCATCGGCGGCCCGGCGGACGAGGCGGCGTTCGGCCGGGCCGCGTCCGCCGAACTGGCGCACGCGGTCGCCCGCGAGCACAACGCGTTCAAGATCGAAGTGACGCGGCGCGCGATGGTGCGCGCTCTCTCCCACACCCTGAAGGGAGCCCGGCCATGACTGCGGTCGGAATGCCTGTCACGAGGGTGGACGGCCCGGCGAAAGTCACCGGCACCGCCCGCTACTCCGCCGAGATCTCCCTGCCCGGGACCGCCCATCTCGCGATCGTCGGCGCGACGATCGCGCATGGCCGCATGGTCGCCGCCGACACGGCGGAGGCGCTCGAGGCCGAAGGCGTCCTGGCCGTGCTCACCCACCGCGACCTGCCGAAAGTCGTCGCACAACCACCGCTGCTGCCATCGCTGCTGGGCCGTGCGGCACCCGGCGAGACCTTCTTCCCGATGCAGGACGACACCATCCACTACGCCGGACAGCCGGTGGCCCTCGTCGTCGCCGAGTCGTACGAGCAAGCCCATCACGCGGCGTCCCTGGTGCACGTTTCCTACGCGACCGCCCCGGCGGTCGCCACGATCGAGCAGGGACGCGACCAGGCCTACGAGGCGGAGCGGCTGTTCGGCGGGCTCATGCCGGGCCGCAACGAGCGCGGCGACGTCGACGCGGGGCTGGCGCGCGCCGAGGTGCGGATCGACGCCGCCTACCGGATGGCGGCCAACCACCACAACGCGCTGGAGGCTCCGTCGACGGTCGCCGTCTGGGAGGACGGGCGACTGACGCTGTACGACTCCACGATGGGGATCCGGGCCACCCAGCAGACCGTGGCCGCGCTGCTCGGGCTGCCCATCGCGGATGTCCGGGTCATCACCCACTTCGTCGGCGGCGGATTCGGTTCCAAGGCGATGGTCTGGCCCCACACGACGCTCACCGCGATCGCCGCCCGCCACGTCGGCCGGCCCGTCAAGCTGATGCTCACCCGGCCACAGGCGTTCACCTCCAGCGGGCACCGCGAGGAGCAGGAACAGCGCATCACCCTCGGCGCCGCCGCGGACGGCCGGCTGACCGCCATCCGGCACGAGAAGCTGTCGATCACCTCGCCGTTCGACGACTGGGCCGAGCCCGCGACCGGCGTCTCCTCGCAGCTGTACGTCTGCGACGACTACCTGGGGGTGCACCGCCTCGTCCGAGGTAACACGATGACACCGACCTTCACCCGCGGCCCCGGCGAAACCCTCGGCGTCTACGTGCTCGAAACGGCGATGGACGAACTCGCCTACGCCACCGCAACCGACCCGGTCGAGCTGCGGCTGCGCAACCGCGCGCCGGCCGACCCCCAGGGCAACCCCTGGTCCAGCGACGGGCTGGCCGAGTGCCTCCGCCTCGGCGCCGAGCGGTTCGGCTGGACACGGCGGACCCCTGAGCCGCGCACCACCCGCGATGGCGACTGGCTGATCGGCACCGGAATGGCGGCCGCTGCCTACCCGATCGCGTTCTTCATGCCGCCGCAGCGCGCCCGGGCCCGCATTCTCGCCGACGGCAGCGCGACCGTGCAGACCTCGACCCAGGAGTTCGGCACCGGTGTGCTGACGATGGCCACCCAGGTGGGCGCGGACGCGCTCGGCGTACCGCTGCGCGACGTACGGTTCGAAGCGGGCGACACGGAGCTGCCGAACAGCTCGGCCGCGGTGGGCTCCGCCGGTGCCGGCATGGTCGGCTCCGCCGTGCACGCCGCCGGCACCGCGTTGCGTGAGCAGCTCATCGCCCTGGCCGTCGACGACCCCGGATCGCCGCTGCACGGCGTCGGGCCGGCCTCGGTGACCGTGACCGACGGCCGCCTCACTTCGTCGGAGCGGCCCGGCGCCGTCGACGGCTACCGCGACCTCCTCGCGCGCAACCACATGTCCGACGCCGAGGCGACCGGTACCTGGCGCCCGCCACCGCACGACACCCCGCACGGCCTGCTCACCTTCGGCGCCCAGTTCGCCGAGGTGGCGGTGGATCCCCGGCTCGGCCTGGTCCGGGTCCGCCGGCTGGCCGGCGCGTTCGCGCCCGGACGGGTGCTCAACCCGCTCCTCGCCCGCAGCCAGCTGATGGGCGGCATGCTCTGGGGCATGAGCCAGACCCTCCTGGAGGGCAACCGCATGGATCCGCGCCACGGCCGCTGGGCCGCGACCAACCTGGCCGAGTACCTCGTCCCCGTCAACGCAGACGCTCCGGACGTCACCGTCGACTTCGTCGAGGTGGACGACGCCGTGGTCGGCCCGCTCGGCGCCAAGGGCGTGGGTGAGATCGGCCAGGTCGGCGTCGCCGCGGCCATCGCCAACGCCGTCTTCCACGCGATCGGCCGCCGGATCCGCACGCTGCCCATGACGCCCGAGCTGGTCATGGATCCGGCGGACGGCGAGTGACGACGATGACGTCCATCAAGCCGACGGAACCCGGCCCGGCGGCGACCCCGCTGGAGCCGTCCGGAGGCGAGCCGTCCCGGTACGGGCCTCTCGGGGGTGGCCCGTACCGGGACGCCCGGCACCCGCAGCCCGCACTCGGGCTGCGCGGGCTGGTGCTCGTCCTCCCCGTCGCGGCGGCGCTCGCCATCGGCGCGGGCGGCGACGGCTCGGTCGTCGTGATCGGACCGCTCGTCACCTTCGCGCTACCGCTCATCGCCATGGTCGCGTTCTGGTGGAACGGCTGGCCCGGGACGCGGCTGCGGGCCGCATGGTCGGGATGGGCCGACACCGTGCTGATCGCCGCCGGCGCCGTCGTCCTGGCCGGGATCGGACAGGCCGTCGTCGGCGGATTCGACCCCGCAGGCCTGTTCGATCCGCGCCCGGGGCCGGGCCATGTGCCGACCTTCCCGGCCACCCTGCCCCTGGCCGGCACGGCGTTCGTCGCCATGCTCCAGCTCACGCTGGTCGGCGAAGGCCGGCCACTGCGCCGACTGCCCCGCCTGCCCGCCGGGCTGCTCGCCGTAACCGTGTCCTGGGCCATCGCGCTCGCCGTCTCCTGCACGCTCGTCCGGATCGACGCACCGCCCGGCTCGGCCGTGCGGGCGCACGAGGGGCCGGTGCCCGGCGCCGACGCCGGCGCGGCGCTCGTCTCGATCGGCGCCTGGCAGGTGCACTTCCACGTCGTCTGGCGCGGCTGGCCGTTCGCGCTGATCACAGCGCCCGCGGCGCGCCTGGCCGCCGCGCACGTGACCGTGCTGGGCGGCGGCGTCCTCACCTTCGTCGCCGGGCGCACCGTGCTGGAGCTCGGCGCCACGCGGATCACCGCTCTCGCCGGCTGCTTCATCGCCGCCGGGCTCCTGTTCGGAATGCTGCTCGAAGGCTGGATCCGGGGCCGCGCCGCACGCCCGGCGCTCCTCGTCCTGACCGCCGCCGGCGCGGCGCTGCTCGCGGCCGGCCTCGATGCGATCGCCGCGACCGTGCACCTCACGGACACGGACCCGGACGACTGGGTCGGGCACGCGGCCCTCAACGCCCTGTCGACCTCGATCATCCTGCACGTCGCGATCGGCCGCCGATGGCCCTTCGCGCTTCGGAGAACCCCCTCCGAGAGCGGTAACGGAAAGGAATGACCATGCCGTACATCACCGTCGGACACGAGAACACCGCTGAAATCCGCCTGCACTATACCGACGTCGGCACCGGGCGGCCTGTCGTGCTCATCCACGGCTTCCCGCTGAGCGGCCGGGCCTGGGAACGGCAGGAGCGAGCCCTGCTGAACGCCGGCTACCGGGTCATCACCTACGACCGTCGTGGCTTCGGCAAGTCCAGCCAGCCGTCCATCGGATACGACTACGACACGTTCGCCGCCGACCTGGCCGCGCTGGTCGAGGCCCTCGACCTCCACGATTTCGACATCGCCGGCCACTCGATGGGCGGCGGGGAAGTCGCGCGGTATCTCGGAACCTACGGGACGGGCCGGGTGCGCCGCGCCGCCATCATCGGCGGCGTCCCGCCCTACCTCCTCCAGACCCCCGAGACACCCGACGGC
This sequence comes from Nonomuraea sp. ZG12, assembly GCF_052068115.1. Lineage (NCBI taxonomy): Bacteria > Bacillati > Actinomycetota > Actinomycetes > Streptosporangiales > Streptosporangiaceae > Nonomuraea > Nonomuraea sp. ZG12. Next base: position 14,677 of record NZ_JBQHCW010000054.1, read on the forward strand.
GTTCCCCAGGACGTGTTCGACGAGATCGCCGCGGCCCTCACCAACGACCGGCTGGCCTACTTCACCGAATGGAACAAGAACTTCTACAACCTCGACGAGAACCTCGGGACACGGATCAGTGAGGAGGCCGTCCGCGACGCCTGGAACACCGCGGTGGGCGCGTCGCCCACCGGCACGGTCGCCTGCGTCGCCACCTGGCACACCGACTTCCGGGCCGACCTGCCGAAGATCGACATCCCGGTGCTGGTCATGCACGGCACCGCCGACCGGATCCTGCCGATCGAGGCGTGCGGACGGCCCACCCACGAGGCCATCGCCGCAAGCCGGTACGTCGTCATCGACGGCGCTCCGCACGGCCTGTGCTGGACCCACGCCGACGAAGTCAACGACGCTCTCCTGACCTTCCTCGGCAAGTAGCGCACCGGAAAGAAGCCCGCACATGACCACGAACGGAACGCGAACCACGATGAGCCAACCGTGGCTGCACCAGCACGGCCGGGAGATCCAGCCGTTCGGCACGGTACGGCAGTTCCCGCTCTCCCTCTCCTATGAGGCCCGCATGTACTCCTGCCAGCGCCTCAACCGCCTGCTCGCCGACACCCAGATCCTCTACGCGCATTACAAGAAGCACCACTGGCTCGTCCGGGGGCAGACCTTCTACCAGCTCCACCTGCTGCTGGACCGGCATGCCGACGAGCAGCTCGCCGTGGTGGACACCATCGCCGAGCGGGTGCAGACGCTCGGCGGCGTCGCGATCGGCGACCCCCGCCACGTCGCCGAGATCACCGCGATCCCCCGCCCGCCCGACGGCGTCGAGGAGGTCCCCGCGATGCTGTCCCGGCTGCTCGAGGAGCACGAGGTCATACTCGCCGAGGCCCACAACGCCGCCGCGCGCGTCGCCGATCAAGGCGACGACGGCACCAGCGACCTGATCGTCTCCGACATCGTCCGCGTCGGCGAGAAGCAGGCGTGGTTCCTCGCCGAGCACCTCGTCGACACGCCGCTCGTCCGCTCCGGCGGATGAACCGCCGCCGCCCGCCCCCTGAACCTGAACAGGGGGCGGGCGGCCCCATGGCACCTCACATCAAGATTGGCCAAGTCCACCCCGACGTGGTAGCCATCCTCGTCGTCGGTCGGACGCACGTTCACCACCGGGGGAAACCCGTCGCCGGCGAGCCGGTCGACCCATTCGGCGCACTCCAGCACCCAACGCACCTCATCGACCAGGCGCTCGGCGATGCTGTCGCGGCCGTCCAGCTCCTCATCGTCGCTGCCAGCGGGATCCTCCGGGGCCGGCCACCCGGCATGACGCAGCTGCGCCAGCGCCACCTCCAACTCCGGCAGCGGCGCGGCCGCCGTGGCGATCTGCTGAATGCGCGAGGGCGAACGCCCCCGCCTCAGCCGCCACCGCCCGCACTGGCAGGCCCTCGGCACGGGCCGAGGCGATGGCCCACTCGTGCTCGATCTCGGGACGGCTGAGCCTTCGGGGCAGGAGGTACCTGATCGTTCACGGCGCACGCCGGGGGTCCTGGCTGGCGCGCAGCGCCGTGAGGATGGCCTGTTCCACGTTGCGATGCACGGTCAGGATGGGCCTGGCTCCGGTGTTGGTCAGCAGGCGGGTGGGGGATTCCTGCAGGGCGGCCAGGTGCAGGTCGCCCCCGTGCCGGCGGGTCGGAGCCCGGACGTTGAGCAGCACTCGCAGGCCTGAATGGCCTAGGAGTGGTACTTCGCTCAGGTCGAGCACCACGTGGTCGCTCGGCTGCCGGCGTGAGCGGCTGATGAAGGTGTCCAACCGGTCGGCGTTGGCGGCCTCCAGGTCTCCGGCCATTGAGATCACGGTGACGCCAGGCAGTGGCAGGAAGGTCATGACGGCTAGCTAAGTGCACGGGAACACCGTCTCCTTCTCTGCCCGCAACGCGCGTGCAGACCACTCCGGACATCCGTGCACTCGACTTCGAAAACTGACAATGGCCGCCGAAATGGAGCGCTGCCTCATCAGCGAGCGCACACGAGGGCCTGGCGGCCGCCCGTGCCGCCGGCCGCTTCGGCGGCGCGGGCGGCCATGGTGACCGAGGACGTGCTCGCGGCCGCCCGGGCCCGCCGGGCGCGCGGCCAAGCCGTCACGCAAATCGCCCGCGAGCTCGGCGTCGGCAGGTCGACGCTGTACCGCGCCCTGGAAGACGACGAGTCAGGCCAAGAGGCACCTGCCCGCGACAGCGTCAGCCCGGAATCCGGCAACGACCCCTACAACGACGCGATCGTGGTGGCGCTGGCCGACGCCCAAGAGCGCATCCACCGACGTCACAACGCGGCGAAGACGCCTTGACCCTCGTGGTCAGCATGCCGCCGACGCGCAGAACTCCAGGCCTGACAGATCCGCCATCAGCATCGGAAGCCGCCCGGGGACGTCGACTTCGACGGCGAAGTCGTTCATCTTGATCACGTCTTCTAGGGGTTCCAGTAGTATCGGCGAAATTTCCAATGGATATGCAGGTCATGTGCCCACACTTCGGACATCTGCGCAGGTGACTTCAGAAATCGAGACCGCCTGTCCGTGCGCGGGGAAACCGGCTGGGGCGGACGATCCGCCCCAGCCGTCACCTTCTCAGGCTTCACAACCGCTTTCGGTCTCGGCGGTGCAGGTGTCGAACCCGCCCACCCCGTTGGCGACGTCC
>NZ_JBQHCW010000055.1:0-13758 GCF_052068115.1 Nonomuraea sp. ZG12
CCGCCACTGGAGCAGAGCAACGTCGCGCAGTTCCAGGCCGACGAACGGCTCAAGCCGCTCGTCGGCGCTGGACCACGCCGGCGTCAGCTCGAACCACTCCCAGCCACTGATCGCGGCCGTCGTGTCGATGGTGTTCCAGCTGATCGACAGCTCATCGAACTTCCCGTGGCAGATCTCCGCCTGGACGCCGTCGAAGTCCAAGACGACTGGGCAGTCGGCGAACCAGTCCCCGTCCTCGACAAAACGCACGAGCGCGAACCCTGTGAGACGTCGGCCACCAAGCGCGGCCAGACCTGGCCCGTGTTCCTCGCGGACGGCCTCAAGTCCGACGAGAAAGGTCGGCTCGAAGCCAGAGATCCCCATCACGATAGGCGATTGTCCAGGTTCCTCACGGAACCGGCCAGCCGATATCTACCGCCAAGCCACATAGCCCTGCTTGACAGATCAGATTCCGCTGCGCTGCTGGATCGGACGGTTAGGGGACGAAAGCGCCGGGGGTCAGCGCTCGGGCTTGGGGGGCCGCTGCATCAGCGCCGCCGCAGCCTCCTCAAGGCCGATCTTCTCGTGCAACAGGGCGGAGACCACGTCCGTGATCGGCATCTCGACGTCATGCTTGCGGCCCAGCTGCAGCACCGACTCGCAGGACTTCACACCCTCGGTGGTCTGCTTGGTGGCCGCCACGACCTCGTCCAGGGGCGTGCCACGGCCCAGGTTCTCCCCGAAGGTGCGGTTGCGCGACAGCGGTGAGGTGCAGGTAGCGATCAGGTCGCCCATCCCGGCCAGCCCGGCGAAGGTGTGCGGGTCGGCGCCGAGTGCCGCGCCTAGGCGGGAGATCTCGGCCAGGCCTCTGGTGATGAGCGTCGCCGCGACGTTGTCGCCCATGCCCATGCCCGCCGAGATGCCGACGGCCAGCGCGATCACGTTTTTCACCGCGCCGCTGAGCTCGACGCCGACGACGTCGCGATTGGTGTAGGGACGAAACGACGGGGTGTGGCACGCCTGCTGGACGCGGCGGGCGGCGTTCTCGTCAGTGCAGGCGATAGCGGCGGCGGCGGGTTGGCCGTCCATGATCTCGCGGGCGAGGTTCGGGCCCGACAGCACCACGATCCGGTCGGCACTGATGCCGGTCACCTCGGCGATGACTTCGCTCGCCCGCTTGCCGCTGCCCAGTTCGATGCCCTTCATCAGGCTGACCAGGACGGCGTCGGGCGGGATGAGCGGCGCCCACGCGGCGAGGTTGGCGCGCAGGGTTTGTGCGGGGATGGACAGGACCAGGAAGTCCACTCCCGCCAGCGCGGCGGCCGGGTCGGTCGTCGCGGTGATGGCGGTGGGCAGCTCGATGTCCGGGAAGTAGCCGGGGTTGCGGTGCGTCGTGTTGATCGCCTCGGCGATCTCGTCCCGGCGGGCGTGCACGATGGCGGCGGTGCCGGCGTCGGCCAGGATCTTGGCGAGGGCGGTGCCCCACGACCCTGCCGAGAAGACCGCAGCGCGGGCGCGGTGCTGGCTCACTGCGGGGTCCTCTCGTCGGGGTGCCGGCTACGCGCATGGATAGCCGAGTGCGGTCCTCGGCCCGGCCTCTAGCATTGCGCATGTGACCACCTACGACGATCATGACACGTTCGAGTACCTGGACTTCTCGGCCCTGCCGCAGCGCCAGCAACGGATCCTGGTCACGATCCGGGACTGGGTGGTCAGACACGGGTACCCCCCGAGCACACGCGAGATCGGCCACGCGGTCGGGCTGCGGTCGTCCTCATCGGTCTCGAAGCACCTGAGGAGCCTGGAGGACAAGGGATTCCTGCGCCGGGGCACGACGATGACCCGGCCGATCGACGTGCGTCGGTTCCTGCGAGCCTCGCCGCCTGAACCGGCCGACGACCTGGTGACCGTGCCCGTGGTCGGAGACATCGCCGCAGGCAGTCCCATCCCGGCCGACGAGTATGTGGACGACACGCTGACACTCCCCCGCGGCCTCACCGGTCGCGGCAACGTGTTCGGCCTTCGGGTGCGGGGCGATTCCATGATCGACGCCGCGATCTGTGACGGCGACATCGTCGTCGTACGGCAGCAGCCCGAGGCGCACTCCGGTCAGATCGTCGCCGCGATGATCGACGGTGAGGCCACCGTCAAGGTGTACCGCCGACGCAACGGGCACGTCCATCTCGAACCGCGCAATCCCCTCTATGACGTCATCGACGGCGACAGCGCCGTGGTGCTGGGCATCGTGGTCTCGGTACTTCGCAGCGTCTGAGCACCCGCCTCCGCAGGGCGGCCGCCGGCAGCGCTTCGTCTGCCGGCGTGCAGGGACGTGCGGTCCAATGACGCGAACCGCACTCGGGGACGCCCGCGTGCCCTGGGAGGATTCCCGCATGTTGAAAGAGAAGCTCCACGTGCTCTCGCAGATGATGGCCGAGCACATGGCCATGCCGTTCCCACCCGGCTGCCGCGGCCTCGACATCGAGGACCAGGACATGGTGATGCTCGACGCGGGCGTCTACGGCATCGCCGCAGACGTCCTTGCAGGCCCGCTCAGCGAACAGCTTCGCTCTGGCCTGACGCGGCTGACGTCGGTGTTCGAAAAGGTCCTCCCGATGATCGACGACGAGTATGCGACCAAGTACTACACCCATGTGCGCGAGATGGCCGTGTTGGCCACCGAAATCGAGAGCCTGCGCCAGAAGGGGTCCCGGTAGCAATCGCGGAAAATCCAACGAATATGGGCTTGACCTGCACGGATCGAGCCTGGCCTGCCGTTCACGTGATCGTTTTTCCAAGGAGTCTCCACAGGTCAACAGCAACATCGTTGGATTCGCGGCCATTACTACCGGGACCCCTACAGGCGCTCAGCTTCGCCCGCCACTCCGGCAACCGCGCCTACGCCGCGCACGTCCTGTCCAACCTCGCCACCCAGGCCAGTCAGCGCAGTCAAGACCAGGCCACAGCACGGGGCGACGATGGTGACGTAGTCGCGGGTGCTAGTCGTCTGCGGCCGCGCGCTCGCGTTCGGCGTTGATGCGCAGCGCCTCGGCGAGCTGGTCTTCCAAGATGATGATCCGGCAGGCGGATTCCACCGGGGTGCCCTGGTCGACCAGTTCCCGTGCTCGGGCCGCCAGGCGCAGCTGGTAGCGGGAGTAGCGGCGGTGCCCGCCGCCGGAGCGTTTCGGCTCGATCAGTCCGGCGACGCCCAGAGCCCGCAGGAACGTCGGGGTGACGCCGAGCATCTCGGCGGCCGCACCCATGCTGTAGGCGGGGAAGTCCTCATCGTCGAACCGGTCTTCGGCCGTGGATGCGGCCGTATCAGTAATCCTGCCGCGAGTGATCGTGTCACCCTCGGCAGCCGAGCGACGTTGATCCATACATTCCTTTCCGTAACGCGCACAGGGGCCCCGACGCCTGTCGCGCCGGGGCCCCGAAGAGTTCAACACCATCTACCGGCCATCAGGCCGGCGTACTGTTCTCCGCATCCGCCGTGCTGAACGGCGGTGATGCGCGGATCGCGGATTCGTGACCGTAGACCACCTTCCCATCTGTGGAACTGCGGTACCCGAGCGGCGAACTTCAGCCGGCAACGGGCGATCCCGATGGCGTTCAACACTCCCTTCATCTCTATCTTCCGGACCTACTGCCCTACTTCACCTGCAGGCAGCGCGTCCACGATCTGGGCCCCTAACCGTTGCGCTGGCCCGTCACGTCCGACCTTCTGCCATCAACCAACTGCGATTACCTGTTCGGCAGCGCGTCCACGATCTGGGCCCCTAACCGTTGCGCTGGCCCGTCACGTCCGACCTTCTGCCATCAACGTGCACTCTCATCTAGCTCCGGGCAGTTCATCGTGGTGCCCATACTTCCGCTGCCCGGTCGATCCGTCCTTGCGATGTCAGAAACACTAGCCCCAGCGGACCCAAATGTCTACTGTGGCCAATGGAGATTTCCGGTGTCGGGCGTGGCAGCCTTCCGGCGGCGTCATGGAGAGCTGCTTCGCCCTGGCATCGGCGACCCGCGTGCCAGGCTGGAATGTGTGCATCAGCCGATTCCGTGATGATCGCGCCGATACGGTGACCGTCGTGGGCACTGCGAGCACCGTTCACCAGATCAAGGTCACGCTGCGCGAGGTTCACCCGCCGGTGTGGCGGCGCGTCCATCTGCCGTCGACGGCGACCCTGGACCAGTTGCACGAGGTGATCCAGGTCGCGATGGGCTGGGAGCAGCATCATCTGCACCTGTTCGGCAAGGGTGATGCCGAGTACGGCGACAAGGGGTCCGGGGACCCTACTGATGAGTAGTAACGCTAAGGGCTGAGCTGCAGGTCAGCGGCGGTCGCGGCGTCGGCGGGCGGCGCGGATCTCGGTGTCGGCGACGGCATCGGCATCGGCATCGGCGAGGAGGGTGTACAGCTGGGTGGTCTCGGTGGATGCGTGGCCGAGCCGTCGGCGGACGACCTCGATGGAGACGCCCGCGTTGATGAGTTCGGTGGCGTGCGCGTGCCGGAGCTGGTGGATCTCGATGTCGACCCCGGCCGCTTCGCAGTAGCTCTCCCAGCGGTGGTGGGCGGCGTCGTAGGACAGCGGCCCGCTGGTCCCGTTGATGCTGGCGCGGAACGCGGGTCCGAACCGGTAGCCGGCGCGGCCCAGGTAGAGCTTGAGGAGGGCGACGTAGCCGCGGTCGTCGAGCAGGACGGTGCGGACGGTGCCGCCCTTGCCGTGGATGCGGACGTGTTCGTCGTCCTGGCGCAGGTCGAAGTCGTCCAGGTCCAGGACGCAGGCTTCGGCGGCGCGGGTTCCGCACACGTAGATCGTCTCGAACAGGACCCGGTCGCGGAGCCGGTCCAGCGGGAGGTCTTTGCGCGGGCGCCTGCTGCAGATCGAGTTGAGGACGCGGGTGACGTCGGCGGCTGCGGCAGGCCGGGGCAGGTTCTTGGGCACCTTGATGGTGTCGATCTTGTCCATGGGGTTGGCGTCGAGGAGGTCGTGGCGGATGGCCCACTTGCACCAGGAGGCGACGGCGGCGCGCTTGCGTTTGCGGGTCGCGGCCGACAGGGCGCCGATCGCGGTGAGGAACTCCCGGATGGGCGGTGCGGTCAGCTCGGCGATCTCGCCGTCGCAGTGCGCGGTGAACTGGAGGAGGTCGCCGCGGTAGGCGCGCAGGGTGTGCGGGGAGGCGCCCGCGTTCTTCTGGTCGGTGAGGAAGTCGTCCAGGTGTCGGGCGAGCGGGTGCTCTTTGCCGAGCTGTTCGACGATCACCGGATCCATGCCGCCGGCCCCCATTCGCCGAGTTGCCAGATAACTGGGAATCGAACGGCCTGCCCCTGACGGGCCGCTCCCAGCTCACGATAGTCATGTGATCTTGTTCTTGCCAGATAACGAAGGTTATCCCGTAACCAGATCAGAGTTGGCCCAGATAGACCCGCAATCGCAGACGTTCATGAGGAGCGGTTGGTTGAAGCCATCTTGTTGCAGAGGTAAGGGCGGGCCAGTGCGAGGGCGAGGATGGTCAGCAGGGAGCCGAAGTAGACGGGGGCCAAGTGCCAGAAGTCGGTGTAGCCGGCGTGGGCGTGGATGATGATCGGGGGGAGGAAGCCGATCAGGGCGGCGAGGGCCAGGGTCCACCAGATCCAGGCCTCGCCGCGGCGCCAGCCCCAGGCGCTCAGGCCGGTGATCGCCGCCGCCGCGGCCATCAAGGCTCCGCCGAAACCCGCCCGGTCGTGGGCGATGAACGGCACCAGGTGCACGTTGGCGGCCTGCAGCTCTTCGGACGTGGTCTGCAGGAAGACCAGGTCGCTGGGGACGAACACGTGCGTGAGGCCGACGACGGAGACGACCGCGCCGCCAATGAACAGCCCGACGCCCGTGATGATCATCAGTAGCTGGCCGAGGTGCGCCCGGAGCCGCTGGGGCTCCGGGCCGTCGGGCTGGAGCGTCCATCGCGGCCGGTCGGGGCTGCGGCGGGTCGCGAGCACGAACATCGGGAACAGGACGACGGCGACCGCGGTGTGCAGGGGCTCCAGGAAACCGAAATCCAGGAAGTAGAAGAGGGTGGGGAACCCGATGTAGCCGGACACCAGATAGGCGTTTCGGGCCCAGGGCCAGCCGCGCCGGATCCCACCGACGGCCAGGCCCACGTAGAGCACCCCGATCGCGACCATGGTGGCGGCTATGGTGATCCGGTCGTGCTGCAGAAAATGCACCAGGTGGTGGTTGATGTGGTGCAGCCCGTCCAGATCGGTGCCGAGGAAGTCACGGTCGTACCAGAGCAGCACGGGACCGAGGGTGATCAGCGCCGCTCCGAGCCCCCCGCCGATCATCCCGGCTCCGACGCAGAACCCCCACCACCAGGCGGGCCACCGCCGGGGATCCCACCCCACCGCCCGCAACCCCGTCGCCGGATACGTCGGCGTCGCCGCCTCCGTCACCCTTTGGAACCACCCGGGCCCTTCCGTCACCAGGACTGCCGGAGTTGCCAGTACGGTCCCGCCGTCCTGCAGCCGGGCCAGGGCTGCGGCGGTCCCCGGAGCGCTCACCGAAACCAGCCGCGCGTCCTCGAGGAGGACGCCGTCGATGTGCGGGGCGAGTGCCGCGGCGGTCTCGGGGTCGGTGGACCGAACGAAGACGGGACACCGGCGGCCCGCGGTCGCCTCGCGGACCAGAGGGAGGTCGGCGGGAGTGACCGGAGCGATCACGATGAAGCCGGCGCCCTGGGTAGGGAGGGCGCGGATCGCGTCGCGTGCCACCGCCGGCGGCACGATCGCGCCCAGGCGGGAGGCCACCGGAACGCCGACGACCGTTCCGGCCAGGTCGGGCGGGGCGGGGCGGTGGCCGAACGCCAGGGAGACGGCCCGGCGGCCGCCGGGAAGGGAGATCAGGGTGGCCAGGGCGTGCAGGGCCGCGCGCCGCGACCGGCGGACGCCCAGGACGGCGGCCGTGATGCCGCGCAGCGGGTGGTAAGTCCAGTCGGGCATCAGGGCCGCCAGTCCAGGATCGGTGCCATCGACCGCAGGGTCACGGCGCTGGGAGTGAGCCGGGCGACCAGGTCGCGGGCGAGGGCGGCCGGCGGCCAGGCCAGCTGGCCGATGGCGCCGAGGCGGGCGGAGCGGCGCGCGACCATCTGGGTGCGGGCCCGGCGCAGCCCGTCGTAGCGGTCGAGGCCGCCGGGCTCGTCAAGGCAGGCCGCCAGGACGACGGCGTCCTCGAGTGCCTGGCAGGCGCCCTGGCCGAGGTTGGGGGTCATCGCGTGTGCGGCGTCCCCGAGCAGCGCCACCCGTCCGCTCATATAGGAGGCCAGCGGAGGCAGGTCGTAGATGTCATGACGGAGGACGTCGGATGCGGGGACAGCGGCCAGCAGCGCCGGAATGGGATCGGCCCAGCCTCCGAAGCGCCGCGTGAGCTCGGCGTGTTCTCCGCCGGCGGCACCCCCGCCGGCCGGCACGGTCGCGGTGGCGAAGCAGTAAGCCCGCCCGCCCGGCATCGCGGTGAACCCGAACCGCTCACCGCGCCCCCAGAAGGCGGCCCCTTCGCCCAGGCCTCGTGGTAGCGGCCCGCTGACCATGCGCCAGGCGGTGTACCCGGCATACCGGGGTCCTGCGGCCGCAGGCCACCCGAGCCGCCGCACGGTGCTGTGCAACCCGTCGGCCCCCACCACCAGATCGACCCGCCGAGTCCCGCCCTGGTGCGAGACCACGACCCGGTCACCGTCCTCCCGCACGCCCGTCACCTCGGTCGAGCCCCGGAGCACCTCGGCGGGCAGCGATTCGACCAGCACTCGCACCAGTTCGGCCCGGTGCAGGACGACCATGGGCAGCCCGAATCGCCGCTCGATCTCGGCCCCGTCGGTCCGGGACAGCCATCGCCCCGCCCGGTCCCGCACGCCCCCGGCCGCCTCGACGGCCCCGAGCCGCCGTACGGTCTCTCCCAGTCCCAGCTCACCGAGAGCCCGCAGCGCATTGGGCCACAGCGAGATCCCGGCCCCGATCTCGGCGAACTCCGCGGCCCGCTCCCAGACCTCGACGTCCCACCCCCGCCGCCCCAACGCGGCGGCGGCCGTCAGTCCGCCGATCCCCCCGCCCACGATCACGGCGCTCCGGCCCATTGACATCACGCTCCCCCGGTCTTAGCCACCCTATGACTCACCCTCCGCGGCCCATCGGGCACCCGCCGGGAATGATCACGTGAAGGCCATCCGCTTCAGCACGCTCACACGCATCTGCCACGTCCTGGCCTGCCAACCCGGAGATCTACTCACGGTCGACTCGCCCAGCAGCCCAGGACCATGACCACTGCTGCAGGGGCTCTGGAGGAGTCTTTCGTGGTGTAGAGGGTCAGACTTGGCGCAGGCCATCCGGTGGGGACATTCGAATCAACGTGGGGCGTCACGCATGATCCATCCATGCTTGGTGGCGATCTTGGTGAGGGCGGCGCGCAGCTGGTCAATGCGCTGCCCCGCGTCCGGGCCGGCGATGCCGATCGTGACCGTGGAGTCGGTGGCGTGGAAGGTGGTGTCGCGCTGTTCGGCGGCGGTGCGGGCGGCGGCGTGGATCCTGCCGCGCAACCGCATCACCTTGGCCGCATCGGCTTCGCGGTCGAGGCCGTCGATGGTCAGATAGGCAAGGAACGGGCCGGGCGCGTCCAGGGCGTCCTTCTGCCCGGCCTCCAGCCGGGCCTGCAGCCGGGCGCGTTCAGTGCTGCTCAGCGGCCGGCGCCGCAGCAGGTCGGGCCAGCCGTCCGGCCGGGTCGGCACGGTATAGCCCAGCCCGGCTTCGGCGCTGTCGTCCAGGTTGTCAGGAGCGTCGTTCACCGGCGGCTACTCCTCGAACTCCTCGACCGCGTTCGGGTCGCGTAGGTCGCGGAGGTGTCCTTGCAGTTCAGGGCGTTGGAACGGGTAGGAGCCGTGGAAGTTGATGTGCTCAAACATCAGAGGCAGGAGCCGGGCCCGGATCTCTGGCCCGACGCCGAGCCCACCGGCCTCCAGCCGGGCGACGGCGGCGTCGACATACCGGGAGTTCCACCAGGTGATCGCGTTCAAGCCAAGGCCGAGCGCGCCGAGCTGATTCTCCATACCGCGTTCATAACCGCGGGTCAGGCGGCCGAGGTTGCCGAAGAACACGTTGCGGGCGAGGTTGTGTCGGGACTCGCCGATGTTCAGCTGGGTGCCGATCATCCGGCGGTAGGCCTCCACATGGATCACCTGCAGCAGGTGCAGGGTCTTGAAGATGCGGCCGTAGGCGGCGAAGGCGTTGCCCAGGCCGGTGAGGCGGCCACCGGCGGTCATCATCTTGATCAGGTCGTAGGCGCGGACCTTGCTGGTCGCCAACGAGCCGGCGACGCGCATCATGTCGTCCCACTCGGCGATGATCGCGGGGATGGACACTCGGCGCAGCGGCAGGGTGTTGAACGCGCCCCACCCGTTCGAGCCGCGGTGGTCGCGGGTGAGCTCGCCCTTCAGCTGCGCCAGGTCGAGCCACCACAGCTGGGTGTCGGTGATGTCGGCGTGGCGGGGCGCGAACTGGTAGCCGCACGCGGCGAACATGCCGTACACGATGTCGCTGTAACTGCCCTGGTCCGTCGTGATGATGTCGGGGTGCTCGGTGGCGTCCAGGCGGTGGATGGCGTCCAGGATGTACAGCGAGTCCCGCAGCGTCCCGGGTATGACCAGGCCGCCCAGGCCCATCACCTTGTCGGAGACCGTATTCAGCCATGTTGTCCCGCGTGGTCGTTTCCCGACTCCGAAGTAGAGGGGCGAGGGACGGGAGTGCAGGGACCGGACCGGGACCACGAACCGCAGCCCGTCGGTGGAGGCGACCAGGCCGCCGCCCCAGTCCGCGGTGATGCCGATCTGCGCCTGCGCGGCGACCAGGACCGCCGAGGCCTTCCCGATGCCCTCGCCGTGGAGGTAGCCCTTCTCCACCCCGAGCAGGCGGCTCATGCCCAACGCCAGGGTGCCCGGCTTGGCCACCGGGATCAGCCCGATGTTGCAGGAGCGGCCGACCAGCAGCGCCGCCAAGGACAGGTCGAGGTCATCGCGGCGGGCCGCCGACCCCGAAATGTGCGGCATGACGTCAAGGAACCCGGTGCAGGCATTGACCTCCAGGATCAGGTCCGGGTAGTCGATCCGCGGCAGCATCCCCTTCACCGCCTCATGCACGGCCTGGTAGCCCTCCGGGAACGGGGCGGCCTCCAGCCTCGCCAAGGACAGCTTGCCGTCCGCGATCCGGGCTGCGTCGTTCATGGCCAGACCGGCGCCGACCTGTTTGAACGCGCCATCCAGGATCTCGGCGAGCTCGACCAGGTGCTCGCGCGGGTCGGCCGGCAGACCGAGCGCGGTCAGCACCTCCTCCCGCTCCCGCACCCACACCCGCGGCTCGATCAGCTGGACTCGCGGGTCGCCCCACTTGTTCGCCCCGACCGCGTACACGTCCCTGCGCCGCAGCGCGTCGTGCAGCTGCTCCAGGACCGCGAACACGAACGCCGGGCGGTCGATCAGCGGCGCCTCCAGCTTCGGGTTGTGAAACACCAGCCGCCGCCACGACCCCGTCACCAGGGCTTCGAACCCGCGGATGTGGTCCAGGCCAGGCTTTCGGGCGGCCAGCAGCTTGGGCAGGCCGCGCAACGCCGCCAAAACGTCGGTGCCCGCCTCGGTGCAGCCCCACGGGATCACCGAGGCCAGCATCTCGATGAACTGCCTCACCGTGGCGTACCGGTCGACCAGAGCGGCCCGCCACTCCGCGTCGTTGTCGTCGCCCTCGCCCGGCGGCGGCAGGAGCTCCCGCACCGACTCCACCGCAGCCGCCAGGTCCTCACGGGAGACGACCTGCTCGACCGCCACCATCATCTCCGGGATCGAGGCGGCCTCGCCCGCGGGGCCGGCCAGCACCATCGCCCAAGCGGCCGCCATCTGGGAGGCCGCGGTCTTCAGCTTCGGGAACGCCTTCAGCTTCTCGGCGTTGCCCTTGCGAGTCGCCCCCGACAACAGCTTCGTCGACATCAGCAGGTCGAACAGCAGCAGCGCGTCGTCCACCGAGGAGCGCTCCAGCTCCCGCACGGTCGCGACCAGCGTCGCCACCCGCCGCTCACCCTTCAACTTCTTGATCTTCGGGGCCTTCGCCTGCATCCCGTAGGAGGCCAGCTCGGCCAGCTTCACCGGCGCCACCGCCGACAGGTCGATCGCGCCCGTCCCGAACCCGAGCACATACGACGCGCGGTCCAGCGCCTCGACCTGGCCCGTCCCGGTCAGCTTCACCACCGGGGTCCGCATCCACTCCAACGTGGAGACCCGCTTGCCCCCCGGCACCTCCAGCGTGCCGATCAGCTCCCTGCGCGTGTGCAGCGGCGTCGGCCCCACCACCGCCGCGTTAATCGCCTCAAGGCCATCCAGGTGGATGTCCCGCACCAGCAACGCCAGCGTCGTGATCCCCGGCAGCAGCACCTTGTTCTCGATCAGATGCAGCACCGCACGGTCGAACAGCTCCCGCCGCGAGTCCCGTGTCTTGGCCACCCGCGAGGCCACATATGTCCGGACCTCGTCCTCAGCATCGGCGAAGTCCCGGAACTCCAGCAGATCCCGGATCTCCCGAGCGTGCTCGTACTGCGTCGGCACCCGCTCGCCGTACTCCTTGATGCACGACGGATCGTCGATCCCCAGCTGCTCAGCCGCGTAATCGACCACCACCCGCGGCACGTCGATCGGATCCTCCAGGAACGCCCCCAGCATCCGCACGGTGCCCCACTGGATGGTCCAGCCCAGGCGGTTGTGCTTCCGCCGCTTCTTCCTGGCCTCCTCCAACGCCGGCTCAGACAGGAAGAAGAACTGCTCCAACTCCTCCGGCGTCGGGTCCGTCACGAACGCGCCGTACCGCCGGACCTGCTCCTCAGACAACGACTCAATCGCCACAATCCGTGACGCTATGGACACAGCGATCAGTTACCGATCAGTTCACCCAAACCGAGATCAACCAGCACCGGCCGACACCGGACACCCGCCCTGAGCAGGGATTCCATCCTTAGCGTTACTACTCATCAGTAGGGTCCCCGGACCCCGAGCCCACGAGCACCAGGCCCCGACCTGCCGGGGTGAAACTCGCGCTGGCCGACCGGCTGGCCGCACTGCTGGCCGACCGCTCCAACAGCACCGCATGACCTGGACCTGTCATTAGCCCCGACCGGGCGTCCTCCTCCCGAAGGCGTCCCCAGCCGGCAACTACGTTCCTCGTTCAGGATCGTCCAGTGCTCGACCAGCTCGTCGATGTGCATCGGGGGACGTGTCATGACCGTCCAGCATCAACGACGCATGCATCAAGATCAACGCGGTTTGGGGCTCATGTCGTGATTCTTACCGGCGCCCCTTCTTCGGCGATGCAGATGTTGGCGACCAGGGCGAGGTCTCGGAGACCTGTTCGGCGCGGTCCGCTCGGTGCCCCAGGCGGGTGTGTGCGTCCAGGTGGTCGTGCGTAAAGCGATTCGATAAGGGCTTCGCCTATCGTCCTGCCCATGGTCACGCTGAAGGCAATCGCGCTTCTCCTCGCGCTGGCACCCCTCGCCACTCCCACCTAGAGAGCTCTATCTAACATAAATGAGTTTTGTCGGCGATACGCGCGGGCCGTGGCTTCAGCCCCCAGGAACAGCATTGCCGGGAACGGACATGGCCAGAAGCGGCCGGGATGTCCGCGCAAGGCGAGAAGAACACGGCGATCGCACGTCGACTGCGGATCACCGAGCGGGTCGGTGGCCTGGCCGCAGGGGTGGCGCCCAGGCATTGCACTTCAAAGGACCTCCGTCTCTACCCAAGGTCAGTGCTCGGCAGTTCGCGCGCTTGGATCACTCGGATTGAGGGTGGAAAGCCCGACGGCACCTTGGTCTGAATTCGCCATAAAGCCGTCGGCGTCGATCCTTCTTCTGGTCAAAGGAGTGCCTGCACATGGCTGCGATGGCCAAGCGGCGATTACTTCTTACTCGAGCCCGTCCGATAGTCATGTCTCGCAGAGCGTGATCATAATGCATGTCGGGCACTTAGCCAGAGAGATCGAACCACTGGTCGCGTGGGCGAGCGGTCCGGGACGCGCGGTCCTGTATCATTACCTAGACCCTTATATCGCCAGTGTGGCGAATCGTCGTTCAGTTGACCCGAAACAAGCATCTCAAGAAGGGATCTCGGTCATGACCCAGCTTAATCTGCTCCAACTCGCGTGCTCCCGCACGGAGGACAGCGGTGAAGACGAAGTTTACATCAAGGTAAACGGCTGGCGCGCATGGCCGGACTCGGGCGCATCCCTGATTGGACCACATCAGACGGTTCCCATCACCAGGAGCTTCTCTTTTGACCAGGACCCCATGAGGATCGAATTGGTCGACGAAGATACCAAACCCATTGATCCGGACGATAGCCTCGGAACGCACACAGCCCGAGAATCCCAGAAAGGCTTGGGAGTGATGCAAGCGATTTTCGAAGGCAACGGCTGCCATTACAGACTCACCTATTCGGTCACATAAATGCGACTAATAGCCAAGGCATAATGGCTGCAGTGAGGCGCGCACGCCCGGCCAATCGGGCCGTGCGCTCCGCCTTGCGATTGCATCGGCTCGATCTCCAGGGCGTGGTCGCCGAGCGCGAACTGGCAGCGTGACATGGTCGCGACCAGCTCCCGGGCGCCGGCGACGAGCGCGGCGTACCGTTCCTCGGTGACGTGGCCGATCATGGGATGCCGTTAAGAAACGTGTCACCAGCCGCAAATGAGAGAGAAGACGCAGCTCGGCGGCTTGCATATAGGCGCTT
>NZ_JBQHCW010000056.1:0-13115 GCF_052068115.1 Nonomuraea sp. ZG12
CTGGTGTAGGTGTCGCGGGTGAAGGTGGAGGAGACATGGCCGAGGGTCTCCTGCACGATCTTCAAGTCGACTCCGGCTGCCAGCATCAGCGAGGCGGCTCCGTGCCTGAGGTCGTGCAGCCGTTCCGGTGGCAGCCCCGCTTCGAAGGCCAGCAGGTAGAACTGGTCGCTGACCTGCTGCGGATGCAGCGGCAGGCCGAGCTGGTCGGTGAAGACGAACCCGCTATCCGTCCACCTGTAGGGCGTCAAAACTCGCGTGCATGGTTTTAGCTGGGGTTTCCCCGACCGAGCTATGCAGCTCGGCGATACTCGTTGATCACTCCCCCGAGTATCGCGTGGCGTTCGATCCGGCCTTCCATCCACCACTACATGCTCATCGTGATCGGGTGGTCGCTGTCCACGGCCCTGATGCGGCCGATGAGCGTTGTAGTGATCGAGATACTCGTTCAGAACCGCGCGCAGGTGACATTCGCCGTAGATCAGCATGCGGTCGGTGCACTCGGCGCGTACCGTCCGGATCCAGCGCTCGGCGTAGCAGTTCGCCCTTGGTGTCCGCGGCGGTGTCTTCAACACCGTGATACCCGCGGCGGCGAACACCTCATCGAAGACGGCAGTGAACTTAGCGTCCCGATCGCGGATAAGGAAGCGAACCGACCCCGCTCCCTCGCCAAGGTAGATCAGGAGGTTGCGGGCCTGCTGAGCGGTCCATACGCCGGTCGGGTGGCTGGTCACGCCCAGAATGTGCGCCCGTCGCGTGCGGACCTCCATCACGAACAACACGTACAACCGCGTCAGAAAAATCGTGTCAACATGGAAGAAATCACAGGCCAGGAGCCCTTCGGCTTGCAATCGTAAGAAGGACCGCCAGGACGTGTCGAGATGCCGGGGTGCCGGACCGAAACGGTGCGAGTGCAGGCTGCGCCGCACGGTCGCCTCGCTGGCCTGGAACCCAAGCCGCACCAACTCCCCGTGCACCCGTCGATGGCCCCATCCGGGGTTCTCCCGCGCCAGGCGCACGATCAGGCCCCGAAGCTCCGGAGTCGTTCCTGGACGCCCAGGCCGATGCGGGTAGGCCCAGGTCCGTCGCACGAGGCGACGATGCCACGTCAGCAACGTCGCCGGGGTGACCAGACGATGAGCGCGCAGCACCGCCGGCAACCATCGGGCCAGCGCCGCGAGAACGGCCCGATCGGCCCAATCAGGCTTCGGGCGCCCGACCTGACGCCGCAGCACCGCCACCTCATGACGCAACACCATGATCTCAACGTCCTTCGACGCCTGACCGCGGCCCAGCAACATCAGCCAGCCGAACACCCGAAGCGCGAGCAGATAAAGCAGGCGGACAAGCACAAGACGCGATCCTGCCCGCAGGTACGAACCTCGTCAAACCACAGGTCAGAGCCGTCGTGGCTGCATTCTGACGCGGTACACCTCCACGGCCGCTCTTCACGATCCTGATCTTGGCGATCCAGATCGTGACAGGGTGGCCGTGTTCATACACGGCGAGTTGCAAGATCGCGATCTACTCCAGCATGGCCGTTGGGCTCTACGGCTTCCGGAGGTCGCACTACGTGACCACTCCCCGCCAAATGAGCCAGACCCATTTACCGCCGGAACTCACAGTCAGGGCCGGACAGCGAACGGGCCGAGCAGGCCCACGTCGATACGCAGGTACTCGAGCATCGCGAACGCGTTGTCGGGGGTGAACACGTCAACCGCGCCGAGCTTTCCGGCGTACTTGTCGATCACCGGCCGCGCTGCCTGGGTCGCGGCCTCGTTGAGGTAGCCCTTGAAGATGGCCCACCCGTTGCCCTGTGGACCGTACTCGTCGAAGAACGGCGTAGGGTCGAGGGTGAGCAGGGTTTCGCGAGCGCTGCGTTCCAGGTCGGCGAGGTAGTGACGCTGCACCTGTCCGTCGGCACGGGTGCCGAGCCGACCCAAGTGGCCGCCGACGAACGTGGTCCAGGGCTCGCTCATGATGACGTCATGCGTCCGTTTCCAACCGGCGATGTCCTGTGAGACGCCGAGGTTCTTGAAGGGCACCCAGCCTGGGTAAAGCACGTCGACTGCCATCAGCGTGGACTGTGCGGGCGCGTGGATGAGGATGTTGTCCGGGGAATGGTTCGGCCCGTGGTACGACAGCACCAGCCGTTCACCGCCGACCCGCAGCACGAACCGGTCCTCGAAGATGGTGGTCGGCAGCGGCCGGTTCGGGTCGCCGGCCTCGCGCAGCAACTGGCGTGTCTCCACGTGCGCGATCCGCTCGACTTTGCGCCCGAACAGGCTCGCAGCGCCGATGTGGTCGGCGTGCGAATGCGAGTACACCAGGTGCGTGACACGGCTTGGCCGACCCGCCGGCCGGGTGACCGAGTCGATCGCCCGCTGCAGGTTACCGCCGATCGTGGGTGGCGCGTCGACGAGCACGACGCCGTCCCGAGTGGACAGGAACATCGCCTGGTAGAAGCCGTCGGTCACCCAGTGCAGATCGCCTTTGATCCTGCCGACGTAGTAGCCGTCGGCATTGAGCGGCGGGCCGGCCGAGCCTGCCGGGACGGGCAGATAGGTGGGAAGCCCGACTTCGGAGGCGCTCGCAGCGTCCGGGATCAGCAGCCCAGCAGCCGGGGCAGTGGCCATCGCCGCAAGAAGAGCCCGGCGGTTCAGCGAGCGCGTTTCGATACTCACAGCAAACTCCTTCAACGCGGCAACAGAATGCCGCGTGACGTCATCGATGGGGCATGACTTCGAGGGGCACTGAAAGCGCCTTCTCCGCCCAACACGACCTTCAGCCCGAAGGCAGATACCTCTCACGTACGAGGTGGCGAAAAGACTTTACGATCGACGCCTCCGTCAGACGTTGTTCATGCCGCGTCCGACTCCATAGCCTTCTCGGGGTTGAAGCCGTCGAAGCTCTCGAAGACGTCCATGAACCCGGGGACGGTGCCCTCGCGCGCCCAGTCGCGCTGGAGTTCGCAATACACCTGGACGCGGCTGCTCAGCTTGCCGCCTGCCTGTTCGACACGACGTAGGGCCGCCTCGTGCGCCGCGACCGACGTGCCACCTACAGCGTCCACGGGGACATAGACGTCATAGCCTTCCTGAATGGCGTCGAGCGCGGGGAAAGCCAGGCACACCTCGGTCCACAGTGCGGTCATGATGAGCTTGCGGCGCCCGAGCGCCTTGACCGCCTGCTTAAACTCGACGTCTTCCCAAGCGTTGACCGTAGTCCGGTCATAGGTCGGCAGGTGTCCGATGATGTCCTGCAGTTCCTGGATCGCCGGCTTGTTGCGGCCAGTCTCGACGTTGACCGTCGAGTGGATGACCGGAAGATTGTAGTTGAGCGCTGCCTTGGTGGTGCTCACAATGTTGAAGACCAGTTCCTCACGCGGCATCGAGCGAATTGAAGAGACCTGGACCGGCTGATAGTCAATGATGATGAGGGCCGAGTTCTCGGGCGTGAGAAGGTGGTCGGTCTGGGGATTGCGGATCATTTCGCTGGTCATGGGTGTGCTCCTTCTTGATTTCTTGATGGAATGGAAATTAGCGCAGGCGGAATTAACTCAGCGAAGTGGTGAAATCGCTATTGTGGGACAGCTCGACACGCTCAGGCCGTAAGCACCCGGCGGGCGTACCGGAATGGCCTTCGGGGGCGTGACCGAGGCTAGTGGTCCTCCCCTCAAGCGTCCAAGACGCGTTTGGCCGTGTTTGATAGGCTCTGCCTATGGATGTAAGCCCGCGCCTCCTGCAGTACTTCGTGGCTGTGGCCGAAGAGCTGCACTTCGGGCTTGCAGCCACGCGCCTGCACATCTCGCAGCCGTCGCTCAGTCAGCAGATCCGCAAACTCGAGCGCACCCTCGGGACCGCGCTGTTCATCCGTTCCAGCCGTCGAGTGCAGCTCACCGACGCAGGCCGGACATTGGCGCTCGAAGCGCCGGTCGTGCTTAGCGCGCTGGCCCGCGCCGTGGAGCTGACCCGCCTTGCTGGGTCGAAGACGGAGACGACCGTTCGATTGGGCTACACACCGGTCGCCAGCTTCGAGACACTGTCCACGCTGTTGAATGCTCTCCAGGCGGACCACCCCACACTCGCGGTGATACCTCGCGAGGTGTTCAGCGCCGAGATCCCCGAGCACCTGAACAACGGAGAGCTGGACCTCGGCCTGGCGCTGTCGCCGCCGTCCTGTGAGGGAGTCGGCAGCGAGGTCCTCCGCGAAGAGTCGGTGTCGGCGCTACTCAGCGCACACCACCGCCTAGCTGCCACGCCGGTGATCCCTTTGAGGCTCCTGCATGAGGAGACTCTGCTGCTCTTCCCCCGCCAGCTGGCGCCCACATACTACGACGACATCGTCGCCGCCTGCCAGGAGGCGGGCTTCTCACCCGACATCCGCGCCTTCGATGAGCCACCCGTCAGCGCATGGCTCGCCCGCCTCTCCAGCGGACGTGAGGTCGGGTTGGCCCCGTCGGCATTCGCAGAACACGCAGCACGAGCCGGCACCGAAATCGTGCGGCGCGATGTGGTCAAGCCGTCCATTATGGCCAAACTTTCGCTGACGTGGGCGTCGAACGATCCATCTCCGACCATGGTGAGCGTCTTGGCCTCCGCCCGGCAGTGCGCTGAACGCAATGGTTGGGTCTGAAGCAACATCCAATAGCCACAGAGAACCGCAAGCGGTAGCCCATGTTCGGCGCGGCAACCCTCGACCTGTTGCGGTGCGGTCGCCCGATCCCACCACCTGCGCGCGACCCCGGTCGGCAGAGCTGAGTCTGCGGCGTTGATGTCGGCCAGAGCGCGGTTACCGGCCGGAGGCTCGGCGATGCGGGTGAGCAGGTCGGCGAGTGGTCGCAGTTCTTTGCCGACGCTGCTCGTACATCGCCGCGCCATGCGAGGAGACCGACTGGTGCGGCATCGTCGAAGAGCTAACAGGTGTCAAGGTGGCAATCGACTTACAGGTGCCCTCGTGGAAGGCCGCCCGCACGTCCTCGCGCCGGTCACCGTCCAGCGCGGGCGGCCGGCCCCGGTAGCGGCCTTCGGCTTGGGCGGCGGCGATCCCCTCGACGGTGAGCTCGTTCCGGATGTCACGCTGGAACTGGCCGACGGCGGTGATCACGTTGATGATGACGTCGGTGGCGGCGAGGTCATGGAAGTTCGACAGCGGCCCGGATAGGACGCGCAGGGCGACACCGCGGGCTTGGCACCAGTTGCGGACGGCGTGGATGTCGAGCAGGTCGCGGCAGAGCCGGAACAACTCCGAGACCGTCAGGGTGTCGCCGGGGTGCGCCTTGGCGGCGATCTTGCCGAACGCGGGCCGGTCGAGAGCGGGGATCTTGGAGGTGGTGGCGGGGTCCTCGAAGAGGAGGACGCCGTCGGCAGGCCGGAATCCCTCGGCGACGCCTTCGGTGCGCACAAGAAGGCCGGCCTCGGTGAGGATGTGGCGCTGCCGCAGCAGGGACTGGGTCGCGGTGGAGACGCGGGAGTAGACGATCTGCACCGGGCTCTCCTCGGGAAGGGTTGGAGCCCGGATTTTCCTGTCGGAAAATCCTGTCGTCAATTCGGGTGCGGAACCGGCCATCCGACGTCACGATTCGTCGCTCGATGACCGGTTTTCGAGAGGGCTTGCGGGGCCCAATCAGAGGGTGTCGTTAAACCTTCTAATCCCGACAGCCTTCGCGAAGGCACAGGAGGGAATCAAGACCTGCGTGGTGCGGGAGCGGGGGCCGACCAGGGCGTGAGGTCAAGTTCCGGATACCGCAGTGCCATGTCGGCCAGCGTCTGCGGAGTCCAGTAAGAATGCCCTGGCGGGGGAAACCCGAAGGCTTGGAGTTGGCGAGGTGAAGCGCGGTGGACGAACTCCACCCATTCTCGTTCGAAGCTGCGCGCTGCCCATCCCACACGTTGCCCCCACGAGAGGCTGGACGGCCGGAAGCCCAGGTGCATGCTGTAGCGGGCGCCGCGAGATGCTGTCAGTTGAGTGCCTCGGTGGAAGGTACCGGACTCGAAGGCGATGACCGTTCCGGCGGGCCCTGCACCAGAGACCTCGGCCCCGTACATCTGTGGGCTGCCGCTGTCGTCGTTGAATCGCCATGCGCTGTGCTGTCCCGGCCGCAGGAACCAGTTCGGGACGGCGGGGATGTCCACGGTGTGCCTACGTGAGAGCAGATGCGGCGGTCCGAGTTCCTCGGGGACATCGGCCAGGAAGACGAACATCTCCACCTGCAGACAGCCCGGTGCCGTGCTGGGGACCAGCAAGGTGTGGTTGAGGTAGTCACGGTGCAGGTCCTGGTCGTAGTCGCAGGCACCGGTGTACTTCGCCCAGGCCTCGGCCGTGTAGATATGGACGTCGCTGTCGTCCAGCAGCGCTTGGGCGAGCGCCAGGATGCGATGGTTCACCGTCAGCAGGCTGATCTCGGTACTGGCGAACGGGAAGGTGTCGATCCCGGCGAACTCGTCGCCGATGAAGCGGACGCGGCGCGGGTCGGTGCCGTCATGAAAGCCCTCGGCGGAGGGGAAAAGCAGACCCAGTTCGCTCACCGCCGCTGTCAACTCCTCTGCAGGGATGAACCCCGGGAGGATCACGAAGCCATCGGCCCGCCAGTCCCGCGCAGCGCTCTCAAGATCCATCCACCCAGGATCATCCGTACGAGCACCACAGGCAATCGATTTGTTCATACGTACGGGTTCCCTCCGGCCCGCTGAACCAACTGAACCGCACATCGCTACCTGACGGCTGAGGACACGTTCGGGAGCGGAGGGCCGAGTCGGTCACCTCGATCTTCGACGCCGCGTAGGCGATGTTCGGGGCGACCGGCCCGAACAGTCGCAGCGTCCGCACCGCTCGGTCGGTCTCACCGGCGCGCAGGGCGCGGATCACCCGTCGGGGCACTCCAGGGGTGACGCTCGCCGAGTTGCTGCCGAACACCACGGCCCGGGCATCGCCGCTCGCCGCGAGCGCCGGTCGCAGGGCGGTCAGCAGCTCGACCGTGCCCAGCTGATTGATCTGCGCGATCTTCCGTGGGCGGTCGGGACCGGGTGAGGGGCCGATTCCGGCGGCGAGGACCGCGCCGTCGAGTACGCCGCCGGACCGCTCGAGCACTCCGGCGGCCGCTGCCGAGCGGCCTTCCGTTGTTCCGAGGTCGGCGAGGATGTCGGCGTCGTGCAGATCCACCTCGATCACGGAGTGTCCGGCGGCACGGAGGCGCCCGGTCACCGCGGCGCCGATCCCCGATGCCGATCCCGTCACTGCGTAGCTGCTCATTCGAATCCCCGTCCCTGCTGAACTTGCCGGTGCGCCGTGTCGAGGCTTTGGGTGGTTCTCGGCGGCGGGCCCATCGGTCTGGATGTCGTCCTTGGACGATCTGTGAGAACCGACGTAGGTCGTTCCTTTAGTTCTGCGGAAGCACGGCCGCCGCGATGATGACGTTGTTCACGATGGTCGCGGTGACGGTGCGCGCAACCGCTTCGGCGGCGGCTCCGGCTCCCCAGTTGCCTTGCTCGAGCTCCTTGGCGCGGGTGATCACGGGGGAGGTCCAGGGAATCTCAGGGTCGAATTGGGGAAGCGTCCCGCTTCCCGACAGCAGTGCCGCGAGCGCGGCGACCCGGGGCTGCGGTTCCGCGCCCTCGACGAGCACGTCGCGAACGTCCTCAAGGAGCCGGGACCGGCGCCCGCTTCCGCCGTCCTCGAGGACCGTCGTGTTGAACAGGCCGAGCGCCTTGCGGCTTCCGCGGCGGATGTCGCCGCGTTCGACGAGCCTGTCCAGCAGCGGGCTACGCAATGTCGGTCCGATCGCCGCGAGCACCGTCTGGACGCCCCTGGGCTTCTCAGAGAGGTATTCCCATGCGGAGCGGAGGATGTCATCCGACGGCGGGCGGTCCTCGACGGCTTCCACCCGCGTCGTCCCGCCCCAGCCGGTGTCGGTTCGCACATGATCGCCGAGCCCGAGATCTGCGAGCACCCCTCCCGCGAGGGTGTAGAAGAGTGTGTTCTCACCGGCGATGGTCCCGGCGCCCGCCTGGAGGCCGGAATTCGGCTGGAACAGCAGGAGCAGAAGATCCTCCGCCAGGGTCGGGACCCCGAGCCGGTTCGCCTCGCCGGACGTCTCGGCCTTGCCGCCGACGAAGGGTTGTTCAGGCTGCTGAGTCATCGGTCCTGTCTTTCGATGGGAAGTGTGCCGGCTTCGTGACTGAGGAACATCGGAACGAAAAGTAGTGCTAAAGGCACGTGATCATGGTCTTCGGCATGACGGTCAGCCGGGCCCGGTGTTTCCGGTGATCAGTACGAACAGCGGCAGAGCCATGTTGTTGACGACGTGGACGGCCACCGCGGGCCAGATCGACCCGCTGCGGCGCATCGACTCGGCGGCGATGATGCCGACCACGAGCGCCGAGGGCAAGACGATGTTGATGCCGTGAAAGAGGGCGAAGATCATCGAGCTGGACAGGACGCCGATGAGGGGCCCGTAGCGCAGCAGGGCGTTGGTGACGACACCGCGGAAGAGGAACTCTTCGCCGATGGGGGTGAGGACGGACAGGAAGGCGAAGGTCAGGATCAGGGGCAGCACGCCGCCGCCGGCCGCGTCGTAGTACGGGCTTTGAGGATTGGCGTCGAACCCGGTCAGGGTGATGACGGCATAGTTCACCACGCCCTTGAGCACGAGAGCGATCACGCCTGCGGCCGCGCCGATGCCCATCCAGCGCCAGGTGGTGCGGCGCACGCTGAAGGCGCCCCAGGAGCGGATGCGGATCAGCGCGGCTGCGGCGAAGCCGACGAGGCCGACGATACCCGACCAGGCGGCCAGGGCCAGCCCGTACACCACCGCGTCCAACTCCAGCTCCAGCGGGCCGAAGAACGGAACCACGGCCCCGGCGGCCACCATCGCGAGTAGGCCGACCACGATCTCGGGCCAGCCCGGGCGCGCCGGAAAAGTGGTGCCGGCCGGGGCCGGCTGCCGCGAGTGGTCGGCATGGTCAGTCGACATGGTGGTGAACTCCTTGTTCTCTGGTCTCGATGGGTGTCGCCGGGCCAGGCGCGTGGCCGATGCGTTTCAGGACGTCAGGCTCGGGGTTGTACAGGTCGTCCAACGCCGCAGTGAGAGCCTGCGCGGCGCGGTCTCGCTTCTGGCCGAGCTCGTCTGAATACAGCTCGTCTGAATACAAAGGAGGGACCATGCCGCCACAGCACACCGGAATCGAAGGACACATGGTCTGCGAAACTCACCCGGTTGGTTGCGTCATCCGCGCCCAGGGGTGGCCCACGCCGATTGCCGTCATCGGCGCGGCTCCCAGCGGAAGATCCGGGAAGCCAGCGCGACGGCGACAATGACCCAGCCCAGTGTGGGCACCAGGAGAATCAGGGAGTCCGCGAGAGAGGCGCCGCCGTTCCAGGCATTGAGGACCAGTTCGGTGGCCGAGCCGCCCGGAAGCAGCCGTTTGAGCAGAGTGAGCTCCTCGGTGCCGGCGATCCCCACCCAGCTGGCCACGGCGATGGTGCCGAGGCTGATGGGCAGCGTGGTCACCTGGGCGTGTTCGGGGGAGTTCGTCAGTCCCGCCGTGGCCAGTCCCAGGCCGAGCATCATGATCACCATCGAGACGACAGCCGCCGCCAGGAGGAGGACGTTGTCCGGCTCGCCGGTGACCACGGCCAGCGCGGTCATGATCACGGCCACCTGGACCAGCGAGATGACGGTGATCGGGAGGAGCAGCCCGGAGAGGATGGCGGTGTCGCTCGCTGCGGTGGAGCGCAGCCGCTTGAGGAAGAGGTTCTGCCGGCGTGAGGCCAGGGTGGTGACCGCGGTGGTGTAGAGCCCGAACGCCCCGGCGCTGAACATCACTATCGCCGCGATGTATCCGAGGCTGCCCAGAGCCGCGAAGACTTCGTGCTGGTAGATGAAGAACGCGCTGCTCACTGCGGGCATGATGAGACTGGTGACCAGAACCAACCGGTTCCGGAAGATCTGGACCAGCTCGCTGAGAGCGATCGAGAGCATGGCGAAGGTCCTTTTTCCTTGGGAGGGTTCCGGAAGTGGTCTAGTCGCTGCTGAGGGCACGGAAGACGTCGTCGAGCCGGGTCGGTCCGGCATGGAGTTCCCGCAGTTCCACCGCGTGGTCCTGCGCCCAGCGGAGCAAGGTGTGCAGGTCCTTCTGCAGGCCGAAGGTCTCGATGAGGAACTTCCCGTCACTCTCGCGCGTGACCTGCAGCGGGAGCGCCGGTGCGGGGGCCGCGAGGGAGAAGCGGATGGCGGCCGGCAGCATCTGCGTCAGCTCGGAGACGGTCCCCTCCCGGTGGAAGGCCCCCTTGTGCATGAGACCGACGCGGTCAGCGCGCTGCTGCGCCTCTTCCAGGTAGTGCGTGGTGAGAACGACGGTGGAGCCGTCTTCGCGCAGCTTGTCCACGACGTCCCACAAATCGTCTCGGGACTGGATGTCCAGACCGGTGGTGGGCTCGTCCAGGAAGATCAGCTCAGGCGTTCCGTACACGGCGGTGGCGAAGTCCAGGCGCCGTTTCTCGCCGCCGGAGAGCTGGGACACTTTGGTGCCGCCCTTGCGGGTGAGGTCGATGATGCCGAGCACGCGTTCGACCCGGTCGGTGCGCCGCGTGAGTTTTCCGATCAGCCGGACCGACTCCCTCACCGTCAGGTCCGGCGAGAATCCGCTCTCCTGCAGCATGATGCCCATCCTGGGCCGCACGGCCAGCCGGTCGCGCGGGCTCTTCCCGAAGACCCGCACGGTGCCCGAGGTGGCCGTACGGTGGCCTTCGATGGCCTCCAGGGTCGAGGTCTTCCCCGCCCCGTTCGTGCCGAGCAGCGCGTAGAGTTCCCCGCGGTCCACCTGGAAGGACAGGTCCTTCACGGCGTGGAAGTCGCCGTAGGTGATGTTCAGACGTTCAACGTCGATGACTGGTGTCGAGGACATGCCGTTGATTCCAGCAGCCGCCGCGCTCACCGGGCAGTGCGACCACGTCATGACCTCACCATGACATTTCTTGGGTGGACATATGACGCAGCGTCACTGGTGCTACCGCGGAACCGGAAGAATGCTGGGCAGACCCCGCTGTTCGATCCTGGAGAGCCCCCATGGACACCGAAGCCCCGCGCATTCCGCTGACGGTCACCATGACCGCTCAGCCTGACGGCTCCGCGGCCGGGTGAGGCCGCCCCGGGCAAGGTCACACACGATGTCCGAGCACACCGAGAGGACGCGGGGACGGCTGCGCAGACTCAATCTCGTCATGTTCCTCCCGCTGCTCGTCGCCGTAGGGGCGCTGCTGGTGGCGAGGGACGCCGAGACTTGGTGGCAGGCCATCGTCCTGGGTCTGGGCGTGGTCGCGGCCCTGGTGACCTTCGTACAATGGGCGGCGCGCGACATCTCCCGCGTCGCGCTCCCCTGCCTGATCGTCACCGCGGCCGTATGGGCCCTCGGAGTTCTGGTGGTGGACAGCAACTCGGCGTTCTACGGCATTTTGATCGTGGGCTCCCTCGCCGTCCCCCAGCTGCCGCGCCACCGAGGCTGGGCGGCCCTGGCGCTGATCGTCTACATCGCCGCGGTAGGCGCGGCGAGGCTGTTGGTCACACAGGAAGATGTCTCCGGTGTTCTGATCGGATACGTCATCGTTCCCGCGGGCGTCACCGCGGTGCTGACCGGCCTCATGTTCCCCAACCAGAGGTTCTACGGCCTCGTTGCGGAGCTGGAGGAGGCACGAGAACGCGAGGCGGAGCTGGCCGTCATCCGCGAGCGCATGCGTTTCGCCAGTGATCTGCACGATATCCAGGGCCATACGCTGCACGTGGTGAAGCTGAAGATCGCGCTGGCCCAGAGGCTGGTGCACAGCGACGCCGAACGAGTGGAGCAGGAACTGCGCGAGGTGCATGCCCTGGTCAGCGACACCATCACCCAGACCAAGCAGCTCGCCTACGCGCAGCGGCGGCTCAACCTGTCTGTGGAGCTGGAGAACGCGAAGAACCTCTTCGAGGCCGCGGGCATCCGCGTGCGCGTCGACCGTGAGGCCGAGGTCGACGCGCACGCGGGCGAGCTGCTCGGCCAGGTCCTGCGGGAGACGACGACCAACATCCTGCGGCATGCGCAAGCCGAGCAGGTACGTATCACCCTGTCGGAGTCGGGCATCACAATCGTCAACGACGGCGCGCGGGAGGCTCCGCTTCCCGAACTACGGGGACTCGCCACGCTCAAGGAACGAGTGATGAGCAACGGAGGCGAACTGACGGTGGAGCAGAAAGACGGGCATTTCCTGACGGCTGCGGCATTCCCGCACGGTCGTTCGGACGCTGCCCTCTAACGATGGGGAAGGACGACTGATGACCACCGTGGTGCTCGCCGACGACGAGGTACTCCTGCGCAAAGCGCTGGCGGCGTTGCTTCCCCTTGAGGGCGAGATCACCGTGCTCGCCGAAGCGGAAGAGGGTGAGGCGGCCGTCCAGGCCACGCTGCGACACCGGCCCGATGTGCTTGTCATCGATCTGGAGATGCCCGGTATGGATGGACTCGCTGCCGTGGCGGAGATCCGCCGTGCACGGCCGGAGCAGGTGATTCTCATGCTGACCCGCCATGCCAGGCCCGGAGTGCTGCGCAAGGCACTGAAGCTTGGGGTCCAGGGCTTCGTCAGCAAGTCCGCGGAACCGGCGCACATCGTTTCGGTCATCACGACTCTGCACGAGGGCAAGCGATGGATCGACCCGGACGTCTCCGCACTCGCCGTCATTGACGACTGCCCGCTCACCGACCGCGAGATCGACGTGCTGCGAGCGACCGGTGAAGGCTACTCGGTCGCCGACATCGCCACCCGACTCCACCTGGCAGAGGGCACGGTGCGCAACTACCTCTCGAATGCGATGCAGAAGACCCAGACCCGGACCCGGCACGAAGCGGCGCGGTACGCGCGTGAACACGACTGGCTGTGAGCGCCGATGGCGGGGAATGACGTCCCAGCTGAGGGCCACAGGGATCAGACTCGGTGCTTCAGAGCGTCTCTCGGGCTGCGCCGGTCATCTGCGGAAGTTGCAGGTGCCGATTATTCATCCGTCCAGGTCAAGCCGCATGCTTGTACTCCCTGAGGACGCCGCAGAGTCGATCATGTCGGCGGATATCAAGGCGGGTGATCTCGGCTGGAAT
>NZ_JBQHCW010000057.1:0-9399 GCF_052068115.1 Nonomuraea sp. ZG12
GGGATTCTGTCGCTGGAGGATGCCGCCCGGGTGGTGGCGGTCCGCAGCCGGGAGCTCTCACGCCTGGCGGCGTCGGCGGGGATGTTGTCGGTGGTGATGCCGGTGGCTTCGGTCGAGGAGTTGCTGGCGTCGAACGAGGTGTGGGCGGATCGGCTGTCGGTGGCCGCCGTGAACGGTCCTGCCACCACGGTGGTGTCGGGGGATCTGGACGCGCTGGACGAGTTCGAGCGTGTTCTGTCGGCTCGGCGGGTGCTGCGCTGGCGGATCCCGCAGATGGATTTCGTCGCGCATTCGGCGCGGGTGGAGGAGCTGCGGGAGGGGCTGGTCCGGGATCTGGCCGGCATCGACCCGCGGCCCGGCCGTGTCCCGCTGTTCTCGACGGTCACCGGTCAGCGCCAGGACGGCACGGAGCTGGACGCCGGCTACTGGTACGCGAACGTACGCGAGCGGGTGCGTTTTCAGGATGCCACCGAGGCCCTGGCCGAGGCGGGATACCGGACGTTCGTCGAGGTGTCCCCGCACCCGGTGCTGACCGCGGCGATCGCCGAGACCTTCGAGGGGGTCTCCGGCATTCCGCTCATCACGGGGACGCTGGATCGGGAGGACGCCGGGGCGCGCCGATTCCTGACCGCGCTGGCCCGGGTGCACGTACGCGGGGTGAAGGTCGACTGGGCCCGCGTGCTGCCGGCCGGGCGGGTGGTGGAGCTGCCCACCTACGCCTTCCAGCGTCAGCACTACTGGCTCCACCAGGCCGCCCCGGGCAGGACCCCGGCCCGGCGGCGCGACTCCTCGGACGATTGGCGCTACCGGGTCACCTGGGCGCCGATCGCCGAGCCGGCACCGGCCCGGCTCGCCGGAACCTGGCTGCTCGTCGCCGGGGAGTACGACGCATCACGGGCCGAGGCGGTCACCCGGGCCCTGAGCGGGCACGGAGCCCGCGTCGTCGCGATCGATCTCGCCGCCGACGCCTACGAGCGGGAGGCGCTGGCCGGACAAATCCGCTCGATCACCGGCGACGGGCCGGTGGCGGGTGTGCTGTCCCTGCTGGCGCTGGACGAAACGCCCCTGAACGGGTGGCCTTCCGTGCCCGCCGGCCTGGCGGGAACGCTGACCCTGGTGCAGGCGCTGGGCGACGCCGGGATCGTCGCGCCGCTGTGGGTGGCGACGTCCGGCGCGGTCGCGACCGTTCCGGAAGAGGCTCTGACCAGCCCGCTGCAGGCGCAGACCTGGGGCCTGAGCCGGGTCGCGGCGCTCGAACACCCCGACCGCTGGGGTGGGCTCGTCGATCTCCCCGCCGACCTGGACGAACCGGCCGCCGGTCGGCTCGCCGCCGTCCTGGCCGGCGGCGACGAGGACCAGGTCGCGATCCGGGCCGACGGGATCCGGGGCAGGCGGCTGGTCCGAGCCCCACGGCCGAACCGGGACGGTGAACCGTGGGCACCGAGCGGCAGCGTTCTGATCACCGGTGGCACCGGCGCGATCGGCCGGCATGTGGCCCGTTGGCTGGCCGGGCGCGGGGCTCCTCGGGTGGTTCTGGTCAGCCGGTCGGGCCCGGCCGCGGCCGGGAGCGCCGCGCTGGCGGCTGACCTCGCGAGCCGTGGCACCGTCGTCGAGATCCTGGCCGGCGACACCGCGGACCGGTCCCAGCTGACCGGGCTGCTGGACCGGATCGCCGGGACCGGCCCGGCGCTGACCGGGGTGATGCACACCGCCGGCGTCGTCGACAACGGTGTGGTCGATCGGCTCGACCCGGCGCGGCTGGCCTCGGTGCTGGCCGCGAAGGCCACCGCCGCCACGCTGCTGGACGAGCTGACGGCGGGCCTCGACATGGACGCGTTCGTGCTGTTCTCCTCGGCCGCCGCGACCTTCGGAGCCGGCGGCCAGGGCAACTACGCCGCCGCCAACGCCTTCCTCGACGCCCTGGCGCAGAACCGGCAGGCCCGTGGACTGCCGGCGCTGTCGGTCGCCTGGGGCCCGTGGGCCGGAGGCGGTGTCGCCCAGGCCAGCGAGGCGACCCGGCAGCGGCTGAGCCGCAACCGCTGGGAGGTCCTGATGGACCCGCGGCTCGCCGTACAAGCCCTCGCCGACGCCCTCGGCGGTCCCGACAGCGTGCTGACGATCATGGACATCGACTGGAACGTGATCGAGTCCAGCGGTGGCGAGCACGAGATGCAGCGGGCGCCGTTCCTGCGGGACCTGCCCGAGGTCCAGCGGATGGCGGTCGCGTCCGGAGCCGGCGCGCACGACAGCGCGCGGGTCACCAGGGACGCGCTCATCGGGCAGCTCGTCGCCCTGCCCCCGGCCGGGCAGGAACAGAAGCTGATCGCCCTGGTCCAAGCCCTGGTCGCCGACGTCCTGGCCTACCCCTCGCCCGAGGCGGTCCAGGCCGGGCGCGCCTTCAGCGACCTGGGGTTCGACTCGCTGACCGCGGTCGAGCTGCGTAACCGGCTCAACGCGGTCGTCGGTCTGCGGCTGCCGGCGAGCCTCCTGTTCGACTACCCGACCTCGACGGCGCTGGCGGAGCACCTCAGGGCCGAACTGCTGGGCGACGGGCCCGCGACGCCCGTACCGGTGACGATGGCGGCGGCCGAGGACGAGCCGATCGCGATCGTGGGCATGGGCTGCCGGTTCCCGGGCGGCGTCCGTACCCCGGACCAGCTGTGGGAGCTGCTGATCTCCGGCACGGACGCGATCTCCGGGTTCCCGGCCGATCGCGGCTGGGACCTGGACCGCCTCTACCACGCCGATCCCGGCCACAGCGGGACGACGTACGTACGGGCAGGCGGCTTCGTGCACGAGGCCGGGCAGTTCGACCCCGGGTTCTTCGGGATCAGCCCGCGTGAGGCCCTGGCGATGGACCCGCAGCAGCGGCTCCTGCTGGAGACCTCATGGGAGGCCCTCGAACGCGCGGGCATCGAGCCGGCCTCCCTGCGCGGGTCACAGACCGGGGTGTACGTCGGCGGTTACAGCTCCGGCTACGCCGCGGTCGGGCAGCAGACCGGCGCGGACGGCGCCGCCGGGATGGAAGGCCACCTGATGGCCGGCAACGCGACCAGCGTGATCTCCGGCCGGGTGGCCTACACCCTCGGGCTGGAAGGCCCCGCCGTCACGATGGACACCGCCTGCTCGTCGTCCCTGGTCGCCCTGCACCTGGCCGGCCAGGCCCTGCGCTCGGGTGAATGCACGCTGGCGCTGGCCGGCGGCGTCACCGTCATGGCTACGCCCTGGGACCTCGTCGTGTTCTCCCGCCAGCGCGGGCTGGCCCCGGACGGGCGGTCCAAGGCGTTCAGCGCGGACGCGGACGGGATGGGGATGGCCGAGGGCGTGGGCATGCTCGTCCTCGAACGGCTCTCCGACGCCCGCCGCCACGGCCACGACGTCCTGGCCGTGATCCGGGGCAGCGCGACCAACCAGGACGGCGCCTCCAACGGACTGACCGCCCCCAACGGACCGTCGCAGCAACGGGTGATCCGGGCCGCGCTCGCCAACGCCCGGCTGTCCCCGGCCGAGGTGGACGTCGTCGAGGCGCACGGCACCGGCACTCCCCTCGGCGACCCGATCGAGGCCCAGGCCCTGCTGGCCACGTACGGGCAGGACCGCCCGGACGGGCGGCCGCTCTGGCTCGGGTCGGTGAAGTCGAACATCGGGCACACCCAGGCGGCGGCGGGGGTGGCCGGAGTGATGAAGATGGTGCTGGCCCTGCGGCACCGGAAACTGCCGCGCAGCCTGCACGCGGAGTCGCCGTCGCCGCACGTGGACTGGACGGCGGGAGAGGTACGGCTGCTGAGCGAGACGGTCGACTGGCCGGTGAACGGGCGGCCGCGCCGGGCCGGCGTCTCGGCGTTCGGGATCAGCGGCACCAACGCGCACACCATCATCGAGGAAGCACCGCCCCTTCCGGTCGAGCCGATCGAGCCGACCGCATTGGTCGGGCAGGTCGAGGCGGTTCGGCCGGTGGTGTTGACCGGTGGGGCTCGGGCTTGGCTGGTGTCGGGGCGTACGCCGGACGGGCTGCTGGCTCAGGCGGCGCGGCTGGCCGAGTTCG
Organism: Nonomuraea sp. ZG12; assembly: GCF_052068115.1. NCBI lineage: Bacteria > Bacillati > Actinomycetota > Actinomycetes > Streptosporangiales > Streptosporangiaceae > Nonomuraea > Nonomuraea sp. ZG12. Next base: position 4,046 of record NZ_JBQHCW010000057.1, read on the forward strand.
TCTCCAGAACCGATCGGGAGCCGGTCGACATCACCGACGTCGGCTGGTCGCTGGCGACGTCCCGGTCGTCGTTCGAGTATCGGGCCGTCGTTCTGGGCGCGGATCGCGAGGCGCTGACGTCGGGCTTGACCGTGCTCGCGGGCGACGGGTCGGCGTCCTCGGTGGTGCGCGGTGCGGTTCCTGCGGGCCGGCCCAAGGTCGGTTTCCTGTTCGCGGGGCAGGGGGCGCAGCGGGCCGGGATGGGCCGGGGGCTGTACGCGGCGTCTCCGGTGTTCGCGGCGGCCTTCGACGCGGCCTGCGCGCTGCTGGAGGCCGAGCTGGAGCTGCCGATCCGGGAGGTCGTCCTCGGTGATGCCGACGACGGACGGGCGGATCAGACGATCTACGCGCAGACCGGGTTGTTCGCGGTCGAGGTGGGCCTGGTCGCGTTGCTGGCCGCGGCCGGGATCGTGCCGGACGCGGTGGCCGGTCACTCGGTGGGGGAGATCGCGGCCGCCCATGCGGCGGGCGTGCTGACCCTGGCGGATGCGAGCCGGCTGGTCGCCGCCCGCGCCCGGGTGATGCAGGACCTGCCCGGCGGCGGCGCGATGGCCGCCGTCGAGGCGAGCGAGACCGAGGTGGCCGAGACCCTGGACGGCGTCCCAGGGGTCGGGACAGCGGCGGTGAACGGGCCTTCGGCGGTGGTGATCTCGGGTGACGCCGAGGCCGTGGACCAGGTGCTGGAGACGTGGCGGCAGCGGGGGCGGCGGGTGCGCCGGCTGCGGGTCAGCCACGCGTTCCACTCCGCCCGGATGGATCCGGTCCTGGACGAACTCCGGCGCGTGGCGGCGACGCTGGAGCACCGGACACCGACGGTGACGTGGGCCGGCGCCTGTGACGGCACCATCCTGACCGACCCCGGGCCCGGCTACTGGCCGGCGCAGGCCCGCCAGGCGGTCCGGTTCGCCGACGCCGTGGCCACCCTGTCCGCTCAGGGCGTCTCCGTCTTCATCGAGATCGGCCCGGACGGAACACTCTCCGCCTTGGGCCCGGCCACCCTCCCCGGACCCACCACGACCCACCCCGAACCCGCCGCCACCGGACCGGGTGCCACCGGCCCCGGCGATGGGAGTGACCCTGCTGGTGGCATCGAGCCGGTGTTCATCCCGCTGTTGCGGGCCCGGGCCGAGGCCGCCGATGCCGTGCTGACCGCGCTCGCCCGCGCCCACGTCCGGGGGATCGGCGTCGACTGGGCCGAGGTCCTGCCCGCAGGGAAGCGGGTGGACCTGCCCACGTACGCCTTCGGACGGCAACGATTCTGGCCGCTGGGCCCGTACAAGCTCCGGCTCGGCGCGGTCACCGGCTCCGGCGACGAGCACGCGGACGGCGCGGCGGAGGCCCGGTTCTGGGCGGCGGTCGAGGCCGGCGACCGGCCGGCCCTGTCCGAGACGCTCGCGGTCGACGACGAGCGGCTCGGCGACCTGCTGCCGGTGCTCGCCGCCTGGCGCCGGCGCGAACGGGACCGGTCGGCCACCGACGCCTGGCGATACCGGGTCTCCTGGGCCCCGGTTTCCGACCCCGACCCGGTCGCGCTGTCCGGGACCTGGCTGGTGGTCGCCGGTCCAGCCGGTGACGAGCGGGCCGGCCGCTGCGCTCAGGCGCTGACCGGCCACGGCGCCGACGTCACCCGGATCACCGTGGGCGCGGTGACCAGGGAGGCGCTCGCCGCCGAGCTCGCCACCGTGCTCGCTGGCGAGTTCGACCGCGCCGCCGCGTCGCGGGTGAGCGGCGTGGTCTCGCTGCTGGCTCTCGACGAGGCGCCGCTGCCGGACCGGCCGATGGTGACCGCAGGACTGGCCGCGACCCTGAGCCTGGTCCAGGCCTTGGGGGACGTACAGGCTCAGGCGCCGCTGTGGGTGCTCACCTCCGGAGCGGTGGCCGCCGACCCGGGCGAACCGCTGGCCCGGCCGCTGCAGGCCCAGGCCTGGGGGTTGGGCCGGGTCGTGGGCCTGGAACATCCCGAACGGTGGGGCGGCCTGATCGACCTGCCGGCCGTCCTGGACGAGCGGGCCGCCGCCCGGCTGTGCGCGGTGCTGGCCGGCTGCGGCGAGGACCAGGTGGCGTTGCGCGACGCGGGGATCCGCGGCCGGCGGCTCGTCCAGGCCCCGCGCCCCCGGCGGGAGGAGACCTGGAGACCGCGCGGAACGGTGCTCATCACCGGGGGAACCGGGTCGATCGGCGGGCACACGGCCCGCTGGCTGGCGGGTCGCGGCGCCCCACGGGTGCTCCTGTCCAGCCGGTCGGGCGTGGCCGCGCCCGGCGCCGTCGGGCTCGCCGCCGAGCTGGCCGCGGCCGGAACCACCGTCAGCATCGTGGCCGCCGACATCGCCCGCCGCGCCGACGTCGCCGGCCTGCTCGGCCGGATCGCCGCCGGCGGCCCGCCGCTGACCGCGGTCATGCACGCGGCCGGAGCCGGACAGGCCACCGCCCTGCGGGACACCACCCTGGCCGAACTGGCCGAGATGGCGGCGGTCAAGACCGCCGGGACGACACACCTGGACGAGCTCACCCAGGACCTCGACCTCGACGCGTTCGTGCTCTTCTCCTCGATCTCCGCGACCTGGGGCAGCGGCCTGCAACCGGGCTACGCCGCGGTCAACGCCTTCCTCGACGCCCTGGCCGAGAACCGCCGCTCGCGCGGGCTGGCCGCGACCTCCGTCGCCTGGGGCCCGTGGGACGGCGGCGGCATGAGCGACCGGGAGGGCAAGGCCCAGATGGTCCGGCGTGGACTGCGGCTGCTGGACCCCGAGCTCGGGATCCGGGCGTTGAGCCAGGCCCTCGACGGCGGGGAGGCCCTGCTCACGGTCGCCGACGTCGACTGGGCCGCATTCGCCCCGACCTTCACCCTGCGCCGGCCCAGCCCGCTGATCGAGAGCCTGCCCGAGGTCGCGCGGGCGCTCACCGGCGGGGGGAACGAGGCGGACGACCCGGCCGGAAGCACCGGAAACGCCCTGACCGAGCGGTTGCGGGCCCTGCCCAGGGACGAGCAGGAGCAGCTGCTGGTGGAGCTGGTCCGGGCCGAGGCGGCCGGGGTGCTGAGCTATCCCTCGGTCGACGACATCCCGCCCGACCGGGCTTTCAGCGACCTGGGCGCGGACTCGCTGACCGCCGTCGAACTGCGCGACCGGCTCGGCGCCGCCACCGGGCTGCGGCTGTCGGCCACCCTGCTGTTCGACTACACCACGCCCACCGCGGTGGCCGGTCACCTGCGGACGACCCTCGTCCCGGAAGAGGTGTCGCCGTCCCGGCCCGTCCTCGCCGAGCTCGACAAGCTCGACAGCATGCTCGCCGGCCTCACCGGTGAGGACGACGACACGGCCCGGATCACGGCCCGGCTGGAGGCCGTCGTCGCCCGCTGGAAAGAGACCGCCGCCGGTGGCCGCGCGGCGACGGTCGCCGAGGATCTCGAAACTTCCTCCGATGAAGAGGTCTTCGACTTCATCGGAAAAGAGCTTGGAATTCACTGACATGGCTGAAAAAGATGAGGTTCCGCAGGTGAGCGATGACGACAAGCTCCGCTATTTCCTCCGGCGGGTAACGGCCAACCTTCACGAGACCCGTCAGCGGCTCAGCGAGATCGAGGCGGCCGCTGACGAGCCGATCGCGATCGTCGGCATGGGCTGCCGCTTCCCCGGCGGCGTCCGGAGCCCGCAGGACCTGTGGGAGTTGCTGGCCGGCGGCGTCGACGCGATCTCCGGCTTCCCCCAGGACCGTGGCTGGGACCTGGAGGAGCTGCTCGGAACCGGGCCCGGCTCGGAAGGTTCCTCGCACGTACGGGCGGGCGGGTTCATCGAGGGCGCCGGTGAGTTCGACGCGGGCTTCTTCGGGATCAGCCCGCGCGAGGCGGTGGCGATGGACCCGCAGCAGCGGATGCTGCTGGAGGTCGCGTGGGAGGCGCTGGAGCGGGCCGGGATCGATCCGCTGTCACTGCGCGGTTCGTCCACCGGGGTCTTCGCGGGGGCGTCGTCGACGGGATACGGCTGGGGGCTGGGCTCGCAGACCGAGCTGGAGGGCCACCTGGTCACCGGTACCGCGAGCAGTGTGCTGTCCGGCCGGATCGCCTACACCCTCGGGCTGGAAGGACCGGCGGTCACGGTCGACACGGCCTGCTCGTCGGCGCTCGTGTCCCTGCACCTGGCCGCCAGGGCGCTGCGGGCGCAGGAGTGCTCGCTGGCCCTGGTGGGTGGCGTCTTCGTGGCGTCGACGCCGGTGATGTTCACCGACTTCAGCGCCCAGCTGGGCCTGGCCCCGGACGGCCGGTGCAAGGCGTTCGGCGACGGCGCGGACGGCATGGGCGTGGCCGAGGGCTCCGGCGTCATCGTGGTGGAACGCCTGTCCGACGCCCAGCGGAACGGGCACCAGGTGCTGGCGGTCGTGCGCGGCAGCGCGATGAACCAGGACGGCGCCTCCAACGGATTGACCGCCCCCAACGGGCCGGCTCAACAGCGGGTGATCCGCGCCGCGCTCGCCGATGCCCGGCTGTCCCCGGCCGACATCGACGCCGTCGAGGCCCACGGCACCGGAACCGCCCTGGGCGACCCGATCGAGGCGCAGGCGCTGCTGGCGACGTACGGACAGGAGCGGCCCGAGGACCGGCCGCTGCTGCTGGGCTCGATCAAGGCCAACCTCGGCCACCCGCAGCAGGCGGCCGGGATGGCCGGGGTGATCAAGATGGTGCTGGCGCTGCGGCACGGGCTGCTGCCGCGCACCCTGCACGCCGATCGGCCCTCGCCGCACATCGACTGGTCCTCCGGCCAGGTACGGCTGCTGACCGAGGCGACGCCCTGGCAGCCGGGCGAGCGGCCCCGCCGGGCCGGCGTGTCCGGGTTCGGGATGAGCGGCACCAACGTGCACGTCATCCTCGCTGAAGCTCCGGCCGCCGAGCCTCCCGCCGAAGCCCCGGCCTCCGGTGAGGACGCCGAGCCCGCCGAGCTCGCTGATCCGCCGGCGCCGGTGCTGGCGGGCGGACCGCCGGTGTGGCTGGTGTCGAGCCGCTCGGAAGCCGGGCTGGCCGCTCAGGCGCGGCGACTGGCCGCTTTCACCGGAGACCAGCCGGGCCAGGATCCGGCGGCTGTCGCCTGGTCCCTGGCCACGACCCGCTCCGCGTTCGAGTACCGGGCCGCGGTGCTGGGAGCGGACCAGGGCGAACTGGCCGCCGCTCTGAACGCTCTCACCACCGGCCGGCGGCATCCGGGCGTGGTCTCCGGTGTGGCGTCCCGGGTGGGGAAGAAGGTGTTCGTCTTCCCTGGTCAGGGTGCGCAGTGGGTGGGGATGGGGCGGGAGATGCTGGTGGCGTCTCCGGTGTTCGCGGCTCG
>NZ_JBQHCW010000058.1:0-9210 GCF_052068115.1 Nonomuraea sp. ZG12
CTGGTGTAGGTGTCGCGGGTGAAGGTGGAGGAGACATGGCCGAGGGTCTCCTGCACGATCTTCAAGTCGACTCCGGCGGCCAGCATCAGCGAGGCGGCCCCGTGCCTGAGGTCGTGCAGCCGCACCGGCGGCAGCCCCGCTTCGAAGGCCAGCAGGTAGAACTGGTCGCTGACCTGCTGTGGATGCAGCGGCCGGCCGAGTTGGTCGGTGAAGACGAACCCGCTCTCCGTCCACACCTGCCCGGCCGCCAGCCGCTCGGCGGCTTGGCGCTTGCGGTGGGCGCGCAGTGCGGTGATGGTGTCGGCGTCCAGGGCAATGGTGCGGTCGCTGGCCTCGGTCTTGGGCCTGCCCTGCACCGGCTCCCAGCCCAACTGGGTGATCTGCCAGTGCACCCCGGCCGTCCCGGCGTTCACATCGACGTCCTTCCAGCGCAGCCCGACCGCCTCACCACGGCGCAGCCCCCGTAGCGCGATCAGCCGATACAGGGCGAACAACCGGTGGACAGCCGCCCGGGTGAGAAAGGCCGAGGTGTGGGCGGGCGTCCACACCATCACCGGCGACGGCCGGGAGGTGGAGACATAGACGTTGATCGTCCCGGCGCGGCTGAGGCGGGCGCCGCGCTGCTGTTGCTCGGCGGCCAGCCGCTGATGCAGTTCACGGTTTTGAAGCGGTACAGGACAAACACAAGACGCGATCTTGTCTGCAGGTACAGACCCCGTTAAACCACAGGTCAGAGCCATCGTGGCTACATTTTGACGCGGAACAGGCTGCTGACCCGGTAGGCGAAGATCGCGCTCTCGTCGCCGAGGGTGTAGTGCACGCCGGAGAGCGGGTCCTAGAGCGCGCCGAGGCGGTGGAGCGCGCCGCGCTGGTGCTCCTGCCGAAAACTGCATCCATGCAGGCCAAGAGCCATGTGGCCACCCATGGTGAACTCCGCCGAGCCGTCCGGCGCCTCGAGTCCTGCGACGATCACGGAAAGCGCTCTCTAGCTCACTAAAAAGGATCTTTACTTTGATCGCAACACCTGTGATGATCACTTCGTTTTTGCCACATTTGTTCGAAAGGATCGAGTGAACCCATCACGAACAGCGTCCGGCTTATCCAGCCGGACGCGCCGCCGCGCTGCCCTGATCGCGGCTCTGACCATGCCGCTCTCGCTGCTGAGCGTGCCCGCGATCGCCCAGGGCCTCACGCCACCCCCCTCCACCACTCCCACGACGCCGCCGAAAGCCCCCGCCACGCCCACCGGTAAGGCGCTGGCGCAGGCCAAGAAGGACAACCGGCGCATCGAGATCGAGTCACTGCGCTCGGAAAGCGCCACCTACTACGCCAACCCCGACGGTAAGACCCTGCGGATGGAGCAGTACCTGGAGCCCATCCGGGTCAAGAACGCCAAGGGTGACGGCTTCACCCCGATCGACACCACCCTCGTCGAGGCAGATGGCGTCATCAAGCCCAAGGCGGCCAAAGACAGCCTGCTGCTGTCCACCGGCGGCAACACCGAAGTGATCAAGAGCAAGAGCGGCAACATCGCCGCTCAGATCGACGCTCCGCGCACGCTGCCCAAGCCCACGCTCAACGGCAGCACCGCCACCTACGCCTCCGCGTACGGCAAGGGCATCGACCTGGTCGTCACTGCCACCCCGACCGGGTTCCGCCAGCAGATCGTCATCCGGCAACGCCCCGCCGGCCCGGTCACCTTCCGCGTCCCCGTCGAACTGCCCAAGGGCATCGCCTTCGGCGAGAACGCCAAGGGACAGCCGACGCTGAAGAGCGACAACGGCAAGCGCAGCCTGGCCATCCGGCCCGCGGCGCTGCTGGACGCGGCCGCCGCCGACGCGAACGCCGACCTCGGCGCCGTCAGGATCGGCAGGGCACAGGTGAGCCTGGACGGCTCGGCGCTGGTGTACAGCCCCGACCCGACCTTCCTCGCCGACCCGGCAACGACGTTCCCGGTGACCATGGCCGCCGTCGAAGACGACTGGTACGAGTGCACCCTCGGGGGCGACCCCTGCCCCCCCGGCGACCCGATGGACACGTACATCAATGACGTGGACCTCACCGACAGCTGGGACATGCACTACCGCGACCAGATGTGGGTCGGCAAGTCCTACGCCAGCAACATCGCCAAGCGCTGGCGCGCCTACATCCAGTTCCCGCTCCCCCAGCCAAGCGACCCGTTCTGGGGCTCCACCATCCAGAACGCCGACCTGGAGCTGTGGAACTACCTGTCCAACGACTGCGGCGATCGCGTCGGATCCGGGATCACCGCCCGGCGGGTCACTTCCGACTGGGACCACCTGAGCCTGCAATGGAACGACCAGCCGACGGTCACCAACACAGGCGCCGACACCGAGTACGGGGCCTACAGTCCCGACTGCACCGGCTCGATGAACTACGAGCACGACCTCATCCACTCGGTCAACACCATCGTCCAGGAATGGGCAGACGGCGAAACGAACTACGGCATCCAACTCCGCGCGGGTAACGAATCCGAGCAGCGGAACTGGCGCCGCTACCGCACCCGGGAGGAGACCAGCGGCTATCCCGCACACGGCCCCAGACTCACCGTCGACTTCGAGCCACCGGTGCCACCCCACCGGGAAACGGTCGTCATCACCTCGCGCGATCCGCTCACCTCGATCCCTGAGTACGAGGAAGCCCTCACCAAGTCGGTTTACGTGCCGGAAACGCCCGAATCGGCTGATTCGCTGGCCATGAGCGAGGAGTTGGCGGCCGCCACCGAACAGCACCGCGACGGTGAAGCCGCCCTGATCGGAACCGACAAGCTCTCTCCCAGCGTGCCCTATCCCGGCGATGGCGACGACAGCGACACCGTAGACGACGAGGATACGTCAACGCCACGGGTACGGGCGACGGAACCAGCCAGCGAGGCGGTCGACGTCCCTCTGGACTGCAGGGTCCGGGTGACGTTCAGCGAGCAGGTCGCCGGACCGACGATCGTGGTGAAGGACGCTCAAGGTACTGACGTACAGGGCAGCACCGACCTCGACAGCACAGGAAAGATCGCCACCTTCATACCTACGCAGCCGCTCCGCCCCGGCACGCAGTACACCGTCGAGGTTTCGGAAGCGATCGACGCGTGGGAGAATACGATGGAGCCATACTCGTGGTCCTTCCGGACGGTCGACCAGGCAGCCGCTCGTTGGACGTTCGACGAGGGAGACGGCCGTACGGCTGCCGACTCCTCCGGCAACGATCACGATGCGAGCCTGAACGACACCGCGGCGTGGATCACCGGCAAGAGCGGGAACGCGATCTCCAACGTGCCGTCGCAGGCGCGGACCGCGGCGGCCGCGCAGGCGGCCGAGCAGGGCAAGCCGGTCGAGGTCGCCGACGAGACGACCGCGACGAGCATCACCTACGCGCAGCCGGACGGGAGGACGTTCAAGACCGAGGTCGCGGCCGGTCCGGTACGGGCCAGGCAGGGCGGCGGCTGGGTGCCGGTCGACACCACCCTGGACGAGCAGGGCGGCAAGCTGCGGGCCAAGACCCTCGCCGAGGGCGCGGTCGTGGAGCTCTCCGCCGGTGGCATGGATCCGTTCGTGAAGATGTCCGCCGATGGCAAGTCGTACGCGCTTCGCTGGCCGACGCCGCTGCCTAAGCCGACGGTCAAGGGCAGCGTGGCCACTTACACCGACGCCGCGGGTGTCGGTGCCGATCTGGTGGTGACGGCGTTGCCTAGCGGATTCCGGTATGAGGTGGTGCTGCGGCAGCGGCCCGCCAAGGCGGTGGAGCTGCGGGTCGGCGTCGAAGACGAGGGCCTGACCCTGTCCGAGGGCAAGGGCGGCCGGCTGCTGCTGAAGGGTAAGGACAAGAAGCTGGTCGCCGCGGGAACGCGGACGATCGTGTCGGACGGCAGCGGCAAGGGCCGCCCCGCATCGGTCAAGCGCGCCGAGGCTGGCACGGATGTGGTCACCAAGGGTGGTCTTACGGAGTTGGTGGTCAAGCCAGATCAGGCGTTCCTGGTGAACGCCGGTACCACCTATCCGGTGCGGGTGGCCGCAGCGGTCACGTTGCCGCTCGGTGCCGACATCGACGTCAGCTCGGACGGCTTGCCCGCACTCCCGGACAACCCGTACATGATGGCCGGCACCATGACGGGTGGCATGAAGGCGCGGGTGCACCTGCGGTTCGACACCGCAGGCCTGCAGGGCAGCACGGTGACTGACGCCACGTTGTCGATGAACACCATCGACAGCCATAACTGCGGCGCCGCGCTCGCCAACGGCATCCAGGTCGCCCGCCTGACCGACGCGTGGAACGCGGACAACCTGTACTGGGCCAACAAGCCCGCCCTCACCACCGAGGATGCCTCCACCAACTTCAAGGGCGTCGACCAGAACTGCGCCACCTATCCGGACAGCATGGACTGGAACGTCACCGGAATCGCCCAGGACTGGGCCGCCGGCGCCGCCAACCACGGCCTGGTGCTCAAGTCGCCCGGCGAGGCGAACATCAACAACTACCGGGTGTTCACCTCCTCCGAAGAAACCGACTTCAACCTGCCGCCGACGCTGACCGTCACCACCAGCGGACCGGCATCGCAACCAGCGGTCTCCGCCCCGGCCATCACCCCAGCGCTTTCGGTGGACGGCGTCACGGTCACGACCTCACTCACGCCACAGCTGTCCGCGACCGTCGCCGATACCGCTGGCGGCAATCTGACTGGAGAGTTCGAGGTCGAGCACGACCCGGCCGCCACCGGCCAGGGCACCGGCCAGGTCTGGAGCGGCGCCTCACCGGCGGTCGCCTCCGGCGGCCAGGCCACCATCAGCCTGCCTGCCGGGAAGCTGGTCGACGGCTGGGAGATCCGCTGGCGAGCCCGCGCGGTCTCATCCTCGGCCGCCTCGGCTTGGTCGGACTGGCAGGCCACCACCGTGGACGTGCCCAACCCTGCGGTGAGCGCCTTTCAGGCCACCCCCTCCCAGGTGGTGGACGGCCTCACCGTGGCCACCAGCCTGACCCCGGCTCTGCGCGCCACGGTCACCGACCCGGCCGCCCAACCGGTACGGGCCGAGTTCGAGCTCGAACACGACCCCGCCGCGACCGGTCAGGGCACCGGCCAGATCTGGGCCGGCGACCTCGACAACGTCGCCTCCAGCACCCAAGCCTCGGCGACCGTCCCCGACGGGAAGCTGAGCGACGGGTGGAAGGTACGCTGGCGCGTCCGGGCGATCAACACGGCCACCACGGTTAGCTCGCCCTGGTCCGACTGGCAGGCCCTGAGCATCGACGTACCCGACCCGGCCTCCGAACCGGCCGTCGGCGCACTCCAGATCACCCCGTCGCAGCAGGTGGACGGCATCACCGTCACCCCCACCCGTACCCCGGCACTGCTCGCCCAGGTCAGCGACCCGGCCGGCAAGCCGCTCCGGGCCGAGGCCGAAATCGAACACGACCCTGCCGCACCCACCGATCAGGGCAGCGGCCAGATCTGGACCGGCAGCGCCGACAACGTGCCGGCCGGCACCCAGGCGAGCTTCGCCGTCCCGGCGAACACGCTCGCCGACGGCTGGAAGCTGCGCTGGCGGGCCCGCGCGGTCTCGGCCACCGCCACCTCAGCCTGGTCGGACTGGCAAGCGTTCACCGTCAACCTGCCCAAGCCCACTGCCACCGGCCTGACCATCGCCCCCTCCAAGGTGGTGGACGGTGTGACAGTGACCGATTCGCTCACTCCCACGCTGCAGGCCACCCTCACCCACCCGACCGGCCAGGTACTGCGTGCCGAGGCCGAGATCGAGCACGACCCTGCCGCGCCCGAAGGGCAGGGCACCGGCCAGATCTGGGCAGGCGCCGTGGACAACATCGCCTCCGGCGCTCAGACGAGCCTCACCGTCCCGGCGAACACGCTCACCGACGGGTGGAAGGTGCGCTGGCGACTGCGCGCGGTCGCCAGCGACGCATCCTCGGCCTGGTCGGGCTGGCAGCAGGTGAAGGTGGACGTCATTCTGCCGGGCGAGGAACCCCTGGCTCAGACGGCTGGCGCGGTGATCCGCACCGACCAGAGCTTCACCGCCGCCGCCTGGCTGCGCTGGAGCGACAAGGACGGCGACTACACCGTCGCCGAGCAGCACGGCACCCACCAGGCGCCGTTCCGGCTCGGCAACACCGCCGAGCACGGACTGGTGTTCACCTTCACCAGCGCTGACGCCACGGATCCAACGGTCGAGGGCGTCCTGTCGGGCGTCGAACCGCCGACCGATGAGTGGTTCCATCTGGCGGGAACCTATGACGCGGCCACTCGGACGGCCAGCCTGTACCTCAACGGAGCACAGGCCGGGACCGCGCAGCTGTCCTTCCCCGCCTGGGACGCCCAGGCTCCGCTGCGGATCGGCGCGGTGATGGCCGGAGGCACCGACGACGTCCGAATGTACCAACGCCCGTTGAGCGTCGATGCTGTCGCCGACATGGTCGCATCGGTCACGGCCACGGCGACCATGGCTGCGCCCGCGCCCCAGGAAACCACGCCCACGCAAGTTGCGGCGCAAACCGGCAACTTCGATTACGACCGCCTCGATCTCGCAGATTGCATGATCGCTCCGAGCGGGCGTCCTGAGGACTACGACTCTCGCATCCGGGAACTTCCTTACAACTCGTGCTGGTCTGCGTACCTCTACATCCAGGACTTTGAACAAGACCCCGACTCCGGGTCCTGGCGGAAGGCGAACGCGAAGGGGGCCACGTCGGGATCCACAAGCCTGACGGGCTTTCTGGGCAAGCAAGTTCTGAGCGAAGTCTTGGAAATTGCCGAAGAGCCGTTCGACGACGACGATGCATTTCGCCTTCGCGCGACCTGGATCATTCACAGCTACCTGGGCGATCCGACCGGGAATGCAGTGGTGGGCGGCGCCGGAACCGGTCTCAAGCCCACTGACCTGAAAATGTTCGTCCGCCTGGACGATTTCGCTGTCGTCGACCACGACGGACGCGTCAAGTATTCGTCGGACAAATTGAGTGGTCTACCCATTCGGGTGATGGTGGACCAGGGGTCATCCTCACCCACCACCGACTGCGGCGAGGCGGCCTTGACAACAGCAGACGTCTCGGAATGGCACACCCACCCTGACGCGACGGCCATCTTCCATCCGAAGTTGCCAGCCTCCGGTGTCGCCGTCTGTTCGATATTGCCTGTCCTCAACATCTACACCGATGAGGGGACGGCGACACTATACCTCTGGAACCAGGAGGTCGTGGACGATGACGGCAAAACCATCGGCAAGCGCCGACACGGTGAGGACAGTCCCTATAACCTCAAATGGGTGCCGAACTTCCGCTGCGACAGAAGGATCTTCGGCGCCAGCGATCCGGACATCGAAGACCGCTTCGGGGGCTGCGTCAACACCAGAGCCAATCGCGTATTCGTCATGTCCAAGTCCAGGGACACTGATTTCCCACAGGTCATCGACCACATCGAGGAGGCGCTCAATCCAAACAACGCCGGCACCTTCCCCCCGCGTCGACCAGGCCATAACTGGAGCACGCCAGGCTTCCCGCCTTCGCGGTATACCGGCCCGGTGCCACAGAACAAGGCAATTCCCGGCAACTGGGCCGCGCCCGAGTTCGATTCCACGGGCAAGCCCAACCCCGCGGCCAAGCCGTTGACACGTGGAACGCCCGGCGTCACCAACACCCAGAACAGGAAGCACTTCTCGCAGATCGAGATGCACATGGACGTGGGGGTGCTTGGAAAAGAGATGCACTGGCTGATCCCGGGGGATACCCAAGCGGAGAAAGACGAGCACCAGCACAGGGTCTACATCAACTACTGCAAGTACTACATGCCGGAAAAGTACCGAGCCCCGACGAGGCCGGACAAGCTGCCCATCGGCATGGGCAATCAGTGCGATGAATATCCGTTCGCCTCGACCAAGCAGGGCGCTAGTTTCGCTCAAGGAAACTATTCTCTGAAGGCCCTGAACGGAGTACAGAACAGAAAGCAAGGAGATGCGTTGAAAAAGTTCTATGGAGATTTCCGTGTCGGCGAGGACAACAAGTTCTGGGTGCTCATTGAGTCATAAGCCCAACTAGCCTGCGCATATATTGCAGCAAGGGTCGGAGAGTGCTATAGTGCCACTCTCCGGCCCTTGCTCGATACAGAGACAAGCAGAATTCAGGTGATTTTGTGGACAGCCTTCCGGCGGAGAGTCAATATCGCCTCCTGAGCGAACATGGAATCGGCCCCGAATTCCAGGCCCAGTGGGTCGACATCGAAGACCTCCGAGAGGTGGCCCTACGTCTGCAAGTCGCACCGGAGACTATGGTCTCATGCGATATAAAGACTGCCGCAAGGTCGATACCGCCATCGTCCAGGATGGAGCAGGTATGGATATCCTCACTCAATCCCGGCTGGTCTCATGTCCTTCGACTCAGCGGTTCACTGCCGTCGCCCGTCGAACTCAGCCTTGACGGTCATCGCGTTTTCGAAGTCACCTATCTCGCCTCGGTCGGCGAGGTCGATCCACCGTTCTACGCTCACGACGGAGAACTTAACGTCGAGTTCCTTGCCGAGGAGGAATACAGCGTCTGCTGCGCAGATCTGAGATTCAACGACCAGACGCCGTTGCCAGACGTACTGGAGCAGTATCTGGTCGTTCTGGGAAGAATAACGGGACGCTTCCTCGACCGCGACTGGGTTTCATCGCCGGGGTTGCTGGGGGGTATCCCCTAATAATCCGTGGGTCGTGGGTTCAAGTCCCACCCACTCTGCCACGCTGACCTGCGGCTTCACGCGGATCTGTAGTCGCGTCATCTGATCGCGAGTCACGGTGAGCCATATGTGAGTCACGACTTCGCCCTTGCCCTTGCTGCGCTGCGCTGCGCGCCGATCCTCCCGTGCCACAGAGGCCAGCGCGCTACCAGCGCCCCACGGATGCGATATGGCGTTTCTACACACCACAGAAGGCTGTGTCCACGGGGGAATCGGAATGAGAAATAACCTGCATACCTTGAGGGCGCGCACGGCTTCCCACCTCCTATGGTGATTCCACAGGGCGCTGTGCCTGCCGAAAACCGCGTCCATGCACGTCAAGCAGACTCTGTATCACCCTCGCGACTACAAGTCATCCTGGCGGGCAGGCGAACATCGCCTACCCGATGGCTGCTCGGTGGTTGCTCGGTGGTTGCTCGCAGTCGTTCGATCTGCAGTGGGGTTGGGGCCTGGTCACGAGATCCCGGCTTATGACAGCC
>NZ_JBQHCW010000059.1:0-9060 GCF_052068115.1 Nonomuraea sp. ZG12
CACCAACCGAGACGCCTGCGCCCGCAAACCAGCCACCGACTGCGCCGACACCAACCACGACGTCATCTCACCGGTCAGCACAGACGGCGACTCCCGAACCGGACCAGACTCGTCCTGCTCCAGCTCGGCCGGGGGCTCCTCGAGAATCATGTGCGCGTTCGTACCGCTGATCCCGAAGGCCGAGACGCCGGCCCTCCTGGGCCGGCCGTTCGGAGCCCAGTCCACCGGCTCGGTCAGCAGTTGAACATCGCCGGCACTCCAGTCAACGTGCGGCGACGGGGCGTCAGCGTGCAGAGTGGCCGGCAGCAGCCCGTTCCGGAGAGCGAGGACCATCTTGATGACCCCGGCCACGCCCGCCGCCTGCTGCGCATGCCCGATGTTCGACTTCACCGACCCCAGCAGCACCGGCCGATCCTCGGGCCGATCCTGACCGTACGTGGCCAGGATCGCCTGGGCCTCGATCGGGTCCCCGAGCCGGGTGCCGGTGCCGTGCCCCTCGACGGCGTCCACGTCACCAGGCTCCAGCCCGGCGTTCGCCAAGGCCGCGCGAATGACCCGTTGCTGCGATGGTCCGTTCGGCGCCGACAGCCCGTTCGAGGCGCCGTCCTGGTTGATGGCACTGCCGGCCACCACCGCCAGCACCGTGTGCCCGTTACGACGCGCGTCCGACAACCGTTCCAGCACGATCATGCCCGCGCCTTCGGACAGCCCCATCCCATCGGCCTCAGCCGAGAACGCCTTGCACCGGCCGTCCAGAGCCAGCGCCCCCTGCTGCGAGAAACCGATGAACTCAGCCGGATCCGCGATCACCATCACACCACCGGCCAGCGCGAGATCGCACTCACCCGCCCGCAACGCCTGCGCCGCCAGATGCAACGACACCAAAGCCGACGAACAAGCCGTGTCAACCGTGACGGCAGGACCCTCAAGACCGAGCGTGTACGAGATCCGACCCGAGATCACACTGGTCACATTGCCCGTGATCAGATGACCGGCCGAGTCCTCGTCGAACCCCGCCTGCCCGGCGTACCCGGACGCCGCCGCACCCGCGAAAACACCGGTAAGCGAACCACGCAGAGACACCGGATCAAGCCCGGCATTCTCCATCGCCTCCCAAGCCGTCTCCAAAAGGAGACGCTGCTGCGGATCCATCGCCAACGCCTCACGCGGACTGATCCGAAAGAACGCCGGATCAAAGTCCGCCGCACCCGCCACAAACCCACCCTCACGAGTCACCGAAGCCGACGCCGAGCCCGGCACGGCATCCGCAAGACCAGCAAGGTCCCAACCCCGATCAGCAGGGAACCCACCAATGGCATCCCCACCGCTCGCCAGCAACTCCCACATCGCTTCCGGACTGTCCACCCCACCGGGGAACCGGCAACCCATCCCGACGATCACCACCGGATCCCCCGTGACCGGCGCCCGCCCGGCCACGCCGAGCATCCGCTGAGCAGGGCTCAGCTGCTGGTCGCCCAGCAGCTGAGTGAGAATCTGCCGCCCCAGCACCAGCGGGGACGGGTGGTCGAACACCACCGTCGAGGGCAGGTGCAGCCCGGTGGCCTGGTTCAGCCGGCTGCGCAGTTCCACCGCGGTCAGGGAGTCGAACCCCATCTCCCGGAACGCCCGGCCTGACTCGACCGCGTCGGGGGAGGCGTGTCCGAGCACGGCCGCCGCGTGCGCGCGGACCAGTTCCGTCACGATGCGTTCCCGCCGCCCGGGCGTAGCGCCCACCAGGCGGCCCAGCAGCTCCGCGGCCTCGCCCGAGGTCACCACCGCGGCGCCGGCCGGGCCGGCCTCGGCCTGCCGCGCTTCGGGGATCTCGTCCAGCAGCGGCCAGGCCCGCATGGCGTTGAACACGGCCGAGAACCGTGGCCAGTCCACATCCGCGACCGACAGCACGGTCTCGTCGTCGGCGAGCACCTGGCCCAAGGCGGACAGCGCCCGGCCCGGGTCCAGCAGCCGCAGGCCCTGACGCCGCAGCCGTTCCGGGATCACGCTCAGCGCGCGGTCGGCCGAGTCCGACTCCTGCCCGGTGTCCCAGACTCCCCAGGCCACCGACGTCGCCGGCAGACCTCGGGCGCGGCGGTTCTCCGCCAGCGCGTCCAGGTGGGCGTTGGCCGCCGCGTACGCGCCGTGCTCGCTGACGCCCCAGATGGCCGCGATCGACGAGAACAGCACGAAGGCGTCCAGGTCCAGATCGGCGGTCAGCTCGTCCAGGTGCGTGGCTCCGGTGACCTTCGCGCCCAGGGTCAGTGCCAGCTGGTCCACGCCGGTGTCGGACAGGGTCAGGAGCTCCACCGCCATGGCCCCGTGGATCACCGTCGACAGCGCCGGTCCGATGCGGTCGATCCAGGTCAGCAGGCCGGCGACGGCGTCGCGGTCGGTGACGTCGCAGGTCGCCAGGCTGATGGCGGTTCCGGCGGTGGCCAGGGCCGCGGCCACGGCGGCCGCCCCGGGGACCATCGGCCCGCTCCGGCTGACCAGCGTCAGGTGCGGGGCGCCCGCGTCGGCGAGCCAGCGGGCCAGCTCGGGGCCGATCTCGCCGCTCGCCCCGGTCACGAGTACGGTGCCGCGCGGTTTCCACGGGCCGGTGCTGCGGGACGGCCCGCTCCTGACCAGCCGGCGGCCCACGACTCCGGCCGGGCGGATGGCCACCTGGTCCTCACCGCACCCGGCCAGCACGGCGCCGAGGCGCTTGGCGGCCCGCGCGTCGGGCGTGGGCGGCAGGTCGATCAGGCCGCCCCAGCGATCCGGGTGCTCCAGGCCCGCGACCCGGCCCAGGCCCCAGACCTGCGCCTGGGTCGGGCTGGTCAGCGGCTCGCCGGGAGCGGTGGCCACCGCCCCGGACGTCAGTACCCACAGCGGCGCGGTGATCGCGGCCTGGCCGAGCGCCTGGACCAGGCCCAGCGTGCCGGCCACGCCGGCGGCCACCGAAGGCCGGCCGGGCAGCGGTGTCTCGTCCAGTGCCAGCAGCGACACGACCCCCGCCACGGACGTCTCGCTCGTGCCGTCCGCCCGGCCGAGGGCGTCCATGATCAGAGTGGCCAGCGACGCCTGGTCGTACTCACTCGAACGCACCTCGGCGAGTACGACGTCCGCGCCGCGAGCGGTGAGGGCCCGCACGCAGGTGGCGTGCGGCTCTCGCTCGGTTCCGCCGGCCGGGACGACGACGAGCCAGGTCCCATGGAGGGCGGCCGACGCCTCTTCGGGCACCGGCACCCAGGAGACCTGGTAGCGCCAGCCGGCCGTCGCCGAGTCGTCGCGCTCCCGGCGCCGCCAGGACGCCAGGGCCGGGACGACGTCGTTGAGGCGCTGTTCGTCCACCGCGAGGGTGTCGGCCAGGGCGTCCACGTCGCCGTTCTCGACGGCGGCCCAGAACCGGGCCTGCGCCGCCGAGTCGTTCTCGCCCGGCGTGTCACGCGTGGCCGGGACCGGGCTCGGCCAGAAGTGCTGACG
The DNA here is from genome assembly GCF_052068115.1 of Nonomuraea sp. ZG12. Classification (NCBI taxonomy): domain Bacteria; kingdom Bacillati; phylum Actinomycetota; class Actinomycetes; order Streptosporangiales; family Streptosporangiaceae; genus Nonomuraea; species Nonomuraea sp. ZG12. The sequence continues at coordinate 3,460 of NZ_JBQHCW010000059.1, forward strand.
CTGGAACGCGTACGTCGGCAGCTCGACCCGCTGCCCGGCGGGCAGCACCGCCGACCAGTCGACACCGACGCCGTGGACGTGCGCCTCGGCCAGCGAGGTTAGGATCCGGGCCGGACCGCCGTCGTCCCGGCGTAGTGTCCCGGTGACCACCGGCGCCGGGCCGGACAGGCCGTCGGTGTCCTCGCGTCCGGCGAGGCTCTCCAGGGTGGCGGTGATCGACGTGGTCAGCACCGGATGCGCGGAGGTCTCGATGAACACCCGGTACTCGCTCAGCGCTTCGATCGCCCGGGCGAACTGGACGGTCGCCCGCAGGCTCGCGTACCAGTACTCTGCCCCGAGCTCCGAACCGGCCAGCGTCTCGCCGGTCATCGCCGACACCATCGGAATCCGGCCCGCCTGCGGAGTGACCCCGGCCAGCAGACTCAGAATCTCTTCACGCAACGCATCCACCTGCGGACCATGCGAGGCGTAATCCACCGGCAGCATCCGCGCCCGGACACCATCCCGCTCACACCCGGCCAGCACCTCCGCCAGCGCCTCCAGGTCACCCGAGACCACCGTCGCCCCAGGACCGTTCACCGCCGCCACCGACACCCGATCAGCCCAAGAAGCCACCCGAACCTCGACCGCATCCGCAGACTCGGCGATCGACAACATCCCGCCCCGGCCCGACAGAGCGATCAACGCCTGACTGCGCAACGCCACCACCTTCGCGGCATCCTCCAACGACAAGATCCCCGCCACCACCGCAGCCGCGATCTCCCCCTGCGAATGCCCCACCACGGCATCCGGCTCCACCCCAGCCGCCTGCCACACCGCAGCCAGCGACACCATCACCGCCCACAACACCGGCTGAACCACATCCACCCGGTCAAACCCAAGAGCCCCAGCCAGGACGTCATCCAACGACCAGTCCACATAAGGAGCCAAAGCCCGACCACACTCAGCCAACCGAGCCGCGAACACCGGACTGGCCTCGGCCAACTCCCGACCCATCCCCACCCACTGCGACCCCTGACCAGGGAACACGAACACCACCCGGCCCCGCCCGCGACCGGGAGGAACCACGCCGCTCACAACGCCGGCGGCGGGCAGGTCGGTGGCCAGCGCGGCCAGTCCCGACAGCAGCTCGTCCCGGTTCTCGCCCCGGACCACGGCCCGGTGCTCGAACACCGATCGGGTCGTCGCCAGCGACCACCCGATGTCGGTCAGATCCAGATTCGCCCGGTTCCGGGCGAAATCGGCCAGCCGTTCGGCCTGGGCCCGCAGCCCGTCCGACGTTCGCGCCGACACCAGCCAGGCCGTCCCCTCGGACAGCACCGCCGGGGTCACGGCAGCCGCGGGCTGAGGGGTCTCGGTGGACTCGCCGTCGGCGTCACCCGCCGCAGGAGCTTCCTGAACGATGACGTGCACGTTGGTGCCGCTGGCCCCGAACGCCGACACGCCGGCCCGGCGGGGCTGCCCGTCGGCGGGCCACGGCACCGCTTCCGTCAGCAGCCGGACGTCGCCCACCGACCAGTCGACCTGCGGCGAGGGCACGTCGACGTGCAGGGTGGGCGGCATCAGGTCGTGCTGGAGCGCCAGCACCATCTTGATGATCCCGGCCACCCCGCCCGCCGCCTGGGTGTGTCCGATGTTCGACTTCACCGAACCCAGCCACAGCGGACGGCCCTCCGGCCGGTTCTGACCGTAGGTCGCGAGCAACGCCTGCGCCTCGATCGGGTCGCCCAGCACCGTGCCGGTGCCGTGCCCCTCGACCACGTCCACCTGGTCGGCCCGGACCCGGGCGTTGGTCAGGGCCTCGCGGATGACGCGCTGCTGCGAAGGCCCGTTCGGCGCGGTCAGCCCGTTGCTGGCGCCGTCCTGGTTCGCGGCCGTGCCGGCGATCAGCGCCAGCACGGGGTGTCCGTTACGGCGAGCGTCCGAAAGCCGTTCCAGGACGAGCAGTCCGGCGCCCTCGCCCCAGCCCATGCCGTCCGCCGCACCGGCGAAGGCCTTGCTGCGCCCGTCCGCGGCCATCCCCTGCTGCCGGGAGAACTCCGCGAACGCCCCCGGTGTGATCATCACGACGACGCCGCCGGCCAGCGCCAGGGAGCAGTCTCCCGAGCGCAGCGCCTGAGCGGCCAGATGCAGGGCGACCAGCGACGATGAGCAGGCCGTGTCCACGGTGAGCGCCGGGCCCTCCAGACCGAGGGTGTACGCCACCCGGCCGGAGATCATCGCCGTCTGGCTCCCGGTCAGCAGGTAGCCCTCCGAGCCGGTGTCGGCTTCGACCAGGCCCTCGCCGTACCCGGCGAATCCGGCTCCGACGAACACGCCGGTCGAGGAGCCTCGCAGGGACCGCGGCTCGATCCGGGCCCGCTCCAGCGACTCCCACGCCACTTCCAGCAGCAGCCGCTGCTGGGGATCCATCGCCAGCGCCTCGCGGGGGCTGATCCCGAAGAACCCGGCGTCGAAGTCCGCGGCGTCATAGACGAACCCGCCCTGGTGGGCGAAGGCGCTCGCGCTGTCCGCGTTGCCGCGCCGAAGTGCTTCCCAGCCTCGGTCGGTCGGGAATCCGGCGATGGCATCCGTACCGGACACCACCAGGTCCCAGAAACTCTCCGGGTCACGGACGCCGCCAGGGTACCGGCAGCCCAGGCTCACGATGGCGATCGGTTCCTGCTCGGCCGCCTCCATCCGGTGCAGCCGCTTACGGGTTTCCTGAAGTTCGGCCGACGCCTTCTTGAGGTAGTCAAAGAGTTTTTCTTGGCTATCCATGACGGACTCCCAGAATCAGCGGGTCAATTAGTCTGCGGCGTCGATCGCGGGTAGCCCGAGTTCCTGATCCAGGAAGCTGAATACCTCGTCGGGCGTGGCTGATCGGAATTCGATGTCGGTGCTCGCGGGCTTTTCCGCGCTGTGTGTGTCGATCCAGTTCGACAGCATTCCGCGCAGAAGCTTGGTGACGTCGTCGCGCTTGTCGAAGTCGGCGGTGACGCCGGAGAGAGCCGACTGCAGCCGCTCGATCTCAGTGATGATCGACGGCGAGTCGGTCTCCCCGCCCAGGTTCATCGCGGTCCGTACGTGACCGGCCAGAACCTCCGGCGTCGGGTAGTCGAAGACCAGGGTGGCCGGGAATCTCATCCCGGTGGCTCTGTTCAGCCTGTTACGCAGCTCCACGGCGGTGAGTGAGTCGAAACCGAGGTCCTTGAAGGCCCGGTCGGCCTCCACCTCGTTCACCGAGGGGTGCCCGAGGACGGCGGCGGCCTCGGCCCGGACCAGGTCTGTCAGTATTCGCTCCTGCTCGACCCGGGACAAGCCGTGCAACTGCTGACCAAGTGCGCCTTCGCCGGGTCCGTCGTCCTCGCCGCCGAGGCCGGACGCGCCCGGCGACAGAGCCTGCCGGACCTCGGGCAGGTCGCCGATCAGCGCGCTCGGGCGGTGCAGAGTGAACACCGGCGCGAACCGGGCCCAGTCCAGGTCCGCGACCGTCACCGTTCCCGTCTCGCCGGCCGGGCCGTCGAGGATTCCGGCCAGCGTCTCGATCGCCAGGTCCGGGTCCATCTCCCGCAGGCCCAGCCGCTGCAGCCGGTCACCGCCCTCACCCTGGCCCATGCCGCCGCCGCCCCACAGCCCCCAGGAGACCGACGTCGCCGCCAGTCCCCGGCCTCGGCGGTGCTCAGCCAGGCCGTCCAGGAACGCGTTGGCCGCGGCGTACCCGGCCTGCATGCCGCTGCCCCAGACGGCGGCGCCGGACGAGAACGTCACGAAGGCGGTCAGCTCCCGGCCGGCCGTGAGCTCGTCCAGGTTCACCGCCCCGGCGACCTTGGCCTCGGCGACCTCGGCGAGGCCGGCGACGGTGAGGTCGTCCAGCGGGGTGACCTGGCCGGTCCCGGCGGCGTGGAAGACGGCGGTCAGCGCCGGCCCGGACCGATCGATCGTGTCGAGCAGCCCGGCGGCCGGTTCCCGCCGGGCGGTGTCGCAGGCGACCACCTGGACGGCGCTCCCGGCTTCGGCCAGCCGGGCGGCGAGCGTGGCGGTACCGGTGGCGGCCGGCCCGGAGCGGCTGGACAGGACGATCCGGGGTGCGCCACGCTCGGCCAGCCAGCCGCCGACCCGTCCGCCGATGGCTCCGGTCCCGCCGGTCACCAGAACCGTTCCGGGCGGCGTCCAGCGTTCGGCCGCGCTGGGCCGGGGCGCCCGGACCAGGCGCCGGCCCCGGATCCCGCCACCGCGGATCGCGACCTGATCCTCACCGCCGCCGGCGGCCAGGAGCCGGACCAGCCGGTCCGTGGCCTGCTCGGCCGGCTCCGGAGGCAGATCGATCAGGCCACCCCAGCGGCCGGGATGTTCCAGGGCCGCGACCCGGCCGAGGCCCCACACGGGCGACTGTCCGGGCGCGGTGAGCGGCTCGCCCGGTTCGGCGGCGACGGCGCCCTGGGTCAGGACCCACAGCGGCGCCTCGATCTCGCGGTCGCCGAGGGCCTGAAGCAGTGCGAGCGTCCCGGCCAGACCGGCCCTGACCCCCGGCGCGTCGGGCAGCGGCGTCTCGTCCAGCGCGAGGAGCGAGACCACACCCGCCACCGCCGGATCCGGCTCGAGCCGCCCCGCCGCCATCAGGTCGGCATCCAGCGGCCCCGCCACCGCAGGGTCCGGACCCAGCCGGTCCGCCAGCGCCTGCCTGCCTGTCTCGCCGGGTGCGATCTCGATGCGTACGACCTCGGCGCCGGCCGTGTCGAGGGCCAGTACGCACCTGTCGGCCAGATCCCGCTGGGCTGGGGTGGCGACGAGCAGCCAGGTCCCGGTCAGCGGCGCCGGCCGTGGGTCGGGCAGGGCCGGCCAGGAGGTCCGGTACCGCCAACCGGCGGTGACCGTTTCGCCGCGTTCGCGCTGCCGCCAGGACGCCAGCGCGGGCAGGACCTCGCGGAACGGCTTGTCCGCGCCGACGGCGAGCGTGCCGGTGAGCCCGGCCAGATCGCCGTCCTCGACGGCGGCCCAGAACCGGGCCTCGGCGAGGCTGCCAGCCTGGGGCGCCTTCGCCGCGAGCCACAGTCTCTGGCGCTGGAAGACGTACGTGGGGAGATCGACCCGCGCGCCGGTGGGCAGGACGGCGGCCCAGTCGACCGGGACGCCGTGGACGTGCACCTCGGCCAGCGAGGCCAGCAGCCGGTCCGCACCGCCGTCGTCGCGACGCAGGGTTCCGGTCAGTACCGGGGGCCGGCGCAGAGCTCGGGCCCGTTCGGTGCCGGGTTCCGTGGAGTCATCGGTTCGGGTGTTCTCGAGGGTGGCGCCGATGGCGGTGACGAGCACCGGGTGGGCGGAGGTCTCGATGAATACCTCGTAGTCGCCCAGCGCTTCGATCGCCCGGGAGAACTGGACGGTCGCCCGCAGGCTGGCGTACCAGTAGCCGGCGTCCAGCTCGGGACCTTCGAGGAACTCACCGGTCATCGCCGACACCATCGGCAGCCGCGCCGACTGCGGAGTGACCCCGTCCAACAGACTTAGGATCTCCTCACGCAACGCATCCACCTGCGGGCCGTGTGAGGCGTAATCCACCGGCAGCATCCGCGCCCGGACACCATCGCGCTCACACCCGGCCAGCACCTCCGCCAGCGCCTC
>NZ_JBQHCW010000060.1:0-8847 GCF_052068115.1 Nonomuraea sp. ZG12
CGACATCGCCCGCGCAGCACTCGTCCTCACCCATTTCGAGCATGACTACCTACCGGCAATTGGCTGAGATCACCTCAATGAGAATACGGATTCGTGCCGGGCTGCTCGGCGGCATCCTTACTGCCGCTGCAATGCTGACATTCGGCACGCAGTCAGCCTTTGCCGCCCCCAGTTCCGGTGCGTCGGTGAGTGTCTATGTACCGCCCGGCTGCACTCTAGAGGCCGGCCACAACTTCACGCAGACCTGGTGTATCAACCGCGCGCATCAGGCCTGGGTGAAATGCGGCGACGGTAACTGGTACTACGGTGAGTGGCGGAACGTTGATCAGACCTCGCACGTCACGTGCCCCAACGGTTTGCACGCCCTCGACCACAGCATGAGCTATCCGGACTGAGCCCCCCATATAGCCGCCGCTCCAAGCGTTGTTCCCGAACCCTTCCCGTCAGAATGTGGCGATCGGGTTGACCGGGCTGCCGGACGTACCGGCGAAGCGGACCGGCGCGACCGCGAGGTGGAAGTCCCACTGACCGAGCTCGGCAGCCGTCGTCGCGCACGCCTCCAGGTCGCAGTTGTCCAGCATCCACAGACCCATCGCGACGAGGCTCACGGCGTGAACCGGCATCAACACGTCTTCGTACCCCGATGGCTGAACGTCCTGGGGCGTGTCGGCCCCGATCAGCGCGACCTCCCGTTCGTGCAGCCACGGCAGGCAGGACGCGTGCCAGCCGGCCTGGGTGAAACCGCTGACCGCACCGGTCTCGTGCCGGACGCGGCCATAGCCGGTCCGCAGGAGGACCGCATCGCCGGATCGCACCCGTACACCCTGGCGCCGCTCGGCCTCCTCGAGATCGTCGGGAAACACACCCTCCCCCGGTTCCAACCACGGCACATCCCGCACGCTCGCGATGTCCAGCAGGACACCACGCGTGATGATCCCGTTCGCCGCCGCCGTGACGGCCGCCCACGCCGATCCCGTTACGGCGTCGACCTGCGAGTGCGACCGCCCGTTGTACATCGTGCCGTCCCAGAAGATGTGGCACGGCGAGTCGACGTGGGTGAGGGTGTTGCCGTGGAACGTGACGCCGAGCCGCTCGGACGAAAAGCCCCAGCGCCGGTCGTTGCGGAATCCGGGCACCGGCATGTTCTCGGCGCCCGGCATGTCGGCGGCGCACGGGCACGTCGTCGTCGACCGCTCCATGTCTTCCGGTACGGCGACCTCCCATGCGCACGACACGCTCCTGCCGTGGCGCACAGCCCGCGCCGCCGCCAGCCGGACGTCGTCGGTGATGTGGTTCAGAGTGCCGAGCTCGTCGTCGTCGCCCCACCGTCCCCAGTTCGACAGCGTGTTGAAGTACCCGAGCACGTCGTCCTGTGTAGGCATCGGTCGCCCTGCCGTCATCCCAGCATCGACTCCTCCGGTCACGTGGTTCGAGGCACCGCAGGCAGAGTATCCCGCCCTCCCCTTCGACATGATCTCGCCGAGGCCTCCACCCCTTGGCCCAACGGCGCCGCCCGACCTGTACTGGTCGGCCAGCACAAACACCACGGCGGCAAGATCCAGGCCATCTCCGCAATGAGAGCGCCACATGCGTGCGAGAGTGAGCACCACTTATAGATCTTGAACGTCGAGAGTGTCGATGATTTGTCATGCGCACATTGCCGCGTTGAGCTCTGGCCTGAGCATCGTGACAGCGTCGGCCCTGCCTGCCCTGCAGTCGTCCGCTGGTCATCTCCGGACCATCGCCGCGCACCCACCGCCCGCCGAAATGCGTAGGGTTCGGGGCATGAAGGCGCTGATCTCTGTTGCCATGGAGGGCATCTCGGGGATCGTGCATCCCACCGAGACGAATCCGGGGCGGTACGACTACGAACGGAGTCGGGCCTTGATGACGGCCGAGGCGAACGCCGTGATCGCCGGCGTGCTAGATGCCGAACCTACTGCAGAGATCAGTTTCTCGACGTGCGTGTGGCCGGGCGTTCCCTGGGCGAGATCGGTCTCAACGTCGCCATGGCCGGCCATCTGGGCGTGCCGGTCGTGTTGCTCAGTGGCGATGACACCGCCTGCACCGAACTACGTGATCTGGTTCCCTCGGCCGTCACTGTCGCGGTCAAATAAGCACTCGGGCAGGCCAGCGCCATCGCCCTGCACCGTCTCGATGATGTTGCCGCCGAAGGAGAGCCGGTCGACGATGGCAGCGCAGAGGCGGGCGTCGGTGAAGGTCTTGGTCGAACCATCTGGGGGTGGCACATGTTCCTGTCGGAGGATTGCGGCTGCTAGCTGGGGTTCCTGGGTTGTTTCTCGCTTGCCTCATTCGTGAGGTTCCAGAGGCGTATGTGCTAGGTGCTGCCGCCCCTGGCCGGTGACCCGATGGAGTATCAGGCGCGGTGCGTCGAGGCAACATCGACGATGGCCGCCTGCCCGTGGAAGATCGAAGGTGAGCAACCAGATGGGGCCGATTATGACTGTTCGCTTGAGCGCCGTCGTCAAAACGCCGGACGGGCGGCTATTGGCCCTGGGACAAGGCTTGCCGGACAACGCCCAATGCCACTTATTGCCCGGTGGCGTGGTCGATGCTTCCACGGCGACCTTCGAGGACGCTCTGCGACGCATTCTGCACGAGCAGTTTGGCATCGAGGTAACAATCGGTCCGCTCATTCACACCGACCGGACGGGCGACCACGATGAGTACGTGTTCGTGACCCATATCGCAGATCACGACGACTCACGCCGCAGTCGCGATTGGCGATTCGGCATTCCAGCACCCAACGGATGCTTCTGGGACGGCATTGAACTCACCCCTGCCGCTATCCATGCCGCCAACTTCATGCCCAGGGGGATCGGCGCGCTCTTCGCCGGTCACCTCCGTCACGGCCAGCCTCCGTGGACCCTGCCCGATGTGCGATCGCGGCCCCAGGCGAAACGACGCCACCACAAGACCCGCTGAGCCCTCCGCCACCTGCGCCTCGGCGCCCGGCCGATGCGACTGCGGAACGAACACCTGCTGCGGACCGTGCCCGGACTCGATCCGCCCGACAAGCCAGCACGGGATTCGCGTCGGATGGCGGCGTACAGGGCGACCTTGTCAGCCTGCGGCGCCATGGCGCCCTCCTTACGGGGAGTAGCAGCGCCATACTCTCACCGCAACGAGATCAGTGGTGTTCAAACTCATCAACATACGCAGATGTCACGATCGCGGCCGGGCACCACTGCCCTACAAAGGGTGCCTAAGCTCGTTGTCATAGCGACTGCCCTGATCACGCTCACCGACCTGGGATACGAGGGTGCCCGGGAGATGTTCAGGATGCCGTTCAAGAAGCCCAAGGACGGCTCACCGAGCAGCAGCGCGCGTTCAACCAGCACGTACCGCCATGAGCAGTTACAGGGAAAGATTCCCTGTTGAGATTGGCGTCGTCGGTTGCCGAGTGAGCCTGGCGGGTACCCGCGGAAATCATGGGCGGACGTCCTACCCAGCGCGCCGGTTCTCCCCGGGCACGCCCACGACAAGCTGCGAAGCCGACAACGCGGCGGGCGAGAATCGGAAGCCACTGGTCGTTGAGAGCCGCAACGACCAGTGGCCCGTGCAGGGGAAGAACTGCCGCAACCGGGGCTCGGCGTAGGCGGCTTCGATCAGGTCGCCATGCCCGCCGTACCGGCCAGATCGGCGACCGGTGCGGTACTGATCAGGGTTCGACGGCGCAGGCGTCTCTGTTGAGTGAGTATCGGCTCGGCAGGGACGCGTTGCCCGTGTGGCTGGCGAGGTAGCCCATGGTGACGCTCTGGCCAGGGGCGATGGAGCCGTTGTGGCCGGCGTTGGCCGCGGTGACTATGTCACCGCCCTGGGTGAGGTCGGTGTTCCAGTCCGAGATGATGGTCTGGCCCTGAGTGAGGGAGAACCTCAGCGTCCACCCGTTGATCGGTGTGGTGCCGGTGTTGGTGATGGTGAGGTCTACGGTCATGCCGCCGCCCCAGGTCCGCGTGGTCTGCTCGATCCGGCAGGTCGGCTCGGCCCGCTCGAACGACACGCGGTGCAGGCCGCCGGGAAGGTCGTTGACGACGTAAAACTCGCCCTCCGGGGTGGCGCCGAACGCGGTGACCTGCGTGGGCATCTGGCCGAGCTCGGCAGGGGTATAGCCGCCCGAGCCGTCCTCGCGCAGCGCCCACACGGTGTTGGAGCAGTAGTCGGTGGCGATGTAGGTGCCGCCGACCAGGTCGGCGAACTCTTGACCGCGGTACACCTGCCCGCCGATGACCGCGCAGCCGCCGGTGTACGGGGAGTAGGTGAAGACCGGCTCGGTGTACTCGGCGTCGGAGCGGCACTGAGCCTCGTCGAACACCTCCAGCCCCTCGTAGCAGGACCAGCCGAGGTTCGCGCCGGCCTGCTGTCCGGGCTTGATGTGGTTGATCTCCTCCCACCGGCCTTGGCCGACGTCGCCGATCCACATCGAGCCGTCCGCATGGTCGATGGAGAAGCGCCAGGGGTTGCGCCCGCCGTACATCCATATCTCCTCGCGGGCGCCGTCGACGCCGACGAACGGGTTGTCCTCGGGCACGCAGTAGGGCAGGTCGCCGCAGCTTCGGCTCACGTCGACGCGCAGGATCTTGCCCAGCAGGGTGTCCAGGCGCTGCCCGGTGTCGAAGGGGTCTCCGGAGCCGCCGCCGTCGCCGATGCTCATGTACAGGTTGCCGTCGGTGCCGAAGGCGATCTGGCCGCCGTTGTGGTTGCTGTGCTCGGCGTGCTCCTGGGACAGCAAGGGCTCGAGGCTCGCGGTGTCCAGCCGGTATCGGGCCAGGGTCACCGCGCCGTCCGGCAGCGCGGTGTAGGCCAGGTACAGGTCCTGACTCTCGGCGAAGTCGGGCGCGAGGGCGATGCCGAGCAGCCCCCGCTCGTTGCCGGATTCGTCCACCGACGCCCTGATGTCGATGATCGGGGTCGGTTCGAGACCGGTGTCCGGATGGTAGACGCGTACGGTGCCGCGCTTCTCGATGATGAGCAGCCGGTTCGTTCCGTCGTCGGGCGCGGCGATGGCGGTGGGGCGGCGCAACCCGAACGCGACCTGGGTGGTGGTCGCGTTGATCTCCTCCAGCGGCACCGTGGATGCTTCCGGCCCCCGCGCGCCGCTGTCCGTGACGGACGACGACGCGGCCGCGGCGGCCGGTGGAGTGAGTACGGTCAGCGGGGCGAGCAACGGCAGGGACAAGGCGAGCAACGCGGGGGCTGCCCAGCGTTTTGCTGGCATGTCGGCTCCAGAGACGGGGGGCGTCGGGGTCCGGAGGACACTGGTTCCCAGGACCGGAGCGCGTCCGGGCTCGCAACAGGCCCGGCCCGATCGCATCCCGCCCGGCAGAGCGGAGTACGACGCCGACCGGGCAGACTCCTCGCCCTGACGTGCCCGACCGGACGGTATCCGCTCGCCCGCCGTCACAGCCAGGCCCGCGGCCGCGACGTCCGTCCTGAGAGGTGACGCCAGGCCATGGCAGCCTCTCTGACCAGGGACGATATGAGACCCTCTCGGCGAGGCCCGCCACTGGCTCATGAAACGTACATCGCTACGCACCTGGCCGCCGCAGGCTGGGCAGGAGCTTGGGACCACCGCTCGGGCTCCTCGCGCGGCGACCGCAACGCCCCCGCCCTCGCAGCCTGCGCCCGGACGTCCTGACTCACCTGATCAAGCACCCCGACCTCGCCTTCACCGCCAACGAGATCGCCAAGGTCCTCAACCGTTCCTCCAGAGCGGTCGCCAACGCGCCCTGGACACCCTCGGGAGCAACGGCGACGCCGAACTCGTCAGCGAGCGCCCCAACCGCTTCCGCACGGCAAGGCCCAGGACTGACACCCCACCTCAACGGGCCCAGCCGCTCAGCCGGACCCCGCCATGAAGCCCAGCGCCCCTCGATGGGCATGTACCGTGCCTCCACCCTCCGGCTCAGGGCGTCTTGTACTCCGCCGCCTTGCCGCAGTAGCTGGTCCCGATCGGCGAGTTGGGGAACCGGCACACCTGGACGACCACGCGATCGATCGCGGTGACGCCGTTCGGGTCGGACAGTTCGAAGGCGAGCTCTACGGTGCCGTCGTCCGCCCGGAGCGTCTCGGAGTCGAGGATGGTGTCGCCGTTGTAGGCTGTGAAGGTGGCCCTGGAGTGCATCTGGTCCGGAGCGCACGGTGAGATGTCGGGGTCATCGGCCAAAGTGCCCTTGACCTGGACGATCGGCCTGATGACGGGCTCTTCCAGCCAGTCGAGCGTTCCCTCCGTGACGCCGCGGCCGCACTGGTCCCCGGAGTCGGCGGAGAACTCCACCGACGCCTGCGCCGCCATGGCGGGCTGCGTCCCCAGCAGACCTACGGCGACGACGACGGCGCCCAGCGCCGGCCAAGTACGTGAACGCATGGCATCGACCTTCCCCTGTGGGTGATCCGGCCACACCATCGTGAGCCACAGCGTTGCCCTGCGCCAGCCCGCACCGCCCGTCCTGGCTCGCTGGAGCGTTGGCGCCCGTCATGCGGTCAAGGCGTGGCAACGCTCGATCGGGCTGATCATCGCTCGACGGAAGCCGAGGCGCTGCTGCTGGCTCCAGTCGTCGGTCAGCCGGTCTGCTCCTGCCCGTTCGTACGGGCGGAAAGCGACACCAAGACGGTGAAGCCGCGGCGGTCGCTCAAGCTTCCTCGGCTCTGCGCGGAGGCGCCGCGTGAACTACACGAGGAACAGGACGACACTTCCGGGCTGGTCTTCCGGACTCAGAACGGCAACGCGCACACGGTGCGGCGGGACTCCCGTAAGATCCTCGACCGCGCCGGGCTCGTCGGCAAGGAATGGTCCCCGCGCGAGATGCGGCAGCCGGGTGCGAAAGCCTGACGCTCGGGTGACCTTTCAGCCACAAGATCGCTGAGTAACAAGAGAAATCTCTGACGGCGGGGCGGCATTCGCATTCGGCTGCGGTCGGCCAGACCGGCGGAATCGGGGTAGGGGCCGGGACGCCGGTTGAGGACTGCAATGTAAATACAACGCCGTGCATTGCGGCGTTTCGGCGCCAGTCGATATGTAGCCATGTTCATGGGGAACGGCCGCATCCTCCGCCCGCATGTAGGGGACAGGATACGGCCGTTCATGGCGGTGTCAGCCGGCGCGGTACCGGCTAGCAGAGCCACCTTCGCGCTGACTCCACGTTCCCGGCCGTTGTCCTGGCCAGTGTGTAGTAGTTTCCGGCGCCGGTCCTGCTGCAGTAGGCGTATGAGGTGACCGGGCTGGTACCTCGGGGACAGCAGCCTGCCCTTACGTCGAATCCAGGCACATCGATCCAGATCTCCACCGTGACGGCTTGGTTGCCGCATCCGCCGATTCCGGAGATCACATCTCCGTTCCGGCTCGGAGGATAGGCGTACGGCTGGTACCCGTTACAGTCAGCCGCAGCCGAGGCGGTAAGTTGTTCGCCAAGTTTGTGGCCGGCGACACCGGCAGTAACACCGAACGCCGAGGCCGCAACGTCGAACAGCAGGCGCCGTGTGACCCCTACTGGGATTGCAGGTACTCCTGGACGAACGGATCCTGATCTGGCAGCACAGGCCCGCCTGCCGCATGGGGGTACTGGAGTTGGCCCAGCTTGGTGGACACCTGATCTCTGGGAACCCTGGTTCCTACGTGCCGACCTGGCAAAGCTGGGCGCGCCTTGGGTAACGGGTGGGTGGCTCTGGCCTTGATCGGAGCTTCCTCGTCGCGCTGTGGCCACCGAATGGCACACCGTACGGATGTACGCGTCTTCCGCCTCAATCGGGGCTGATCACCACCGAGAAGCCGACGGTTTTACAGCGGGCCGAGGTTCTTGAATGCATCAGACCCCTGACCTCCGGGTATGGCTATCACCCTTTCCCAACCAGGGAAGATCATCCCGCATATATCCCGCAAGGCAGAGCCAGCCACGATCCCCAGAGCCTGCGGATCAAAAGTGGATCTTGCTCTTGGCGGCTCGGTCCGTTGTGACCTGGAGACCAAGGCGCTGAAGATCGAACAGCCGCTCAGCCAATCCGCGCATATTCAGGATCTTCCTGCGCTTCCCTACGCGTAGGGATGGAGATGCTCTGTCGAGCCGACCAGCGCAGTGCGCGTGTAGGCCGCAGGCGAGAAGTGGACGCCAGTGGCTCGCTCCGCAAGGGCCAGTGCTGCGGAGGTGGGATTGTCAACGAATCCCGGTTCGTCTCCGCCGATGTGCAGCCCAAGGTCTGTGACGTCAGTCTCAAGGCGGTCGGGCTCGGTGCCCTCTCGATAACAATAGCTGTACAGGCTGAAGGTCGTGATCAAGTCGCCGTTCTTGTGGAGTTTGAAGTCGGCCCCCTTGATTGTCACGCAGACTGCGGCGGCTGCTGAGCCCTCGGAAAGGAGCCCGGCGCCGTGGTAGACGATGGCGCCCCATCCGTACTCGATCAGGACCGTTCCGCCTTTGGCCCGGTATGCCGCGACGCCGAATCCCTCCCCCTCCAGAGGGCTGCCTGCGACTACGTTTATCCGTCGCAGAGCCTCATCAGGAGGCCCGTCCCGTACGAAGCAGGCGCAGAGCCAGGTCTCGCCCACGCCGTCTGTGAACTCCTGGTAGAGCCACTCATAAGTGGCTGCAGTCGCCTTAACCATGGCCATCGTGCGTCTCCAAAAAATGGATGATCGAGGCGATCTTTCCAGGGGAGTCCGACGAATTCCACGGCGGAGATCGCTCACCGGCCTGATCATCCCGTCTGCTGAACCGCGCCGGGATCGGTGGAGACTCTATTGGTTGACTCCAGTCGCCGGTTGGGGCTGGTGTTGAGCGTAGTAGACGGCTTCGTGTTCGGCGGGCGGGACGTCACCGATGGCGGTGTGCA
>NZ_JBQHCW010000061.1:0-8845 GCF_052068115.1 Nonomuraea sp. ZG12
GCGGCCCGGTAGCGGTCTTCGTAGAGGGGGTCGTCCAGCCAGGGCAGTGCCTTGCACAGGCGTTTGCCGACCATCTCCGATGGTTGCGCGGCGAGCAGGTCGGCGGCCGTGGCGGTGACGAGGGTGACCCGCGCGTGCGCGTCCAGGTGACAGTAGCCCTCGGGCAAGGAGTCGAGGCAGGCCAAGGCTGTCAGGCAGGCGTCCGAGCGCGGCCGGTGAGCGGGAACCGGGTCCAGGATGCGAGGCGGGAAGCTGGGGACGACCGGCTGTCCGCCCTCACTCGCCCGGCGGAGCAGCCGCCCCATTTCAGCGCAGATGCCGTCGATGATGTCGAGCCGGCGCCGGCTGAGCCGGGGTTCGCCTCCCGTGGGCCAGCCCATGACGATCCCGCCCCAGACGACACCACCGGCGCAGACCGGCGAGGCGGCCAGCGCGAAGTCGTACGGCAGCGACAACGCCGCCGCTGGGAATTCACGCGCCAGGGCCACCCGGTCGCTGAGCCAGAGCAGCCTCTGCTCACGCACCGCCACCGCGACCGGCGTGGAATCGTGCACCCTGACTGTGGCCCAGGTCCGGGCGATGGTGGCGGGAAAACCGATCGTGGCCTGCATCTGCAGGAGGTGACCGCCCGGGGCCAGGACGTACACGATGCCGATGTGCGCGCCGGCGCTGAACACGGCTTCGACCAGCAGATCGTCCAGACGAGACGACGTGCTCCCCACCCCCGGGAAAGCGGCGCTATCCCCTGGCCACGCCACGATCCGTACAGCTTCCGCGTCGGGAGCCCGACAAGCGTTCCAACCACCCCATATCTGCAGGATACGCCCATAGAGGGCGGCCAGTCGGGTCACGCCGAACGCTCCGCCCGGCACGCGCGCCGGGCGGCGGGCGGCGGGCCGACAGTTGGCGGATGCCCAGCCTGTGCCAGGCGAGCGGGCTTACCGGCAGGCCGGACCCACATCGGCATAGCGCGGAAGTATTCCTGGAATTCGACCCCTTGACGTCGGGCTTCGCCTTCCTGCCGCTCACTCGCACGGTGCTGGTCCTGACCCAGTTCATGCCCCGGCTGCAGGCCCGTTTCGGCGCCCGATCACTCACGCTCGTGGGGACGCTCCTGGTCACGGCCTTGCCCGAGTACGACAGCCGGAACACGAACATGTAGCACTTGGTCCTGCGCCCGGCCAAGTCGACCCACACCTCCCCGAAGTCGACCTCGGCCTCTTCGCCAGGCTTGTGGATCTGATCGAGGGGTACCTCCGGCGGTCCGTGCCCGGCCTCGGCCCGAATCCGCGGGCGACGCACCGCGACGTAGTTGCACACCGTCGAATAGGAGACCCCCTCCATATCCTGCTCGGCCACCAACCGGTCGAAGATCCGCCGGACCGTGTGCCGCTGCTTGCGGGGCGCGCTCAGATCCAGCCACAGCATCTGGTCGATCACCGGCTTGAACGGATCCAGCCGAGACCTTCGCGGCGTCATCGCCTTGCGCGGTGCCGGCCATGCGGATGTCAACGCCTCCGCCACCGTTCGGCGGGAAACCGCGTACTTGCGCGCCAGGGCCCGCTGCGACAAGCCCTCCATCCGGGAGTCCCGCCTGATCGCCGCGTACTTCTCCACCTTGGTCATCCGCGCCATCAGCGCCCCCTTGCGACGCCAAGCGCATCGAGCGTCCCACCGCCACGCCCGAGTGGTACGGCATCGCGATCGTCGTGGCCACCTACGCCGCAGGCAACGACCCCGGATCCTTCACCTCCGGCCTCGCCCCGTCGTTCTACGTGGCGGCGGCCATGACCTGCGCCGCCATGCTGCTGGCCCTGGTCACGCTCACCCGACCGGCGAAGAAGCCGGCGCCCGCGCCGTCCTCATTCCGCAACTCCGCCGACGACCACCCCATGGCCTGCGCCACGACACCAGAAGGAAGGAAGTAGCCATGCCACAGCTGTCCGACAAGGTCGCGCTCGTTACCGGAGGCACCGCAGGTATCGGCCTGGCCATCGCCCGGCGCTTCATCGAGGAGGGAGCCTTCGTCTACATCACCGACCGGCGTCAGAAGGAACTCGACGCCGCCGTCGACAGCCTGGGAGATCAGGCGGCAGGCGTACGGGGCGATGTCGCCGATCCCGAGAACGTCGACCAGTCATCGACATCGTCGCGCAGAGATACGGCCGGCTGGACGTCGTCGTCGTGAACGCGGGAGGCGGAATCGTGATCCCACTGGAGGAGATCACCCCCCAGGACTACGAGCGGCACTTCTCCGTCAACGTCGCAGGAACGTTGTACACCGTGCAGAAGTCCGTGCCCTGATGGGCGAAGGCGGATCGATCATCCTGATCGGCTCCGTCAACGCCTCCCGCAACGTGAACCAGATGAGCCTCTACAGCGCCACCAAGGCGGCCGTGCGCAACTTCGGACGCTCCTGGGCAGGCCTACGAACTGATCCCTCGCGGCATCCGTGTCAACACCTTGAGCCCAGGCCCCATCGACACTCCCGCCACCTACGTCGCGGCCGGAGCATCCGACGACGAGACCCAGCAGCAGTCACGAAGGGCACCGCGTCAGGGTTGGAGGCGCGAGGTTCAAGTCCGCGGCCTTGCAGCGGTGAGCCCTACTGGTGTTACGACCGGCCAGGCGGGGCTAGGGCGTGTTCAGAAAGTCCCGTCTGGCTCACGGCTCCTGGGCACGTACGCCCTAGCGCTCGTCGAGAATCCCCCGAGCATAGGCGGCCTGGCCGGCGTGCTGGACGCCATCGTTGGCGATGCTCACGAGCTGCCCGCCCCTCGTCGCCGGTGGGGTCCTGCCGGCATCCACGACCTCATCGAGCTCCAGCTCGCTCAGGCCTTGGATGTATGCGCGCGTCCGGCTGCTCACTGCGTCGAGGTAGCCCGTCAGCAACTCGGCGGTCGCCACTACCCCGGTGACGTCATCCGGATCCATGCCCCAGCCCATCTCGCTGGGGCCGAATGGCAGTCCGAACCTTGCGTACCATCCGTCGCTCGTCCAGACCTGCTCCAACCCGTCGAGGTCGGAGACCCATGCATCTTGACCGCGCGCCGTGTGCCAAGCCAGCCAGGCGATCGTGTTCGCCCCGGGCACGGGCCGCGTTGCGAGTTGCCGTGAGTCCAATCCGTCAACCGCTGCTGCGATGATTGTCGGGATCTTGGAGAACGCGTTGATCAGGACTTCCCCGGGGGTCATCCGATCCTCCCGCCCTGAATGAGCATCCATGCGTGTGCCTTGGTCCTTGCCATGCGCTTTCCCTTCAGAGAATCGAACCTGGTCTGCACGCAAGTCGGTGCCATCACCGCTGATCCGCGCTCGAATGGTGCGCACGCCCGACATGCGCGCGGCACGCCTCGCATGACCCGGCATATCCCGGGTGAACTCGAGGTCGAAGAACATAAGCGATGTGAACGCGGTTTCCACACTGCGACTTGGGCGAGTCGATGAACGTTCGTGGCCCAGCACCACTTCGAGGCGGCGTAGGCAGACTCCCACCGACTCATCCCTGATCGAGACGTTCGGTCTCTGTGATCCGCCGCCAGAGGAACCCCGGTTGACGTCTCACGTACTCGTCGATGTCAGCGTTCGCCGCGACGAAGTCGTCGGCAGTCAGGCCGGCGGCCGGACGCAGGACGGTGACTTCAAGAGCTTCGGCCATGGCGGGTCTCCTGTGTCGGGGCTGAGATGACGACTGGGAACGCCGCCGTGCCCCCTATGCGCGCCGCTCGAACAGAGACGCGGTCGGGAGGCACCCGGATGCCGTACAGCCTCCGGCAACGACGCACTGGAGCAGGGGTGCTCACCAAGGAATCTCGCCGAATCGGTCCATGTACGTCCCTGTGGGCGCACCGGGACCGGCTGTCGCGAGGCCGATGATCGCCTCTGTCCCTTCCGCGATGCTCTGGGCGGCTTGGTTGTTGGTGAAGTCTGTTGCTGTGGGTCCGGGATCGGCGGCGTTGATGCGGATGCCGGGTAGCGCCTTGGCGTATTGCACGGTCAGCATTCCGACGGCTGCCTTGGACGACGCGTAGACCGGGAGCGCCCACTGCGCCTCGAACCGACCGGGATCGGTGACGATGCCGAACGAACCGAGCCCACTGGCCACGTTGATGATCGCCGGGTCGGACGATGCCTGTAGCAACGGCAGGAACGCGTGTGTGGCGCGCACGACGCCGAATACGTTGACGTCGTAGACGGCGCGCATGTCCTCCGCTGTGGCATCCTCGGCCTTGACCATCGCGTCGAAGACACCGGCGTTGTTGATCAGCAGGTCGAGCTGCGTCTCGTGCTCGGCCAGCAGCGCCGCGGCCGCCGCGACGGAGGCGTCCTCGGTGACGTCCATGACCAGCAGGTGCGCACCGGTCTGGTCGGCAGCCGCGCGTCCTCTCGTTTCGTCACGCGCGCCTATGTAGACCGTGTGCCCCAGCGCGACGAGACGGCGAGCGGTCTCGCGTCCGAGGCCCTTGTTGCCGCCAGTGATCAGTGTGGTTGTCATGCGATTGCTCCCTCTTGGATGGGGCGGGCCCGCTGACCCGCCGCTGCCCAGTCTTCGCAGTCGTGGGCGATTGACGGTATGCCCAGCTCATCCTGGGACTCGCAGGGACAGGCAACCCTGGGGGCAAGCGCCTACTCTGAAACTATGGACAGGTCCAACGCGCTCGGCGAGTTCCTTCGTGCGCGCCGCGACGGAGTGACCCCGCAACAACTGGGCATCGTCGCCGGCGGACGCCGGCGCGTGCCGGGGCTGCGTCGCGAAGAGCTCGCCATGCTTGCCGGGATCAGCTCCGACTACTACCTCCGCCTGGAACAGGGCCGCGACCAGCACCCTTCGCACCAGGTCGTCGAAGCCCTGGCGGCTGCGCTGCAGCTCGATGAACCCGCGACGGCGCACCTCCACGGACTTGCCGCACCCGTTTCGCGACGCAAGGCCGCCCGCCGTACCGCGGAACGCGTTCCCATCGGCATTGCGCAGCTCATCGACGACATGCCCATGCCCGCATACGTCGTGGGCAACTACTTTGACATCCTGGTCGCCAACCGGATGGCCTGCGGCTTGTCGCCCGGATTCACACCGGGTCACAACGTCCTGCGCCAGCTGTTCCTCGACCCAGCCGACCGCGAGTTCTACGTGGACTGGGAACGAGTCACGGCCGCAATCGTGGGAGGGCTGCGGTCGAAGACCACAGCGGACCCGGACGACCCCCGGCTGACAGAGCTGGTCGGCGAGCTTTCGATCAGTAGCGACCGATTCCGCACTCTCTGGGCACGAGCCGACGTGGGACACGGCCGAAGCGGCATCACCCACGTTCGCCACCCCCAGGTCGGCGAGCTCCGTCTGCTCCACGAGAAGTTCGACATCGGAAGTGTCGGCGGCATGCAGCTGGTGGTCCATCATGCGGAGCCCGGGACCGACTCGGTTCAGTCCCTCGCCCTGCTCGGCACGCTCACCACGAGCCTGGACCGCGAGGAGTCGCCGGCCGGCGAGCACGCCACTCCCTGACGGGTGGAGCTCGGGTGCGAGGTCAGGGTGCTGCGATGGCCTGCTCGATGAGGATCTCAGCCGCTGCCCGAGCCTGCGCGTACGGATCGATGCTGCTGAGCACCGCTGCCCGGGCGCTGGCGCCATCGAACAGGACCGACAGCTGACCTGCGAGCGCCTCCGGGTCTGACGCGCCGGCTTCCCGGGCGATGTCGAGGATCTGCTCGGCGAAGCGGCGCTTGTGGTCGGCTACGAACTCACGGACAGGGTGAGTCGTGTCAGCGATCTCGACTGCTGTGTTGCTGAAGAGGCAGCCACGGAGCGGAAACCCGGGTGCCGGCGCCGTGAAGAGTGCCAGGAGCCGCTCCACGGGGGCGAGATCAGTGCGCTTGAGGGCTAGCTCGTTGCCCAGCACCTCATCGTCCTGGAACCGCCGCAGGCAGGCCTCGATTAACTCGTCCTTCGTCGCGAAGTGCTGATAGAGCGTCCGCTTGGACACATGAGCAGTCGTCGCGAGTTCGGCCATGCCAGTGGCGTTCACGCCTTGGCCGTAGAACAGTTCCTCGGCTGCGGCGAGGATCCGTTCGCGCGCGCCTCGCCCGCCCGCCCGCACCTTCGCTTCGTTGGTTGAGTTCACCACACCATGGTACCGATCGTTTTACTTCGCGGTCCAGGCCTGTTAGCGTGACATGTAAGACGATCGGTTTACCAGTGAGGGGCACCTCTGATGCGCTACACCAGTTTTGGACGACGGACCGGCCTGCGGGTCTCGGAGTACGCCTTGGGAACGGGAAACTTCGGCACCGCATGGTCGAGCGGTACCGTGTTGCCGGAAGCAAAGGCCATCTTCGATCGGTTCGCGGAAGCAGGCGGCACGTTTCTCGACACCGCGGCCATGTACCAAGGAGGTCAGTCCGAGGTCATGCTCGGCGACATGCTCACGACGACCCGCGACCAGTTCGTGCTCTCGTCGAAGTATGGACTGGGCAATCCAGTGAGTCCCGACCGC
Organism: Nonomuraea sp. ZG12; assembly: GCF_052068115.1. Taxonomy (NCBI): domain Bacteria; kingdom Bacillati; phylum Actinomycetota; class Actinomycetes; order Streptosporangiales; family Streptosporangiaceae; genus Nonomuraea; species Nonomuraea sp. ZG12. Next base: position 6,489 of record NZ_JBQHCW010000061.1, read on the forward strand.
GCCAACCACGGCACCACCAGGAAGTCGATGATCTCCTCGGTGGAGGCAAGCCTCAAGCGGCTCGGGACGGACTACCTCGACGTGTTCTGGGTGCACTTTCCCGACCAGTTCACGCCGATCGAGGAGATTCTCCATGGCTTGGACGACCTGGTCCGGGCAGGGAAGATCCACCACGGCGCCCTCTCGAACTACCCCGCCTGGAAAGTCGCGCTGGGCGTCAGCCAGGCCGACCTGCACGGGTGGTCACCCATCGTCGGCATCCAGATGGAGTACAACCTGGCCGAACGCAGCGCGGAGCGGGAACTCCTGCCGATGGCAGAAAGTCTCGGGCTCGCGGCGAACCTTTGGTCGCCACTGGCAGGCGGCATGCTCACCGGCAAGTATCGGACCGCCGGCGAGGGACGTATGACAGACCCCGACCGGATCACCCCGACCGAGTCCACCGATCAGAGGACCGCAGTCCTCGACGCCGTGCTGGACGTGGCGGCGGAGACCGGCGCCAGCGCCGCACAGGTGTCCATGGCCTGGATCCGTGCTCGCGGCGACCGCTCAACCACCGCACTCGTACCCATCATCGGGCCCCGTACGATCTCACAGTTCGAGGACTACATGGGTGCGCTCGACCTCGACCTGACCGCCGAGCAGTACACACGCCTGGCAGATGTCAGCTCCCCGGCCCTCGGCGTCCCTCACGAGATCAACGCCATGGTTCATGACACCATGCTCGGCGACGATCCCCACCGATTCGTCCTGCCGACAACGCCCGTCGCCTGAGTAGACCTCACGCCACTGAGAAGCCGTATTTCAACCGGCTCCGGCCGGATACCGTCGTGCGTTGGCACCGCGACCTGATGAAACGGCGTCATGCCGTCGCCGGGATCTACCACACCGGCCGCTTCAGGAAGATCCCCCGGCTCGCCAAACTGCTCCGGGAGTCCACCCCGGCCGACCGCAGCCCAGGCCAGTCCTGGCGGCCCGGCACCCCGCCGCCGGCCGCGCCCGAGACGGACACCCCGGGCGCGGACATCCGCATCGGGTACGCCAGATGCTCCCACCTCACCCAGGAGCTGCAGTCGCAACTGGACGCGCTCAGCGCGCACGGCATCCCTCGCGACAAGATCTTCTCCGAGAAGATCAGCACCCGCATCCGGGTCCGCCCCCAGTTCGAGGCCGCACTCGCCCTCGCGCGCGAGATCAAGGGCCACGCCCCGCACTGCCGCGTGCTGTTCACCGACTCTGAGATGAAGCGGCTGGGCCGAGACGCCGCCGAGCTCGCCGCGCTGGCCGACCACCTGACCGCCCACGGCCTGATCCTGGAGATGCTGGCCGGTCCGCTGCCCGGCATCTACGACCCCAGCGGTCCCGGCCGCATGCTCTTCGGCTTCTTCGCCGCCATGGCCGAGACCGAGCGCGAAGCCATCCGTGAAGCCACCCTGGAAGGACTCGACGCCGCCGCCCGCAAGGGGCAAGCACGGCGGTCGGCCACCCGTCATCACCGACGACATGCTGCACACCGTGCTCCGCCGCCGGGCCTGCGGCGAGTCCGTCGAACAGATCCGCCCCGACCTGATCATCGGAACCGGCAAGCGCAAGGAGCAGAACCCCGGCCTGGCCAGCATCTACCGGGCACTTGCCGAGCACGAGAAGGCCCAGGCCTACCCAGAAGCCGTCGCCCAGGCCCGCGCCGATTTCGCCGACCTCCACACCGCCGGGTGACCTCGCGACGGCAGCAACTCCGGCGTGCCCTCGCGCCACCACTCAGGCCGAAGCGCTACCACCGGACATCCTCGCTGAGCTCGTGCGCACGGCGATCGAGGCCAACCGCGATCCCGTCATCCATCACCAGACACTCGCCCGCGAAGAAGCCGAGCGCCACGTGATCCGAGATCAGCTCAGCCAGTAGGCACTGCTTACAGTAATCGTCACCCAGAGTTACTTGCCCCTGGTGGCGGCGACCCGAGTGGGGGCCGCATAACGTGCTCGTTTGGGCCTGGTGAGGCGTTTCTTACTGGCACCCCCTAACTCCGTCCGGAGAAGAGGCCCCCTCCACTCGGTCGGTGTCATAGACGGCGATCGTTATCTTGGGTAGTCAAGCGAAATAGCTGGTCAGCCGCTTGAAGGTCTGTCAGGCACGTCAGGCAAGTGGGCAGTCTCGACTGCCGCGCCGGCGGGCCGTCGAGAGGTCCCATCAACCGCATGAAAAGACTCCGTCGGGGGTGCCGGGCGGGGTGGGTCTGAACCGCGCCGGGATCGGTGGAGACTCTATTGGTTGACTCCAGCCGCCGGTTGGGGCTGGTGTTGAGCGTAGTAGACGGCTTCGTGTTCGGCGGGCGGGACGTCACCGATGGCGGTGTGCA
>NZ_JBQHCW010000062.1:0-8839 GCF_052068115.1 Nonomuraea sp. ZG12
CCGAAAGGCCCGAAACGCCCCCATAGGCGTCCCAAACATCCCTCATCGTCCCGAATTATTTCCCTGAGATCACCTCAATGGCGGCAAGGTCGGCTCAGCGGGGCGGAATACGCGCTGATCGGATCGCACTTCCGCGAAGGCCTACGGGTCCCGAATTCGCAGCGTGGATCCTCAAACAAAGCCCCGACCTCGTCAACCGCTGACCCGTCACCACGGTCAAGCCCCCTGGGCGCGTCATCGCCCAGGGGTCTCTCACGTTGTCGGCCGGTAGACGCAGAGGTTTGCCATACGGGATCGTCGGCGAATGCCGCCGGCGGCGTATGTATCGCGGCCTCCCCAGCGTGTCGATCCCACCTTGAGCAAGGGCCCGGAAAGCTGAAGGGTGCCCTGAAGTAATGGCAAGTTCCGGCCAATGCCGAACTATTTCGCTGAGATCACCTCACTGGTTGTGGAAGTGCTCATCCAGTGCCGTCAGGGCGATGTTGGCCAGCAGCGGGGACCAGATCCCGCCCTGGGGAGCGACGTGGTAGCCACGCCGGGCCAGAGAGACGATCTCCTCGATCGCGTTCTGGGCGCGCCGGTTGGACGGCGGCCAGGCGGTGTACGACGGCGATGAGGCGGCGGATTTCAGGGCCGGTCACCGGCGACCCGTTACGGTGTCCCCGCAGTGTTCTCCAGGAGGTTCTTGAGCACGGTGAGGTTCTCGGCGACGGCTCGTTTGACGTTGGCGGTGGCGAGTGCGGAGAAGGCGCGGAGTAGTCCGCGGCCTACCAGTTCGATCTCGTTGGTCAGCCTGGTGGTTTCGCCGTTGGACTCGAGCGTGTAGGTGGAGGTGCCCTCCAGATCGCCGAAGCCGCCGGTGATGGCCAGCAGTCGGCTGGGTTCGTAGCGGGAGATCTCAAGGGTCTCCTGCATGGGTCTGGGCAGCGTGCGCGTCTGCAGGTAGGTGCTTCCGCGGGCGGGCGGGCCAGGCGAGATCTTCCGTGTCTCGGCGATGGCGTAGTTCCAGCGGGGAAGGTTCTCCAGATCCGCCAGATATCGGAACACCTCGCGGGCCGGACGGTTGATCACCAGGTCATTGTGGAACTGCATGGCGGCGTGTCCTTTTCTCGGTCTTGCGGTAGGCGTAGCAGGTGGATGTGAAGAACGGCACGAGCGGGGAGGCGGCGAGAATCAGCGGAGAAGGCTTGGCTGGCGCGGCCGCCGCCGGCATCAGCCATGCGAGTCAGACGAGCATGCGTCACTAGCCTCGGGCATTCGCGGGGAATTTGAGCCGGGCTGATCGTTTACATGAGAAAAATGCCTTTGAACTGGGACGATAGGGCTCGTCTAAGGTCCTGTCCACGCCAGATCCGAAGCCGGTTTCCGAGTCCGCGTCACCCCCGGCAGTGCGATGCGAAGCGTTCAATCGCGTCCGCTGATCGCCTCGGCGGGGTGTTGCCGGAGCGCCAGCCGCGCCGGAAGGGCGGTCGCCAGCAGCGCCAGCGCCGTCACTGCGGCGATCACCGCCGCATAGGTGCTGAGGGGCATGTGCGGCAGGGCCGACCCGGTCATCCCGGTTCCGAAGGCCGACAGCGTGGCCAGCGAGATCGCGGTCCCGGCCGCCACCGAGATGAGCACCGAGGTGAGAGTCTCCAGGCGCAGCATGCGCAGGACCTGCCGCCTGGTGGCGCCCACCAGGCGCAGCAACGCCAGCTCGCGGGTGCGGTCGGCGCTGGACATGGCCAGCGTGTTCACCACGGCGATCGCGGTGAACGCGATGATCAGGCCCATGGCGACGTAGTTGATCTCGGCGTTGGGCGCGCTGATCTCGACCGCCTGTGCCTGGTCCAGGATGGTAGCGGCGGGCAGCGCATGGCGCAGGCCGTCAGCGGTGCCGCCGGCCACCAGCAGCGTCCCGGACGGATCGTCCACATGCCCCGCCACGAGCGAGCGGGCCACGGTGAGCTCGCCGAAACCGAGACCCCGCGAGTAGATCGCGGCCACCTTGAGCGTGGCGGGCGTGCCGTCCCCGAGGGTGAGTTCGAGCTCATCACCGACGTTCTTGTCAAGCCGGGAGGCGGCCGTCTGGCTGAGGGCGACCGAGTTCCTGCCGAAATCGTTGATCGAGCCCGCGGTGATACCGAGATCCATGGTGCGCGGGTCGACGTCGGCGGCTTGGGCGCCGTACTTGGTGAGCCCGACCCGGACCGACGTGCGCAGCACCTGGCTGACCGCGACCACGCCGGGTACGTCACGGACGGCGGCCGCACTGACGCCGGTGACCACGTGATCCGCCCGGGCGCCCGCGGCGGCCTGCTGCTGGGCGGCGTGGCCCAGCGTGGTCTGTACGAACAAGATCGTGCATGTGAGTGCCACCATCAGCGTGAGGGGGGAGATGACCGAGGCCATGCGTTTGGTTCCGGAGCGCAGGTTGCGGGCGGCCAGGTAGCCGCCGACGCGGGAGGTGGCCAACGGCAGCGCCAGGAGCGCCAGCGCGGCGCGGGCCAGCAACGGGCCCAGCAGGGTGACGGCGGTGGTCCACACCAGCGCGGTGAGCAAGGTCACGGGGCTGGAGGCGGCCTCGGTGTTCAGGAACGACAACAGGATCGTCAACGCGGTGCCGCCCGCCACGCAGACCAGCCCCGCGATCAACCGTCCCATGGGCAGGCCGGGGCGTTCCAGCGCCGCCTCACCCAGCGCTTCAACCGGCCGGATCCGGTTGGTGCGGCTGGCCGAGACGCGGGCCGCCACCCAGGCGGCGGCCACGGTGACGGCCACGGCGCCCACGGCGGGGAACGGGCTGACGACCAGATTGAGATTGGCGGGCATCGCACCCAGCTCCACGAAACGGGAGCGTAGCCAGAAGCCCACGCCGATCCCAGCGGCCGAGCCGAGCAGCCCGGCGGCCACGCTGATGGTGAGGGCTTCGCCGCCGAGGAGCTTACGGATCTGCTGGGGGGTGGCCGCGATGGCGCGTAGCAGGGCGAGCTCGCGCTGGCGTTGCTGGATGGACAGGGCGAACGTGCCGACCACGACCAGGATGGCCACCAGGAGCGAGGTGGCGGCCAGCGCGCCGCCCAAGCTGATCAGCTTGATCCGGGCATTCTCCGCGCCCAGGAACTCCACCGTGCCGCGTTCGTCACCGGTGTAGGTGAGGGCGCCTTCTACGTGGACGTCCCTTTGGGGGAAGACGCCGATGGCGGTGAGCTGACCGGGTCGTCCGGCGAGCTTGCGGGCTTGAGCGGTGGCGAAGAACAGGGTGTCTTGGCTGGGCAGCGCCTGCGCGGTAACGCCGACCACCTGGTAGCCGGCCAGCTTGGTACCGAGCGCGTGAGCGTTGCGTGCATCGACCACGACTTCGTCGTCGCTCTTGGGTTCGCGGCCTCGGGCGATGGTGAACGGGGTCAGTTCCGCCGACTCCCACCCATGCCCGAGGAAACGTCCCGCGAACGGGAAGCTCACCTCCGGCACCACCCTGGTGACCCCGGGCGTCTGACGGAGTTGGTCGGCCAGTTCGGCTCGAATCCACCTGCGCTCCGACAGCGTCTTGGCCTTGGTCTTGGACTTGCCGCTGGACTTCACGACTGTCTCGCGGACGAACTGGTCGCCGGCCACGATCATTGGCGCTCCCGCGTACCGTTCCGGTGCCACGCTGCCGCGCAAGCCGGTCTCCAGAAGCATCAGACACGCGCACACCAGCGCCGCCGCGCACAGCAGCGCGACGAACGCGCCCGCGAAGGCGGCCTTGCGGTGCCGAATCATCTTCCACGCGATCACTTCCATGCCCCCAGCCTGGTCATCCGCTCGGCTACCTTGTCCGCGCTCGGCGCGCTCATCGCATCCACGATTCGGCCATCGGCCAGGAACAACACACTGTCGGCATAGGAGGCGGCCACCGGATCATGGGTGACCATCACCACCGTCTGCCCCAGGCTGTCGACCACTTCACGCAGCAGCTTCAGCACCTCGCGGGCGGTCATCGTGTCGAGAGCGCCGGTCGGCTCGTCACCGAAGACCACCTCGGGCCGGGTGACCAGCGCCCTGGCGATCGCCACCCGCTGCTGCTGGCCGCCCGACAGCTGCGCCGGCCGTCGCTCGGTACGGCCTGTCAGACCGACCCGGCGCACGATCTCGGCCAGCCAGGCGGGGTCCGCCTTGGCGCCGGCCAGGCGCAGCGGCAGGGTGATGTTCTCCGCCACGGTCAGCGACGACACGAGGTTGAACGCCTGGAAGACGAAGCCGACCCGCTGGCGACGCAGCTCGGTCAGCTGCGTTTCGGACATGTTCGCCAGTTCGGTGCCGCCTAACCGGATCGAGCCGGAGGAGGGCACGTCCAGTCCGGCCGCGCAGTGCAGGAACGTGCTCTTGCCCGATCCTGAAGGCCCCATCACGGCGGTGAAGGACCCGCCGCCGATGCTCGCCGACACCTCACGCAGGGCCGCGACCGCACTCTGGCCTTTGCCGTACACCTTGCTCACCGCGTCCAACCGCACCACGTCTGTCATGCCTGCAAGCCTGCCGACCAGGCCGCCCGCGGAACAGAGAGCCGCTCACGTGCTGACCATGACATCGTCATGATCCGGACACTGCTCGACAGCACCCGTCGCACGCCCACCAGCGCCGCGTCCATGCGGTCACGCACCCGGACCCGTCCACACGTCGCGTTCGCCGAGATGTCTCCCTATTCGGCGTCCGCCGCGACCATGATCCTCCCGTGGACCAAACTCTCCCGAATCGCAGAGCCGTCGGCGACTGCCCGGAGCCAGGCTGCGGCCAGGTCGGCAGTGCATCGCCGGACGGGGTCCTTCTCCAGCAAGGCAGCGAGGACGGGAGCGACAGGCCAGGCCAGGCGTAGGGCTGGGCTCCCACAGCAGTACCGCCGCCGAATGTTGCCCGACCCTCCGCCGCCGCGTAGAGGGTGGCTCCCAGCGACCACAGATCGGCGCTGGATCGTCGGCCTCGCCACGTAACCGCTCAGGCGCGATATAGCCGGGCGAGCCGTTGAGTAGTCCAGCAACGTCTGCCGGCCACGCGGGCTTCGGATCGGCCGGCACAGGCACGGTGGTGTCCGCGGTGTCGGCGTCACTCAGACCGAACGCCCGGCGCTCGCAACCGACGCCGAGAGGGCTGCCCATGCTCTGGTGTCCGCTGCCGACCGGCGTGAAGCAGCGTCAGGTCCGGCAGCTGATCTCCATGCCGTCCTCCACGGGGAACGCGATGGTGACGTATCCGTGCGCGGGGTCGCGAACGTAGGCGAGATAGTCGGCCATGCTCGCGAAGGTGGTGTCGTCGGCGACGATGAGGGCGGCCGGGGAGAGGCGGTCTTCGAGCAGCCGCAGCACCGGAAGACAGAGGTCTTTCCAGCCGTCGAGCAGCAGCAGGCCGATGGGTCCGCGAACCTCGGCCAGAGTCACGAGAGCGTCGCCCGCCAGGATCGTGACGTGCTGGGCCACGCCGGCCTGCTCCAGGTTGCTACGCGCGGCGTCGACCTTGGTCTGGCTGAGTTCGGTCGTCCATACGTGGCCGACACCATTGTCGGCGACCGCTGCGGCCAGGTGGATCGTGGAGGTGGCGTACGAGGTGCCGAACTCGACGATCGTCTCGGGGCGGCCGTTGCGTACCAGCGCGTAGAGCAGCCGGCCACCTGACCTGGAGATCGGCATGTACTCCCCCGCCAGCGCATCGGCGCGCTGTTGCGCCGAGGCGTCGGCGAAGGGCGTGTCCAGCGGCCACGGTGCGGGGTTCGCCTCTTCGAGGTCGGCGGCCGCGAACAGCCGATCCAGAACAGCGGCTGTGTCAGTCGTTGTGAGTGTGTTCATGACCCCTACCGTAGACGCACCGTTGCGTCTACACAAGATGCTAAGCTCAGGTGGTCGAAGGGAACGGACCCATGGGCACTGCCGCGAACAGACACCGCGGGAACAGACACGGCCGCAGCGAAGAAGCACGCCAGAGCGTGCTCGAAGCCGCCGACGACCTGCTGGTGGAGGTCGGATACACGCGGCTGACCATCGAAGGGATCGCCGAACGCGCGGGTGTGGCCAAGCAGACGATCTACCGCTGGTGGTCGTCAAAGAACGACATCCTCATGGACGCCTTCGTCCAGGACGCCGCCGAAGCCCTCATCCCATCAGACACCGCGGACCTTCGACAGGACCTGCGTACCCACGCCCGCAAGATCGCCCATTTCCTGACCGAGTCCGACGCCGGCGCGGTCTTCCGCGCCCTCACCGCCCAAGCCCAGCACGACCCCGCGCTCGCCGCCCGGTTGCGCTTCGAGCACCTCAGCGAGCAACGCAGCTACGACCGGCTCCCCTTCGAACGCGCGGTCGCCCGGGGCGCACTCGACCCCGGCATCGACATCGACCTCGCCGTCGACCAGATCGTCGGGCCCATTTACTACCGCGTCCTCGTCACCGGCCAGACCGCGTCGCCGGAGTTCACCGACACGCTCGTCGACGCCGTCCTCACCCAGCTGACGCCAGCACACACCGGTGCCTAACGACCCGGTCGGGCATCGTCCGTCGGCCCCAGCAAGACCCAGGCGGTCGCGGATGGGCCGGGCTCGTTCTCAGTTACTGAAGTGATCAAGCTGTGAGGGCAGCGGCCTCAGCGGCCTGCCGATCGGTGAGGTTGTCCGCCCGATGCAACACCGTGATCAGCGCCGGCCGCCCCGGCGACCAGCCCGGCCGGCCCTCTCCCCCGAAGGCGCCCGCGAACACCTCGCCTCATTCATCACGCACCCGTAGCCGTACATCCGGCCGCTCTGTGGTTTCGCCGGTCCCGGTGCTCTGTCGACGGCTTTCCTGCGCCACACGGGCGTTCGTCCCACGGCATATCGCAATTCCTGACCGCTCCCCGGCAATCTCCGGCATGGACCCGAGGGTGGCCCGTTTCTAGGGTTTCGTCCATCTCTGGAAACACGGCGACAACACCTGAGATCGAGCCCTACCCCATGCACATTCCTGCCCGCGACTTGGCGGACCTGCGGGCTCGTCTTGACGGGGTTCGGCTTCCCGAGCCAGAAACGGTGCCGGACGCTGCGCAGGGTATCGGGTTGGATCAGCTGAGGATGCTGCTGGACACCTGGCGACAGCACGACTGGCGCGCCCGGAAAAGCAGTGGTGCACGATTCCTCATTACCGCGTGCGCCTCGACGGGCTGCGTATCGCGTTCTGGCACGTGCGCTCGCCCGAGCCCACAGCGCTCCCCTTGTTGCTGACCCACGGCTGGCCGGGCTCTGTCCTCGAATTTGAGAACGTCCTCGGGCCGCTCAGCGATCCGGTCGCCCATGGCGGTTCCGCGAGTGACGCCTTCCACGTCGTCGTCCCGGCCCTGCCAGGGTTCGGGTTCAGCGACCGTCCACGCGAACGCGGCTGGCACCCCGCCCGTACGGCGCGGGCGTGGGCCGAACTGATGACCGTGCTCGGCTACGAACGGTTCGGTGCGCACGGCGGAGACTGGGGCTCGTTCGTCAGCACCGAGCTGGCGCGCCTGGTGCCCAAGCGTGTCGCCGGCCTGCACCTGACGATGCCGATCGCCTCTCCCCTGCCCGGCGACCGGACCTTGCCGGACCCGGCGGAACAACGCATGCTGGAGCCGAAGAAGAGAACGCACAACCGGTGACGGTGCCCACCGCCTGTTCGCTGTTCCCTGCCGAGCCGTGGCCGACCGCCCGGCGCTGGGCCGAGCGCCGCTACCACGACCTCCGGTCATGGCACGAGCTGGACCGCGGCGGCCACTTCCCCGGTCTGGAACAGCCAGATCTTCTGGTCTCCGAAATCAGAGCCGCATTCCATCACGCACGTCACCATCCCGGCGATCTCACACGGTGAGGGTTCTCACCCCTCCCTTCCATCGGCAGTCGTAACGGCCCTGGTGCCCGCTGACCGCGGGATGCCGCGCCTTCCACGCCGCTATCACCGGCTCGATCAGCGCCCACCTGTCGTCGGACAGGTCGCTGGGGAGGCGACGCCGGATCTGGTCGGCCGCAAGTTCACCGCGGTCGCCCCGGACGCGCTGTGGGTCGGCGACGGCACGCAGATCGACACCGACCAGGGGCCGCCGCACCTGGCCACCGTGGAGGACCTGTCCGCCCGGCGACTGCTCGGCTACGCCATGTCCGAGCATCACGACGCCGCGCTGACGGTCGCCTCGCCGCAGATGGCGGTGGAACTTCTACAACACCAGTAGGAGGCACAGCGCCAACGACGGACTGCGGCCTGTCACATTCGAGCGTCGGATGAACGAGAAGAGAAAATCATCCACAACATATTCGAGCGCTAGATGAACGAGAGAAGAAAAGCATCAACAGCCCTGATGAGGCCGCTTTCGCATAGAACTGTCTCCACACTTTCAGGGATTGACGGCTTTCCCGACACCCCTTACCGTGAAGAAGAAAACATACCTACACGAATCCGAGGAGCATGATGCGGCGGAAGTTTAAATCTCTCGCGGTGACGGCCGCACTGGCGACCGCTTTCACGCTGGCAGCGCCGGCAGGCAGCGCTCACGCCATCAACAATGTCCCGTGCGGCGATCAGAATTTTGTGGAACTGTGGGGACATAACGGCAACACATGCTTCGCTAATGCCGGGACCTGGAAGTCTTACGATTTCACCGGATCAGCGAACTGCTGGTGGGCGAACAAAATCTCCACGGGAAACAACGACATCACGTTCTGGGACGATCATTCGACGAATCCAACGTACATTCCCAGGCGCACTATCATGACATTCCCGACGGTGGGTTGGGTATGCGTCGGAACACTTCGGATTCACTGAGGTGATCTCAGGGAAATAATTCGGGACGATGAGGGATGTTTGGGACGCCTATGGGGGCGTTTCGGGCCTTTCGG
>NZ_JBQHCW010000063.1:0-7328 GCF_052068115.1 Nonomuraea sp. ZG12
TCCCCGACACCCAACCCCGGACGAGCCCCCACGAACTCACCCAACCGACCAGCCTGCGCCCCCAACCCAGCACCCGAACGCGCCGACACCAACCACGCCACCGCCGACCCCGACAACACCGGCAAACGCGGACTTTCGGTGGCGGGAGGTTCGACGGCCGCGGGGGCTTCTTCGATGATGACGTGGGCGTTGGTGCCGCTGATCCCGAACGACGACACCCCGGCCCGCCGGGGACGGCCGTCGACCGGCCACGGCTTCGGCTCGGCCAGGAGCTCGATGTCTCCCGCCGCCCAGTCGATGTTCTCCGCCGGTTCCTCGGCGTACAGGCTGCGGGGCAGTTCCTGATGCTGCAGGGCAAGCACCATCTTCATCACGCCGGCGGCGCCGGCCGCGCTCTGGGTGTGGCCGAGGTTGGACTTCACCGACCCGAGCCACAACGGCCGGCCTTCAGGACGGCCCTGCCCGTACGTGGCCAGCAACGCCTGCGCCTCGATCGGGTCGCCCAGCGTCGTACCGGTGCCGTGCGCCTCCACCACATCGACATCCCCGGCCGACAACCGCGCGTTGGCCAGCGCCGCCCGGATCACCCGCTGCTGCGACGGACCGTTCGGCGCCGTCAACCCGTTCGACGCGCCGTCCTGATTCACCGCACTGCCCCGCATCACGGCCAAAACCGGATGCCCGTTGCGGCGGGCATCCGACAGCCGCTCCAGCAGGATCATCCCGGCGCCCTCGGCCATGCCGATACCGTCGGCCGAGGCCGAGAACGCCTTGCAGCGGCCGTCCTGGGCCAGGCCACGCTGCCGGGAGAACCCGACCAACGCCCCCGGCGTCGCCATGATCGTGACACCACCGGCCAGCGCCAGCGAACACTCCCCCGCCCGCAACGCGGACGCGGCCAGATGCATGGCCACCAACGCCGACGAACACGCCGTGTCGACGGTGACCGCCGGTCCCTCCAGGCCCAGGGTGTAGGAGACGCGTCCGGACAGGACGCTCGTCGAGCCCCCGGTCAGCAGGTGGCCTTCGGAGCCCGTCGAGGCGAAGAGTCCGTACCCCAAGGCCGCCCCACCGGCGAAGACCCCGGTCTGCGATCCCCGCAGGCTCATCGGGTCGATCCCGGCCCGTTCCAGCGCTTCCCACGAGATCTCCAGCAGCAGGCGCTGCTGCGGGTCCATGCTGAGCGCCTCACGCGGACTGATCCCGAAGAACCCCGGATCGAACTCGGCGGCGTCGTGTACGAATCCGCCGGACCTGGCGTAGAAGGTGCCGGCCTTGTCGGGGTCCGGGTCGTACAGGCCGTCTATGTCCCAGCCCCGGTCCAGGGGCAGCTCCGTCACCGCGTCGCCGCCGGCGGCCAGCAGGTCCCACAACGATTCCGGGTCACGGACGTCGCCCGGGAACCGGCAGCCCATGCTCACGATCGCGATGGGTTCACCGGGCTCGATCGGGGCGGTGATGGGCGCCGGCCCGTCCGGGCTCAGGACGCCGAGCAGCTCCGAGGCGAGGTGACCGGCCAGGACCGTGGCGGTCGGGTAGTCGAACACCAGCGTGGCCGGCAGCCGCAACCCGGTCGCGGCGCTCAGCCGGTTACGCAGGTCCACGGCGGTCAGCGAGTCGAACCCGAGGTCGGTGAAGGCCCGGCTCAGCTCGACCGCGCCGGCCGACGTATGCCCCAAAACGGCGGCGACGTGCGTACGCACCAGATCCGTCAGCACCCGATCGCGTTCGGCCGCAGACACGCCGGCCAGTCTCCGGCGTAGGGTGTCCGCCAGCGCTCCCTGGTTCGCGGCTGAGGCCGTGGTCAGCCGAGCCGGCCCGGCCAGCCCTCTCAGCAGGGCGGGGATCTCGGCGCCACGGGCGGCCTGGGCGCGCATCCCGGCGACGTCGAACCTGACCGGCAGCAGCACGGCCTCGTCCCGGGCGAGGGCAAGATCGAGCAGGGTGAGGCCCTCGTCGGCGGACAATTCGGCGGCGCCGCTGCCGGTGATCCGGTCGAGCAGGCCCTTGCTCAGGTTCCGGCCGATCCCCTCGCTGGCCATCCAGGCTCCCCAGGCCAGGGAGACGGCGGGCAGGCCGGCGGCGCGGCGGCGGGCGGCCAGCGCGTCGAGGAAGGCGTTGCCCGCCGCGTAGTTGCCCTGGCCTGGCCCGCCGAACGTGGCCGCGGCCGAGGAGAACAGGACGAACAGGTCCAGATCGAGACCCAGGGTCAGCTCGTGGAGGGTCCACGCCGCGTCGGTCTTGGGCCGCATCACGGCGTCGACCCGGTCGGGAGTGAGTGAGCCGATGATGCCGTCGTCGACGACTCCGGCGGTGTGGACGACGCCGGACAGAGTGGTTCCGGCCGGAAGACCGGCGAGCAGCCCGGTCACGGCGGCCCGGTCCCCGACGTCGCACGCGGCGACCAGCACGCCGGCCCCGGCGGCCGCGATGCCGGCGGCCAGAGCCCCGACTCCAGCGGCGGCCGGCCCGGAGCGGCTGACCAGGATCAGCTGACCGGCCCGGCCGCCGGCGGCCAGGTGCCTGGCGGTGAGACCGGCCAGCTTCCCGGTGCCACCGGTGACCAGGACCGCGCCGGGAACGCGGGGGGACGGCGCCTGATCATCCTTCATGGTGCCGGCCGGTGTGGCGGCGACGGACGGGCGGGCCAGCCGCCGGCCGTAGGCGCTGCCGCCGCGAACGGCGAGCTCCGGCTCCGCGGCGTCCAGCGCGGCGACCAGCACCCCGACCGCATCCGGGGCCTCACCGATGTCGTCCTGAGCGGGCAGGTCTGCCAGGACCAGCCGGCCGGGGTTCTCCGACTGCGCTGAGCGGAGCAGCCCCCAGGCCGCCGCGGCGCCCAGATCGGCCACCGTCTCGCCGGGTACGGTCGCGACCGCCCCCTGGGTGACGACGACCAGGCGCGCCGGCAGCTCCAGCGCCAGCCATCGCTGCGCCAGCCCCAGCGCCTCACCGGTCACTCGTCGGGCGGCCGCACCCTCATCCACGTTTTCCCGGCCGTGAGCCGCCGTGCCGACACCGGCCAGCACCACCTGACCGTGAGCCGCCGTGCCGACACCGGCCAGCACCACCTCCGGAGCCGTGCCACCCGCCTCGATCTCCGCCGACAGCGCGGCCAGATCGGTGTAGGCGCTCACCGCGACGCCGGTTACTTCCAGGCGCTCGGTCAGCCTCAGCCGGTCGGGCCCGGTGACCGCCCAGTGGCCGCTCGGGGCGGACTCCCGCACCGGAACGGGAATCCATTCGATGCTGAACAGGGCCTCCCTCAGCGCGCCTCCAGCCGCCGGGGCCGCCACCGGTCGCAGCACCAGCGATTCGACCGAAACAACCGGATTCCCCGTCGGGTCGGCCGCGACCAGCGACAACGCGCCGGTCGCCGACTGCCGCACCCGGGCCCGCAGCACCGACGCACCGACCGCGTACAACGACACCCCGGACCAGGCGAACGGCATCCGCGCGCCACCCGCGTCGGCGGCCGGCTCGGCCAGCCAGACGGCGTGCAGAGCGGCGTCCAGCAGGGCCGGGTGGAGGCCGAAATCACCGGCGTTGCCGGCGATGCCCTCCGGCAGAACGACCTCGGCGAAGACCTCGCCGTCGCGCCGCCAGGCCGCCCGTAAACCTTGGAACGCGGGCCCGACCCCAGCGGCCGCCGCCAGCTCCTGGTGTACGCCGTCCACCGGCACGACCACGGCGCCGGCCGGGGGCCAGACGGTGAACTCACTCTCGGCGAAACCGGCGGGCGGCCGGGCCGGAGCGATCCGCCCGGTGGCGTGCCGGATCCACGGGACACCGGCGTCCACCGGACGGGCGAAGATCTCGATCTCCCGCTGGCCGTCATCGTCCGGGGCACCCACGGTGACCTGGACCTGGACGGCATCGGTCGCGGGCAGCACCAGGGGCGCGGCCATGGTCAGCTCGTCGATCCGGGTGCATCCCAGCCGTGATCCGGCCACCATGGCGAGCTCGGCGAACCCGCTTCCGGGGAAGAAGACCGTCCCGTCCATCTCGTGATCGGCGAGCCAGGGCTGGGTCGTCAGCGACAGCCGCCCGGTGAACACGAGGGCGTCACCGTCAGCCAGCTCGACCACGGCGCCGAGCAGCGGATGCCCGACCGATCCCAGACCGGCGGAGGCGACGTCGGCGGCGCCGGCCGCGGCCTCGGGCCAGTACCGTTGCCGCTGGAAGGCATAGGTCGGCAACTCGACCTGTTCGCCCATCGGCAGCACCGCCGCCCAGTCCACCGCGACACCCTGAACGTGAACCTCGGCCAGGGAAGCCAGCAACCGCGCCGGGCCACCGTCGTCCCGCCGCAACGTCCCCGACACCACCGGGGACGCATCATGCGCGTCGGTGATCGCCGCAGTCAGTACCGGGTGTGCGGAGGTCTCGATGAACACCCCGTACTCGCCCAGCGCTTCGATCGCCCGGCTGAACTGGACGGTCGCCCGCAGGCTGGCGTACCAGTAGCCTGCGTCCAACTCGGGGCCTTCGAGGAACTCACCGGTCATCGCCGACACCATCGGGATCCGGCCCGCCTGCGGGGTGACACCGTCCAGCAGCCCCAGGATCTCCTCACGCAACGAATCCACCTGCGGACCATGCGAGGCGTAATCCACCGGCAGCATCCGCGCCCGGACACCATCGCGCTCACACCCGGCCAGCACCTCCGCCAGCGCCTCCGGATCACCGGAAACGACCGTGGCATCCGGCCCATTGACCGCAGCCACCGAGGCACGCCCGTCCAACGACGCCACCCGAGCCTCGACCGCATCCGCAGACTCGGCGATCGAGAGCATCCCGCCCCGGCCCGACAGAGCCGTCAGCGCCTGGCTGCGCAGCGCAACGATCTTCGCGGCGTCCTCCAGCGACAAGATCCCGGCGACCACCGCTGCGGCGATCTCCCCCTGCGAATGCCCCACCACGGCATCCGGCTCCACCCCAGCCGCCTGCCACACCGCAGCCAGCGACACCATCACCGCCCACAACACCGGCTGAACCACATCCACCCGGTCAAGCCCCGAAGCACCAGCCAGGACATCGTCCAAAGACCAGTCCACGTACGGAGCCAAAGCCCGACCACACTCAGCCAGCCGAGCCGCGAACACCGGGCTGCTCTCAGCCAGCTCCCGACCCATGCCGACCCACTGCGACCCCTGACCCGGGAACACGAACACCACCCGGCCGGCGTCCCCGTCGGCCGGAACCGTGCCGCTGATCACGCCGTCGGCCGGTTCGCCGGCGGCGATCGCGGCCAGTCTCGCGGTCAGCTCGTTCCGATCCTGGCCGAGCAGGACCGCGCGATACTCGAACGCCGATCGGGTGGTGGCCAGGGACCAGCCCACGTCCCTCGGGTCCGGAGACTCATCGGCTGAGGTGAAGTCACCCAGCCGCTGGGCCTGGGCGGCCAGGCCGGCGGCACTGCGGGCCGAGAGCAGCCAGGCCGTGGTGCCACCGGTCAACACCCTCGCGGCGGTGTCGTCCGGGGCGGCCGTGCCGGTCGTGTCGCTGGTGTCCGGGTCGGGGGCTTCTTCGAGGATGGTGTGGACGTTGGTGCCGCTGCCCCCGAAGGCCGACACACCGGCTCGGCGGGGGCGGTCGCCCACTGGCCAGGCGACGGGCTCGTTCAGCAGCCGTACCTGACCCGACGACCAGTCGATGTGCGGCGAGGGCTCGTCCACGTGCAGGGTTCGCGGCAACTCCTGATGCCGCAGAGCCAGCACCATCTTAATGACAGCGGCCATCCCAGCCGCCGCCTGCGTGTGCCCGATGTTCGACTTCACCGAACCCAGCCACAACGGCCGCCCCTCCGGCCGATCCTGACCATACGTCGCCAGCAACGCCTGCGCCTCGATCGGATCGCCGAGAACCGTCCCGGTGCCGTGCGCCTCCACCACATCGACATCCCCGGCCGACAACCGCGCGTTGGCCAACGCCGCCCGGATCACCCGCTGCTGCGACGGACCGTTCGGCGCCATCAGCCCGTTCGACGCGCCGTCCTGGTTCACCGCGCTACCACGGACGACCGCGAGAACCGGATGCCCGTTACGGCGAGCATCGGAAAGCCGTTCCAGTACGAGGACGCCCGTACCCTCGGCGATCCCCATGCCGTCGGCGCTCGCTCCGAAGGCCTTGCAGCGACCGTCGCGCGCCAGCCCGAGCTGTGAATTGAAATCGGTGAACATCACGGGGGTGGCGGCGACGAACGCGCCGCCGGCCAGGGCCAGGGTGCACTCCCCCGACCGCAGCGCCTGCCCGGCCAGGTGCAGTGCCACCAGCGACGACGAGCAGGCCGTGTCCACCGACACCGCCGGGCCTTCCAGACCCAGCACGTACGACATCCGCCCCGACAACACACTGCTCGACATGCCAGTGAACAGGTGTGCCTTGTCGCCGCCCGCCTCCTGCTGCCGGTCGAGGCCGTACCCGGACCAGGAGGCTCCGACGAACACCCCGGTCGCCGACCCGCGCAACAGCCCAGGGTCGATGCCGGCCCGCTCCAGCGCCTCCCAGGAGGTCTCCAGCAGCAGCCGCTGCTGCGGGTCCATGCTGAGCGCCT
The DNA here is from genome assembly GCF_052068115.1 of Nonomuraea sp. ZG12. Lineage (NCBI taxonomy): Bacteria > Bacillati > Actinomycetota > Actinomycetes > Streptosporangiales > Streptosporangiaceae > Nonomuraea > Nonomuraea sp. ZG12. Next base: position 6,557 of record NZ_JBQHCW010000063.1, read on the forward strand.
CACGCGGCGAGATCCCGAAGAACCCCGGATCGAACTCACCCGCGTCATACAAGAACCCGCCGCGAGGAGCCTGACCCCGCTCGGCCGAGGCTGGGTCCTGGATGGCTGTCATGTCCCAACCCCGGTCGGCCGGCAGATCCGACACGACGTCCGCCCCGGTAGCCAGCAGCCGCCAGAACTCCTCCGGACCACGCACCCCACCAGGAAAACGACAGCCGATGCCGACGATCGCGATCGGCTCATCCGAAGCGGTCGCCGTGACGATCACGGCATCATCCCGGTCACCCAGCAGCCGCGAGCGTAGGAAACCCGCCAGCGCCGCTGAGGTCGGGTAGTCGAAGACCAGCGTGGCCGGCAACGTCATCCCAGTGGCGGCGTTCAGCCGGTTACGCAGATCCACGGCAGTCAGCGAGTCGAAACCGAGGTCCTTGAACGCCCGCCCGACCGCCAGCGCCTCCGGAGAGGAATGGCCCAGGACGACGGCCGCCTCGGTCCGGACCAGATCCGTGAGCAGCCGGATCTGATCCGCCCGGTTCAGGCCGGTCAGCCGGGCCGTCAACTCTGTGCCGGCGGTGGTCCGGTGCTCTTCGGTGCTGGTGGGGGTCGGGTCGCTCAGGGCTTGCCGGGCTTCGGGCAGATCACCGATCAGCGGACTGGGCCGCTGCACCGTGAGGACCGGCGCGAACCGGGCCCAATCGATGTCGGCGACCGTGACCGGCCCCTCACCATGATCCAAAGCCTGCGCCAGCACACCGATCGCCAACTCCGGATC
>NZ_JBQHCW010000064.1:0-6259 GCF_052068115.1 Nonomuraea sp. ZG12
GGGTTGGCGCCCGGCCAGCCCCCTTCGATGAAACCGACGCCCAGCCCGTCCAGATGGCGCGCGACGGCGAGCTTGTCGGCAACGGTGAGGTTGAGCCCCTCCTGTTGCGCTCCGTCACGCAGCGTCGTGTCATATACGTGGAACCGGTCGTCGGCCATCCAACACTCCTCACCAGGTCATGGCGATCCCGTCAGGTGTCCCCTGATGGACCGCGCCCCGCCCGTGACGGCGTCATACGAGTTCTTCTCCGCGTGCCAGGTTGCCCTTGGGAAGCGAGGCGAACACCACGACCGCGCTCAGGACCGCCAGGAGGCCGCCGACGATCATGCTGACGTGCATGCCGTCGACGAACGCGGTGCGGCCGATCTCCAGCAGCCTTTCCACCTCGGCCGGGCCGACCATCGCGGCGGCCTGGGTCAGGGCGTTCACCGACTCCGACGACAGCTCCGCCACGTTCGCCGGGTAGCCGCCCAGGCCGGCGAGCACGTTGTTCGCGTACACCGAGGCCAGCACGCTGCCCAGGACGGCCACGCCGAGCGCGCCGCCGATCTGCCTGGCCGAGTTGCCGGCCGCGCTCCCCACGCCGGCCAGGGCCGGCGGCACCTGGCTGAGGCTGGTGGCGATGGCCTGCCCCACCGTGAGACCCGCGCCGAGCCCCGTGAAGCTCAGGCTCGCCCCCACCAGCGGGTACGTGGTGAGCGTGTCGGCCGCGGCCAGGATGAACATGCCCGCCCCGATCAGGATGAGCCCGACCGCGATGACACCCCGGCTGCCGATCTTGGTCGCCATCGGGCCCGCGACCAGGCTGGCCAGGGTGAACAGCAGCGCGAGCGGCACCAGGCCGAGCCCGGCGTTCAGCGGCGTGTACTCCAGGACGCCCTGTAGGTACTGCGTCAGCACGAACATGATGCCGGTGAAGACGAAGAAGCTGAGCGCCGCCGCCATCGAGCCGACCACGAACGTGCGTACGCGCAGCAGCCCGAGGTCGAGCACCGGCGCGGCGGCCGTACGCTGCCAGGCCAGGAACGCGGACAGCAGCACCACGCCCACCACCGCCGAGACGATGGTGCCCGGGGATGCCCAGCCCAGCCGTGGGCCTTCGATGATGGCGAACAGCAGCGTCCCGGTGCCGAGCGCGGACAACAGCACGCCCGGCACGTCGAGCCCGCGCCCGCCGGCCGCCGGCTGCCGCTTGATCAGCAACTGCGCGCTGATCATCGTGATCAGGACCAGCGGGATGTTGATGAGGAAGACCGACCCCCACCAGAAGTGGTTCAGCAGCCAGCCGCCCAGCACGGGACCGAGCGGAAGGCCGAGCACGGTCATGGCGCTCCAGATGCCGAACGCCTTGGGCCGCTCCTCCTTGGGGAAGCTGACCGTGACCAGGGCGAGCGAGGCCGGGAGGATCCCGGCCCCGCCCAGGCCGAGCAGCGCCCGCCAGGCGAGCAGCTGCCCCGTCGTCGTGGCCAACACGCACAGGAGCGACGCGACGCCGAAGATCAGCAGGCTGACCTGGAGCAGGCGCTTGTGCCCGTACTGGTCACCGAGCCGCCCGCCGATGAGCATGCAGGCGGCGAAGGTGAGGATGTACGCGTCGCTGATCCAGGCGAGGTCGCTGCTGGTGGCGTTCAGGTCCGCCGCGATCGACGGCAACGCGACGTTGACGACCGTCGCGTCGACCTCCACCACGGTGACCACAAGGCACAGGACGGCCAGCACCCACCATCGTTGCGGGTTGGGCCGGTCGGCAGCCTCAGGGGCGTCCGTTCTCTCCTGTGACGTTTCCTTGGGCTTCTGCCCTTTTTCGGACACCGATTTCACTCCTGATTTTCTGGGGGCGGGCCTTTACCAGGCGACGGGAAGGTCCCATACGCCATAAAGACCGGCATCATGCTTGAACGAGATCTCGTCGAAAGGCACCGCGGGCCGGATGGTGGGCAGCCGATCGATGAGTGTTTCGAAGACGACTTCCAGCTCGATCGTGACGAGGTGCTGGCCCAGGCACTGGTGAATGCCGTGGCCGAAGGTGAGATGGTTGCGGGGGTTGCGCGTGACGTCGAATTTCGCGGCTTCGGGATAGGCCGTGTCATCGTGGTTGGCGGCGGCGATGAGCGTCATGACGCCGTCGCCGGCCTTGATGTGGCCGCCGCCTAATTCGACATCCTCGTCGGCCACCCGGGCGACTCCGATATCGGAGATGGACAGGTAACGCAGCATCTCCGCGACCGCGCTGGGAATGATTTTCCTGTTGGTACGCAACTCCTCCATCTGGTCGGGGTACTTGAACAGCATCAGGACGCCGAGTGTGATCATGTTCGAGGTGGTCTCGTAGCCGTCCACGAGCAACACCACCACCGTGGCCACCATCTCGTCATGGGTCAGCGCCTTGGTCTCGGCGTTGTTGGTGACGAGCTTGCCCAGCAGGCCGTCGCCGGGATTGCGCTCCTCTTCGAGCAGGCGCCGGTCCACGTAGTCGAACAACGCGTCCAGCGCGCCCTTCACTTCGTCGACCTTCGTCGTCCGATTCGTCAGCACTTGGCTGAATTTCTGGAGAAACCCCTGGTCGTCGTACGGCACGCCGAGCATGTCACAGATGATCCGGGCCGGCACCGGCATCGAGAAGTTCGTCACCAGGTTCGCCGGCTGCTGCTGCTTCTCCAGGTCGGCGAGGAGTTCGTTGACGTGGCCCCGGATGGCCGGCCGCATGTTCTCGATGGCACCCGAGGTGAACGGCTTGACGAACAGCCTGCGGTACGCGGTGTGCTCCGGCAGGTCGAGCCGGTTCATCATGCGTACTTTCTGCATCAGATGCCGGTGCGGCATGAGAATGGGGAAACCGGGCTTCCTGCTGTCCGCGCTGAACCGCCTGTCGGTGAGCACTGTGCGGACGTCATCGAAACGCGTGACGATCCAGCAGGTGCTGCCGTCCGGCAGGCGAACCTTGGAAACCGGCTCATTGTCGCGCAGCCGGGCGTACGTGCTCGGAGGCTCCAGCGGGTTCTCCCGGCGCACCGGGAAGTCCATCAGGGGCTGCTGGTCGATCGACATTTCTTTTCTCCTCAGATGGATTTCTTGCTTTCTCCGGCAGGTCGTCAGTCGCGGGCCAACTGCGCGACCAGCGAAAGCGGTCTCAGATCCGTCCAGTGCTCATTGATGTAGTCGATGCACGCGCTACGGCCGTCCTTTTCCTTGACCACCTCCCAGCCGTGCGGCACGTCCGCGAACGCCGGCCACAGGGAATGTTGTCCTTCGCTGTTGCGCAGGACCAGGTATTCGGCGTTCTCGTCATCGAGCGGATTAGCCACGGAAGGCCTCCTTTCCTCGGGTTCTCTCCAGTTCCTGGGAAACGACCTGGCCGATCTCGGCGGCCGGGCCGGGCTGCATCATCGCCCCGTGCCGACAGCCGATCTCCACGTCCATGACCTGGCCGTCGATGTAGGGGACCCAGCCGGCCACCGTCGGCGAATCCGCGTGCCGGCCCTCGGTGGCCACGAAGAAGAGCAGGTCGCCGTCATACCTGGCGGGGGTGAACGTACGGACCAGCTCGATGTTGTTGATCCAGGTGTCGATGAGGTTCGAGATCTGGTCGTGGCCGAGGAATCGCAGGGAATCCACTTCGGTGTTCACGATCTCCATGAACCTGCCGCGATCCATGGCCGGCCTTTCCTCTTCTGGGATCGGGCGGCCGAGGTCGTCCAGGATCAGCGCGAGCGCCTCGTTCTCCGGCACTCTGCCCGCGTCGATGTGGTATTCGCTGCCGGGGTAGGAGTCGAGGATCGCCAGCAGTGCCACTGTCTCGCCCTGCTGGGACAGTTCCGTCGCCATCGCGTACGCGACCAGGCCGCCGAAGGACCAGCCGAGGAGGTGGTAGGGGCCGGACGGCTGCACGCTTCTGATCTGGGCCACATAGTCACGCGCCATGGCCTCCACGCTCGGCGGGGACAACCGCGGGTCGGTCAGACTGCGGGCCTGGATCGCGTACAGCGGGCGAGAACTGTCGATGGGACCCAGGAGGCTCGAATAGGACCAGGCGAACCCCATGCCGGGGTGGACGCAGAACAAGGGCGGGAGCTGGCCTGACGGGCGCAGGGGCAACAGGACGTCGAAGGGGTTCCGCTGGCTGCCCGCAGTGGTGACCGCCTTGGCCAGCGTGGCCACGGTGGGGCTCTCGAACAGGTCGCGGACGGTCAGCTCGGTTCCCATGACGTCACGGACGCGGCTGATCAGGCGGGTGGCCAGGAGGGAGTGGCCGCCGAGGTCGAAGAAGTTGTCCTGGATGTCGACGGCCGGCAGGTGCAGGACCTCGGCGAAGAGGCCGGCGAGGATCTCTTCGGCGGGGGTGCGGGCGGCGTTGTGTCCTGTGGTGGCGTAGACGGGGGCGGGCAGGGCTGTTCGGTCGACCTTTCCGTTCGGGGTGAGGGGGAACGCCTCCAACACCACGATCGCAGCCGGCACCATGAACGCCGGCAGGTGGGCGGCGAGCTCGGCACGGAGCTCGGCGCTGGTGGGACGGTGGCCGGGGGCCGGGACGACGTAGCCGATGAGCTGTTTGCCGCGCGTGTCGTCTTCGCGGACGATGACGGTGGATTGGGCGATGCCGGGCAGTTGGTCGAGGGCGGCTTCGATCTCGCCGAGTTCGATGCGGAAACCACGGATCTTGACCTGGTCGTCGGTGCGCCCGAGGAACTCCAACTCCCCCTCCCCGGTCCACCGCACCAAATCCCCCGTGCGATACATACGCTGACCGGAGCCGCCGAAGGGGTCGGCGATGAAGCGTTCGGCGGTCAGATCTGGACGGTCCCAGTAGCCACGGGCCAGCCCCGACCCTGCCAGGTACAGCTCTCCTGCGACGCCGGGTGGCGCCAGCCGCAGCCGCTCGTCCAGCACGTACGCTCGCAGTCCGTCCATGGGGCGGCCGATGGGGACGTTGCGTGCCTGTTCGGGGACAGCGGACTGGAGCGGGTGACAGGTGGCGAAGGTGGTGGTCTCGGTCGGCCCGTAGACGTGCACAATGCGGGTGCCGGGCAGTACGCGCGCCGCGGCGCGCATGGTGGCGGCCGAGACGAACTCGCCACCCGTCCAGATCTCGGTGAGCGTGTCCAGGCCACGCGGCTCGTCGTCGATGAGCGTGTTGAACAGCGCAGTGGTCACGAACGCAGCCGTGATGCGGTGTTCGGCGATGGTGTCGGCCAGTTGAGCGGGCTCAGCAGGACCCGGTGGCGCCACCACCACCGTACCGCCGTTGAGCAGCGGCACCCAGATCTCATAGGTGGAAGCGTCGAACGCGTGCGGCGAATGCATCAGCACCCGCTCGTGTGCACCATCATGCCAAGCCCGGTCCGCGGCGAGGGCGACCACATCGGCGTGAGTGACGGCCACCCCCTTCGGAGCGCCGGTCGAGCCCGAGGTGAACATCACGTAAGCCAGCTGATCGACACGCGCGGCCTTGAGGACCGGAACCGGCTCGGTGCGCTGCTCCCGAGCGTCGACCAGCATCAAGGGCACGTCGAGTTCGGCCGCCCGCTCCCGCATGACCAGGTCGGTGAGCAGAAGCGGAGCGCCGGTGTGGTCGAGCACCCAGCGCATGCGCTCAGCGGGGAAACTCGGATGCAGCGGCACATAAACCCCGCCGGCCTTGAGCACCGCCAAGGAAGCCACGATCACCTGCGGCGAACGCTCCATCAACATCGCCACCGGCGTCTCGCTGCCGACCCCGGCCGCGATCAGCCGGGCGGCCAGTTCGTCGGCGTGCGCGTTCAGTTCGGCGTACGACCATTCGGTTCCCTCGCCGGACAGTGCGATCGCGTCGGGGGTCTTGTGCGCTTGTTCGGTGAAGGCCTGGACGATGGAGGTGCTGGGGTGGTTGGGGTGGCCGGTGCCGATGCTGAGCAGGTGGTGCCGTTCATCGTCGGTCAGCAGCGTGAGGTCGGTGATCGGCTGGTCGGTGTCGGCCACCACCATTTGCAGGAGGTGGTGAAGGCGCTCGGTGAACGCTTGGGCGGTCTGACGGGTGAACAGGTCGGTGTTGTATTCGAGATGGCCGAGGAGGCCATTGGCGCGGTGATCGGCATCGAAGTGCTCGACCAGTTCCACGGTGAGGTCGAACTTGGCCGTACCCGGATGGACCGGCCGGGCGCGGGTGTGAAGATCCCCGAAGTCGGCGCCGGCCTCGATGACAGTGCGGTAGGCCAGCATGACCTGGGCCAGGGGGTGCAGGCCCAGTGAGCGGGTGGGGTTGAGTTCCTCGACCAGCCGGTCG
>NZ_JBQHCW010000065.1:0-6153 GCF_052068115.1 Nonomuraea sp. ZG12
CCGCTGTTCTCGACGGTCACCGGTCAGCGCCAGGACGGCACGGAGCTGGACGCCGGCTACTGGTACGCGAACGTACGGGAACGAGTCCGTTTCCAGGACGCCGTGCAGGCCCTCGCCCGGGACGGGTACCGCACGTTCCTTGAGGTGTCCCCGCACGCGGTGCTGACCGCCGCGATCGCCGAGACCCTCGACGAGGCCGGTGCCTCGGACGCTTCGCTGATCACCGGGACGCTGGATCGGGAGGACGCCGGCGCGCGCCGGTTCCTGACCGCGCTGGCCCGGGTGCACGTACGCGGGGTGAAGGTCGACTGGACGGCGGTGCTCCCGGCCGCGCCCGTCGTCGAGCTGCCCACCTACGCCTTCGCCCGTCAGCGGTACTGGCTGTCCCCGGCCGCCGCCGAGCTCGCTCCTGTGCCGGGTGAGACGCGGAGTGAGACCGAGGCCCGGTTCTGGGCCGCGATCGAGAACGCCGATCTCCAGGAGCTCTCCGGGCTCCTCGCCGTCGAACCGCACCCCCTGGACGAGGTCCTCCCCGCGCTGACGTCGTGGCGGAAGCGCGAGCGGGAACGGTTCGCCACCGAATCCTGGCGCTACCGGGTCTCCTGGACGCCGATCGCCGACCCGGATCCGGGCCGCCTGTCCGGCACCTGGCTCCTCGTCACCGGCCCAGACCAGGACCTCACCGAGCGGCTCCGGCAGATCCTCACCGATCACGGAGCGCAGGTCGTCCCGGTCACCGTCGGCGAGACCGACCGGGACACCGTCGCCGCGGCCCTGCCGGGCACGCCCGTCGCCGGCGTGGTCTCGCTGCTGGCCCTGGACGAGACCCCGCACGACCGGTTCCCCGACGTCGCCGTCGGCGTCGCCGGCACGCTGTCGCTCGTCCAGGCGCTGGGCGACGCCGGGATCGGCGCCCCGCTCTGGGTGCTGAGCCGGGGTGCCGTCGCGGCGGCCCCCGCCGATGTCCTGGCCGCGCCCGTACAGGCGCAGATCTGGGCGCTGGGCCGGGTCGCGAGCCTTGAGCACCGGGACCGGTGGGGCGGCCTCGTCGACCTGCCCGAGCTGCTCGACGAACGGGCGGCGGACCGGCTCTGCGCCGTCCTGACGGGGAACCTGGGCGAAGACCAGACCGCCGTGCGCCCCGGCGGAATCCTCGGGCGCCGGCTCGTACCGGCCCCGCTGCCCCGGGACGGCGGCGCGCGCTGGCGTCCCGGGGGCACCGTGCTGATCACCGGGGGCACCGGCGCGATCGGCGGCCACGTGGCCCGCTGGCTCGCCGGCCGGGGCGCCGACCGGGTCGTGCTCGCCGGCCGCTCCGGCGCCGGCGCGGCCGGAGTGGCCGCGCTGGCCGCCGAGGTGGCCACGGCCGGTACGACCGTGCACGTGGTGGCAGGCGACGCCGGCCGCCGCGACGACGTCACCGGACTGCTGCACCGGATCGCGGTCACCGGCTCGCCGCTGTCGAGCGTGATGCACACCGCCGGCGTGGTCGACAACGGCGTCCTGGACCGGCTGGACCCGGCCCGGCTGGCCGCAGTCCTGGCCGCGAAGGCCACCTCCGCCGCCCTGCTGGACGAGCTGACGGCGGACCTGGACCTGGACGCGTTCGTGCTGTTCTCCTCGGCCGCCGCGACCTTCGGCGGCGGCGGGCAGGGCAACTACGCCGCCGCCAACGCCTTCCTCGACGCGCTGGCCGAGAACCGGCGCGGTCGCGGCCGGACCGCGCTGTCGGTGGCGTGGGGCCCGTGGGCCGGCGGCGGGGTCGCCCAGGCCAGCGAGGCCACCGTGGCGCGGCTGAGCCGGAACCGGTGGGAGGTCCTGATGGACCCCGCCCTGGCCGTCCAGGCCCTGGCCGAGGCCATCGACGGCGACGACACCGCGCTGACCGTCATGGACGTGGACTGGTCGGAGATGGCCGGCGCCCCCGGCATGGCCGACCTGCACACCGTCCCGTTCGTCCGCGACCTGCCCCAGATCGTCCGGCTGCCACGGCCCCAGGGGAGCGACGCCGGGCCCGACGGTCTCCTGGCCGGCAGCGAGCTCGCCCGGCGGCTGTCGAGCCTGCCCCGGGCCGAGCAGGACCGGCTCTTGATCGACTTGATCCGGGCCGAGGCCGCCGCCGTGCTGAACTACGCCTCCTTGGAGGCGGTCGACGCCGCCCGAGCCTTCAGCGACCTGGGGTTCGACTCGCTCACCGCCGTGGAGCTGCGCAACCAGCTCAGCGCGGCCACCGGGATGAGGCTCTCGGCCACCCTGCTGTTCGATCACCCGACCCCCCTCGTGCTGGCCGCTCACCTGCGTACCGAACTGCTGGGAGACCTGCCGGCGCTCCCGGCCGCCGTGACCACGGCGCCGGTGAACGACGAGCCGATCGCCATCGTCGGCATGGCCGGACGGTACCCGGGCGGCATCACCGGTCCCGAGAGCCTGTGGGAGATGCTGGTGTCCGGCGGCGACGGGATCTCCGGAATCCCGCTCAACCGCGGCTGGGACATCGACCACCTGTTCGACCCGGACCCCGACCATCCCGGTACGGCTTACGTACAGGCCGGTGGTTTCCTGCACGAGGCGGGACAGTTCGATCCCGGCTTCTTCGGGATCAGCCCGCGTGAGGCGCTGGCCATGGACCCGCAGCAGCGGCTGCTCCTGGAGACCTCCTGGGAAGCCCTGGAACGGGCCGGGATCGACCCGAGGTCGTTGCGCGGCTCCGCCACCGGCGTCTTCGCCGGTGGTTACGGATCCGGGTACGCGACCGGGCTGCAGCTGGCCCCGGAAGGCTCGGCCGGGCTGGAGGGTCACATGGTGACCGGGAACGCCGGCAGCGTCATCTCCGGCCGGATCTCCTACACCCTCGGACTCGAAGGGCCGTCACTGACCGTGGACACGGCCTGCTCATCGTCCCTGGTCGCCGTCCATCTGGCCGGTCAGGCGCTGCGCTCGGGAGAGTGCCGGCTGGCGCTCGCGGGCGGGGTGACGATCATGGCGACCCCGGCCGAGCTCGTCGGCTTCTCCAAGCAGCGCGGCCTGGCCGCGAACGGGCGCTGCAAGTCGTTCTCGGCCGACGCCGACGGTATGGGCATGGCCGAGGGCGCGGGCATGATCGTGCTCGAACGGCTCTCGGACGCGCGGGCGAACGGTCACCCCGTCCTGGCCGTGATCCGGGGCACCGCGGTGAACCAGGACGGCGCCTCCAACGGGCTGACCGCCCCCAACGGGCCCTCGCAGCAGCGGGTGATCCGGGCCGCGCTGGCGAACGCCGGACTGCGGCCGGCCGACGTGGACGCGGTGGAGGCGCACGGGACCGGCACAGTGCTGGGCGACCCGATCGAGGCCCAGGCCCTCGCCGCCACCTACGGGCAGGACCGGGACGCCGGACGGCCGCTCTGGCTGGGCTCGGTGAAGTCCAACATCGGCCACGCCCAGGCCGCCGCCGGGGTGGCCGGGGTGATGAAGATGGTGCTGGCCCTGCGGCATCAGCAACTGCCCAGGACCCTGCACTCGCTGGAGCCCTCCCCGCACGTGGACTGGTCCGACTCCGGGCTGCGGCTGCTGACCGAGCCCGTGCCCTGGCCGGTGAACGGGCGACCGCGCCGGGCCGGGATCTCGGCGTTCGGGATCAGCGGCACCAACGCCCACGTCATCGTCGAGGAAGCACCACCTGAGGCGCAGGCCGGGGCCGCCGGCGAGGAGCCGGTCGGGCACGGCGGCGAGGAGCCGGTCGGGGACGAGACCGGGCCCGCCGCGCTGGCGACGGCGCCCGCGTGGCTGGTGTCCGCCCGGACCGCCGGCGCGCTGGCCGCTCAGGCGGATCGGCTGGCCGCCTTCGTGCGCGCCCGCCCGGCTCTGGACCCGGCCGATGTGGGCTGGTCGCTGGCGACCGCCCGGTCGGTGTTCGAGCACCGGGCCGTGATCGTCGGCGCGGACCGGGACGAACTGCTGTCGGGGCTGACGGCGGTGGCGACCGGTGAGCCGGCGAGCACCGTGATCAGCGGGGTGGCCCCCGCCGGGTCGCCGCGGATCGGGTTCGTCTTCGCCGGTCAGGGCGCTCAGCGGGCCGGGATGGGGCGCGAGCTGTACGCCGCCTCCGAGGTGTTCGCGGCGGCCTTCGACCAGGTGTGCGAGCTGCTGGAGCCGGAGGTCGGGCTGCCGATCCGGGAGGTGGTCCTGGGCGCGGACGGTGACGCGCGGGCCGATCAGACGGTGTTCGCGCAGGCCGGGTTGTTCGCGGTCGAGGTGGGGCTGGTCGCTCTGCTGGCGGCGGCCGGGATCGTCCCGGAGGCGGTCGCCGGTCATTCGGTCGGGGAGGTCGCGGCGGCGTACGCGGCCGGTGTCCTCAGTCTTGAGGATGCCTGCCGGTTGGTCGGTACGCGGGCTCGGTTGATGCAGGCGCTGCCCGAGGGTGGTGCGATGGCGGCGGTGGCGGTGACCGAGGCCGAGATGCTCGCGGTGCTGGAGGACCGGCCCGGCGTCTCGGTGGCGGCGGTGAACGGCCCGTCCTCGGTGGTGATCTCGGGTGATGCCGAGGCCGTGGACCAGGTGCTGGAGATGTGGCGGGAGCGGGGCCGGCGGGTGCGGCGGCTGCGGGTGAGCCACGCGTTCCATTCGGCCTGGATGGATCCGGTGCTGGACGAACTCGGCCGGGTGGCGGCCGGGCTGGAGCACATGGCGCCCACCCTGACCTGGGCGGGTGCGTTGACCGGTGACGTCATCGCGGTCCCGGAGGCGGCCTACTGGGCCCGGCAGGCTCGGCAGCCGGTCCGGTTCGCCGACGTCGTCACCACCCTGGCCGGGCAGGGCATCACGGTGTTCATCGAGATCGGCCCGGACGCGACGCTGTCAGCCATGGGGCCGGCCATCCTCGCCGACCGGGCCGGTGACGGGTTCATCCCGCTGCTGCGCGGGCGGGCGCCGGCGCCGGAGTCGCTGCTGGGCGCGCTGGCGCGGGCGCATGTGCAGGGGGTCCGCGTCGACTGGGCCGCCGTGCTGCCGGCCGGGCAGGTGGTGGAGCTGCCGACGTACGCCTTCCAGCATCAGTATTTCTGGCCCGGCGGCCCCCAGTTGATGCGGCCTGGCGCAGTCGTCGGTGTTGGCGGCGGTGGCGGCTCGGCGGCCGAGGCCCGGTTCTGGGCCGCGGTCGAGGGCGGCGACGTCCGGGCCTTGGCCGAGACGCTGGCCGTGGACGACGTGGAGCGGCTTGGCGCTGTTCTGCCTGGTTTGAGGTCGTGGCGGCGGCGGGAGCGGGATGAGTCGGTGACCGCCCACTGGCGGTACCGGACGACGTGGGCGCCGGTGAACGACCCGTCCCCGGCCCGGCTGCCGGGAACCTGGCTGGTGATCAGCGGTCCGGCCGACGACGAGCCGGCCCAGGAGTGTGTCCGGGCGCTGACGGCCCGGGGGGCGCGGGCGGTGCTCGTCGAGCTCAGCCTCGATGATCTGGGCCGGGCGGCGATCGCCGCCCGGATCGGCGAGGCTCTGGGCACGGCCGGATCCGTGCCTGATTCCCCCACTTCCGCGCTCGGGGGAGCACCCTCGACTGCGCATGACCTCGGTGGGGTTGTGTCGCTGCTGGCTCTGGCTGAGGAGGCGCTGCCGGGGCTCGATGCGGTGTCTGCTGGGGTGGCGGGCACGCTGGGCTTGGTTCAGGCGTTGGGGGATGCCGGGGTGGCGGCGCCGTTGTGGGTGCTGACCCGTGGTGCGGTGGCCGCTGGGCCGGCCGACGTGCTGACGGCTCCGGTCCAGGCTCAGGTCTGGGGGCTGGGGCAGGTGGCCGCTCTGGAGCATCCGGACCGGTGGGGCGGGCTGATCGACCTGCCGCCGGTCTGGGACGAGCGGGTCGAGGCCCGCCTGGCGGCGGTGCTGGCCGGCTGCGGCGAGAATCAGGTCGCCATCCGCGACACCGGAGTGCTGGGCCGCCGACTGGCCCGACCCACCCCCGCTCCCGTCGCCGCTCCTGCCCTCGCTCCGGTCCCCGCTCCCGCCCCTCCCCTCGCTTCTGGTCCTCCCCTCGCTTCTGGTCCCGCTTCCTCTTCCCCTGCTCCTGCCGGTGGGTGGGGGTGGGTGGCGCGGGGGACGGCGCTGGTGACGGGTGGTACTGGTGCGATCGGTGTGCGGGTGGTGCGTTGGCTGGCGGAGCGGGGGGCTGAGCGGGTTGTT
>NZ_JBQHCW010000066.1:0-5637 GCF_052068115.1 Nonomuraea sp. ZG12
CACCCCACCAGCCCGCAAACCCACCCGCACCTCACCAACACCCAAACCCCCATCACCACCAACGGGAACCAAGGTCAAGTTCTGGAGCGTGCCGCGCTCGGTGAAGTCCAGCCGCCAGGTGTCCGTGTTCGGCGGCACCTCAAGGGCGGTCGCCGAGCTCACCGGCGCCAAGCGCGGGACCAGGAGCTGACCGCCCCGGACGGCGACCTGCGCCTCCCCGGTGGCCACGGCCGCGCGGACCAGGTCTCCCGCGCCGTCGGCGCCGGGGTCGACGTCGAGGTCCACGAGGACCAGTCGGCCCGGGTTCTCGCCGGCGGCGACTCGTACCAATCCCCAGACTGCGGAGCCGGACATCTCGATCGGGACGTCGCCGGAGCCGGAGCCGGCGTCGACCGCGCGCTCGGTGACCATCACCAGCCGGGCCCCGGCCAGATTCTCGGCCGCCAGCCATTCCTGCACGACGCCAAGGGCGCGGGCCGCCGCCGCACGCGCCCGGTCGCCGACACCGGCGCCCTCGAACCGTGTCGGGCAGCCGATGACGACGGTGTCCGGGGCCGGCCGTCCGGCGGCCACCGCCGCCGTCAACTCGCCGATGCCGGAGTACCTCGCGGCGCCGGAGAGCTCGCCGAACGGTGCTGGGTCGCCGGGGCTCAGCACGGCCCAGCGACTCAGGTCCGCAGACTCGTGATCTTTCTGGCCTTCGGCAGAGCGCGCCGGGACCCAGTCAAGGGTGAACAGCGCCTCGCCGGTGACGGCCGAGCCCGCCCGAGCCGCCGGAAGCGGGCGCAGGGCCAGCCCGCCCACCGCCGCGATCAGCGCGCCGGTCTCATCGGCCAGGGTCAGCGACATCCCGTCGCCGGTCGGGGTCGGTGCCAGGCGCACCCGGGCCGCACGGGCACCGGTCGCGTGTACGACCACATCGGTCCAGGCGAAGGGCAGCAACGGGCCGCGTCCGGGACCGTCCTGGCCGGACGTCGAGCCGGTGGCCGAGATCGGGTGCAGGGCGGCGTCGAGCAGGGCCGGGTGCAGCCCGAACCCGGCGACGGGGGCGTCATCGGCGAGGGCGATCTCCGCGAAGACCTCATCACCGCGCCGCCAGAGCTTCCGCACCCCCTGGAACAGCGGCCCGTAGCTCAGCCCGGCGGCGGCCAGCGCGGGATAGAAACCCTCCAGATCCTGTACGACAGCCCCAACGGGCGGCCAGGAACCCGGCTGGGCCCCGTCCATGTCCTCAGCCGTGGCGAGAACGGCCGGGTGCCCCAGCGCGGTGGCGTCCATGCTGTCGGCCGAGGTGAGGATGCCGGTGGCGTGCCGGGTCCAGGCGCCGGCCGGGTCCTCCTGCTCCGGCTGGGAGTAGACCGCGACCGCACTGCGCCGGGCGTCGTCGTCCGACTCGATCGAGTCGACCGTGACCTGAACCCGGATGCCGCCCCGGTCCGGCAGGACCAGGGGCGCTTCGATCACCAGCTCGGCGAGCCGGGGCCGCCCGATCTCGTCCCCGGCCCGGATCGCCATCTCCACCAGGGCCGCGCCGGGCAGGATCGCCCGACCGGCGACCACGTGCTCGCCCAGCCACGGCTGGGCACTCAGCGAGAGCCTGCCGGTCAGCACCAGCCCCCCGCTGGCCGGCAGGTTCACGGCCGCGCCCAGCAACGGATGACCGGACGAGCCCAGCCCCAGACCGGCGGCGTCGCCCAGGGCCCCGCCGGAGCTCAGCCAGTAGCGCTGCCGGGTGAAGGCGTAGGTGGGCAGGTCGACTCGGGCCGCCCCGGTCCCGGCGTAGAAGCGGGGCCAGTCGACGGTCGCGCCCCGGGCGTACAACCGGCCGAGGGCCGTCACCAGGGTCGCGGGCTCGTCCCGGTCGCGGCGGAGGGCCGGAATCCAGTCCTCGGCGTCCGCCGGACTCGGGGTCGTACCCGAGACGGCGGCGGTCTGCGGGCCGAGGGCGGACAACACACCGTCCGGGCCGAGCTCGACGAACGTGCGCGCCCCGCTGTCCCGCAGCGTGCTGACGGCGTCGGCGAACCGCACCGGCTCGCGCACCTGGCGCACCCAGTACGCCGGATCCGTCACCTCATCGCTGACCACCTGGCCGGTCAGCGTCGACACCAGCGGGATCTGTGGCGTGCTGTACGACACCGACGCGGTGACCCGCCCGAACTCCGCCAGCATCGGCTCCATCAACGCCGAGTGGAAGGCATGCGACACCCGCAGATGCCGCACCCGTACACCCTGGGCGGTGAACGCGTCGGCGACCTCCGCCACCGATCGCTCCGTACCGGACACCACCACGGCGGCCGGGCCGTTGACCGCCGCGACACCCACGCCCTCGACCCCGGCCAGAACCGTACGGACGTCGTCCTCACCCGCCTGCACCGCCAGCATCGCCCCGCCGGGGGGCAGCGCCTGCATCAACCGGCCCCGCGCGCCGACCACGGCGCACGCGTCCGAGAGAGACCAGATCCCGGCCACGTAAGCGGCGGCCAGCTCGCCGATGGAGTGACCGGCCACCATCGCCGGGGTCACGCCCCACGACTCCAGCAACCGGAACAGCGCCACCTCGACCGCGAACAGCCCCGCCTGCGCCCACACCGTGTCATCGATACGACCGGCGCCACCGATGACCGCTGTCAACGATGGCCCCGGCTGGTCCAGGTGCTCGTCCAGACTCGCGCAGACCGCGTCGAAGGCCCGCGCGAACACCGGATACGCGGCGTACAGCTGCCGGCCCATCCCCACTCGCTGAGCGCCCTGGCCCGTGAACAGGAACGCGACCTTACCCACCGAACCGGCGCTCCCCGTCAGCACACCGGCCGGCGGCGCGTCCGCCGATCCGGCCAGGGCGGTCAGACGTGCGACGAGTTCGGCGCTATCGGCCCCGACGAGCACGGCGCGGTGGTCGAGGTTCGCGCGGGTCGTGGCCAGGGACCAGCCGACGTCCACCGGGTCCAGCTCGGGCCGGGAGATCAGGTGGCCGTGCAGCCGTTGGGCCTGTGCGGCCAGCCCGGTGGCGTTGCGGGCGGAGATCACCCAGGGAACGACCGGCAGCGTCTCGGTGTCGTCCTGGTTGTGGGGGATTTCTGCGGGTTGCTCGATGATGACGTGCGCGTTCGTACCGGAGAAGCCGAACGACGAGATCGCGGCCCGGCGTGGGCGGTTCGTCTGGGGCCAGGGGGTCGCATCGGTGACCAGTTCGACCGCGCCCGACTCCCAGTCCACCTGTGACGAGGGAGCGTCCACATGCAATGTCGCCGGGACGACGCCGTGGGCCATCGCCTGCACCATCTTGATGATCCCGGCCACCCCGGCCGCCGCCTGGGTGTGACCGATGTTCGACTTCACCGAACCCAGCAGCACCGGACTGCCGGCGTCCCGGCCCTGACCATAGGTGGCCAGCACCGCCTGGGCCTCGATCGGATCGCCCAGCCGAGTACCGGTCCCATGCCCCTCGACGACGTCGATATCGTCCGGCTGCAGCCCGGCGTTGGCCAGCGCCGCCCGGATCACCCGCTGCTGCGACGGACCATTCGGTGCCGTCAAACCATTCGACGCACCATCCTGATTGACCGCCGACCCCCGAACCACCGCCAGCACCCGATGCCCAAGCCGACGCGCATCCGAAAGCCGCTCCACCACCAGGACCCCGACACCCTCCCCCCAACCCGTCCCGTCAGCCGCATCCGCATACGCCTTGCACCGACCATCCACGGCCAACCCCCGCTGCCGCGAGAACTCCACGAAGGTGCTCGGGGTCGCCATCACCGTCGCCCCACCGGCCAAAGCCAGACTGCACTCCCCCGACCTCAGCGCCTGAACCGCCAGGTGCAAGGCCACCAGCGACGACGAACACGCCGTGTCCACCGTCACCGCCGGACCCTCCAGACCGAGCGCGTACGCGACCCGCCCGGACGCCACCCCACCCGAATTCCCGGTGCTGACGTACCCTTCCACTTCCTCGGGGGCTGAGCCTCCGGTGCTGTAGTCGTGGTAGATCAGCCCCGTGAACACCCCGGTCGAGCTGCCCGGCAATGACCCCGGGTCGATTCCGGCGTCCTCCAACGCCTCCCAGGACGTCTCCAGCAGCAGCCGCTGCTGCGGATCCATCGCCAGCGCCTCACGCGGCGAGATCCCGAAGAACTGCGCGTCGAAATCCCCGGCGTCGTGCAGGAATCCACCGACATCTGCGTAACTCTTCCCCGGGGCGGCCGGGTCCGGGTCGACGACGCCTTCCCAGGCCGGTCCCCGGTTCACCGGGAATCCGGTCACGGCATCCGTTTCCGAGGACAGCAGGCCCCAGAGCTCGCCCGCCGAGCCGACGCCACCGGGGAAGCGGCAGCCGATCCCGACGATCACCACCGGATCATCGTCGTCCTGAACGTCTGCCCGCGCCGTGGGCAGTGCCACCGCAGTGACGTCACCGAGCAATTCGGTAAGAACGAACCCGACCAACGCCGACGGCGTCGGATAGTCGAAGACCAGCGTGGCAGGAAGACGCAGACCGGTCACCTCACCCAGCCGATTACGCAACTCCACAGCCGTCAACGAATCAAAACCCAGCTCACGGAACGACCGACCGGCATCCATCGACTCCGGCCCGGCCATCCCCAGGACGCGAGCGGCCTGGCCGAGAACCATCTCCCGGACGGTCTCCACCCGTTCGGCCGAGGACAGCGCGGCCAGCCGGACGGCGAGGCCGGTGCCGCCGCCGGCGCTGATCGCCCCGGCCGTGCGCCGGGCCGTGCTCCGCGTGCTCGAAGCGGGGATCAGCCCGGACAGCAGGGGGTGCGTTCCCGGTCCGCGACGGCGCCGGCTCGATCGGTCGAGCCGGGCCGGGATCAGCAGGGCGCGAGATCCGTCCGCCGCCGGGCTCGGCGGGCCTGTCACGGCGCCCAGCAGGGCGAGACCGTCGGCGCCGCTCAGCGGTCGCAGGCCCTGGGCGGCCATCCGCTGCCAGTCGGCCGGCGTGAGGTGCCCGGTCATCCCTCCGGTCCCGGCCTCCGCGAGCTGCCACGGCCCCCAGGCCAGGGACACCGAGGGCAGCCCTTCGCCGCGCCGGTGAGCGGCCAGGGCGTCAAGGAAGGTGTTCGCCGCCGCGTAATTGCCCTGGCCGGGGCTGCCCCAGATCCCGGCGATCGAGGAGAACACCGCGAACAGGCTCAGATCATGGGTCCTGGTCAGCTCGTGGAGGTGCCAGGCGCCGTCGACCTTCGCCCGCATCACCGTATGCATCCGGGTCGGCGTCAGTGCACCGATCAGCCCGTCGTCCAGCACTCCAGCGGCGTGTACGACACCGCGCAGCGGCGCCTCGGCCGGCACCCCGGCGATCACCGTGGCCAGGTGGTCGCGGTCCGCGACGTCAGCGGCGCGCAGCTGGACCTGCACGCCCTGGACGGCGAGCTCGGCGGCCAACCGGCCCATCCCGGGGGCTTCGGGTCCGCGCCGGGAGAGCAGCATCAGGTTCGCCGGGCCACGGGCCGCCAGGTGGCGGGCGACGAGTCCGCCGAGGGCTCCCGAGGCGCCGGTCACCAGGACCGTCCCGCTGAGCTCGGTGGCCGGGAATGTCAGGACGACCTTGCCGACGTTGCGGGCCTGACTCAGGTACCGGAACGCCTCCGGAGCCCGGCGCACATCCCAGCA
>NZ_JBQHCW010000067.1:0-5479 GCF_052068115.1 Nonomuraea sp. ZG12
AGGGCCCCGACAGCCAAAGTGTCGGAGCCCTACCTGAAAGATTGTCCGGCGGTGACCTACTCTCCCACACCCTCCCGAGTGCAGTACCATCGGCGCTGAGAAGCTTAACTTCCGGGTTCGGAATGTAACCGGGTGTTTCCTTCCCGCCATAACCGCCGTAACCCTATGAAACACACAAACAACACCCAGCCAACCGTCACCGGTCGCCTGAACAACTGTTTGCTGTCTCAGAATTGCGTAGTGGACGCGAGCAACAGGATCCCTCACATGCGGCGCTGTTCCGGACCCGGCGAAGAGTACAGAACGCAGCACACACCTGAGCAACAATGCTTTGTGGTCAAGTCCTCGGCCTATTAGTACCGGTCAGCTCCACACGTTACCGTGCTTCCACCTCCGGCCTATCAACCCGGTCGTCTACCGGGAGCCTTACCCACTCTCATGGTGGGAGACCTCATCTCAAGGCGAGCTTCCCGCTTAGATGCTTTCAGCGGTTATCCCTTCCGAACGTAGCCAACCAGCCGTGCACCTGGCGGTACAACTGGCACACCAGAGGTTCGTCCGTCCCGGTCCTCTCGTACTAGGGACAGCTCCTTTCAAGTCTCCTGCGCGCGCAGCGGATAGGGACCGAACTGTCTCGCGACGTTCTAAACCCAGCTCGCGTACCGCTTTAATGGGCGAACAGCCCAACCCTTGGGACCTACTCCAGCCCCAGGATGCGACGAGCCGACATCGAGGTGCCAAACCATCCCGTCGATATGGACTCTTGGGGAAGATCAGCCTGTTATCCCCGGGGTACCTTTTAGCCGTTGAGCGACACCGCTTCCACATGCCGATGCCGGATCACTAGTCCCAGCTTTCGCTCCTGCTCGACCCGTCAGTCTCACAGTCAAGCTCCCTTGTGCACTTACACTCAACACCTGATTACCAACCAGGCTGAGGGAACCTTTGGGCGCCTCCGTTACTCTTTAGGAGGCAACCGCCCCAGTTAAACTACCCACCAGACACTGTCCCCGATCCGGATCACGGACCAGAGTTAGACGTTCAAAACGACCAGAGTGGTATTTCACCAATGACTCCACCATCACTAGCGTGACAGCTTCCCAGTCTCCCACCTATCCTACACAAGACGCTCCAAACGCCAATGTCAAGCTGTAGTGAAGGTCCCGGGGTCTTTCCGTCCTGCTGCGCGTAACGAGCATCTTTACTCGTAGTGCAATTTCGCCGGGTCTGTGGTTGAGACAGCGGGGAAGTCGTTACGCCATTCGTGCAGGTCGGAACTTACCCGACAAGGAATTTCGCTACCTTAGGATGGTTATAGTTACCACCGCCGTTTACCGGCGCTTAAGTTCTCACCTTCGCCAACCGAAGCTGGCTAAGCGGTCCCCTTAACGTTCCGGCACCGGGCAGGCGTCAGTCCGTATACATCGTCTTACGACTTCGCACGGACCTGTGTTTTTAGTAAACAGTCGCTTCCCCCTGGCCACTGCGACCACCACCAGCTCACAGAGCAAGTCTGATCACCAGCAGAGGTCCCCCTTCTCCCGAAGTTACGGGGGCAATTTGCCGAGTTCCTTAACCACAGTTCACCCGATCGCCTTGGTATTCTCTACCTGACCACCTGAGTCGGTTTAGGGTACGGGCCGCCACAACACTCGCTAGAGGCTTTTCTCGGCAGCATAGGATCATCCACTTCACCACAATCGGCTCGGCATCACATCTCAGGATTAATGCGAGGCGGATTTGCCTACCTCACTCCCTACATGCTTACCCCAGGACAACCATCGCCTGGGCTGGACTACCTTCCTGCGTCACCCCATCGCTTACCTACTACCCGATCGGACCGAGCGTTCACTCTGACCCCAAGCCCGAAGGCTTTAGGCGAGTTAAGGACTCTTAGCATCACGAGGTTCAGTATGGGCGTGTTAAAGCGGGTACGGGAATATCAACCCGTTGTCCATCGACTACGCCTGTCGGCCTCGCCTTAGGTCCCGACTTACCCTGGGCGGATTAGCCTGGCCCAGGAACCCTTGGTCATCCGGCGCGAGGGTTTCTCACCCTCGATTCGCTACTCATGCCTGCATTCTCACTCGCACAGCCTCCACGACTAGATCACTCTGCCGCTTCGCCGGCTGCACGACGCTCCCCTACCCATCCACCATCCGAAAATGATGAATGCCACGACTTCGGCGGTGTACTTGAGCCCCGCTACATTGTCGGCGCGGAATCACTTGACCAGTGAGCTATTACGCACTCTTTCAAGGGTGGCTGCTTCTAAGCCAACCTCCTGGTTGTCTCTGCGACTCCACATCCTTTCCCACTTAGCACACGCTTAGGGGCCTTAGTCGGTGATCTGGGCTGTTTCCCTCTCGACTACGAACCTTATCGCCCGCAGTCTCACTGCCACGCTCTCACTTACCGGCATTCGGAGTTTGGCTGACGTCAGTAACCTTGTCGGGCCCATTAGCCATCCAGTGCTCTACCTCCGGCAAGAAACACGTGACGCTGCACCTAAATGCATTTCGGGGAGAACCAGCTATCACGGAGTTTGATTGGCCTTTCACCCCTACACACAGGTCATCCCCCAGGTTTTCAACCCTGGTGGGTTCGGTCCTCCACCCAGTCTTACCTGAGCTTCAACCTGCCCATGCGTAGATCACTCCGCTTCGGGTCTACAGCATGCGACTCAAACGCCCTATTCAGACTCGCTTTCGCTACGGCTCCCCCACACGGGTTAACCTCGCCACACACCATAACTCGCAGGCTCATTCTTCAAAAGGCACGCAGTCACATCACAGCCGGAACAAGTCCCGGCTAAGCTCCTACGGCTTGTAGGCACACGGTTTCAGGTACTATTTCACAACCCCTCACCGGGGCACTTTTCACCTTTCCCTCACGGTACTCGTGCACTATCGGTCATCAGGGAGTATTTAGGCTTACCAGGTGGTCCTGGCAGATTCACACAGGATTTCTCGGGCCCCGTGCTACTTGGGATCCCCTCCGACAGTCCATCCAATTTCGCCTACCCGACTCTCACGGTCTACGGCGCCCCTTCCCAGAGGCTTCGACTATCAGATGGATTTCTCACTGTCCGAGAAGACGGCAGTCTCCTCAAGAAGGTCCCACGACCCCGAACGTGCAACGCCTGCCGGCTATCACACACGCCCGGTTTAGCCTCATCCGCTTTCGCTCACCACTACTCACGGAATCACTGTTGTTTTCTCTTCCTACGGGTACTGAGATGTTTCACTTCCCCGCGTTACCACCAACCGCCCTATACATTCAGGCGGAGGCAACACCACATGACTGGTGCTAGGTTTCCCCATTCGGACATCCCCGGATCAACGTCTGGTTGGCGACTCCCCGAGGCTTAACGCAGCCTCCCACGTCCTTCATCGGCTCCTGATGCCTAGGCATCCACCGTGTGCCCTAAAAAACTTGGCCACAAAGATGCTCGCGTCCACTATGCAAATCTCAAACAACAAACAGCAACCAACCCCACCCACCACCAGACACCCAACGCCAAGCGTCAGACCGGTATGACAGGAGGTCGGCCCTGAATGAGGTACCAACAGACAACAAGCCCACCTCGCAGCGGGCCCGCTGGTCCGTTTCCTCAGGACCCAACAGTGTGTCCAACCAGAAGCGAAACCCCGCAACGCACGTTCCCACTCCCCACCTCCGAAGAGGAAGGGCAGTACTAACACGCAGGCGATCCACCTGATTGAATAGCCAGTGCTCCACTAATGAGCTGCCGTGTGCGAGACGAGTGCTCACAGTCACAGCGTAGGCCCAGCTCTTGCGAGCAGGACCGATGCTCCTTAGAAAGGAGGTGATCCAGCCGCACCTTCCGGTACGGCTACCTTGTTACGACTTCGTCCCAATCGCCAGCCCCACCTTCGACCGCTCCCCCCAGCAAGCTGGTTGGGCCACGGGCTTCGGGTGTTGCCGACTTTCGTGACGTGACGGGCGGTGTGTACAAGGCCCGGGAACGTATTCACCGCAGCGTTGCTGATCTGCGATTACTAGCGACTCCGACTTCATGGGGTCGAGTTGCAGACCCCAATCCGAACTGAGACCGGCTTTTAGGGATTCGCTCCACCTCACGGTTTAGCAGCCCTCTGTACCGGCCATTGTAGCATGTTTGCAGCCCAAGACATAAGGGGCATGATGACTTGACGTCATCCCCACCTTCCTCCGAGTTGACCCCGGCAGTCTCCCATGAGTCCCCAACCCTCCGAAGAGGTTGCTGGCAACATGGAACAAGGGTTGCGCTCGTTGCGGGACTTAACCCAACATCTCACGACACGAGCTGACGACAGCCATGCACCACCTGTCACCCAGTCCGAAGAGGCGCACATCTCTGCACGTTTCCGGGTGATGTCAAACCTTGGTAAGGTTCTTCGCGTTGCGTCGAATTAAGCAACATGCTCCGCCGCTTGTGCGGGCCCCCGTCAATTCCTTTGAGTTTTAGCCTTGCGGCCGTACTCCCCAGGCGGGGCGCTTAATGCGTTAGCTCCGGCACGGAGATCGTGGAAGATCCCCACACCTAGCGCCCAACGTTTACAGCGTGGACTACCAGGGTATCTAATCCTGTTCGCTCCCCACGCTTTCGCTCCTCAGCGTCAGGTAAGGCCCAGCAAGCCGCCTTCGCCACCGGTGTTCCTCCTGATATCTGCGCATTTCACCGCTACACCAGGAATTCCACTTGCCCCTACCTACCTCTAGCCGGCCCGTATCCACCGCAGACCCGCAGTTAAGCTGCGGGCTTTCACGGCAGACGCGACCAGCCACCTACGAGCTCTTTACGCCCAATAATTCCGGACAACGCTTGCGCCCTACGTATTACCGCGGCTGCTGGCACGTAGTTAGCCGGCGCTTCTTCTGCAGGTACACGTCAACTTCGTCCCTGCTGAAAGAGGTTTACAACCCGAAGGCCGTCATCCCCCACGCGGCGTCGCTGCGTCAGGCTTTCGCCCATTGCGCAATATTCCCCACTGCTGCCTCCCGTAGGAGTCTGGGCCGTGTCTCAGTCCCAGTGTGGCCGGTCGCCCTCTCAGGCCGGCTACCCGTCGTCGCCTTGGTAGGCCATTACCCCACCAACAAGCTGATAGGCCGCGAGTCCATCCCCAACCGAAAAACTTTCCACCACCACCAGATGCCTGGGGCGGTCATATCCGGTATTAGACCCAGTTTCCCGGGCTTATCCCAGAGTCAGGGGCAGGTTACTCACGTGTTACTCACCCGTTCGCCGCTCGAGTACCCCGAAGGGCCTTTCCGCTCGACTTGCATGTGTTAAGCACGCCGCCAGCGTTCGTCCTGAGCCAGGATCAAACTCTCCAAAAAATGCTTGGAATGGTTTCACCCGGCCAACATTCGCAAAAATGTCAACCAAAGGAATCCGTCATAAATGACGGGGTTGTGCATCATGCACTGGCTTTTAACACACTGTTGAGTTCTCAAGAAACGGACGCGTACATCC
>NZ_JBQHCW010000068.1:0-4940 GCF_052068115.1 Nonomuraea sp. ZG12
AACGAACGGCTGGTGGAACGCGGTCCCGTCGGTGTCCGGGGCCTGGATCCGCTCAGGTCGGGTCGCCTGAGCGGATCTCACCGGGCCTTGAGGCCGCGATCGCTGAACCGTTCATGGCACTGACGATCGCCGACCGCTCTGATAGCGGGCCGTCGCCGTGCTGACACGGCCGCTGACACGACGCCGCATCCCACCTGTTCGCCGCCAGGACCTCGGCCGGAACGTGATTCCGGGCCCTGTAACGCTTCTGGCCGCTTTGTGCGCAGGCACTAAGATGACCATCGTGAGTTCCCGAGGACGGCGCCGGATCGACGAGATCGGTGAAGAGAGTCGTCGCCGCATTCTGGACGCAGCCGAAGAGCTGTTCGCCGAGCGCGGGTTCGACCGGACGTCCTTCGTCGACATCTCCGAGCGCTCGGGCATCAGCCGCGGCTCCATCCCGTGGCACTTCAAGAACAAAGACGGTCTCGTGATGGCCGTTGTAGAACGCGCGATCGACCGCTTGATGCCCCCGGAGCGCTACCAGTCCGTGCCGGCGCTCGCCGAGTTGTTCGACGACTCCGCCGCCTTGGTGCGCAGCGGCAATTCGGCGCTGGTATTCATGATCTTGGGTGAAGCCATCAGCGGCACGGGCGCCGTCCGCACCCAGTACCAAGAGTTCCTCGCCCGGCGGCGCGGCGGCCTTGAGCTCTGGTTGCGCGCGCATCGCCCCGCAAGCGCGGATCCCGCGACCGCGTCGAGGCAGGAGCGCGCCTCCGCGGCTGCACTCAACGGAGCGCTCCTCGGGATCCACCTCCAGGCGCTCGTCGACCCCGACGCCTTCGACCTCGACGAGGCCCTGCAGTCGGTCGCGGCCATGTTCGACAAGAACCTCGCCGACGTCTGGTCCACTCCGCCGGGCGTCGCCCCCGCACGTCGCGACGCCCCGAAGACCGGCAACGGCCGAGACGTGCGCACCGACTGACCCGATTCCCGATCGCCGGCCGTCGTCCAGGTCCGTGGGCTCGAATCACGAGCGAAAGCGGGACGGTACGGCGGTTGCCGTTCCGTCCCGCTGACTCACCTTCTTGGCGCTCGGCGCCCTGCAGTCCGATCGGGCGTTCTCCGGTCAGAAAGCCCCGTCGACGGCCGGAGCCGGGATGGAGTTGAGGAGGCTCTCCATCCGCTTCTCCACATAGGGCCGGAGCATGTCTCCGGTGTGGATCCACATCGACCGGGCCTCCATGCCGGCGATGACCATCTCGCCGACGGAGTCGATGCCGGCACCCCCCTTGAGGAACGTCTCGGCGTCCTGGCGGATGTTGTCCGTCAACCCGATGGAAACGCCCTCGTCCGCTGACCGGGTGTTACGAATGATGTCGGTGTCGACGGGGCCTGGACACAGCACGCTGACGTCGATGCCGTGCTTGCTCACCGCCAGCTGCAGCGACTCCGAGAGCCCGACCACCGCGAACTTGGCGGTCACGTACAGCAGGTTCGTGTCGGCTACCAGACCGGCGCCCGACGAGGTGTTCACGATGTACCCGCCCTCGCCGCGCTCGATCATGCGAGACAAGAAGGTCTGCAGCCCGTTGACCACACCGGTGAGGTTGACGCCAAGGGCCAGGTCCCACTTCTCGTACTCCAGCTCCGACACCGGCGAGTACGGCACGATGCCGGCGTTGTTGAACAGCAGATCGACGGGCCCCAGCTTCGACTCGACCTCGTCGGCGACCGAGGCGAACGCCGCACGGTCGCGCACGTCCAGCCGAAAGGTCTCCACGGCCGTCACGTGCGACAGCTCAGCTTCGCTGTGGGTCAGCGCTGCCTCGTCGATGTCGGCCAGTGCGAGACGCACCCCACGTTTGCCCAGGGCGCGTGCGATGCCGAGACCGATTCCCTGGCCACCTCCTGTGATGAAGGCGACCGACCCTCTCCACTCCCTCATGAGACCGCCGTTCCTCAGTGGGCCCCTCTGACGGGCCACTGACGCGAAGTTTCGTACCGACCAACTCTATGTCGAATAACATAGAGAATGACGATCAACAGTGTCTATGTTCATATGCTGTGACCATGCTGGTCAAACCAGGGACAACCCCGTTGAAAGGGCTCCGATGACCGAAGAAGATCGCACGGAGGTCGCGCTCGCCGCCGCCCCCGAGCAGAAGATGACGTTCTCAGAGGTCGTGTCCGCCGGCGGGGGCACGATGCTGGGCGTGCTTCTCGGTCTCCAGTTGCTCGACAGCGTCGACAACGCGATGTTCAGCATCTTCGCGCCCGAGATCCGAGAGTCGCTGGGCATCGGTTCCGCGGCGGTCGCCACCGTCGGAACGCTCGCCGGGGTCATGGTCTTCGTGGCCGCGCTCCCCCTCGGCCTGCTCGGAGACCGTCGCCGTCGCACCACCATCGCCGGCGTCTGCACCCTCCTCTGGGCCGTCGCAGCCGCACTCCTCGGCCTGGTCCAGAACCTGTGGCAGGTGGTCATGGTCCGCATCCTCGCGGGCATCGGCAAGGCCAACGAAGGGCCCATCCAGGTCTCGCTCCTGACCGACGCCTACCCACCCGCCGGCCGCGGCCGGGTGCTCGGCGTTCACCGCGGCGGCCAACCCCTGGGCATCGTCATCGGCCCTCTTCTGGTCGTGCTCTTCGCGGCGATCATTCCCGGCGAGTACGAGCCGTGGAGGTGGGCCTTCGCCTTCGTCGCCGTGTCCGGCCTGGTTCTCGCCCTGGCCACCCTGCGACTGCGCGAACCGGTCCGGGGCCGCTTCGAGCAGGAGGCAATGCTCGGGGACGAACTGCTCCCGAACCCGACCACCTGGCAGGTGCCGCTGCTGGCCGCGTTCGCGCAACTGAGGAAGATCCGCACCTTCTACTTCGTGATGATCGCACTCGGCGCGTTCGGTCTGGCCGCGACCACGGTGCCGATCTATCTGAACCTCATCCTCGAAGACCATTTCGGGCAGGGCGTCATGGCTCGCGGCTTGATCGCCGCCGTCAGCTCCGTCGGCGGGCTGACCGGCGCGGTGCTCGGTGGCGTCTACAGCGACCGCTTGTTCCGACGCAGCCCCACAGCGGCCCTGTATCTGGCCGCCGGAGCGGTCGCCATCCTCGGCGTCGGCTTCGCCATCCAGGCCTACTCGCCCGACATCGCGACCTTCGTCGTCATCGGAGTGGTCACTTCGGGCACGACCTTCGCCGGTCTCGTCCCGTTGAGTCTCGTCGTCGCCTCGGTGACTCCTCCCGAGATCCGCGCGACGGCGTTCGCGCTGGTCGGCCTGTATCTGGCGGTCGTCGGCGGACTCGGCGGCGCGCTGCTCACCGGTGTGGCCGAGCAGCTGTGGGGTGCTCAGGCCGCCGTCGCCGTGATCGCACCGGCTGCATCCATCGTGGCGGCCCTCGTCCTGGCAGTTGCCGCCGGCCACCTCCTCCGCGACATCCGCACGGGCCACCGCTGACGCGTTCGCGAAGTCTCCCGCCGGTCCACCCTGCGGCGTCGTGTCAGCGACCGCGTCAGGACGGCGACAGCCCGATATCAGTGCGGTCGGCGATCGTAAAGCCCATCGACGGCTCAGCGATCGCGGCCATGGGCCGCACGCCAGGCCGGGTTGCGCAGATCGAACACGGTACGTAGGGAGATTCGTGATGGAAAAGGGCAACAGCGGCTTCTCCAAGTCCGGGCTGCACAGGATGCGCGAGGTGCTGGCACGGCATGTCGATTCCGGGAAGATTCCCGGGCTCGTCGCCCTGGTCAGCCGGGGTGACGAGACGCACGTCGAGGCGATCGGGACGATGCGTCATGACGGTGGTGCGCCGATGCGCCGGGACACGATCTTCCGGATGGCGTCCACGTCCAAGCCGGTCGCGGTCGCGGCGGCGATGGTCCTGCTGGATGAGTGCAGGCTGCGGCTGGACGACCCGGTGGATCCGTGGCTGCCGGAACTCGCCGACCGGCGGGTGCTGAAGCGGAGCGACGGTCCGCTGGACGACACCGTGCCCGCGCGTCGGCCGATCATCGTACGGGACCTGCTGACCTCCACGTTCGGGCTCGGCATGGACATGACGTCGCTGGGCTCGCCGATCATGAACGCGATCTTCGAGCAGGGGCTCACCCCCAACCTGCCGGAGCCGATGCCCGAGCCGGATGAGTGGATGCGCCGCCTCGGCGCTCTTCCGCTGATGCACCAGCCCGGAGAGCGCTGGCAGTACCAGATCAGCAATGATCTCCTCGGCGTGCTGGTGGCCAGGGTCACCGGCCAGTCGTTCGAGACGTTCCTGCGCGAACGCGTCTTCGACCCGCTGGGCATGAAGGACACCGGCTTCCACGTGCCCGCCGACCAGATCGACCGGCTGCCGCCGCTCTACGCCCCCGACCCGCAGAGCGGAGAGTTCCTCGTGTGGGACGAGGCCGAAGGGGGACGCCACAGCCGGCCCCCGGCCTTCCAGGGCGGCGGCGGTGGGCTGGTCTCCACCGCCGATGACTACCACGCCTACTTCCGGATGCTGCTGAACGGCGGGATGCACGGCGGCGAACGGATCCTGTCCCGGCCCGCCGTGGAGCTGATGACCACCAACCGCCTCACACCCGAGCAGAACGCCGCCCGTAACGCCATGGCCGCCAACAACGTCCATGTGTCGTTCGGCCAAGGGCAGCACGGCGGCTGGGGCATGGGGATGGCGGTGCGCACCTATCGCGGCGACTACGCCTCCATCGGCCAGTTCGGCTGGGACGGCGGGAGCGGCACCTCGACCTACGCCGACCCGGACAAGCAGCTCACCGGGATCCTGCTCGCCCAGGTCGGGATGTCCGTCCCGGACCCGGCACGGCTCATCCACGACTTCTGGACCACGCTCTACCAGGCCATCGACTGACCCCGAGCCCGCGCTCGGGAGGCCTGTCCTCATCGATGTTCCCGCGCGGAGTTCGGTCTTGAGGCCGGGCACCGGCGGGGCCCCTCTCTACC
>NZ_JBQHCW010000069.1:0-4938 GCF_052068115.1 Nonomuraea sp. ZG12
ACGTTCGGTGGTGGCGGGCAGGGTAATTACGCGGCGGCGAACGCGTTTTTGGATGCGTTGGCGCAGAATCGGCGCGGTCGAGGGCTGGCGGGTGTTTCGCTGGCATGGGGGCCGTGGGCCGGTGGTGGGATGGCGCAGGCGGGTGAGGCGGTTCGGCAGCGGCTCGATCGGGGTTTGTTGCGGATGATGGAGCCTGCTTTGGCGTTGCGGGTGCTGGGTCAGGCGTTGGAGTCCGGTTCGGACGGTGTGCTGACCGTCATGGATGTCGACTGGGCGCAGGCGGCGTCCCGGATGGGTGACCTGCGCCAGGCGCCCTTTGTGCGTGATCTGCCTGAGGTCCGCGCGCTTGCGCCTGTCGAGCCGTCCGGTGGGGGTGGTTCGGATCTGGCTCGAGAGTTGGCCGGGTTGAGCCGGGCGGCGCAGGAGCAGAAGCTCGCTGATCTGGTCCGCGCCGAGGCTGCGACCGTACTCGGTCACACCTCCGCCGCGGCGGTGGACGCCGGGCGGGCGTTCAAGGAGCTCGGGTTCGACTCGCTGACCGCCGTCGAGCTGCGGAACCGGTTGAACGCGGCCACCGGTCAGCGACTCCCCGCCACCGTCATCTTCGACTACCCCACGTCCGCAGTTCTGGCGGCTCATCTTCGGGCCGCGATCTACCAGGACGAGGACCCAACGCCACCGGTGTTCACCGAACTCGACGTACTGGAAGACACCCTTTCGGCCGTACCAGCGGGCAGTGATATTCGCGCGGATATCACAGCCCGTTTGCAGACCCTCCTTTCGAAGTGGATCGGCGCTGACGACATTCCGAAGGAGAACGAGGCTGTCGGCAAACTCGAGGCCGCAACCGCCGACGAGGTTCTCGATTTCATCGACAAAGAACTCGGAATGTCGTAGATCCGATGCTCATCGAACCGTTCACCACTGGATCTGAGGGAGAACTCTGATGGTAGAGAATGAAAAACTTCTGGCCTACCTGAAGAGAGTGTCGGCCGAGCTGTACGAAACTCGTGAACGTTTGCGCAAATTCGAGATGGGTGAGCTGGAGCCCGTCGCGATCGTCGGGATGAGCTGCCGGCTCCCCGGAGGCGTCGACAGCCCGGAGACCCTGTGGGAGCTGCTGGCCGAGGGCACGGACGCGATTGCCGCGCTGCCGGCGGGCCGTGGCTGGGAAACCGACATCGAACTCGACCCGGACTCGACCATGTGCCGGGGCGGGTTCGTCTACGACGCGGCCGAGTTCGATGCCGGGTTCTTCGGGATCAGCCCGCGTGAGGCGCTGGCGATGGACCCGCAGCAGCGGCTGCTGCTGGAGATCTCGTGGGAAGCGCTGGAGCGGGCCGGGATCGACCCGAAATCACTGCGAGGATCGCCCACAGGGGTGTTCGCCGGAGGCACCAGTTCCGGTTATCCGGCGAGTGCGGCTGCGGGATCCGGTATGTACCAGATGACCGGGACCGCGCCCAGCGTCATTTCCGGGCGGGTCTCGTACACGCTGGGTCTTGAGGGTCCGGCGGTGACGGTGGACACGGCTTGTTCGTCGTCGTTGGTGGCGCTGCATCTGGCCGCTCAGGCGCTCCGCGCGGGAGAGTGTTCGCTGGCGCTGGCCGGCGGGGTGACGGTCATGGCCGTCCCCGCGGCATTCTCGGAGACCTCCCGTCAGGAAGGGCTGGCCGAGGACGGCCGGTGCAAGGCGTTCTCGGCGGCCGCGGACGGGACCGGCTGGGCCGAGGGCGCCGGAATCCTGGTCCTGGAGCGGCTGTC
This sequence comes from Nonomuraea sp. ZG12, assembly GCF_052068115.1. Classification (NCBI taxonomy): domain Bacteria; kingdom Bacillati; phylum Actinomycetota; class Actinomycetes; order Streptosporangiales; family Streptosporangiaceae; genus Nonomuraea; species Nonomuraea sp. ZG12. The sequence goes on from NZ_JBQHCW010000069.1 coordinate 1,765, forward strand.
GGACGCGCGCCGGCATGGGCATCGGGTGCTGGCGGTCGTCCGTGGCAGTGCGGTGAATCAGGACGGTGCGTCGAACGGGTTGACCGCTCCGAATGGTCCTTCGCAGCAGCGGGTGATTCGTGCGGCGTTGGCGAGTGCTCGGTTGTCGGTGGCGGATGTGGATGTGGTGGAGGCGCACGGCACCGGGACGGTGCTGGGCGATCCGATCGAGGCGCAGGCGTTGTTGGCGACGTACGGGCAGGATCGGCCGGAGGGGCGGCCGTTGTGGCTGGGGTCAGTGAAGTCGAACATCGGTCATGCCCAGGCCGCCGCGGGTGTCGCCGGAATCATGAAGATGGTGCTGGCGCTCCAGAACGGGCTGCTGCCGCCTACATTGCATGCTGCTGAGCCGTCTGCGCATGTTGATTGGTCGTCCGGTCAGGTCCGGTTGCTGACGGAGGCGGTGCCGTGGCCGGTCGACGGCCGTACCCGGCGGGCCGGGGTGTCGTCGTTCGGGATCAGCGGTACGAACGCGCACGTCATCCTCGAAGAGGCACCGGTGAGCGAGCCGGACACTGCGCACGACGAGGCTCCCGCCGAGCCGGACACTCTGGAGGAGCGCCGGGACAGCAGCCCGAAAGCTGCCGGGCCGGTGCTGACCGGGGCTCCGGCGTGGTTGGTGTCGGGGCGGAGTCGGGAGGCGTTGCGGGGGCAGGCGGTTCGGTTGGCCGCGCGTCTGGATGCCGGTACGGATCTCCATCCGCTGGATGTGGGGTGGGCTTTGGCGACTTCTCGGTCGACGTTCGAGCATCGGGCGGTGGTGCTGGGCGGGGATCGGGATGAGTTGGTGGCGGGGTTGTCGGCGTTGGCGGCGGGTGAGTCGTCGGCCGGTGTGGTGAGTGCGGTGGCCGGGGCGGTGAGCCCGGTGGTGTTCGTGTTCCCGGGTCAGGGGTCGCAATGGGTCGGCATGGGTCGGGAGCTGGCTGAGACCAGTCCGGTGTTCGCGGCTCGGTTGGCTGAGTGTGGTCGGGCTTTGGCTCCGTACGTGGACTGGTCCCTGGACGAGGTCCTGGCTGGAGCCGCCGGGTTTGACCGGGTGGATGTGGTTCAGCCGGCGCTCTGGGCGGTGATGGTGTCGCTGGCTGCGGTGTGGCAGGCGGCCGGGGTGGAGCCGGGTGCGGTGGTCGGTCACAGCCAGGGGGAGATCGCGGCTGCGGTTGTCGCCGGGATCCTGTCGCTGGAGGACGCTGCCAAGATCGTGGCGCTGCGGAGTCGGGCTCTGACTGCCCTGTCGGGTCGGGGCGGGATGCTCTCGATCGCCGAATCCGCCGACGAGGTTGAGACCCGGGTGGCCGCCTGGGGTGGCCAGGTGGCGATCGCGGCCGTGAACGGCCCCGGCGCCACAGTGGTCTCGGGGGAGCCCGCCGTACTGAACGAGATCGCCGCCGAGTGCGAACGCGCGGGGGTGCGAACCCGCCTGCTGCCGGTCGACTACGCCTCTCACGGGCCGCAGGTGGAGGGGCTGCGGGAGGAGATCCTGGGGCTGCTGGACGGGGTCACCCCGCAGCCAGGCCGGATCCCGCTGGTATCGGCGATGACGGGTGAGTCTCTCGAAGGCTCGGAGATGAACGCCGACTACTGGTACGCGAGTTTGCGTGGGTCGGTGTGGTTCTCGCGGGCGGTGGAGGCGCTGTATGACGGTGGGCATCGGGTGTTCGTTGAGGTGTCTCCGCATCCGGTTTTGACCGGGGCGATCGGTGCCACGCTCGATTTGCGGTCGCAGGTGGAGGTTGAGGATCCGCCGGTGGTGGTGGGGACGTTGCGTCGTGACGATGGCGGGTCGCTGCGTGTGCTGCGGTCTTTGGCCGAGGTGCATGTCCGGGGTGTGCCGGTTGATTGGCGGGCGGTGTTGACGCCTGGCCGGCGGGTGGATCTGCCGACGTATGCGTTCGTGCGGGAACGGTTCTGGGCGGAGGGGGCATCGGCGGTCCCGTCCGGTGGCCGGGCGGAGGAGCGGTTCTGGGCGGCTGTCGATGACGGTGACGTGGCCGGTCTGGCGGAGACTTTGGCGCTGGAGGGGCGGCGGCTGGAGGGGGTGTTGCCCGCGTTGGCGTCGTGGCGGCGCCGGGAGCGGGATCAGTCGCGGACGGCGGATTGGCGGTATCGGATCTCGTGGGTGCCGATCACCGACCGTCTGCCGGTGGGTGACCGTCGCGCGGCTGTCTTGACCGGGACGTGGCTGGTCGTGACGGGGTCTGCGGGTGCCGGGTCGGCTGCCGTGTGCGTTCAGGCGCTGGCCGGCCACGGAGCGGGTGTTGTTTTTGCTGAGGTTGCGTCGGTGGATCGGGAGGTTTTGGCGGCTCGGCTTCGGGAGGTCGTCGGAGAGCGGTCGTTGTCCGGGGTGGTGTCGCTGTTGGCGATGGAGGAGATGTCGCTGGCGGACAGCCCGGTGGTGTCGACGGGGTTGGCTGCCACGGTCGGTTTGATCCAGGCTCTCGGGGATCTTGAGCTTGCTGCGCCGCTGTGGGTGCTGACGTCGGGTGCGGTCGGACCCGAGCAGGCGTCGGCCGCCTTGGCGCAGGCTTCGGTGTGGGGTTTGGGCCGGGTCGCGGGTCTGGAGCATCCGGACCGGTGGGGCGGCTTGATCGACGTGCCCGAGGTGCTGGACGGCCCGGTGGCGGACCGGCTGTGTGCGGTGCTGGCGGCGGGCGGCGAGGACCAGGTGGCGATCCGGGGCACGGAGGTGTTCGCCCGGCGTCTGGTACGGGCTTCACGGTCGCCGTCTGAGCAGCTGCGGGTTCGGAACGCTTGGGCTCCGGGTGGGAGCGTGCTGGTGACCGGGGGAACCGGGGCGATCGGTGGCCGGCTGGCTCGTTGGGTGGCGGGCCGGGGTGCGAGCCGGGTGGTGTTGTCGAGTCGCTCCGGTCCGGCTGCCAACGGCATTGGCGCGCTGGCGGCGGAGTTGGCGTTGGCGGGTACGTCAATGGCGGTGCTGGCTGCCGATGTCGGTGTCAGGGCTGAGGTGGCGGCCCTGGTGGAGTGGATCGGTGGGACCGGGCCTCGGGTGAGTTCGGTGTTCCACGCGGCTGGTGTGGGGGGCGGGGATCCGCTGACCCAACTGAGCGTGGTCGGGTTGATGGCGTCGATGGCGGCGAAGGCCGGTGGCGCTGCGCATCTGGATGAGCTGGCGGTGGA
>NZ_JBQHCW010000070.1:0-4619 GCF_052068115.1 Nonomuraea sp. ZG12
ACGTTCGGTGGTGGCGGGCAGGGTAATTACGCGGCGGCGAACGCGTTTTTGGATGCGTTGGCGCAGAATCGGCGCGGCCGGGGGTTGGCGGGTGTTTCGCTGGCGTGGGGTCCGTGGGCCGGTGGTGGGATGGCGCAGGCGGGTGAGGCGGCCCGGCAGCGGCTCGATCGGGGTCTGTTGCGGGCGATGGAGCCTGCTTCGGCGCTGCGGGTGCTGGGTCAGGCGCTGGAGGAGTCCGGCTCGAACGGTGTGCTGACCGTCATGGACGTGGACTGGGCGCAGGCGGCGTCCCGGATGGGTGACCTGCGCCAGGTGCCCTTCGTGCGCGACCTGCCCGAGGTTCGCGCCCTTGTGGCTACTGAGGCATCCAGTGAGGGCGGTTCGGATCTGGCCCGGGAGTTGGCCGGTCTGAGCCGGGCGGCGCAGGAGCAGAAGCTCGCTGATCTGGTCCGCGCCGAGGCCGCGACCGTGCTCGGTCACACGTCCGCCACGGCGGTCGACGCCGACAGGGCGTTCAGCGACGTCGGGTTCGACTCGCTGACCGCCGTCGAGCTGCGGAACCGGCTGACCGCCCGCAGCGGCCTGAGCCTGCCGGCGACGCTGGTGTTCGACTACCCGACACCGCGTGCCCTGGCCCAGCACCTGCGGGGCGAATTGCTCGGTGACGCCGACGACCTGGACCGGGTGCGCGGTCCGGTGGCGGTGGACGGTGACCCGATCGCGATCGTCTCCATGGCCTGCCGCTTCCCCGGCGGCGTGCGCGACCCCGAGCAGTTCTGGGAGCTGCTGGCCGCGAGCACGGACGCGATCTCCGCCTTCCCGGTGGATCGCGGCTGGGATCTTGACAATCTGTTCGACCCGGATCCGGAGCGGGCCGGTACCTCGCACACACGCGCGGGCGGATTCATCCACGACGCGGGCGAGTTCGATCCCGGGTTCTTCGGCATCAACCCGCGCGAGGCGCTGGCCATGGACCCCCAGCAGCGCATCCTGCTCGAAACCTCCTGGGAGGCGCTGGAGCGGGCCGGCATCGAACCGCGCTCGCTGCGCGGCAGCGACACCGGGGTGTTCGCCGGAGCGGGATTCTCCGGCTACGGCGTCGGCGCCGCCGACAGCGGGCTGGAGGGTTACCAGCTGACCGGGATGGCGGCCAGCGTCATCTCCGGGCGGGTCTCGTACACGCTGGGGCTTGAAGGGCCGGCGGTGACGGTGGACACGGCGTGTTCGTCGTCGCTGGTGGCGCTGCACATGGCCGCTCAGGCGCTGCGGGCGGGGGAGTGCTCGCTGGCCTTGGCGGGTGGGGTGACCGTGATGGCGGTGCCGACCGGGTTCTCCGAGTTCTCCCGGCAGCAGGGGCTGGCCTCGGACGGCCGGTGCAAGGCGTTCGGAGCGGGCGCGGACGGGACCGGCTGGGCCGAGGGGGCCGGGATCCTCCTCCTGGAAAGGCTCTCCGACGCCCAGCGCAACGGGCACCGGGTGCTGGCCGTGATGCGCGGGAGCGCTGTGAACCAGGACGGAGCCTCGAACGGCCTGACCGCGCCGAATGGTCCTTCGCAGCAGCGGGTGATCCGCTCGGCGCTGGCGAGCGCCCGGTTGTCGGCGGCGGATGTCGATGTGGTGGAGGCGCACGGCACCGGGACGGTTCTCGGGGATCCGATCGAGGCCCAGGCCCTGCTGGCGACGTACGGTCAGGATCGGCCCGAGAACCGGCCGTTGTGGCTGGGGTCGGTGAAGTCGAACATCGGTCACACCCAGTCGGCGGCCGGCGTGGCCGGGGTCATGAAGATGGTGCTGGCGCTGCAGAACGGCTTGCTGCCGCCCACGTTGCATGCTGCTGAGCCGTCTGCGCACATCGATTGGTCGTCCGGTCAGGTCCGGTTGCTGAGCGAGGCGGTGCCGTGGCCGGTCGCCGACCGGCCTCGGCGGGCCGGGGTGTCGTCGTTCGGGATGAGCGGCACCAACGCCCACGTGATCCTCGAAGAGGCTCCCGCCACCGAGCCGGACACTCTGGACGAGGAGCACCGGGCCCCGGGACCTGCCCGGCCGGTGCTGGCCGAGGCTCCGGTGTGGTTGGTGTCGGGGCGGAGTCGGGAGGCGTTGCGGGGGCAGGCGGTTCGGTTGGCCGCGCGTCTGGATGCCGGTACGGATCTCCATCCGCTGGATGTGGGGTGGGCTTTGGCGACCTCCCGGTCGACGTTCGAGCATCGGGCGGTGGTGCTGGGCGCGGATCGGGACGAACTGGAGGCCGGGCTGTCGGCGCTGGCGGCGGGTGAGTCGTCGGCCGGTGTGGTGAGTGCGGTGGCCGGGGCGGTGAGCCCGGTGGTGTTCGTGTTTCCCGGTCAGGGATCACAGTGGGTCGGCATGGGGCGGGAGCTGGCTGAGGCCAGCCCGGTGTTCGCGGCTCGGCTGACCGAGTGCGGTCGGGCTCTGGCTCCTTACGTGGACTGGTCCCTGGATGACGTCCTGGCTGGTCGGGAGGGTGCGCCTGGGCTTGACCGGGTGGATGTGGTTCAGCCGGTGTTGTGGGCGGTGATGGTGTCGCTGGCTGCGGTGTGGCAGGCGGCCGGGGTGCAGCCGGGTGCGGTGGTCGGTCACAGTCAGGGCGAGATCGCGGCTGCGGTGGTGGCGGGGATTCTGTCGCTGGAGGACGCCGCGAAGGTGGTGGCGTTGCGCAGCCGGCCGTTGACCGCGTTGTCGGGCCGGGGCGGGATGCTTTCGATCGGCGAGCCGGTCCACGTCATCACCGAACGCATCGGGGCCTGGGACGGCCGGGTGTCGGTCGCGGCGATCAACGGGCCCGAGGCCACCGTCGTTTCCGGGGACGTCTCAGCTCTGAACGAGATCGCCGCCGAGTGCGAACGCGCGGGGGTGCGAACCCGCCTGCTGCCGGTCGACTACGCCTCCCACGGGCCACAGGTGGAGGGGCTGCGGGAGGAGATCCTGGCGGCTCTGGCGGGGATCAGTCCGCAGCCGGGGTCGGTTCCGCTGGTGTCGGCTCTGACGGGTGAGGTGTTGGCCGGTGCGGATGCTGGGCCGGAGTACTGGTACGCGAGTTTGCGTGGGTCGGTGTGGTTCTCGCGGGCGGTGGAGGCGCTGCACGGCGACGGGCACAGGGTGTTCGTTGAGGTGTCTCCGCATCCGGTTCTGACTGCGGCGATCAGTGCCACGCTCGACCAGCCGTCGCAGGAGATCGAGGACCCGCCGGTGGTGGTGGGGACGTTGCGTCGTGAGGATGGCGGGGCGCAGCGCGTTCTGCGGTCCTTGGCTGAGGTGCATGTTCGGGGTGTGCCGGTTGATTGGCGGGCGGTGTTGACGCCTGGACGGCGGGTGGATCTGCCGACGTACGCGTTCGTGCGGGAACGGTTCTGGGTGGAGGGAATGCTCGCGGCGCCCTCCGGGGGCCGGGTGGGTGATCCGGTGGAGGAGCGGTTCTGGGCGGCTGTCGATGACGGTGACGTGGCCGGTCTGGCGGACACTCTGGCGTTGGACGGGCGGCGGCTGGAGGAGGTGCTGCCTGCACTGGCGTCGTGGCGGCGCCGGGAGCGGGATCAGGCGCGGACGGCGGATTGGCGGTATCGGATCACGTGGGTGCCGGTGGCCGACCGCCGGCCGGCTGTCCTGAGCGGAACTTGGCTGGTGGTCACCGGATCGGCGGGCGCCGGGTCGGCCTCCGCATGCGTCCGGGCCCTGACCGGCCACGGAGCGGACGTCGTTCTAGCCGAGATCGCGCCGATGGAGCGGGAGGCTCTCGCGGCCCGGCTTCGGGATGCCGTTGGAGAGCGGTCCTTGTCCGGGGTGGTGTCGCTGTTGGCGATGGAGGAGATGCCGCTGGCGGACAGCCCCGTGGTGTCGACCGGGTTGGTTGCCACGGTCGGGCTGATCCAGGCTCTCGGGGATCTCGAGCTCACTGCGCCGCTGTGGGTGCTGACGTCGGGAGCGGCCGGACCCGAGCAGGCGCCGGCCGGCCTGACGCAGGCTCAAGTCTGGGGGCTGGGCCGGGTCGCGGGTCTGGAGCATCCGGACCGGTGGGGTGGCCTGATCGACGTGCCCGAGGTGCTGGACGGCCCGGTGGCGGACCGGTTGTGCGCCGTGCTCGCCATGGGCAGCGAGGACCAGGTGGCGATCCGGGGCACAGAGGTGTTCGCCCGACGTCTGGTACGGGCTCCGCAGCCGCGGGCTCTGGAACCGGACGTTCTGGAGACACACGCGTCACGGTCGTGGCCACGGAGCGCCTGGGCTCCGGGTGGGAGCGTGCTGGTGACCGGGGGAACCGGGGCGATCGGTGGCCGGCTGGCTCGTTGGGTGGCGGGCCGGGGTGCGAGCCGGGTGGTGTTGTCGAGTCGTTCGGGTCCGGCTGCCGCCGGTGTTGGGGCGCTGGCGGCGGAGTTGGCGTTGGCGGGTACGTCGGTGGTGGTGTTGGCCGGCGATGTCGGCGTCCGGGCCGAGGTGGCGGCCCTGGTGGAGTGGAGCGGTGCGACCGGGCCTCGGGTGAGTTCGGTGTTCCACGCGGCTGGTGTGGGGGGCGGGGATCCGCTGACCCAGCTGAGCGTGGTCGGGTTGATGGCGTCGATGGCGGCGAAGGCCGGTGGCGCTGCGCATCTGGATGAGCTGGCGGTGGA
>NZ_JBQHCW010000071.1:0-4503 GCF_052068115.1 Nonomuraea sp. ZG12
GGTGAGCCGGAGGTGTCGCTGGCGGCGGTGAACGGACCGGACTCGGTGGTGATCTCGGGTGAGGCCGCCGCCGTGGACCGGATCCTTGAAGAGTGGCGAGGGCGGGGCAGGCGGGTGCGCCGGTTGCGGGTGAGTCACGCGTTCCACTCGGCGCGGATGGACCCGGTGCTGACCGAGCTGGACGAGATGGCCGCCGGCGTGGAACACGCGGCCCCGAAGGTCGCGTGGGTGGGCGCCCTGTCGGGCGAGCTGATCGCGGCCCCGGAGGCCGGGTACTGGGCGGCTCAGGCGCGGCAGCCGGTCCGGTTCGCGGACGCGGTCACCACGATGGCGGCTCAAGGCGTCTCGACGTTCATCGAGATCGGCCCGGACGGGACCTTGTCCTCGATGGGCGCGGCCGCTCTCGACCAGGACGCACGTTTCATCCCAGTGCTGAATCCGAAGGTCCCGGCGGCCGAGGCGGTGCTGACCGGGCTGGCTCAGGCGCACGTTCAGGGCGTACGGGTGGACTGGCCGGCGGTTCTGGCGGCCGGGCAGCGAGCCGAACTGCCCACCTACGCGTTCCGGCATCAGTGGTTCTGGCCGCAGGGCCCGGCGGCGGCCGCCAAACCGGTTCAGGCCGGAGGCGGGACGGAGGCGGAGGCGCAGTTCTGGGCGGCGGTCGAGCGTGGTGATCTGGCTGGTCTGGCCGGTGCGCTGGAGGTCGACGCGGGGCGGCCGTTCAGTGAGGTGCTGCCGGTGCTGGCTTCGTGGCGGCAGCGGGAGCGGGAGGAGGCGCGGGCCTCGGATGTGCGCTACCGAGTGTCCTGGGTGCCGGTCGCCGATCCGGAGCCGTCCCGCCTGACGGGCACCTGGCTGGTGGTGGCGGGTCCGGCGGGTGCGGGCCTGGCCGAGGAGTGTGTCCGGGCGCTGGGCGCTCAGGGCGCGCGCACCGTCGTGGCGTCGGTCGCCGCGCAGGATGTCTCGCGGGAAGTGCTGGCCGTCCGGATCGGTGAGGTGCTCGCGGAAGGCGAACCGGCAGGCGTGCTGTCGTTGCTGGCCTTGGAGGAGGTGCCGCTGGCCGATCACCCCTTCGTCTCGGCCGGTCTGGCCGGGTCGGTGGGCCTGGTGCAGGCGCTGGGCGATGCCGGGATCGACGCGCCGTTGTGGATGGTGACCCAGGGCGCGGTGGCGGCCGGTGCCCGGGAGGGTGTCTCGCGTCCGGTGCAGGCGCAGGTGCTGGGCCTGGGCCGGGTGGCGGCGATGGAGAACCCGGATCGGTGGGGCGGGTTGATCGATCTGCCGGTGGTGCTCGACGCGCGGGCCGGGGTCCGCTTGGCGGGTGTGCTCGCCGGGTGCGGCGAGGATCAGGTCGCCCTTCGTGCCGCCGGCATCTTCGGCCGTAGGCTGACCCGCGCGCCGCGACCGGTGGGTGCTCCCGGACCGGCCGTCCGTGACTCCCCTGTTCGTGACTCCTTCGCGCGCGGCACCGTGCTGGTGACCGGAGGGACCGGGGCGCTCGGCGGGCGGGTCGGGGTGTGGCTGGCCGAGCGTGGCACGGCCCGGGTGGTGTTGTGGAGCCGTTCGGGGCCGGGAGCCGCGGGAGCCGCCCGGTTGGCCGCGCGGATGGCGGCCGAGGGGTCGGCCGTCGCGGTCGTAGCCGGTGACGTGGCGCGGCGTGACGACGTGGCCGGGCTGCTGGAGTGGCTGGCGGCCGATGGCTTGACCGGTGTGATGCACACCGCGGGTGTGCTCGATGACGGGGTGCTGGATCGGATGAGCCCGGTTCGGTTGGGGAACGTGCTGGCGGCGAAGGCCGGTGGGGCGGCGCATCTCGATGAGTTGACGGCGGATCTGGATCTGTCGGCGTTCGTGTTGTTCTCTTCGGCGGCGGCGACGTTCGGTGGCGGTGGGCAGGGTAATTACGCGGCGGCGAACGCGTACCTGGACGCGTTGGCCGAGAACCGGCGCGGGCGCGGGCTGGCCGCGACCTCTCTCGCCTGGGGAGCGTGGGCCGGTGGCGGCATGGCGCAGGCCGATGCGATGGTGGAGCACCGGGTCGGCGGCGGGCCGACCAGGGCGTTGGACCCGGATGTGGCCTTGCAGGTGCTGGGGCAGGTGCTGGAGGACGGCGAGGCCGGGCTGACGGTGTCGGACATCGACTGGGCCCAGATCGCCGCCGGCTTGAGTGATCCGGAGCAGGTTCCCTTTCTCCGGGAACTGCCCGACATCCGGGCGTTGGTGCCCGCCGGTGGCGCCGTTGTCCCCGAATCCCGGCCGGCCGGAGAACTGGTCGTGCGGCTGACGGGGCGTGCGCCGGCCGAACAGCTCCAGATCCTCACCGATCTGGTCCGCTCGGAGGCGGCGGCGGTGCTGCACCACCCCACGCCGGAGGCGGTCGAGGCCGACCGGGCGTTCAGTGAAGTGGGTTTCGACTCCCTGACCGCGGTGGAGCTGCGTAATCGGCTCTCCGCGCTCGCCGGAGTGCGGCTCCCGGCGACGCTGATCTTCGACTATCCGACCCCGGCCCGGCTGGCCGGGCATCTGAAGTCCGAACTTCTGGGCGAGGCGGCCGATGTTCCGGCCGCTGCCCCGCCTGCGATGACGGCGGTCGCGGACGGCGACCCGATCGTGATCGTCGGCATGGGCTGTCGTTACCCCGGCGGTGTGCGCGGTCCGGAGCAGTTGTGGGACCTGGTGGTTTCGGGCGAAAGCGCGGTGTCCGGCTTTCCGGTGGACCGGGGCTGGGACGGCGCCCTGCTCGGTGCGCCGGGAGCGGACGCGGCGCAGGGTGGGTTCTTGTATGACGCGGGCGATTTCGATCCGGTGTTCTTCGGGATCAGCCCGCGTGAGGCGCTGGCGATGGATCCGCAGCAGCGGTTGCTGCTGGAGACCTCGTGGGAGGCGCTGGAACGGGCGGGGATCCAGCCGCGCGCGTTGCGCGGCAGCGAGACCGGGGTCTTCGCCGGGGGAACCCCGACCGGTTATGGCGCCGGTCTGGAGGGGAGCGGTTCGGAGAGTTTCCTGCTGACGGGTACGTCGGGAGCCGTGCTGTCCGGCCGGGTGTCCTACGTGCTCGGCCTGGAAGGGCCGTCGGTGACCGTGGACACCGCGTGCTCCTCCTCGCTGGTGACGTTGCATCTGGCCGCGCAGGCGCTGCGGTCGGGGGAGTGTTCGCTGGCGCTGGCCAGCGGCGTGATGGTGATGGCGACGCCGGCGGCGTTCGCGGCGTTCGCCGAGCAGCAGGGGCTGGCCTCCGACGGGCGGTGCAAGTCGTTCGCGGCGAGTGCGGATGGCACGGGCTGGGGTGAGGGCGTGGGCGTCCTGGTGGTGGAGCGGCTGTCGGACGCGCGGCGCAACGGACATCCGGTGCTGGCGGTGGTGCGCGGCAGCGCGGTCAACCAGGACGGTGCGTCGAACGGTCTGACCGCGCCGAACGGGCCTGCCCAGCAGCGGGTGATCCGGGCCGCGCTGGCCAACGCCCGGCTGTCGCCGTCGGATGTGGACGTGGTGGAGGCGCACGGCACCGGCACGGTGCTCGGCGACCCGATCGAGGCGCAGGCGCTGCTGGCGACGTACGGGCAGGACCGGCCGGAGGATCGGCCGCTGTGGCTGGGGTCGGTGAAGTCGAACATCGCGCACACCCAGGCGGCGGCGGGTGCGGCCGGGGTGATGAAAATGGTGCTGGCGATGCGGCATGGCCTGTTGCCGAGGTCGTTGTACGCGCAGGAGCCGACGCCCCATGTGGACTGGGCGGCAGGGAACATCACGTTGCTGGCCGAGGCGCAGGAATGGCCGGCGGGTGGGCGTCCGCGGCGGGCGGGGGTGTCGTCGTTCGGGATCAGCGGCACCAATGCGCACGTCATCCTTGAGGAGGCGCCACCGCTTCTTACGGAACCGGAGCCGGAACCGGAGCCGGTACCGGAACCGGAGCCGGAGCCGGAGCCGGGTCATGGAGATGAGGACGCCGGCCCGGTGCCGGTGGCGGATGTGCCGGTGCCGGTGCTGGCGGGCGGGCCGCCGGTGTGGCTGGTGTCGGGGCGGTCGGGTAGGGCACTGGCGGCGCAGGCGGGCCGGTTGGCGGCTCATGTGTCCGCTCGTCCGGAGCTTGATCCGACCGATGTGGCCTGGTCGCTGGCCACGACCCGGTCGACGTTCGAGCATCGGGCGGTCGTGCTGGGCGCCGGTACGGATGAGCTGGTCGCGGGTGCGGCGGCGCTGGCCGCCGGTCAGCCGGCGGCAGGCGTGACCTCGGGTGCCGTACCGGCTGGCCGGTCGGGCCGGGTCGGGTTCGTGTTCGCGGGGCAGGGGGCTCAGCGGGCGGGGATGGGTGCTGAGTTGTATGCGGCGTCGCCGGTGTTCGCGGCGGCGTTCGATGAGGCGGTGGCGCTGCTGGAGGCCGAGCTGGGGTCGGCGATCCGGGAGGTCGTTCTCGGCGTTCCGGGTCTCCAGGCTGGTACGGATGTGGCGGATCAGACCTTGTACGCCCAGACCGGGTTGTTCGCGGTGGAGGTCGGTCTGGTG
>NZ_JBQHCW010000072.1:0-4475 GCF_052068115.1 Nonomuraea sp. ZG12
GGTCCGCGGCGGGCGGGGGTGTCGGCGTTCGGGATCAGCGGGACCAACGCCCACGTGATCATCGAGGAAGCACCCCCCGCCGGGGCCGACGGCCGCGATGGTCAGGACGACGGCGCGTCAGGCTCGGCCGCGGACCGTTCGTCCCGGGTGCTGGTGGGGGCGCCTCCGGCCTGGCTGATCTCCGGGCACACCGAGGCCGCGCTGGCGGCTCAGGCGGGGCGGCTGGTCGGCTTGGTGCGGGGTGGCGCGGGGCTGGATCCGGTGGACGTGGCCTGGTCGCTGGCGACGACGCGATCGGTGCTGGAGCATCGGGCGGTCGTGCTGGGCGCCCGACCGGGCGAGCCGGACCCGGGGGCTGACGCGGGGGCCGCCGGTTCGGACGGGCTGGCCCCGGGGGTCGGTACGGGGGCCGCCGGTTCGGACGGGTTGGTCGCGGGGGTGGAGGCGCTGGCCGCCGGTCAGCCGGCGGCAGGCGTGACCTCGGGTGCCGTACCGGCTGGCCGGTCGGGCCGGGTCGGGTTCGTGTTCGCGGGGCAGGGGGCTCAGCGGGCGGGGATGGGTGCTGAGTTGTATGCGGCGTCGCCGGTGTTCGCGGCGGCGTTCGATGAGGCGGTGGCGCTGCTGGAGGCCGAGCTGGGGTCGGCGATCCGGGACGTTGTTCTCGGCGTTCCGGGTCTCCAGGCTGGTACGGATGTGGCGGATCAGACCTTGTACGCCCAGACCGGGTTGTTCGCGGTGGAAGTGGGTCTGGTCGCGTTGCTGGCGGCGGCCGGGATCGTACCGGATGTGGTGGCCGGTCATTCGGTCGGCGAGATCGCGGCGGCGTACGCGGCGGGGGTGTTGACCCTTGAGGACGCGTGCCGGCTGGTGGCGGCGCGGGCCCGGCTGATGCAGGAGTTGCCGGCGGGCGGGGCGATGGCCGCCGTCGAGGCGAGCGAGGCGGAGATCCTGGCGGGGCTGTCCGGGGTGGCGGGGGTGTCCCTGGCGGCGGTGAACGGCACCTCGTCGGTGGTGATCTCCGGTGATGAGGCCGCGGTGGACGAGGTCCTGGCGCAGTGGCGGGAGCGGGGCCGGCGGGGTCGGCGGCTGCGGGTGAGTCACGCGTTCCACTCGGCGCGGATGGATCCCGTGCTGAACGAGCTGGGCCGGGTGGCCGCCGGTCTGGCGTACGCGCCTCCGGCGGTGGCGTGGGTCGGGGCCCTGTCGGGTGCGTTGGTGACGGCGCCGGAGCCCGGCTACTGGCCGGACCAGGCCCGTGGCGCGGTCCGGTTCGCGGACTCGGTGGCGGCGATGGCCGCGCTGGGCGTGTCGGTGTTCATCGAGATCGGTCCGGACGGGACCCTGTCGGCGATGGGCCCGGCCGCGCTCACCGAAGAAGCGCCGTTCATCCCGATGCTGAACCCGTCCCTTCCGGCAGTGCAGGCCGTGCTGACCGGGCTGGCCAAGGCCCACGTCCATGGGGTGACGGTCGACTGGGCGGCCGTCCTGGAGCCTGGACAGCGAGTCGACCTGCCCACCTACGCGTTCCAGCATCAGCGGTTCTGGCCCTCGCCGACGCCCGACGCGGGGGCGGGCGTGGGGACGGCCGGTTCGGGCTCGGCCGTGGAGGCCCGGTTCTGGGCGGCGGTCGAGCAGGGCGACCTGGCCGGACTGACCGATGCGCTGGAGGTCGATGCCGGGCGCCCGTTCAGTGAGGTGCTGCCGGTGCTGGCTTCGTGGCGGCAGCGGGAACGGGAGGAGGCACGGGCCTCGGATGTGCGGTACCGGATCTCGTGGGCGCCGGTCCGCGATCCGGAGCCGTCCCGCCTGACGGGCACCTGGCTGGTGGTGACGGGCCCGGCCGGCCTGGATCTGGCCGTGGAGTGCGTACGGGCGCTGAACGCTCAAGGAGCGATGGCCGTCGTGGCCCCCGTCGCCGCCGCGGACATCTCCCGGGAGGTGCTGAGGGCCCGGATCGATGAGGTCCTGACGGGTTCACCCGAGCGCGACGTGACCTTGGCAGGGGTGCTGTCCTTGCTCGCCGTGGAGGAGGAACCGCTGGCCGATCATCCCCATGTGCCGGCCGGTCTCGCCGGGTCGGTGGGCCTGGTGCAGGCGCTGGGGGACGCCGGGATCGACGCGCCGTTGTGGATGGTGACGCAGGGCGCGGTGGCGGTCGATGCCCAGGACGTGCTGTCACGTCCGGTTCAGGCGCAGGTTCTGGGCCTGGGCCGGGTCGCGGCCATGGAGAGTCCGGATCGTTGGGGCGGGCTGATCGACCTGCCGGTGGTTCTCGACGCACGGGCCGGGGCCCGGCTGGCGGGTGTGCTCGGTGGCTGCGGTGAGGATCAGGTCGCCATCCGGGCCGCCGGGATCCGGGGCCGGCGACTGGTCCGAGCCCCTCGGCCGATCGGTGGTCTGACCTCGGCGGTGCACGCCTCCTTCTCGCGGGGCACGGTGCTGGTGACCGGAGGGACCGGGGCGCTCGGCGGACAGGTCGGCGGGTGGCTGGCCGAGCGGGGCGCGGCCCGGGTGGTGCTGTGCAGCCGTTCGGGACCGGAGGCCGCGGGAGTCTCCCGGCTGGCCGCGCGACTGGCCGGTACGGGGGCGGCCGTGGCGGTCCTGACCGGTGATGTCGCCCGGAAGGACGAGGTGGCCGGGCTGCTCCACTGGATCGCCGCGGACGGTCCGGCGCTGACCGGGATCATGCACACCGCGGGCGCGCTCGACGACGGGGTGCTGGATCGGATGAGCCCGGCACGACTGGCCACCGTTCTGGCGGCGAAAGCCGGTGGGGCGGCGCATCTTGACCAGCTGACGGCGGGCCTGGATCTGTCGGCGTTCGTGTTGTTCTCTTCGGCGGCGGCGACGTTCGGTGGTGGTGGGCAGGGTAATTACGCGGCGGCGAACGCGTACCTGGACGCGTTGGCCGAGAACCGGCGCGGGCGCGGGCTGGCCGCGACCTCCCTCGCCTGGGGGGCGTGGGCCGGTGGCGGCATGGCGCAGGCCGACGCGACGGTGCAGCACCGGGTCGGCAGCGGACCGACCAGAGCGCTGGATCCCGAGCTGGCCCTGCAGATACTCGGGCAGGCCCTGGAGGGCGGCGAGGCCGGGCTGACCGTGTCGGACATCGACTGGGCCCAGATCGCCGCCACGCTGAGCGACCCGCAACAGGTTCCGTTCCTTCGCGAACTGCCCGACGTGCAGGCGCTCGTGCCCGCCGGCGCCGCCGAGTCCCGGCCGGCCGGAGAGCTGGCCCTGCTGCTGGCGGGTCGCTCGCCGGACGAACAGCACCGCCTCCTCACCGACATGATCCGGTCCGAGGCGGCGACGGTGCTGCACCACCCCTCACCGGAGGCGGTCGAGGCCGATCGGGCGTTCAGCGATGTGGGCTTTGACTCGTTGACCGCGGTGGAGCTGCGGAATCGGCTCTCCGCGCTTGCCGGGGCGCGACTGCCGGCGACGCTGATCTTCGACTATCCGACGCCGGCCCAGCTGGCGCATCACCTGCGATCGGAACTGCTGCGCGACACGGCCGATGGGCCGGCCGCCACGTCCATGGTGACGGCGGTGATGGAGGGCGAGCCGATCGCGATCGTCGGGATGGGATGTCGCCTGCCCGGCGGCGTGCGCAGCCCGGAGCAGCTGTGGGAGTTGCTGGTCGGCGAAACGGACGCGGTGTCCGGCTTTCCGGTGAATCGGGGCTGGGACGCCGCGCTCCTTGGTGACCAGGGGGATGCCGGCGCGGCGTACGCCCGTCAGGGCGGGTTCCTTCACGACGCGGGCGATTTCGATCCGGGGTTCTTCGGGATCAGTCCGCGTGAGGCGCTGGCGATGGATCCGCAGCAGCGGTTGTTGCTGGAGACGTCGTGGGAGGCGCTGGAGCGGGCGGGGATCGAGCCGCGGTCGTTGCGCGGCAGCCGGACCGGGGTGTTCGCCGGGGGAACGCCCACCGGGTACGGCGCTGGCCTGGAAAGCAGCGGGTCCGAGAGCTTTCTGCTGACCGGCACCGCCGGGGCCGTGCTCTCGGGACGGCTGTCGTACGTGCTGGGTCTGGAGGGACCTTCGGTGACGGTGGACACGGCGTGTTCGTCGTCCTTGGTGACGTTGCATCTGGCCGCGCAGGCGCTGCGGTCGGGGGAGTGCACGCTGGCGCTCGCCAGCGGGGTGACGGTGATGGCGACGCCGGCGGCGTTCGCGGCGTTCTCGCAGCAGCAGGGGCTGGCCTCCGACGGGCGGTGCAAGTCGTTCGGCGCTGGCGCCGACGGCACCGGCTGGGGCGAGGGAGCCGCCGTCCTGGTGGTGGAGCGGCTGTCGGACGCGCACAGGAACGGGCATCCGGTCCTGGCGGTGGTGCGCGGCAGCGCGGTGAACCAGGACGGCGCCTCCAACGGACTGACGGCGCCCAACGGCCCCTCCCAGCAGCGGGTGATCCGGGCCGCGTTGGCGAGTGCCCGGCTGTCGGCAGCGGACGTCGATGTGGTGGAGGCGCACGG
>NZ_JBQHCW010000073.1:0-4244 GCF_052068115.1 Nonomuraea sp. ZG12
CTGGGGTGGAGCCGGATGCCGTGGTGGGGCATTCGCAGGGGGAGATCGCGGCGGCGGTGGTCGCCGGGATCTTGTCGTTGGAGGACGCCGCGAAGGTGGTGGCGTTGCGCAGTCAGGCGTTGATCGCTCTGTCGGGCCGGGGTGGGATGTTGTCGATCGCGGAGTCGGCGGATGCGGTCGAGGCGCGGGTGGGGTCCTGGGCTGATCGGGTGTCGGTGGCGGCGGTGAACGGTCCTGGGGCGACGGTGGTGTCGGGTGATCCGGAGGCGCTGGCGGAGGTGCTGGCCGGGTGTGAGCGGGATGGTGTCCGGGCGCGGATGCTGCCGGTGGATTACGCCTCGCACGGTCCGCAGGTGGATTCGTTGCGTGAGGAGATCCTGGGGCTGCTGGACGGGGTCACCCCGCAGGCGGGCCGGATCCCGATGGTGTCGGCGATGACCGGCGAGTTCCTGGAAGGTCCGGAGCTGGACGCCGGTTACTGGTACGCGAGTCTGCGGGCGACCGTCCAGTTCTCCCGGGCGATCGAAGCGCTGGGCGAGTACGGGGTGTTCATCGAGACCTCCGCCCACCCCGTCCTGACCAGCGCGATCGGCGACACCCTCGACCGTGTCGCCGAAGAGAACACCTCCGGCCTCTTCGCACCGGCCCCGGTGGTGACCGGGACCCTGCGCCGGGACGACGGCGGCCCGGTCCGGCTGCTGACCTCCCTGGCCGAGGTTCACGTGCGCGGCGTCGACGTCGACTGGACCACCGTCGTGCCCCGGGCCGAGGTGGTGGAACTGCCGACGTACGCGTTCCAGCGGCAGCGGTACTGGCCCAAGCCGGTTCCCGCTCCCCGCCGTACCGAACAGGACGCGGCCACGGCGGAGGAGAGCGCCTTCTGGAGTGCGGTCGAGGCCGGCGACCTGGACGGCCTGTCCCAGACGCTGGCCGTGGACGGGCACCACCTGGGCGAGGTGCTGCCGGCCCTGGCGTCCTGGCGGCAGCGCGAACGCGACGAGTCGCTGACCGCCGACTGGCGGTACCGGGTCTCCTGGATGCCGATGCGCGATCCCGCCCCGGCCGTCCTGTCCGGCACCTGGCTGGTCGTCGTCCCCGCAGATCCGGCCGACCGCGATCTGGCCGCCGCCTGCCTCCGAACGCTCAGTGACCGGGGCGCCGACGTGGTGCTCGCCGAGGTCCCGGCGACTGACCTGGACCGGTACGCGCTGGCCGCCCGGATCGGCGAAACCCTCGGCTCGGCAACGCCGGCCGGAATCCTGTCCCTGCTCGGCGTGGACGAGACGCCGCTGGCAGACCGGCCCGTGGTTCCCGCCGGTGTCGCCGGAACCCTGGCACTGGTCCAGGCTCTGGGGGACGCCGGAGTGGCCGCGCCGCTGTGGGCGGTCACGCAGGGGGCGGTCACGACCGGTACCGCCGATCAGCCGACCCGCCCGGTGCAGGCCCAGGTGTGGGGTCTGGGCCGGACGGCCGGGGTGGAGCATCCGGACCGGTGGGGTGGCCTGATCGACCTGCCGCCCGTCCTGGACGAGCGGTCGGCGGCCCGGCTTGCCGGAGTGCTGGCCGATGGCAGCGAGGACCAGGTCGCCATCCGGGCCGGTGGGATTCTGGCCCGCCGCCTCGTCCGCGCCGCTCCCCGTCAGGCCGGTTCCGGCGGATGGGTGCCACAGGGGACCGTGCTGCTGACCGGGGCGAGCGGAGTGATCGGCCCGGACCTGGCCGCCTGGCTGACCGATGCGGGGGTCGAGCACGCGGTGCTGACCAGTCGCCGGGGGCCGGGGACGCCCGGTGCGGGGGTGCTCGCCGCCTTCTTGGCGGAGGCCGGTTCGGCGGTCTCGATGGTCGCCTGTGACGTGGTGGATCGGGATGCGCTGGCCGGTTTGCTGGCGTGGATACCGACGGTCGCCTCGCCTCTGTCCGCGGTGATTCACGCGGCGGTCGCGGTGGAGCTGATGAGCGTGGAGCAGACCAGTCTCGACCAACTGGCCCTGGCGCTGAGCGCCAAGGTCGCCGGTGCCACTCACCTGGACGAGCTCACCGCCGACCTCGATCTGGATGCCTTCGTCCTGTTCTCCTCCATCACCGCGACGTGGGGGGTGGGTGAGCACGGTACGTACGCCGCCGCGAACGCTCACCTGGACGCGCTGGCGGAGAATCGGCGTGCTCGTGGGTTGCCGGCGACGTCGGTGGCGTGGGGGGTCTGGAGCTCCGGCGGTCGCTTCGACGAACCCGACCCGGGCGAACCCGTACAGGACCGGCCGCAGAGCCTGATCCCGGAACGGATCCGGCGCCAGGGCCTGCGGTTGCTGGAACCCGAGCGGGCGTTGACGGTGCTGGGGCAGGTGCTCGCCGATGACGAGACCGTGCTGTCGGTGGCGGATGTGGACTGGCCGAGGTTCTCGGCGGTGTTCAACGCGGTCCGGTCGTGGCCGCTGCTGGAGGAGATCCCCGAAGCCCGTCAGGTCGACTCCGGTGCCACCGTCGTCGCCTCGGGTGACGGTGCGGCGCTGCTGGAACGGCTCGTCGGCGTGTCACCGGCACAGCGGGAACGGATCGTCACCGACCTGGTCGGCGGCCACGCGGCGGCGGTCCTCGGCCATGCCTCGGCGGATGCGGTGGACGCTGCCCGAGCCTTCCGGGAGATGGGTTTCGACTCCCTGACGGCGGTGGATCTGCGGGGTCGGCTGAACCAGGCGACGGGGCTGCAGCTGCCTTCCACGGTGGTGTTCGACTATCCGTCCCCGGTGATGCTGGCCCGGCAGATCGTGACCCAGCTGATGGGGACTCAGCAGGTGGCATCGACGGTCTCGCGGGTCACGCCGGTGTCGGCCACCGATCCGGTGGTGATCGTCGGGATGGGCTGCCGGTATCCCGGTGGGGTGGACAGTCCGGAAGCGATGTGGGAGTTGCTGGCGAGCGGTGGGGATGCCATTGGTGGGTTCCCTGCTGATCGGGGTTGGGACCTTGCTGGTCTTGCGGATGCCGTGCCGGGCTCGGCGTCGGCTTCGGTGACTCGTGAGGGTGGGTTTGTGGCGGGTGCGGCGGACTTTGATCCGGCGTTCTTTCGGATCAGTCCGCGTGAGGCGTTGGCGATGGATCCGCAGCAGCGTCTCCTTTTGGAGACGGCTTGGGAGGCGATGGAGAATGCCGGGCTTGATCCGGTGTCTCTGCGTGGTTCGTTGACCGGTGTTTTCGCGGGTGCGGCGGCGTCCGGGTATGCCGGGCAGGCGGGGTTCGACGAGGACTCCGCCGGTCATCTGATCACGGGCAACGTGACCAGCGTGATCTCCGGGCGGATCTCGTACACGCTCGGTCTTGAGGGTCCTGCCGTCACCGTTGACACGGCCTGCTCCTCGGCTTTGGTGTCGTTGCATCTGGCGGCGCAGGCGTTGCGGGCGGGTGAGTGTGACCTGGCTTTGGCCGGTGGTGTGATGGTGATCGCGGATCCGGCTGAGTTCATCGGTTTCTCGCAGCAGGGGGCTCTTGCGGCGGATGGGCGGTGCAAGCCGTTCTCAGCTGAGGCCGATGGGATGGGGCTGTCCGAAGGCGCGGGCATGATCGTGCTGGAGCGGCTTTCGGACGCGCGTCGTAACGGGCACACGGTGCTGGCGGTGGTGGCCGGTAGTGCCATCAACCAGGACGGCGCCTCGAACGGGCTCTCGGCGCCGAACGGACCATCGCAGCAACGGGTGATCCGTGCCGCTTTGACCAATGCGGGGCTCCAGCCAGGTGACGTCGATGCGGTCGAGGGGCACGGCACCGGCACCCGGCTCGGGGACCCGATCGAGGCGCAGGCGATCCTGGCCACTTATGGGCAGGACCGCCCGGAGGATCGGCCGCTGTGGCTGGGGTCGGTGAAGTCGAACATCGGGCACGCGCAGCAGGCCGCCGGGGCGGCGGGGATCATCAAGATGGTCCTTGCCCTGCGGAACGGG
This sequence comes from Nonomuraea sp. ZG12, assembly GCF_052068115.1. Lineage (NCBI taxonomy): Bacteria > Bacillati > Actinomycetota > Actinomycetes > Streptosporangiales > Streptosporangiaceae > Nonomuraea > Nonomuraea sp. ZG12. The sequence continues at coordinate 3,936 of NZ_JBQHCW010000073.1, forward strand.
CTGCTGCCGGCCACTCTGCACGCGGAGGCCCCGTCGCCGCACGTTGACTGGACCGCCGGTGATGTCCGGCTGCTCACCGAACCCGTGGCGTGGAAGACCAACGGTCGTCCCCGCCGGACCGGAGTGTCGGCCTTCGGGATCAGCGGCACCAACGCCCACGTCATTCTCGAGGAGCCCCCGGCCGAGCTGGAGCAGGACGAGTCTGGTCCGGTTCGGGAGTCGCCGTCTGTGGTGACCGGTGAGATGACGTCGTGGTTGGTGTCGGCGCAGTCGGTGGCTGGTTTGCGGGCGCAGGCGTCTCGGTTGGTG
>NZ_JBQHCW010000074.1:0-4218 GCF_052068115.1 Nonomuraea sp. ZG12
GATCCGGAGTTGGCGATCGGTGTGCTGGCGCAGGCTTTGGATCATGGTGAGGGGCCGGTCACGGTCGCCGACATCGACTGGTCCCGGTTCGCGCCGGTCCTGACGGTGCAGCGGCCCAGTCCGCTGATCGGTGATCTGCCCGAAGCCCGGCGAGCCCTGAGCGACCCGACCCCCACCAGCGCCGAAGAGCACCGGACGACCGCCGGCACAGAGCTGACGGCCCGGCTGACCGGCCTGAACCGGGCCGACCAGATCCGGACGCTCACAGATCTGGTCCGGACCGAGGCCGCCGTCGTCTTGGGCCACTCCTCCCCGGAGGCGCTGGCCGCTGGGCGGGCGTTCAAGGACCTCGGCTTCGACTCGCTGACCGCAGTGGACCTGCGCAACCGGCTGAACACCGCCACCGGGATGACCTTGCCGGCCACACTGGTCTTCGACTACCCGACCTCGGCGACGCTGGCCAGCTTCCTGCGCTCGCGACTGCTGGGCGATCGGGATGATGCCGTGGTCGTCACCGCGACTGCTTCGGATGAGCCGATCGCGATCGTCGGTATCGGCTGCCGTTTCCCCGGTGGGGTCCGCGGTCCAGAAGAGTTCTGGCGGCTGCTCGCAGCCGGGGCGGACGTCGTCTCGGACCTGCCGGCCGACCGGGGCTGGGACCTGGCGGCCATTCACGATTCAGCCTCGGCCGAGCCGGGTCAGGCCCCTCGTGGCGGGTTCCTCTACGATGCCGGCGAATTCGATCCCGCGTTCTTCGGGATCAGCCCGCGTGAGGCGCTCAGCATGGACCCGCAGCAGCGGCTGCTGCTGGAAACCTCCTGGGAGGCGCTGGAGCGGGCCGGCATCGATCCGGAACTGCTGCGCGGGTCGGCGACCGGGGTGTTCGTCGGGGCCTCCTGGTCCGGATACGGCCTCGACCGGCAACAGGAAGCGGGCGGCGACAGGGGGCACCTGCTGACCGGCACGTCGAGCAGTGTGTTGTCCGGGCGGATGTCGTACGTGCTGGGTCTGGAAGGCCCGGCGGTGTCGGTGGACACCGCCTGCTCGTCGTCCCTCGTCGCGCTGCACCTGGCCGGGCAGGCACTGCGGTCGGGGGAGTGCACGCTGGCGCTGGCCGGCGGCGCGTTTGTCGCCGCCACCCCCGTGATGTTCACCGGCTTCAACACCCAGCTCGGGCTGGCGCATGACGGTCGCTGCAAGGCCTTCGGGGCGGGCGCGGACGGCATGGGGATGGCCGAGGGCGCGGGTGTGCTGGTGGTGGAGCGGCTGTCGGACGCGCAGCGGAACGGGCATCCGGTCCTGGCCGTGATCCGGGGCAGCGCCATGAATCAGGATGGCGCGTCGAACGGCTTGACGGCCCCGAACGGTCCGTCGCAGCAGAGAGTGATCCGCTCCGCACTGGCGAGTGCTCGGCTGTCGGCGGCGGATGTCGATGTGGTGGAGGCGCACGGCACCGGGACGGTGCTGGGCGACCCGATCGAGGCGCAGGCGTTGCTGGCGACGTATGGTCAGGATCGGCCGGAGGGGCGGCCGTTGTGGCTGGGTTCGGTGAAGTCGAACATCGGGCACACGCAGGCGGCGGCTGGGATGGCCGCTGTCATTAAGATGGTGCTGGCTCTGCGGCATCAGGAGTTGCCGCGAACCCTGCACGTGGACGAGCCCTCGCCGCACATCGACTGGTCGTCGGGTCAGGTACGGCTGCTGAACGAGCCCGTCGCCTGGCCGGTGAGCGACCGCCCCCGCCGGGCCGGCGTGTCGGCGTTCGGGATGAGCGGCACCAACGTCCACACCATCCTGGAGGAAGCCCCCGATCCTGACACGGACGCCGAGGACGTCGCTCCGTCTCCGGAACCGGCGGTGCTGGCCGATCCTCAGCCGCTCTGGCTGTTGTCCGGGCGCACGGCCACCGGTCTGGCCGCGCAGGCGCGCCGGCTGAGCACCCACCTGAGCACGCGTCCGGGCCTGGATCCGGTCGATGTGGGCTGGTCACTGGCGACGACCCGGTCGGTGTTCGAGCACCGTGCCGTCGTCAGCGGGGACGAACTGCTGTCCGGCCTGGCGGCCGTGGCCACCGGCGAGTCGGCGGCCGGTGTGGTCAGCGGCGTCGTACCGGGCGGCCGGCCGCGGGTGGGATTCCTGTTCGCCGGTCAGGGGGCGCAGCGGGCCGGGATGGGCCGTGAACTGTATGCGGCGTCGCCGGTGTTCGCGGCCGTGTTCGACGAGGCGTGCGAGCTGCTGGAGGCGGAGCTGGGCCTGCCGATCAGGGACGTCGTTCTCAGCAGTGACGAAGGCGACGCGCGGGCCGATCAGACGGTGTTCGCGCAGGCGGGGTTGTTCGCGGTCGAGGTGGGGCTGGTCGCTCTGCTGGCGGCGGCCGGGATCGTCCCGGAGGCGGTCGCGGGTCATTCGGTCGGGGAGGTCGCGGCGGCGTACGCGGCGGGTGTCCTCAGTCTTGAGGACGCGTGCCGGCTGGTGGGTACGCGGGCTCGGTTGATGCAGGCGCTGCCCGAGGGTGGCGCGATGGCGGCGATCGAAGCCGGCGAGGCGGAGATCCTCGCGATGTTGGACGAGGCGTCCGGGGTGTCGGTGGCGGCGGTGAACGGCCCGTCGTCGGTGGTGATCTCGGGCGACGAGGCCGCCGTTGACGCGGTGGTGGAGCTGTGGCGGGAGCTGGGCCGGCGGGTGCGGCGGTTGCGGGTGAGCCACGCGTTCCATTCGGCTCGGATGGATCCGATGCTCGACGAGCTCGGCGCGGTGGCGGCCGGGCTGACGCATGCGGCACCGGCCGTGACCTGGGTGGGCGCTCTCACCGGTGACGTGATCACGGATCCGGACGCGGGCTACTGGGGTCGGCAGGCACGCCAGGCCGTCCGGTTCGCCGACGCCGTCACCACGCTGGCAGGTCAGGACATTTCGGTGTTCATCGAGATCGGTCCCGACGGGACGCTGTCGGCGATGGGCACGGCCGCTCTCGACGAGTTCGACGGCGGCACCGAACCGGTGTTCATCCCGCTCCAGCGCCCGGACACGCCCGCGCGGAGTTCCGTACTGGCTGCCCTGAGCCGCGCTCACGTCCACGGCGTGGACGTCGACTGGGCCGCCGTCCTGCCGACCGGGCGGCGGATTGACCTGCCGACCTACGCATTCGCCCACGAAAGGTTCTGGCTGCGCGGAGAGCAGCCGACCGGCCAGGCGGCGGAGAGCATCGAGCGCGGCTCGGCGGCCGAGGCGCGGTTCTGGGCGGCGGTCGAGGGTGGTGACGTTCGAGCCTTGGCGGAGACCTTGGCTGTGGATGACGTGGAGCGGCTTGGTGCGGTGTTGCCGGGTTTGCGGTCGTGGCGGCGGCGGGAGCGGGATGAGTCGGCGACTGCTCTGTGGCGTTATCGGACGTCGTGGGTGCCGGTGAGTGATCCGTCTGCGGTTCGGTTGGCGGGGACGTGGTTGGTGATCTGTGGTCCGGCTGATGACGGGTCGGCGCAGGAGTGTGTGCGGGTGCTGGCGGCTCGAGGGGCGCGGGCGGTGCTCGTGGAGTTGGGCCTCGGTGATCTGGGTCGGGCGGAGATCGCTGCCCGGATCGGTGAGGCTCTGGGGTCGGTCGATGGCATCGCTGGAGGCGTGTCCTACTCCGGCTCGGGTGCGCCCTTCCCCGGAGGCGTGTCCCGCTCCGGCGCGGAAGCGCCTTCCCTCGTAAGCGGGTGGGGTCTTGAGGGGGTGGTGTCGCTGCTGGGTCTGGTTGAGGAGGCGCTGCCGGGGCTCGATGCGGTGTCTGCTGGGGTGGCGGGGACGTTGGGGTTGGTTCAGGCGTTGGGGGATGCCGGGGTGGCGGCGCCGTTGTGGGTGCTGACGCGTGGTGCGGTGGCCGCTGGGCCGGCCGATGTGCTGACGGCTCCGGTTCAGGCTCAGGTGTGGGGGCTGGGGCAGGTGGCCGCTCTGGAGCATCCGGACCGGTGGGGTGGACTGATCGATCTGCCGCCGGTCTGGGACGAGTGGGTCGATGTCCGGTTGGCGGGGGTGCTGGCGGGCTGCGGTGAGGACCAGGTAGCGATCCGGGGTGCCGGAGTGCTGGGCCGCCGCTTGGTCCGGGCCGTTCCTGATCTCGCTCCTGCCGGTGGGTGGGGGTGGGTGGCGCGGGGGACGGCGTTGGTGACGGGTGGTACTGGTGCGATCGGTGTGCGGGTGGTGCGTTGGCTGGCGGAGCGGGGGGCTGAGCGGGTTGTT
>NZ_JBQHCW010000075.1:0-3416 GCF_052068115.1 Nonomuraea sp. ZG12
GATCCGCAGCATCGGTTGTTCCTGGAGTCGTGCTGGGAGGCGTTGGAGCGGGCGGGGATCGATCCGGGGACGCTGCGCGGCAGCCGCACCGGCGTCTACGCCGGCAACATGTTCAACGACTACTCCTCCCGGTTCGTGCACGGCGCGGTACCGCCGGAGGTCGAGGGCGTGCTCCTGTCCGGCAGCACCCCCAGCGTGCTGTCCGGCCGGGTCTCCTACACCCTCGGGCTCGAAGGGCCCTCGCTCACCGTGGACACCGCCTGCTCCTCGTCACTGGTCGCGCTGCACCTGGCCGTGCGCGCGCTGCGCGATGAGGAGTGCGCCATCGCGCTCGCGGGCGGCGTCACCGTACTGGCCTCGCCCGACTCCTTCGTGGAGTTCTCACGCCAGCGCGCGCTGGCTCCTGACGGGCGGTGCAAGTCGTTCTCCTCGACCGCCGACGGGGCCGCGTGGTCCGAGGGCGTCGGCGTACTCGCGCTGGAGAGGGTGTCCGACGCCCGGCGCAACGGCCGCCACATCCTGGCGGTGATCCGCGGCTCGGCGGTGAACCAGGACGGCGCCAGCAACGGCATGACCGCGCCCAGCGGCCCGGCCCAGGAGCGCGTGATCCGGCAAGCACTGAATGACGCGATGCTCGACGCGGGCGACGTGGACGTGGTGGAGGCGCACGGCACCGGCACCACGCTCGGCGACCCGATCGAGGCCCAGGCACTGCTGGCCACCTACGGCCGCACCCGCACGGACGACGACCCGATCTGGCTCGGCTCGCTCAAGTCGAACATCGGCCACACCCAGGCCGCCGCCGGTGTGGCCGGCGTGATCAAGGCGGTCAAGGCGCTGGAGCACGGGACGCTCCCGCCCACGCTGCACGTCAAGGAGCCGACACCGCACGTCGACTGGTCCGCGGGCGGCGTCCGGCTGCTCACCGAGCCGCGCGACTGGCCGCGCGGTGAGCGCCCCCGCCGCGCCGCCGTCTCCTCCTTCGGCATCAGCGGCACGAACGCGCACGCCATCATCGAGGAGTACGTCCCCGAACCCGCCCCTGAGCCGCCCCCCGCCGAACCGGCCTTCACCGGCCCGCTCGCCTGGATAATCAGCGCCCACACCGAGCAGGCGCTGCGCGGGCAGGCCGAGCGGCTGCACGCGCACGTCACCGCGCACGACGGGCTCCACCCGGCCGACGTGGCCCATTCCCTGGTCACCACCCGGTCCGTGCACCCGCACCGCGCGGTCGTGCTCGGCCGCGACCGCGCTGCCCTGGTCGCCGGCCTCGGCGACCATCTGGGCCACCGGCCCATGGTCGAGGCGGTCGAGGTGGCCGCGGCGGCCGAGGTGGTCGAAGGCGTGGCGGCCGAGCGCACCCGCACCGCCTTCCTGTTCACCGGACAGGGCGGGCAGCGGCCCGGCATGGGGCGCGAGCTGGCCGCCGCCTCGCCGGTGTTCGCCGCCGCCCTCGACGAAGCGTGCGCGGCGCTCGACCCCCACCTCGACCGGCCGCTGCGCGAGGTGATGTGGTCGGAGCCCGGCACCCCCGAAGCCGCCCTGCTCGACGAGACCGCCTACACCCAGCCGGCCCTGTTCGCCTTCGAGATGGCCGCCTTCCGGCTGCTGGAGGCGCTCGGGCTCACGCCCGCGCACGTCGCCGGGCACTCGGTCGGCGAGTTCGCCGCCGCGCACGTCGCCGGACTGTGGTCGCTGCCGGACGCCGCCCGCCTGATCGCCGCCCGAGGCCGGCTCATGCAGGGGTTGCGCGCACCGGGCGCCATGATCGCGGTGGCCGCCACGCCGGAAGAGGTCCGGCCCACCCTGGCCGGGCTGGAGGACAAGGCCGGCATCGCCGCCGTCAACGGACCGGCCGGCGTGGTGATCTCCGGCGACGAGCGGACGTGCCTCGCCGTCGCCGCCCACTGGCACGAACTCGGCCGCCGCACCCGGCGGCTGACCGTCAGCCACGCCTTCCACTCCCCGCTGATGGAGCCCATGATCGCCGAGTTCGCCGCCGAGCTGGAGTCGGTGACGTTCGCCCGGCCCCGGATCGGGAGCGTCACCGGCCTCACCGGCGTCCTCGACACGCCGTGGACCAGCCCCGAGTACTGGCTGCGGCAGATCAGGCAGCCCGTCATGTTCCAGCAGATGATCGCCCGGCTGGAGGAGCTGGGCGTGCACCTCTACCTGGAGGTCGGGCCGAAGGCCGTGCTCGCCGGCATGGCACACGACTGCGTCACCGGCGAGGGCGCCACGATCCTGTCCCTGCAGCGCCGCGACGGCGCCGAACCCGACGCGCTGGCCGCCTGCCTGGCCGCCGCCTGGGTGGCCGGGGCCCCCGTCGACTGGCCGGCACTGCTCCCGCAGGGGAACCGGGTGGACCTGCCGACCTACGCCTTCGACCGCGAGCGGTACTGGCTCGGCCCGCCCGCTCGCGCCGCGAACCTGCCCGCCGTGGGCCTGCGCGAGGTCGCGCACCCCCTGCTGGGCGCCGAGGTCGAGCTCGCCGAGGGCGGCCCGACCATGCTCACCGGCCGCCTGTCGATCATGGACACGCCATGGCTCGCCGAGCACGTCGTCGCCGGGGCCGTGGTGCTGCCCGGCGCGGTCCTGGCGGATCTGGCGCTGGAGGCCGCCGCACGGACCGGCCTCGGCCTTGTCGAGGAGCTGATGTTCGAGGCGCCGCTGGTGCTGCCCCGGCACGGCGGGATCACGGTCCAGGTGATCGTGGATCCCCCGGACGACTCCGGCACGCGATCCGTACGCGTGCACTCACAGCCGGACGGCGACCACGAGGCCGGCTGGATCCGGCACGCCTGCGGTGTGCTGGGTGGTTCGGGGTCGGGTGGTGGTGTCTGGGAGTGGGCTGGGGTGTGGCCGCCGGTGGATGCGGTGGTGGTGGATCTGGAGGGTGGTTACGAGCGGTTGGCGGAGTTGGGTTATGAGTACGGTGCGGCGTTCCAGGGGTTGCGGGGGGTGTGGCGGCGTGGTGAGGAGTTGTTCGCCGAGGTGGTCGCGCCCGACGGGGTGGACGTCACCGGCTTCGGCGTCCACCCCGCCCTGTTCGACGCCGTGTTCCACCCGCTGCTCGTCGCCGATTCCTCTGACGGGCTGCGCCTGCCCTTCGAGCTGCGCGGCCTGCGCCTGCACGAGGCCGAGGCCACCGCGCTCCGGGTCCGCCTGACCAGAACCGGCGCCGACGGCTGCGCCATCGAGGCGGCCGGCCCCTCGGGGCGCCCGGCCTTCTCCCTGGCCTCACTGCGCGTCCGCCCGGTACCGGCCGAATCGCTGGGCACCAGCGCGACGAGCCTGCCGCTCTACGGGGTGGAGTGGGCGGAGCCGGCTGCCGGTTCGGGTTCTGGTTCGGGGTCGGATGGGCTGGTGGTGGTGCGGTGTGTGAGTGGGTCGGTGGATGTGCCGGGTGCGGTGCG
>NZ_JBQHCW010000076.1:0-2832 GCF_052068115.1 Nonomuraea sp. ZG12
GATCCGCAGCATCGGTTGTTCCTGGAGTCGTGCTGGGAGGCGTTGGAGCGGGCGGGGATCGATCCGGGGACGCTGCGTGGCAGCCGCACCGGCGTCTACGCCGGCAGCATGTACGAGCACTACTCCACCCGCTTCCTGGACAAGGCGCCGGAATCGGTCGAGGGCACCCTGTTCACCTCCAGCGCCGCCAGCGTGCTGTCCGGCCGGGTCTCCTACACCTTCGGGTTCGAGGGCCCGTCGCTGGCGGTCGACACCGCCTGCTCCTCGTCCCTGGTCGCACTGCACCTGGCCGTGCAGGGGCTGCGGCGCGGTGAGTGCTCGCTGGCCCTGGCCGGCGGCGTGTCGGTGATGGCGTCGCCGGTGCCGTTCGTGGAGTTCTCGCGCCAGCGCGCGCTGGCCCCCGACGGGCGGTGCAAGTCGTTCTCCTCGACCGCCGACGGGGCCGCGTGGGCGGAGGGCGTCGGGGTGCTCGCGCTGGAGAGGGTGTCCGACGCCCGGCGCAACGGCCGGCACATCCTGGCGGTGATCCGCGGCTCGGCGGTGAACCAGGACGGCGCGAGCAACGGGATGACCGCGCCGAGCGGGCCGGCTCAGGAACGGGTGATCCAGCAGGCCCTCGACGACGCGATGCTCGACGTGCGCGACGTGGACGTGGTGGAGGCGCACGGCACCGGCACCACGCTCGGCGATCCGATCGAGGCGCAGGCGCTGCTGGCCACCTACGGCCGTATCCGGTCGGAGGACAACCCGGTGTGGCTCGGCTCGCTGAAGTCGAACATCGGCCACACTCAGGCGGCTGCCGGGGTGGCGGGTGTGATCAAGATGGTCAAGGCGCTGGAGCACCGGACGCTTCCGCCGACGTTGCACGTGAAGGAGCCGACGCCGCATGTCGACTGGTCGGCGGGTGGTGTCCGGCTGCTGACCGAGGCGGTGAGGCTGCCGGGCGATCGGCCGTTGAGAGCCGGGGTGTCGAGTTTCGGGGTCAGTGGTACGAACGCGCATGTCATCGTGGAGGGCGCGGCTGGGCCGGAGCGGGTGGCGCTCGCGGCGGGGGAGCCGCTGGTGTGGCCGGTGTCGGCCAAGTCCGCGGAGTCTCTGCGGGCTCAGGCGGCGCGGTTGCTCGCCTACGCGGAGGACGTCACGGTTGACGAGCTCGCCGGTGCCGGCCGGGTGCTGGCTCGGCGTGCCTTGTTCGAGCATCGTGCGGTGGTGGTGGCGCGGGACCGGGAGGAGTTGCTGGCCGGGCTGACCGCGCTGGCCGAGGGCGCGCCGCACGCCGCCGTCGCCACCGGCGTCGCGTACGCCGATGCCCGCCCGGTGTTCGTCTTCCCCGGCCAGGGCTCACAGTGGGCCGGGATGGCGGTGGACCTCCTGGACGCCGACGAGACGTTCCGGGCAGCCCTCCTCCGCTGTGACGAGGCGCTGCGCCCGTACACCGGATGGTCTGTCGTGGACGTGCTGCGCGGCGCGCCCGGCGCGCGGTCGCTGGACGGCACCGACGTGATCCAGCCGGTGCTGTTCGCGGTCATGGTCGCGCTCGCCGAGCTGTGGCGCTCACTCGGGGTGCGGCCCGCCGCGGTGGTCGGCCACTCCCAGGGCGAGATCGCCGCCGCGTGCGTCGCGGGCGCGCTCTCGCTGGAGGACGCCGCCAAGATCGTGGCGCTGCGCAGCCGCGCGCTGATCCGGCTCGGCGGCAGCGGCGGCATGCTCGCCGTGGGGCTGCCTGCGGCGCAGGTCCAGGAGCGGATCGAGCGGTGGGCGGACCGCCTGTGGGTGGCCGTGCACAGCAGCCCCGCCGGCTCGGTCGTGGCAGGCGAGGTCGCCGCGCTGGAGGAGTTCGCCGCCGCCTGCGGTGACGAGGTCCGGGTACGCCGGATCGCCGTTGACTACGCCTCCCACACCCCGCACGTCGAGGCGCTCCGCGACGAACTGCTCGCCGTTCTCGACGGCGTACGGCCGCGCGCCACCGACATCGGCTTCTGCTCCTCCCTCGAAGGCGAGTTCATCGACCCCGCCAAGCTGACCACCCAGTACTGGTACGACAACCTGCGCAATCCCGTACGGTTCGCGCAGGCCGTCACCGCCTTCGCCGGCACCGGCACCCCGCTGTTCGTCGAGGTCAGCCCGCATCCGGTGCTCGGACCCGACACCGAGGCCATCTGCGACGCCGCTGACATGCCCGCGGGCGTCTGCCACACGCTGCGCCGGGACGCGGGCGACCGCCGCCGCTTCCTCACCGCGCTCGCCCACGCGTGGGTCCTCGGCGCGCAGGTCGCGTGGAGCGACGCGCTGCTCCCCGCGACGCACCCCCGCCGGGAGCCGCCGACGTACGCCTTCTCCCGGCGCAGGTTCTGGCTCCTCGGCGGCGAGTCCGGCCGGATGTCCGGGGCGGACGGCTCGGCGCACCCGCTGCTCGACGCCGTCATCCCGGTGGCCGGAGACGGCTACGTGCTCACCGGCCGGATCTCCCTGCGCGGCACGCCCTGGCTGGCGGGCCACGCCGTGGCGGGACGCGTGCTGCTGCCCGGCGCCGCCTTCGCCGACCTGGCCCTGGAGGCCGGTGCCCAGGCGGGCTGCGCCCGGCTCGACGAACTGGTCATCGAGGCCCCGCTCTTCCTGCCCGACCAGGGCGCGGTCACCGTACAGGTCACCGTGGACCCGCCGGACGCGGGGCGGCGCCAGATCGCCGTGTACTCCCGCGCCGACGGCGACGAGGACGACGGCGGCTGGATCCGGCACGCCTGCGGTGTGCTGAGTGGTTCGGGGTCGGGTGGTGGTGTCTGGGAGTGGGCTGGGGTGTGGCCGCCGGTGGATGCGGTGGTGGTGGATCTG
>NZ_JBQHCW010000077.1:0-2819 GCF_052068115.1 Nonomuraea sp. ZG12
GGTCATCCCGTCGCGGGGTGCCTGGCTCGAGTTCGAGATCGACAAGCGCGACAGCGTCGGTGTGCGCATCGACCGTAAGCGCAAGCAGGCCGTCACGGTGCTTCTCAAGGCGCTGGGATGGACCACCGAGCAGATCCTCGAGCGGTTCGGCCAGTACGAGTCGATGCGGGCCACCCTGGAGAAGGACCACACCGCCGGTCAGGATGACGCCCTGCTCGACATCTACCGCAAGCTGCGGCCGGGTGAGCCGCCGACCAAGGAGTCGGCGCAGACCCTGCTGGAGAACCTCTACTTCAATCCCAAGCGTTACGACCTCGCCAAGGTGGGTCGCTACAAGATCAACAAGAAGCTCGGGGCCGACTCTGAGATCTCTCAGGGCACGCTGACCGAGCAGGACATCGTCGCCACCATCGAGTACATCGTCCGCCTGCACGCCGGTGAGGAGTCGATGCCCGCGGCCGAGGGCGCGCCGACCGACACGGTGATCGTCGAGACCGACGACATCGACCACTTCGGCAACCGCCGTCTGCGCAGCGTGGGCGAGCTCATCCAGAACCAGGTGCGCCTGGGCCTGGCCCGGATGGAGCGGGTCGTGCGTGAGCGGATGACCACGCAGGACGTCGAGGCGATCACGCCGCAGACCCTGATCAACATTCGCCCGGTCGTGGCGTCGATCAGGGAGTTCTTCGGCACTTCGCAGCTGTCGCAGTTCATGGACCAGACCAACCCGCTGGCCGGTCTGACGCACAAGCGGCGCCTGAACGCGCTGGGTCCTGGTGGTCTGTCGCGTGAGCGGGCGGGCTTCGAGGTTCGTGACGTGCACCCGTCCCACTATGGGCGGATGTGCCCGATCGAGACGCCTGAGGGCCCGAACATCGGCCTGATCGGCTCGCTCGCCTCCTATGGGCGGATCAACGCGTTCGGTTTCGTGGAGACGCCGTATCGCAAGGTCGCCGACGGCAAGGTGACCGACCAGGTCGATTACCTGACCGCCGACGAGGAGGACCGTTTCGTCAAGGCGCAGGCCAACACGGTGCTCAACCCGGACGGCACGTTCGCCGAGAGCCGGGTGCTGGTCCGCACCAAGGGTGGTGAGACCGAGCTGGCGCGTGCCGAGGAGGTCGACTACATCGACGTGTCGCCGCGTCAGATGGTGTCGGTGGCCACGGCGATGATCCCGTTCCTGGAGCACGACGACGCCAACCGGGCGCTGATGGGCTCCAACATGCAGCGTCAGTCGGTGCCGCTGCTCAAGAGCGAGGCGCCGCTGGTCGGCACCGGCATGGAGTATCGTGCCGCGACCGACGCCGGCGATGTGATCAGCGCGGAGAAGGCCGGTGTGGTGGAGGAGGTCTCCGCCGACTACGTCACCGTGATGAACGACGACGGCACCCGCACCACCTACCGGGTGGCCAAGTTCAAGCGGTCCAACCAGGGCACCTCGTATAACCAGAAGCCGATCGTGGCCGAGGGTGACCGGGTGGAGGTCAACCAGGTCATCGCCGACGGTCCGTGCACCGATCAGGGTGAGATGGCGCTGGGCAAGAACCTGCTGGTGGCGTTCATGCCGTGGGAGGGTCACAACTACGAAGACGCGATCATCCTGTCGCAGCGGCTGGTCCAGGACGACGTCCTGTCCTCGATTCACATCGAGGAGCACGAGGTCGACGCCCGGGACACCAAGCTGGGCCCGGAGGAGATCACCCGGGACATCCCGAACGTCTCCGAAGAGGTCCTGGCCGACCTGGACGAGCGCGGCATCATCCGGATCGGCGCCGAGGTCGTCCCCGGCGACATCCTGGTCGGCAAGGTCACCCCGAAGGGTGAGACCGAGCTGACCCCGGAGGAGCGGCTGCTGCGCGCGATCTTCGGTGAGAAGGCCCGCGAGGTCCGTGACACCTCACTGAAGGTGCCGCACGGCAAGAAGGGCAAGGTCATCGAGGTACGTGTGTTCTCTCGTGAGGAGGGCGACGAGCTGCCTCCGGGAGTGAACGAGCTGGTCCGCGTGCATGTCGCGCAGAAGCGTAAGATCACCGACGGCGACAAGCTGGCCGGCCGGCACGGCAACAAGGGCGTCATCTCCAAGATCCTGCCGGTCGAGGACATGCCGTTCCTGGAGGACGGCACGCCCGTCGACATCATCCTCAACCCGCTCGGTGTGCCGGGCCGGATGAACGTCGGTCAGGTGCTGGAGACCCACCTGGGGTGGATCGCCGCGCGTGGCTGGGACATCTCCGGTGTCCAGGAGGCCTGGGCTCAGCGCCTGCGCGACAAGGGCTTCGACACGGTCGAGCCGTTCACCGCAATGGCGACGCCGGTGTTCGACGGGGCGCACGAGGAGGAGATCGTCGGTCTGCTCGGCAACACCGTCGCCAACCGTGACGGTGACCGGATGGTGCAGCAGAGCGGTAAGGCGCGGCTGTTCGACGGTCGTTCCGGTGAGCCGTTCCCGTATCCGATCGCGGTCGGGTACATCTACATCCTCAAGCTCCTCCACCTGGTCGACGACAAGATCCACGCCCGGTCGACCGGCCCCTACTCCATGATCACCCAGCAGCCGCTCGGCGGTAAGGCCCAGTTCGGTGGCCAGCGCTTCGGTGAGATGGAGGTGTGGGCGCTGGAAGCGTACGGTGCCGCCTACGCACTGCAGGAGCTGCTGACGATCAAGTCTGACGACGTCCTGGGCCGCGTGAAGGTCTACGAGGCGATCGTCAAGGGCGAGAACATTCCCGAGCCGGGCATCCCGGAGTCCTTCAAGGTCCTCATCAAGGAAATGCAGTCGCTGTGCCTCAACGTCGAGGTGCTCTCCAGCGACGGCA
>NZ_JBQHCW010000078.1:0-2216 GCF_052068115.1 Nonomuraea sp. ZG12
TCCCCGACACCCAACCCCGGACGAGCCCCCACGAACTCACCCAACCGACCAGCCTGCGCCCCCAACCCAGCACCCGACCGCGCCGACACCAACCACGCCACCGCCGACCCCGACAACACCGGCAAACGCGGACTTTCGGTGGCGGGAGGCTCGACGGCCGCCTCGGCGGGCGCGTCTTCGGATTCGGGGACCGGCGCCTCTTCGAGGATGACGTGCACGTTGGTGCCGCTGATCCCGAACGCCGACACCCCGGCCCGCCGGGTACGGCCGTCGACCGGCCACGCGACCGGCTCGTTCAGCAGTCGGACGTCGCCGGCGGTCCAGTCGACGTGCGGGCTGGGCTCCTCGGCGTGCAGGGTGCGCGGCAGTTCCTGATGCTGCAACGCCAGCACCATCTTGATGATCGCGGCCACGCCCGCCGCAGTCTGGGTGTGCCCGATGTTCGACTTCACCGAACCGAGCCACAGCGGACGACCCTCCGGCCGGTCCTGGCCGTACGTCGCCAGCAACGCCTGCGCCTCGATCGGGTCGCCCAGCACCGTGCCGGTGCCGTGCGCCTCGACCGCGTCGACCTGGTCGGCCCGCAGCCCGGCGTTCGCCAGCGCAGTACGGATGACCTTCTGCTGGGAGGGACCGTTCGGTGCCGTGATGCCGTTGCTGGCGCCGTCCTGGTTCATCGCGCTACCGCCCACGACCGCCAGCACCTTGTGCCCGTTGCGCTGAGCGTCCGAGAGCCTCTCCAGGAAGAGCATCCCGGCGCCCTCACCCCAGCCCATCCCGTCCGCGTCGGCCGAGAACGGCTTGCACCGGCCGTCGAAGGCCAGGCCCTGCTGGCGGGAGAACTCCGAGAACGCGTACGGGGTGGACATGACCGCGACCCCACCGGCCAGCGCCATCGAGCACTCACGCGAACGCAGCGCCTGACACGCCAGATGAAGCGCGACCAGGGACGACGAGCAGGCCGTGTCCACCGTCACCGCCGGGCCCTCCAGCCCGAGCGTGTAGGACACACGTCCGGAGATCACCGAGGTGAGGCCGCCGATGAGCACATAGCCCTCGGCGCCGGCCTCATCGGCCAGGCCGTGCCCGTACCCGCCGAAGCCGGCGCCTGCGAAGACCCCGGTGGCGGTGCCTTTCAGGGACGCCGGGTCGATCCCGGCCCGCTCGACCGCTTCCCAGGCCGTCTCCAGCAGCAGCCGCTGCTGCGGATCCATCGTGATCGCCTCACGCGGGCTGATCCCGAAGAACCCCGGATCGAAATCCGCCGCGTCGTACAGGAAACCACCCACGAGGGCGGTGGCCGCGTCTGCGTCCATCCCGGCATAGACGCCCTCGGGGTCCCAGTTCCGGTCTGTGGGGAATCCGGCGATCGTGTCGGTGCCGGCGGACAGCAGGTTCCAGAAGTCCTCGGGTTCGCGGACGCCACCGGGGAACCGGCAGCCCATCCCGATGATGGCGATCGGCTCGCCGGGATCCGCCGCCGTGTGGGCCGCGATCGGCGCTCCGGAGTCGGCGAGGATGCCGAGCAGTTCGGTCCGCAGCAGTTGCACGACGGCAGCGGGGGTCGGGTAGTCGAAGACGAGCGTGGCGGGCAGTTTCAGCCCGGTCGCCGCGTTGAGCCGGGTGCGCAGGTCGACGGCGGTGAGGGAGTCGAAGCCGAGGTCCTTGAACGCCCGCCCGGCCGGTACGGCCTCCGCCGAGGCGTACCTGAGGACGGCGGCCACCTCGGCCCGGACGAGGGCGGTGAGGATCCGCTCCTGCTCGGCCCGGTTGAGGCCGGTCAGCCGGCGACCCAGCTCTGTCCCGGCCACCGCCTGCGTGCTGACGGCGGACGTCTGGGTGTCGTTGAGCGCCTGCTGGGCGTCGGGCAGGTCGGCCAGCAGAGGGCTGGGCCGTTGAATGGTGAAAATGGTGGCGAACCGGTCCCAGTCGATGTCCGAGACCGCGACCAGATCTTCCCCGGCATCCAGAATCGCCGCCAGCGCGCCGACGGCGACCTGCGGATCCATCTCCCGTACTCCGAGACGCTGGAGTATCTCACCGGCCGGGCCGTCGCCCATCCCGCCGCCGCCCCACAGCCCCCAGGCCACCGACGTCCCGGACAGGCCCCGGCTGCGGCGGTCCTCCACCAGGGCGTCGAGGGCGGCGTTGGCGGCCGCATACCCGGCCAGCCGGGCACTGCCCCAGGTCGCCGCACCGGAGGAGAACACGACGAA
>NZ_JBQHCW010000079.1:0-2133 GCF_052068115.1 Nonomuraea sp. ZG12
GGCTTCGAAATTGCATCCGGGGGAGAGCTTGCACACGTGCGCGAGCACTTCCCCGGATCACGCATCGCCCTTGGTGGTCCCGGCAAGACGGATGCGGAGCTTTTTGCCGATGTCTACCGGCTCCACATTGAGAGCCCGAGCGAGATCCGGCGTCTGTTCGCGGCGGGTCGGTCGGCGGATGTGCTCCTGAGGGTCAATCTCGACATCCCTATCAAGGGCGCGTCTCTGGCGATGGGTGGCGGTGCTACGCCGTTCGGCATGGACCCCGAAGGCGTTGCCGAGTGTCTCGACATGCTGAAGGGTCAGGACGCCGTACGGCTTCGCGGTATTCACGCCCACCTGGCCAGCGGCTTGGACGCGCTGGCCATGCTTGAGTTGGCCGGCGCGATTCTCGGCTATGCCCGTGGGCTTGGCGTCATGGAGGTGAACGTCGGCGGCGGCATGGCCGTGTCCTACGCCGACCCGGAGTCACGGTTCGACTGGGAGGCGTACGGCGCTGGCTTGGCCGCTCTCCGACGCCCCGGCGAGACGCTGCGCATCGAGCCGGGCCGGTCCATTTCTGTCTATTGCGGGCGGTACGTCACGCGAGTCATGGACGTGAAGCGCGTCCACGGGGAGCTGTTCGCCGTGGTGGCGGGCGGGACGCACCACATCAGGACCCCGGCGACCAAGGGGCACAGCCAGCCCATGGTCATTGACGAGCCGGGGGAGCCGGCCACGATTGTCGGCCAGCTCTGCACGCCGAAGGACACCATGGCGCGGCAGGTGCCGGTGAGCCTGAAGACGGGCGATGTGGTGGAGTTCCTCATGGCCGGTGCCTACGCATGGAACATCTCACACCACGACTTCCTGATGCACCCGAAGCCGGGCTTCCACTACGTCGGCGGTTGAGCGGAGGTGTCCGGGGAGTGCCCCTATGGGGTTGGTCAAGCCGTGCGGAGCGTGGGTGGTTGGTAGGGGGTGTTGGTGCGGAGCATGGCGCACAGGACGTCGCAGCTGACCGCGATACGGCACCGGGTCCGGTCGATGGAGATCTCCGAGCTGGCGATCTCCGACCGCGACGCCGGGGTGGTCGGCTTCGACATCGCCGGCGCCGAGGCGGGCTTCCCGCCCACCCGGCACCTGGACGCCTTCGAGTACCTGCAATCGCCTGATCAGCGGCACCTCGATGACCCGCGAACCCGCCCTGCCCGCCGACGCCTTCGGCTACGGCCTGCCCGACTTCCGCTAGTTCGCCATCAACGCGATGAAGTCCGCCTCCATCCCCTTCGACGAACGCCTGACCATCATCGGCAACGTCATCAAGCCCTGGTACGCCGACCAGCTGAAAGCCTAAGTCAGCGGGTGTACGGGTTGTCGCGCAACCCGCTGTATTTCGAATACTCCCCGCCATTTACGTGGCTGTCGAACATTATCAATTGCAGTCTGACGTACCTTATGGGCTTGGTGCTGGTGTGGGTGAAGGTTCCGTAGTTGTAGCTGTGCCCGCAGCCGTTATCTCTCCATATCCGGTCGCCGTATCCCTTACTGCCGTCGACGTTCACCCAGACAATCTGGGCCCTCACCCAATAGTTGTCATTGGGACAGATGTCGCGCACCCTGAAATTCCGCAAGACGATTTTCTTCTTGTTGACGAAGTCGACGTGCGCCCGGGCGGACCCGCCACCCTTACCACGGCTAGGGCTCACGCGGACGTCGACTACTCCGTCTTTCGCCTGCGCCGGGCTTGCCACCAGCAGCCCGCTCAACGCTGCGATGGCCAGCGCGGCGCCCAGCATGCGTGTCTTCAACAGTCCTCCAGCAAGAGATGTCTCGGTTGGTTCGGTTGGCCTTGGAGCGTGCACTTCAGCGCTTCCGCGTGGCAGGCGGGGGGGGAGATGTGCGAGGTGTCGCCTCGTGGCGGATCGCGACGAGAACGGCGATCGATGGTGCGGGGGCCCTGTGTGAGCGTCAGGTCTGGAAGGTGAACGTCCCGCGCAGGACGGTGTCTCGCCCGCTCCAGTAGCTCTCGTGGACGGCCCGGTAGGTGACGTTGTCGAAGGCGGGGAGCACCGCGCAGGTGGCGCCGGGGTGGCGGATGTTGTCGTCTCTGATGACGATGGGCTTTCCGATCACACCCGGGCGGGTCAGGGT
>NZ_JBQHCW010000080.1:0-1961 GCF_052068115.1 Nonomuraea sp. ZG12
ACCACGTGTACGAGTTTTGAAGCGGTACGTGTGTCCCGAACGTGGAGGGGGCTTGATGTAGGTAGAGCTTCTTGATGCGGTGCTGCGCGGGAGATGAAGGTTGGCCCTTCGGAGTCGCCCTGCGGGGGGAGGCTTCAAACCACCTCATGCTGCGTTGGTTGAAGACCGTCGTGGTGAGCGATGAGGAAAAGGCGCTGCTGAAGGCGCCAGGTGGGGATCAGGAAGGCGAGCGCAAGCGAATCGTCGCTGAAGTGTCGTAACAAAATCAGATGACATCGAAACCGGGGCTTGTACCGTGTCCCGGGATGAGTCTGGCGGATGCCCGCTGACTGGCCAGACGGTGTCCGGCATGTAGACGACGCGAGCCTGATCTGCTGCTTTCGCGTGGAACGGGAGAAGGTGCGCCCCGATACCGTCGCCTGTGCGGGTGGCGAGAGGGAGTGTCTCAAGCGGAGGAAACCGTAAGGGATTGAGTACCGTCGCGGGGCGCGCTGGCGGACCGGTTCGTAGTAGCTGAGAAGCCTCTGTAATGGGGGTCGAGCCAAGGGGCCGGGTCATCTGTGGCTCATGTTTGTGAAGTCAACCGGGCGAAGTCCGGGAGGAGCTGCATGGACGAGCTGAAATCGCAGGGCAAGCCGTTCGATATTTCGAAACAGGAGGTTTGGGAGGCCTTTCAGGAAGTGCGGAAGAACAAGGGCGCGCCGGGAGTGGACGGGAAGTCCATCGCCGACTTCGAGGCTGATCTGAAGAGCAACCTCTACAAGATCTGGAATCGGATGTCGTCGGGGACCTACTTTCCGCCTGCGGTACGGGCGGTGGAGATACCGAAACAGCATGGCGGCGGGGTGAGGATGCTCGGCATCCCCACCGTCGCCGACAGGGTGGCGCAGACCGTGGTCGCCCGGCACCTGATGAAGCGCGTGGAGCCGGTCTTCCACGATGACTCCTGGGGGTATCGGCCGAACCGGTCGGCGGTGCAGGCGGTGGAGCGCTGCCGAGAACGCTGCTGGAGACGTGACTGGGTGATCGATCTCGATATCCAGAAGTTCTTCGACAGTGTCCGGTGGGATCTCATCGTCAAGGCTGTGGAGGTGCACACCGACGTGGCGTGGGTGCTGCTGTATGTGCAGCGGTGGCTACAGGCCCCGCTGCAGTTGCCCGACGGGACCTTGCAACAGCGAGACCGGGGGACTCCGCAGGGATCTTCGGTGTCGCCCGTGCTGGCGAACCTGTTCATGCATTACGCGTTCGACGTGTGGCTGGCCCGCGAGTTCCCGACGGTGGAGTTCGAGCGTTATGCCGACGACGCGGTCGTGCACTGCGCGACCGAACGCCAGGCCCGTCAGGTCCTGGCGGCGCTGCAAGACAGGATGGAAGAGGTCGGGCTGCGGCTGCACCCCGACAAAACCAAGATCGTGTACTGCAAGGACGGCCGGCGGCGCGGAACGTTCGCGCACACGTCGTTCACCTTCTTGGGGTTCACCTTCCGCCCGCGCGGGGCTCGCAACGGCGCGACCGGCAAGATGTTCTTGTCGTTCTCGCCAGCGATCAGCAAGGACGCCCTGAACAAGATCAGCGAGGAAGTACGCCGCTGGCGGCTTCACCGCCGGATTGGATCCGCCTTCACCGAACTCGCCAAGGTGATCAACCCGATCGTGGCGGGCTGGATGCAGTACTACGGCCGATTCTACCGGTCGGCGCTGTATCCCCTCCTGATGCGCATCAACGCCTACCTGGTGCGCTGGATCCGCGAGAAATACAGACGGCTGAGCAGGAGACGGAAAGCCGCCGCGTGCATGCAGGGGATCGCCATGCGCTATCCCCGGATGTTCGCGCACTGGAAGTGGGTGACCGTAGCCTCTCCACTCTGATGATCAAGATGACAAGAGCCGTATGAACCGAGAGGTTCACGTACGGATCTGTGGGAGCCGGGAGGTGAAACTCCTCCCGGCCACCCGACA
>NZ_JBQHCW010000081.1:0-1752 GCF_052068115.1 Nonomuraea sp. ZG12
GCTATTCGACGAGTTTTCCGACGCTGGAGACCTCGCGCATGAGCGCCGCGATCTCGTCGGGAATCGGGGGGATCGTCTCCCTCGTCACCGATCCGGGTCCGGACCACACGAGGTTGACCCGCAGCGCGGGATCGAGGTCGGGGTGGTCGGAGCGGTTGTGGCAGCCACGGGTCTCGCGCCGTTCGAGCGCGGTCTCGACGGTCGCTCGTGCGGCGAGCGCCGCCGACTTCAGGTCGAAGGCGTGCGCCAGGTCCTGGAAGCCGGCGATGTCCGGGTGCACGCCGACGTCGTCGATGCGCGCCTCCACGGTGGAGAGTGCGGCCAGGCCCTGCCGCAGGCCGGTCTCGTCGCGGACCACGCCGGCGTGCTCGGTCATGATGTCGCGCAGGGCTCGCTGCAGTGACCGTACGTTCTCGGGGCCGTCGGCGCCGAGGAGGCCGTCCACCTCCGCCCGTGCCGTGTCGAGCGCCTCGGCCGAGCGGCGCTGGGCGTCGAGGCCCGCTGAGTACTCGGCCGCCGCCTGTCCGACGATGCGGCCGAAGACGAGGAGTTCGATGAGGGAGTTGCCGCCGAGGCGGTTGGCGCCGTGCAGGCCGCTGGCCGCCTCCCCGATCGCGTACAGGCCGTCGACGTCCGTGCCGTGGTCCTCGGGCCGTACCCAGACGCCGCCCATCGAGTAGTGCGCGGTCGGCGCGATCTCGATCGGCTCCTTGGTGATGTCGAGCATCTGCAGTTCGAGGAGCGTCTGGTAGACGCGGGGCAACCGCGTCATGATCGTCTCGCGGGGGAGATGGGACACGTCCAGCCACACACCCCCGTTCGGGGTGCCGCGGCCTTCCTTGATCTCGGTGTAGGCGGCCAGTGCGACGCGGTCGCGGGTGGACAACTCCATCCGTTCCTGGTCGTACCGCGACATGAACCGCTCCCCGAGCTGGTTGCGCAGGATTCCTCCCTCGCCCCGTGCGGCCTCCGAGACGAGGGTGCCGGCCGCGTTCTCGGGTGCGATGAGACCGGAGGGGTGGAACTGCACCAGCTCGGGGTCGCGGATGCGGCAGCCGGCCAGGACGGCCAGGCGGAAGGAGTCGCCGGTGTTCTCGTCCCGGCGGGAGGAGGTGCGCCGCCAGATCCGGGTGTGGCCGCCGGCGGCCAGGATCACCGCATCGGCGTGGATGACATAGCGGGTGCCGTCGGTCAGGTCGAACCCGTACGCGCCGAAGACCGCGTTGTCGCGGACGAGGAGACGGGTGATGTAGACGCTGTCGAGGATGGGGACGTCGAGCTGCGCGGCCCGGTTGATCAGGGTGCGCTGGATCTCCAGCCCGGTGTAGTCCCCGGCGTAGGCCGTGCGGCGGTAGGTGTGGGCGCCGAAGAAGCGCTGCGAGATGCGCCCGTCCTGTTCGCGGGCGAACGGCATGCCGTAGCGCTGGAGGTCTTCGATGCCGCGTGCGGCCCCTTCGGTGACGATGCGCACCGTCTCCGGGTTGGCGAGGAGATAGCTCTCCTTGAGGGTGTCCGCGGCGTGCTGCTGCCAGCTGTCCTCGGGGTCCATCGTGGCGAGCGCCGCGTTGATGCCCCCGGCGGCGAGCGAGGTGTGCGCGTCCGCCTTCGGCCGTTTGCCCACGGCGAGGACGTCGACGCCGTGCTCGGCGAGCTCGATGGCGGCCCGCAGCCCGGCACCCCCCGTGCCGATGACCAGGACGGACGTGGCTATCCGGTTCTCCGGCGCATGCATGGTGTGCTCCTCAACCCGCA
>NZ_JBQHCW010000082.1:0-1624 GCF_052068115.1 Nonomuraea sp. ZG12
CACGCCATACCGACAATCGCGATCGGCTCATGCCTGCGCCCCTGATCCTCGGACAGACGCTGACGAGCCTCCGCCAGTTCGACGGTCGCGCGCCTCAGGTAATCGCGAAGCTTCTGCTCGGTCTCCATCGCTCCGGCCTTTCCAGTCACAGAAGTGGGTCACAGGTCGTTGTCGATGAGGGCGAAGATCTCCTCGTCGGAGGCGGAGTCGATCTTGTCCACCATCGTGTCGGGCTGCCCGGCGCCGTCCGGTTCCCCGCTGAAGCGGGCCAGGCCGCTCCTCAGCACGGCGACGAGCTTGCCGCGGATGATCTCGCCGTCGTCCTTGGCGGTGGTGAGCATCGACCCCACGTGCTCCAGTGCGCCGCGCAGCATGTCCTCGGGCGAAGGTTGCGCCGGGGCCAGCGAGTCGAACAGGTGCTGGGCCAGCTCCCGCACGGTCGGATGGTCGAAGACGAGGGTCGCGGGCAGTCGCAGGCCGGTGTCGGCGTTGAGCCGGTTGCGCAGTTCGACGGCCGTCAGGGAGTCGAAGCCGAGCTGGTTGAAGGCGCGGTCGACGCTGATCTTCTCCGCGCTGCCGTGCGCGAGGACGGCGGCGACCTGGTCGCGGACCGCGTCGGTCAGCAGCCTCAGCGCCTCGTCCTTGCTCAGCTCGGCGAGCCGGGCCACCAGGCCCGCCGCCGCGCCCTTTCCCGCTGTACGGCGCGGCAGGCGTACCAAACCGCGCAGCACTCCCGGCAGGTCGCCCGCTTCGGCCCGAGCGCGCAACCCGGCCGCGTCCCAGCGAGCACCCACCACGACCGGCTCCACCTCGCCGGTCAGCAGCGCGTCGAACAGGCCGAGCCCTTCCTCCTCGCCCAGCGGGGCGATCCCGGCGCGGCTCAGCCTGGCGACGTCCAAGCCACCGGTCATCCCCGACTCGACATCCCACAAGCCCCAGGCCACCGAAACCGCCGGCAACCCCGCATCCCGCCGATGAACGGCCAGCCCGTCCAGGAACGCGTTCGCCGCAGCGTAGTTACCCTGCCCCGCGTTCCCCACCACCCCGGCGAGCGAGGAAAACAGCACGAAGAACCGCAACGGCATGTCCTTGGTCAGCTCGTGTAAGAACCAGGCCGCGTCCGCCTTCGGTCTGAGGACCACGTCCACCCGCTCGGGAGTGAGGCTTCCCACGACGCCGTCGTCCAGGACCCCGGCCGCATGCACCACACCCGCCAGCGGCCCCACCGACCCGACCACGTCAGCCAGCGCCCGCCGATCCGACACATCACAGGCCAGCACCCGAACCCGGGCTCCGGCTTCTTCCAGGTCGGCCACCAACCCCGCCGCCGCCACCCCACGACGCGACACCAGCACCAGATCCCGGACCCCATGACGCTCCACCAGCCGGCGCGCCACCAGCGCACCCAGCCCACCGGTCCCGCCGGTCACCAGCACCGCCCCAGGAGAGAGGGCGGAGACGGGAGCAGAGATCGAGGAGGACGCGGGGGCGGAAGCCTGGGCGGAGGCCGAGGCGGGAGTCTGGGCGGAGGGCTGCGTAGGGAGAGGGCGGCGGGCCAGGCGGGGGGCCAGTACCCGACCGTCCACGACACGGACCTGAGACTCACCCGAACCCGCGACCAACC
>NZ_JBQHCW010000083.1:0-1621 GCF_052068115.1 Nonomuraea sp. ZG12
GTGGACGACGTAGGCGGCGCACTCGCCGGCGTTCGAGGGGGTGCACTGCTGCCAGATGTCGGTGTTGCCGGCCAGGATCGCCTTGTCGGCGTCCTTGACGGGGGTGCGTTCGACGAGCCAGGTGATCAGGGAGAAGCCGTCTTTGGCGTAGTAGGTCTCGTCGAAGACGATGGCCTTGGGGTGACCGAGGTTGATGAAGCGGATGATCCCGCCGAAAACGGTCACGATCAGCGGGCCGATCCAGCCCCACATCCTGCTGCCGCGCATCGGCGGGACCATCCGGTCGCGCACCGAAGGCATGCGAGGACCGCTCGGGTCAGACTCCGGCTCACCAGAGGTCTGGTACGGGAAATCGGTCACCGCCATTCGGACATCGTACGGGGCTGAAGCCGGTGGTTACCCAGGAAACACGGCTCAAAGGGGATGGCCTGCCACAATGGCCGGGTGACGAACGACGGCAGGTTGGTGCTGGCAGGAGCCCCTATAGGCCAGGTGGGGGATGTCTCGCCGAGGCTGAGGGAGGTGCTGGCCAGCGCCGACGTGGTGGCCGCCGAGGACACCAGGAGGCTGCGCAGGCTGGCGAACGACCTCGGCGTGGAGCTCGGCGGGCGCGTCGTGTCCTACTACGACGCCAACGAGGCCGGCCGGGCCCTGGAGCTCGTCGAGTCGCTCAAGCAGGGGCGCACGGTGGTGGTGATCACGGACGCGGGCATGCCGGGCGTCTCCGACCCCGGCTACCGGCTGACCCACCTGGCCGTCGAGGCGGGCATCACGGTCACCGCGCTGCCGGGGCCGAGCGCCGTCACCACCGCGCTGGCCGTCTCCGGGCTGCCCAGCGACCGGTTCTGCTTCGAGGGCTTCCCGCCGCGCAAGGCCGGCGACCGGGCCCGCCGCCTGGCCGGCCTGGCGCAGGAGGAGCGCACGATGGTGTTCTTCGAGGCGCCGCACCGGCTGCACACCTGCCTGGAGGCGATGGCCGAGGCGTTCGGCGCCGACCGGCGGGCGGCCGTCTGCCGCGAGCTGACCAAGACGTACGAGGAGGTCAGGCGCGGCGGCCTCGGTGAGCTGTCCGAGTGGGCGGCCGAGGGCGTCAAGGGCGAGATCACCATCGTGGTCGCCGGTCATGTGGCCGATGCGGGTGAGCTCGACGTGACGGCGCTCGTGGCCGAGGTCGACCGCCGGGTGGCCGCGGGCGAGCCGGCCAAGACCGCCGTCGCGGACGTGGCCAGGGGCGCCGGTATGCCCAAACGAGAGCTCTATGACGCAGTTCACAGAAGATCGGCAACGCCATAGGCTGCAAATCGTGAGGAACTGGGGGGTTTCCCGACAGAGTCTTGTCCCTGCGATGCAGGAGAGCGCTCTGTGGGGCTGGATCGGCACGCTGGCCGTGGCCGTCTTCGGCGGGATCCTCCGGTTCGTCAGGCTCGGCGAGCCCAAGGCCGTCGTCTTCGACGAGACCTACTACGCCAAGGACGCCTACGCGCTGCTCAAGTACGGCGCGGAGCGGGCCATGCTGGGCGACTCCGACAATCCGATCGCCGACAAACGCCTTATCACCGAGAACCTGGACATTTTCAAGGAGTGTCCGAGCGTCCCCGAGTGCGCCTCCTTCGTGGCTCAT
>NZ_JBQHCW010000084.1:0-1605 GCF_052068115.1 Nonomuraea sp. ZG12
ACCTCACCCAACTCGATACGGAAGCCACGGATCTTGACCTGGTCGTCGGTGCGCCCGAGGAACTCCAACTCCCCCTCCCCGGTCCACCGCACCAAATCCCCCGTGCGATACATACGCCGACCAGACTCACCGAAAGGATCAGCGATGAAACGCTCAGCCGTCAGGTCGGGACGGCCCCAGTAGCCGCGAGCCAACCCCGACCCCGCCAGATACAACTCCCCAGGCACCCCAGGTGGCACCAGCCGCAACCGCTCATCCAGGACATAAGCCCGCATCCCCCTGATGGGCCCGCCAATGGTGGGGGCTGACGTGGGAGAGAGGGGCCCGCTCATCGCGGCGCACACCGTGGTCTCGGTCGGGCCGTACGCGTTGATCATCTGGCGGTTCACCGCCCAGGCGGCGGCCAGTTCGGCAGGGCAGGATTCGCCGGCCACGATGAGCGTGGTGACGTCGGCAAGGCCGTGATCAGCGAGTTGCGTCAACGCCGACGGAGGAAGGGTGACGTGCGTGACCGCATGATCGCTGACCAGCTCGGCCAAGGCCTCTCCCGGCAGCAGCCGCTCGGGGGCGGCGACCACCAGCGTGGCTCCGGTCAGCAGCGACATGCAGAATTCCCAGAACATCGCGTCGAAGCTCGGGGAGGCGAACTGCATCACCCGGCACCCCGGCCCCAGCGCGAACGCCTCGGCCTGCGACCGCATCAGGTTCGCCGTGCCGGCATGCGGCACCACCACACCCTTCGGCCGACCGGTCGAGCCGGAGGTGTAGATCACGTACGCGGCACTGCCCGGCGAAACCGGGCCGCCCGTCACGGCCGACGCCGGATAGACGTCGGGCAGCCGATCCACCAGAACCATCGGGTGCCCGTCCGGCAACTGCGCGGCGGAGGCGGAGGTGGTCAGGATGAGAGCGGGTTCGGCGTCCTCCAGCATGTACGAGATGCGCTGTGGCGGATAGGCCAGGTCAATGGGCAGATAGGCACCGCCGGCCTTGAGTGTCGCCACGATGGCGACCACCATCTCGACGGACCTCGGCACCGCCATGGCGACGACCTGCTCGGGGCCGACGCCATGCGCAACGAGGCAGTGCGCGAGACGGTTCGCGCGGGCGTCGAGTTCGGCGTACGTCAACCGCTCATTCTCATGAACGACCGCCGGCTCGTCGGGAACGCGCGCCACCTGCTCCGCGAAGAGCTCGACGAACGTGCTTTCCCGATCGACCGACTCCGCCCGGCCCCAGGCACCGAGCATGAGGCCGCGTTCGTCCCCGGAGAGAACCTCAAGGTCCCCGACCGGCGTATGCACATCGCGGATCGCCGAATCAAGCAGGAGCAGCAGCCGTTTGACCAAATCCTGCGCGGTCTCACGCTCGAACAGGTCCACGTCGTATTCGAGGCGACCGGCCAGCGCGCCGCTGTCGTGGTGCTCGGTCAGCTCGAAAGTGAGGTCGAACCTCGACACCCCAGCATGGACCTGCGTCAGCTCCGTCTGCAGACCGGGCAGGTCGAGCGTCGGCTGCCCCTGGCTGTGGTAGGCCAGCATGACCTGGGCCAGGGGGTGCAGGCCCAGTGAGCGGGTGGGGTTGAGTTCCTCGACCAGCCGGTCG
>NZ_JBQHCW010000085.1:0-1276 GCF_052068115.1 Nonomuraea sp. ZG12
TGAACCGCGCCGGGTCTGATGGAGACTTGATTCCTTGAGAGGATCGAGTCATGGCACGTCCGTCCCCCTACCCTCCCGAGCTTCGTGAGCGCGCGGTGCGCATGGTCGCGGAGATCCGGCCGAACTACCCGACCGAGTGGGCCGCGATGAAAGCGGTCGCAGCAAAGCTCGGCATCGGAACGGCCGAGACGGTGCGCAGCTGGGTGCGCCGGGCGCAGATCGATGCAGGACAGCGGCCCGGGACCACGACGGCTGAAGCCGAGGAGATCAAGCGGCTGAAGGCCGAGAACGCCGAACTGCGGCGGGCCAACGAGATCCTCAAAGCGGCGTCGGTTTTCTTCGCGGCCGAGCTCGACCGGCCACACAAGCGCTCGTAGCGTTCATCGACGCTCATCGAGAGGTGTTCGGGGTCGAGCCGATCTGCCGTGTGCTGGCCGCACACGGGTTGAAGATCGCAACGAGCACCTACTACGCCGCCAAGAATCGCACGCCCAGCGTCCGCGCTGTGCGGGATACCGAGCTCAAGCAGCACATCAGCCGGGTGCACGCTGACAACTACGGCGTCTACGGCGTGCGCAAGGTCTGGCGACAGCTGGGCCGTGAAGGAGTCGTGGTGGCGCGCTGCACGGTCGCCCGGCTGATGGGCGAACTGGGGCTGGAAGGCGTCCGGCGCGGCAAGAAGCTGCGCACCACCATCCGCGACGCCGGACACGAGCGCGCCGACGACCTGCTGAATCGCGACTTCACGGCCTCGCGCCCCAATCAGCGGTGGGTGGCAGACTTCACCTACGTGATGACCTGGGCCGGCGTGGTCTACGTCGCATTCGTCGTAGATGTGTACTCCCGCGCGATCGTGGGCTGGTCGGCGGCCACCACCAAACGAGCCAAGCTCGTCTTGGACGCCCTGGACATGGCGCTGTGGCGACGCGCGCGGACCGGCATTCCGGCCGGGCCGGGTCTGGTTCATCACTCGGACGCGGGCAGTCAATACACCTGTTTCGCCTTCACCGCCCACCTGCTCGAGGCCGGGATCGACGCCTCGATCGGCAGCGTCGGCGACGCCCTGGACAACGCCTTGATGGAATCGGCGATCGGCCTGTTCAAGACCGAACTGATCAAACCCCGACGGCCATGGAAAGGGCTGGCCGACGTCGAACTGGCCACCGCCGAGTGGATCGACTGGTTCAACCACCAGCGCCTGCACACCGCCATCGGTGACGTCCCGCCCGCCGAACACGAAGCCGTCTACTACGCTCAACACCAGCCCCAACCGGCG
>NZ_JBQHCW010000086.1:0-1269 GCF_052068115.1 Nonomuraea sp. ZG12
CATGAAGACACTCACCCCATGCGCACGAGCGAGCTCCTGAACCCGGAGGTGCGTCTGCGCGTCAACGTGGAACTCGATGACCTCTCCTCGGCCGGTGGGACGAGTCGGGCGAGGATGGTCATAGGGCAGAGCGAGTTGCTCCGGTGCACCGTGTAGCGCCTGAGTCCAGAAGGCCAGCTGGTCGTGGAGGAGGTCGCTGTCGAGCAGGTCCCGCTGCCAATCGACGTAATCGGCGTAATTGACCGGCAGCGGCTCCCACTGCGGCGTCCGCCCCGCCGAGCGAGCGGCGTAAGCCGTGGCCAGGTCACGGGCCAACGGCTCCAAGGACCAGCCATCAGCGGCGATGTGATGAATGACCAGCAACAACGTGTGATGGTCCGGCGCGTGAGTGAACAGATGAGCCCGAATGGGCACCTCACGCTCCAGCGCGAACGCCCCCGACACCGCCTCCGCCAGCCCGCCCTCATCCCGAATCAGGCGGATATGCGCAGGAAGGACCTGCTGGTACGGCTGCCCCTCACGCACCGGATAGATGGTGCGCAGCGGCTCATGCCGCCCGACCACATCACCCAGCGCTCGCTCCAACGCCTGAACATCCACCGAGCCGGTGATCTCCAACGCCAAAGGAATGTTGTAAGCGGCACTGGGACCCTGAATCTGGTCGATGAACCACAACCGTTGCTGAGCGAAAGACAAAGGCAACACATCGGTGTCACGTGACCGCCGACGAACAGACGGACGAACAGCAGTATTGCCATCCAGCCGAGTGGCCAACGCGGCCACCGTCGGCGCCTCGAAGAGGTCACGAACCGTCAACTCACGATCCAGCGTCCGGCGCACCCGGCTGATCAGGCGGGTGGCCAAAAGCGAATGCCCACCGAGATCGAAGAAGTTGTCATGGATGTCGACGGCCGGCAGGTGCAGAACTTCGGCGAAGAGGCCGGCGAGGATCTCCTCGGCCGGAGTGCGGGCGGCGCTGTGTCCCGCAGTGGCGTAGACGGGCGCGGGCAGGGCGGCTCGATCGATCTTCCCGTTCGGCGTGAGGGGGAACGCCTCCAACACCACGATCGCAGCCGGCACCATGAACGCCGGCAGGTGAACGCCCAAATCGGCCCGCACCTGCGCGCTGGTGGGCTGGTGGCCGAGGGTGGGAACCACATAGCCGACGAGCTGCTTGCCGCGGGTGTCGTCCCGGACGATGACGGTGGATTGGGCGATGCCGGGCAGTTGGTCGAGGGCGGCTTCGATCTCGCCGAGTTCGATGCGGAA
>NZ_JBQHCW010000087.1:0-1074 GCF_052068115.1 Nonomuraea sp. ZG12
GTGGCCATTGTCGGTGTCGGCAACTGCGCGTCGTCGCTGGTCCAGGGCGTTCACTATTACAGGGACGCCGACCCGGCCGTCCGGGTGCCGGGCCTGATGCACGTGAAGTTCGGCGACTACCACGTCGGCGACGTCGAGTTCGTCGCCGCCTTCGACGTGGACGCCAAGAAGGTCGGCCGGGACCTGTCCGAGGCGATCGTCGCCAGCGAGAACAACACCATCAAGATCACCGATGTGCCGCCGACGGGAGTGACGGTCCAGCGCGGCCACACCTTCGACGGCCTGGGCGAGTTCTACAGCGACATCATCGAGGAGTCCGACGAGTCGCCCGTCGACGTGGTCCAGGTGCTGCGTGACAACCAGGTCGACGTGCTGGTGTCCTACCTGCCCGTGGGCTCGGAGGACGCCGACCGCTTCTACGCCCAGTGCGCGATCGACGCCAAGGTCGCCTTCGTCAACGCGCTGCCGGTCTTCATCGCCTCCGACCCCGTGTGGGCCGAGAAGTTCACCGAGGCGGGCGTGCCGATCGTCGGCGACGACATCAAGTCCCAGGTCGGCGCCACCATCACGCACCGCGTCATGGCCAAGCTGTTCGAGGACCGCGGCGTCGAGCTGCTGCGCACCTACCAGCTCAACTTCGGCGGCAACATGGACTTCATGAACATGCTGGAGCGCAAGCGCCTCCAGTCCAAGAAGATCTCCAAGACGCAGTCGGTCACCTCGCAGATCCCGCACGAGATGGCCAGGGCCGACGTGCACATCGGCCCGTCGGACCACGTGCCGTGGCTCGACGACCGCAAGTGGGCCTACGTGCGCCTTGAAGGACGCTCCTTCGGCGACACCCCGCTCAGCCTGGAGTACAAGCTGGAGGTCTGGGACTCCCCCAACTCGGCCGGCATCATCATCGACGCCGTCCGCGCCGCCAAGATCGCGCTCGACCGCGGCATCGGGGGCCCGATCCTGAGCGCTTCCTCGTACTTCATGAAGTCGCCGCCGGAGCAGTACTCCGACGACGAGGCGCGCGACTACGTCGAGAAGTTCATCCGGGGCGAGGTCGAGCGCTGAGCCCCGCTG
>NZ_JBQHCW010000088.1:0-1032 GCF_052068115.1 Nonomuraea sp. ZG12
ACCCGGCACCTGGACGCCTTCGAGTACCTGCAATCGCCTGATGAGCGGCACCTCGATGACCCGCGAACTCGCCCTGCCCGCCGACGCCTTCGGCTACGGCCTGCCCGACTTCCGCGGGTTCGCCATCAACGCGATGAAGTCCGCCTTCATCCCCTTCGACGAACGCCTGGCCATCATCGGCAACGTCATCAAGTCCTGGTACGCCGACCAGCTGAAAGCCTGAGCGTCAGCGGCCCGGGTGTACGTACTGGTTGTATCGGGACAGGCTGATGTTGCGACGCTTAGTGCCTGATCCGGTGTAGAGCCACACCTCCAGGTAGACGCTCGATATGCCCTTGGTGCTGGGAGGGGTGATGTTTCCGAAGTTGGTACCGTCGTCGCCGCAGCCGTTGGTGTCCGTCCTCACGGCGCTTTTCCCGGTGGTTCCGTCGGTGTAGTGCCACCAAGCCCGGGCCTGCACCGGCCTGTTGTCGCCGGGACAGAGGTCGCGCACCGTGAAGTTCCGAAAGATGACCTTCCTCCGGTTGACGAAGTCGACGGTCGTCGTGACGAGCGCGCCACCGCCGGGGATCCCGGTGTCCACGCGGACGCGGGCGGAGGACACTCCGTCTCTCGCCTGCGCCGGGCTTGCCACCAGCAGCCCGCTCAATGCTGCGATTGCCAGCGCGGCGCCCAGAATGCGTGTCTTCAACAGTCCTCCAGCAAGAGATGTTTCGGTTGGTTCGGTTGGCCTTGGAGCGTGCACTTCAGCGCTTCCGCGTGGCTGGCGGGGGAGATGTGCGAGGTATCGCCTCGTGGCGGATCGCGACGAAGAATGGCGATCGATGGTGCGGGGGCCCTGTCTGAGCGTCAGGTCTCGAAGGTGAACGTCCCGCGCAGGACGGTGTCTCGCCCGCTCCAGTAGCTCTCGTGATCGGCCCGGTAGGTGACGTTGTCGAAGGCGGTGAGCACCGCACAGGTGGCGCCGGGGTGGCGGATGTTGTCGTCTCTGATGACGATGGGCTTTCCGATCACACCCGGGCGGGTCAGGGT
>NZ_JBQHCW010000089.1:0-1012 GCF_052068115.1 Nonomuraea sp. ZG12
TGAGGTGATCTCAGGGAAATAATTCGGGACGATGAGGGATGTTTGGGACGCCTATGGGGGCGTTTCGGGCCTTTCGGGAGAAGTCGTCGAAGGCCGGAGATAGACGTGGAGCCTCCGGTAGATGAGTTCTCACCACAAGAAAGCACAACCGCCGAAAGGCTCCACGTGATTGCTCATCGTGCCACGCTCGACGTCTCCCGCGCGCTGATTCACCACGTCGCCCGGTCATTGCGGGACGAACGACGGCGAGTGGGCACTCCCAAGGGCAGTCGCGCTTTGACTCCGTTCTGGCAAGCGGTGCTGATCCTGCGCTGGTTCCGGGGCGAGCACGACATCCCCAAACTCGGCCGTGACCACCGCGTCTCCCGCGCCACGGCCTACCGCTACATAGCCGAGGGGATCGACATCCTGGCAGCTCAAGCCCCTAATCTGCACGAGGCGCTGAACCGTGCCCAGCTAGATGGGCTGGCCTATGTGATCCTGGACGGCACCCTGATTCCCATCGATCGTTGCGCCGAGCAGACCGTCAGCGTCAAGGGCGAACCCATCGACGCCTGGTACTCCGGCAAAGCCCACCAGCACGCCGGCAACCTGCAGGCCCTGTCGGCCCCCGGCGGACTGCCGCTGTGGATCGCCGAGGTCGAGCCCGGCTCCGTCCACGATCTGACCGCCGCCCGCACACATGTGCTGGGCGCGCTGTACGCCGCAGCCGCAGCCGGACTGCCCACCCTCGCCGACAGCGGCTACGACGGCGCCGGAATCGGCGTTCACACGCCGATCAGGCAACCCGAAGGAAACCAGATCCTCAGCCCGGACAACCGCACCTACAACCGGCTCCTACGCGCCCTGCGATGCCTCGGCGAACGCGGATTCGCCCTGCTCAAAGGCCGCTGGCGGGTCCTCCAACACATCACCGTCAGCCCCAGCAGAATCGGCGACATCGCCCGCGCAGCACTCGTCCTCACCCATTTCGAGCATGACTACCTACCGGCAATTGGCTGAGATCACCTCA
>NZ_JBQHCW010000090.1:0-989 GCF_052068115.1 Nonomuraea sp. ZG12
CGATCGGCCGTACGCGCGTCCCACACCGGAGGCAGGTCGATCAGGCCACCCCACCGATCCGGATGCTCCAGAGCGGCAACGCGGCCGAACGCCCAGGTCTGCGCCTGCGCCGAACCGACCGGAACACCACCGGCAGCCACCGCACCCGAGGTCAGCGCCCACAGCGGCGCGTCGATCCCGGCGTCACCCAGCGCCTGGACCAGCCCCATCGTCCCAGCCAGCCCACTGGGCACCACGGGCGACTCATCCAAGGGTGACTCGTCCACGGCCAGCAGGGACACGATCCCGGCCACCGGCAAATCACCGAGTTCGCCCAATATCTGAGTGGTTTGGACACGCAGTGACTGCCGATCCAGCTCACCGGGGGCTACCTCGATGACCAGCACTCGGGCGCCGCGATCCGTCAGAGCCTGAACGGCGGAGGCGGTCAAAGCTGCCTCGACGCCGGAACTGGCGGAGGCGGCCTGAACGCCAGGACTGGTCAGAGCGGGCTGGGCGCTAACGGTGGCCTGGTCGGTGCCGGTCTGGCCGGTGGGGGCGACCAGGAGCCAGGTGCCGGACAGGGTCGCGGGGGCGGGTTCGGTGAGCGGGGTCCAGGTAATGCGGTAGCGCCAATCGGCGACCGCGGACTCGCCCCGCTCACGCTGCCGCCAGGACGCCAGCGCGGGCAGCACCTCACGCAGCCGCTCCCCGTCCACGGCCAGTGTCTGCGCCAGACCGTCAAGGTCACCGCCGGTCACGGCGGCCCAGAACGCGCTCTCCTCCGCCGTGGTCACGTCATCATCGGAACGGCGGGGAGCGGGGACCGGCTTGGGCCAGTACCGCTGCCGCTGGAAGGCATAGGTCGGCAACGCGACCCGCTCGCCCATCGGCAGCACCGCCGCCCAATCCACCGCGACACCCTGAACGTGAACCTCGGCCAGGGAAGCCAGCAACCGCGCCGGGCCACCGTCATCCCGACGCAACGTCCCACACACCACCGGAACCTG
>NZ_JBQHCW010000091.1:0-908 GCF_052068115.1 Nonomuraea sp. ZG12
CGATCGGCCGTACGCGCGTCCCACACCGGAGGCAGGTCGATCAGGCCACCCCACCGATCCGGATGCTCCAGAGCGGCGACCCGGCCGAACGCCCACGACTGTGCGGGCACCGGACTGACGGGCACCTCCCCGGCGACGGCCGCCATCGCGCCCGATGTCAACATCCACAGCGGCGCGTCGATCCCGGCGTCACCCAGCGCCTGGACCAGCCCCATCGTCCCGGCGAGCCCCCTGGTCACAACAGGCGACTCATCCAGGGGCGAATCGTCCACGGCCAGCAGGGACACGATCCCAGCCACCGGCAAATCACCGAGCTCGCCCAATGTCTGGGCGATACGGGCACCCAGAGACTCCCGATCCAGTTCACCAGGAGCGATCTCAGTGACCAGCACTCGGGCACCGCGATCCGTCAGAGCCTGAACGGCGGAGGTGGTCAGGTCGGTGCCGGCCTGGTCTGCGGGGGCGACCAGGAGCCAGGTGCCGGACAGGGTCGCGGGGGCGGGTTCGGTGAGCGGGGTCCAGGTGATGCGGTAGCGCCAATCGGCGACCGCGGACTCGCCCCGCTCACGCTGCCGCCAGGACGCCAGTGCGGGCAGTACCTCCTGCAGTCGCTGCCCGTCCACGGCCAGTGCCTGCGAAAGGCTGTCCAGGTCGCCGTTCTCGACGGCGGCCCAGAACGCACTCTCGGCCGCCGGGACGACGCTCGTCCCGGTCGAGGCTGGGGTCGGCTTGGGCCAGTACCGCTGCCGCTGGAAGGCGTAGGTCGGCAACTCGACCCGCTCGCCCATCGGCAGCACCGCCGCCCAATCCACCGCGACGCCCTGAACATGCACCTCGGCCAGGGAAGCCAGCAACCGCGCCGGGCCACCGTCATCCCGACGCAACGTCCCACACACCACCGGAACCTG
>NZ_JBQHCW010000092.1:0-901 GCF_052068115.1 Nonomuraea sp. ZG12
GTCAGGACGACCTTGCCGACGTTGCGGGCCTGACTCAGGTACCGGAACGCCTCCGGAGCCCGGCGCACATCCCAGCAAGCCACCGGCAACGGCCTCAAAACCCCCGCAGCGAACAACTCCGACAACGCAGCCAACATCCGAGCGATCTCATCCGGACCCAGCTCCAAAAGATCGAACGCCCGATACGACAACCCCCCAAACTCACCAGCCACCCACTCCGGATCCCGGACATCAGCCTTACCCATCTCCACGAACCGACCCCCCGGACCCGCCGCCAACCGCAGAGAAGCATCCACGAACTCCCCCGCCAGCGAATCCAGAACGACATCCACCCCACCGCTCACCGCACGAAACGCCGCCTCGAACTCCAAAGTCCGCGACGACGCCACATGCCCCTCACCCAAACCAAGCCCACGCAACACCGGCCACTTCGCCGGACTCGCCGTCCCGAACACCTCCGCACCCAGATGGCGGGCCAACTGAACAGCCGCGATCCCCACCCCACCCGCAGCCGCATGAATCAACACCGACTCACCCGCCCGCAGATCCGCCAACTCCACCAACGCGTAATACGCCGTCAAAAACACCACCGGAGCCGCCGCCGCCTCAGCCAACGACCACCCCGACGGCACCCGCACCACCAACCGCCGATCCGTCACCACCACCGGACCGAACCCACCCGAGAACAACCCCATCACCACATCACCCGGCACCAGGTCACCCACCCCAGCACCGACCTCCAACACCACCCCCGCACCCTCAAGCCCCAACCGACCCGCATCCCCCGGATACATCCCCAACACATTCAACACATCACGGAAATTCACCCCACCAGCCCGCAAACCCACCCGCACCTCACCAACACCCAAACCCCCATCACCACCAACGGGAACCAAGGTCA
>NZ_JBQHCW010000093.1:0-886 GCF_052068115.1 Nonomuraea sp. ZG12
TGGACAAGCTGCGGCAGTTGGTGCTGCTGGTCCGCCCGGACACTCTCATGCGCTGGCATCGCGACCTGCTCAGGCGTCGGAACGCGGCGGCCGGCGCACCCCGGCGGCCAGGGCGTCCGTGCACCGTCCGATCCATCCGCGCTCTGGTGTTGCGGCTCGCACGGGAGAACTCCTCCTGGGGCTACCGGCGTATCCACGGCGAGTTGGCCGCGCTCGGTATCAAGGTCGCCGCCTCCACCGTGTGGGAGATTCTGCGAGAACACGGCATCGCTCCGTCGCCCGAACGCGTGCACACCACCTGGGCCGACTTCCTACGCGACCAAGCGGGCGCGCTCCTGGCGTGCGACTTCTTTGAGGTCCGTACCCTGACCGGGGCCCGGCTCTACGTGTTCGCCGTCATCGAGCACGCCACCCGCCGCGTCCACATCCTCGGCGCCACCGCCCACCCCACCGGCCCGTGGGTCACCCAAATCTGCCGCAACCTCCTCATGGACCTACACGACGCGGGCACCACAGCCACGTTCCTCCTCCGCGACCGCGACACCAAATTCACCGCGGCCTTCGACGTCGTACTGACCGACGCCGCAATACAGATCGTCACCACAGGCATTCGCATCCCGCGTATGAACTCCATCATGGAGCGCTGGATCCAGACCTGCCGACGCGAACTACTGGACCGCACCCTGATCTGGAACCAACGCCACCTACTCCACACCCTGCGAGGGTTCGAGACGTTCTACAACGAACATCGACCACATCGGACTCTCAGACAGGCAGCGCCGCTCCGACCCCTGCCCGAACCGAGCACCATTCCAGCCGAGATCACCCGCCTTGATATCCGCCGACATGATCGACTCTGCGGCGTCCTCAGGGAGTACAAGCATGC
>NZ_JBQHCW010000094.1:0-728 GCF_052068115.1 Nonomuraea sp. ZG12
ACCCGGCACCTGGACGCCTTCGAGTACCTGCAATCGCCTGATGAGCGGCACCTCGATGACCCGCGAACTCGCCCTGCTCGCCGACGCCTTCGGCGTGCCCGCCTGAGACCCGGCCCGCGCCGATGAACAGCGCACGGAGGTCATCCCGCCTGCCGTCGATCTGGCAGGCGATCCAGTGGCGTGGTGCCGACCGGCTCGGCCACGGCGTCCGGATCCTCGCCGTCGGCCTCGCCTTCTCCTCCGGCGGCGAGGCCGAACGCTGAAAGCCTGAGCGTCAGCTGCCCGGGTGTACGTACTGGTTGTATCGGGGCGCGCTGTGGTCGCAATACGTGCTGCACACCTGCACGTAGATCATCGATATGGCCTTGGTGCCGGTGCGGGTGAAGTTTCCGAAGTTGGTGCCGTCGTCGCCGCAGCCGTTGCGGTCCCACTTCCAGGCGCCGTACCCGTAGGTTCCGTCGGTGTGTTCCCACCAAACCCGGCCCTGTATCGGAAGGTTGTCGCCGGGACAGAGGTCGCGCACCGTGAAGTTCCGAAAGATGACCTTCGTCCGGCTGCGGAAGTCGACGGTCGCCCGGGCGGTCCCGCCACTGTAGTCGCGACCCTCCGCGCTCTCGAAGGGGTCCACGCGGGCGGAGGACACTCCGTCTCTCGCCTGCGCCGGGCTTGCCACCAGCAGCCCGCTCAACGCTGCGATGGCCAGCGCGGCGCCCAGCATGCGTGTCTTC
>NZ_JBQHCW010000095.1:0-701 GCF_052068115.1 Nonomuraea sp. ZG12
CGATCGTGGATCACGAACCGCAGCCCGGCGATGCGCTCCCCCAGGTCCATGACCAGGTTGCGGGCCTGCTGCGCCGTCCATGCTCCGGTCGGACGCGCGGTTACTCCGGCCAGGTGCAGTCGCCGGGTGCCGTGCTCGATGAAGACCAGCACGTACAGCCACTTGAGCAGCACCGTCTCGACCACGAGGAAGTCGCAGGCGATGATCGCGTGGGCTTGGGCGGTCAGGAACTGCCGCCAGGTCGGCCCGGACCGGCGGGGCGCGGAATTGACGCCGGCGGCGTGCAGGATCTCCCACACCGTGGAGGCCGCGATCGAGTACCCCAGCCGAGCCAGCTCTCCCTGGATTCTCCGATGCCCCCAGGTCGGGTTCTCCCGGGCCATTCGCACGATCAGTGCCTTGACCGGCCGGCGAGTGCAAGGGCGTCCTGGGCGTCGCCGGTCGGTGAAGGTCCACTTGCGCGCTACGAGGTCACGGTGCCAGCGCAAGATCGTCGCTGGGGTGATCGGGAACACCTCCGCCCACCGGCGGCGGTGGACCAATCGCGACAATGCCGCAAGCCAGAGCCGGTCAGCGTGACCCCACCGCAGTCGACCATCGAGTCGACGGCGGAGGACCTGGTTCTCCTGACGGAGCACCAGCAGCTCAACATCCTTGGACAGATCAGAGCGGATCAGCACGGCCAACAGGCCGAACAAGCC
>NZ_JBQHCW010000096.1:0-668 GCF_052068115.1 Nonomuraea sp. ZG12
AGGGCGGCGTTGGCGGCCGCATACCCGGCCAGCCGGGCACTGCCCCAGGTCGCCGCACCGGAGGAGAACACGACGAACGCGTCCAGGTCCCTGTCCGCCGTCAGCTCGTCCAGGTGGCTCGCGCCACCGGCCTTGGCCTGCAGTACGGCGGCCAGGTCAGCCGGGCTCATGTCGTTCAGCGGTCCGCCCAGTCCCGCGCCGGCGGCGTGCATGATCGAGCTCAGCGCGGGACCATGCGTGTCGATCCAGCTCAGCAGACCGGCCGTCTGCGTGCGGTCACCGA
Organism: Nonomuraea sp. ZG12; assembly: GCF_052068115.1. Taxonomy (NCBI): domain Bacteria; kingdom Bacillati; phylum Actinomycetota; class Actinomycetes; order Streptosporangiales; family Streptosporangiaceae; genus Nonomuraea; species Nonomuraea sp. ZG12. Next base: position 284 of record NZ_JBQHCW010000096.1, read on the forward strand.
CATCACCGGCGAGAACCACCACGTCAGTACCGGCATCGGCCAACTCAGCGGCCAGCATCGCCGCGCCGGACGCCGCCGGACCGGAACGGCTGGACAACACGATCCGCGACGCGTCCCGCCCGGTCAGCCAGCGAGCCACATGCCCGCCGACGCCACCGGTACCGCCGGTCACCAGCACACTCCCGCCCGGCACCCAACGCTGTCCGCCCGGCACCGAACGGGCGGCCCGAACCAGCCGCCGCCCCAGCACCCCCGCCGAGCGGATGGCGACCTGGTCCTCACCACACCCGGCCAGGACCGCGACCAGCCGATCGGCCGTACGCGCGTCCCACACCGGAGGCAGGTCGATCAGGCCACCCCACCGATCCGGATGCTCCAGAGCGGC
>NZ_JBQHCW010000097.1:0-665 GCF_052068115.1 Nonomuraea sp. ZG12
GGCTTCGAAATTGCATCCGGGGGAGAGCTTGCACACGTGCGCGAGCACTTCCCCGGATCACGCATCGCCCTTGGTGGCCCTGGCAAGACGGATGCCGAGCTTTTTGCCGATGTCTACCGGCTCCACATCGAGAGCCCGAGCGAGATCCGGCGCCTGTTCGCGGCGGGCCGGTCGGCGGATGTGCTGCTGAGGGTCAATCTCGACATTCCCATCAAGGGCGCGTCTCTAGCGATGGGGGGCGGTGCTACCCCGTTCGGCATGGACCCCGAAGGCGTTGCCGAGTGTCTCGACATGCTGAAGGGTCAGGATGCCGTACGGCTTCGCGGTATTCATGCCCACCTGGCCAGCGGCTTGGACGCGCCGGCCATGCTTGAGCTGGCCGGCGCGATTCTCGACTATGCCCGTGGCCTTGGCGTCATGGAGGTCAACATCGGCGGCGGCATGGCCGTGTCCTACGCCGACCCGGAGTCACGGTTCGGCTGGGAGGCGTACGGCGCTGGCTTGGCCGCTCTCCGGCGCTCCGGCGAGACGTTGCGCATCGAGCCGGGCCGGTCCATTTCTGTCTATTGCGGGCGGTACGTCACGCGAGTCATGGATGTGAAGCGCGTCCATGGGGAGCTGTTCGCCGTGGTGGCGGGCGGGACGCACCACATCAGGACCCCGGC
>NZ_JBQHCW010000098.1:0-654 GCF_052068115.1 Nonomuraea sp. ZG12
GGTCCGCGGCGGGCGGGGGTGTCGGCGTTCGGGATCAGCGGGACCAACGCCCACGTGATCATCGAGGAAGCACCCCCGGCCGAATCCGAGGGCTCTGCCGACACCGTGCCGGTCGAGGACACCCCAGCGCCCGTGCCGGTGCTGGCGGGCGGGCCGCTGGTGTGGCTGGTGTCGGGGCGGTCGGGTAAGGCACTGGCGGCGCAGGCCGGTCGGTTGCTGAGTCATGTGGTCGCCCATCCGGAGCTTGATCCGGCCGACGTGGCCTGGTCGCTGGCCACCACGCGGTCGACCTTCGAACATCGCGCGGTGGTGTTGGGCGATGACCACGCCGAGCTCGTACGAGGCCTGGACGCCGTCTCGGCGGGACGATCCGCGAGCCGGGTGATCTCGGATGCGGCGGCCCGGTCGGGCCGGGTCGGGTTCGTGTTCGCGGGGCAGGGGGCTCAGCGGGCGGGGATGGGTGCTGAGTTGTATGCGGCGTCGCCGGTGTTCGCGGCGGCGTTCGATGAGGCGGTGGCGCTGCTGGAGGCCGAGCTGGGGTCGGCGATCCGGGAGGTCGTTCTCGGCGTTCCGGATTTCCAGGCTGGTACGGATGTGGCGGATCAGACCTTGTACGCCCAGACCGGGTTGTTCGCGGTGGAGGTCGGTCTGGTG
>NZ_JBQHCW010000099.1:0-602 GCF_052068115.1 Nonomuraea sp. ZG12
GTCATGGATGTGAAGCGCGTCCATGGGGAGCTGTTCGCCGTGGTGGCGGGCGGGACGCACCACATCAGGACCCCGGCGACCAAGGGGCACAGCCAGCCCATGGTCATGGACGAGCCGGGGGAGCCGGCCACGATTGTCGGCCGGCTCTGCACGCCGAAGGACACCATGGCGCGGCACGTGCCGGTGAGTCTGAAGACGGGCGATGTGGTGGAGTTCCTCATGGCCGGCGCCTACGCATGGAACATCTCACACCACGACTTCCTGATGCACCCGAAGCCAGGCTTCCACTACGTGGGCGGTTGAGCGGAGGTGTCCGGGGGCGCCCCCTATGGGGTTGGTCAAGCCGCGCGGAGCGTGGGTGGTTGGTAGGGGGTGTTGGTGCGGAGCATGGCGCACAGGACGTCGCAGCTGACCGCGATACGGCACCGGGCCCGGTGGATGGAGATCGCCGAGCCGGCGATCTCCGACCGCGACGCCGGAGTGGTCGGCTTCGACATCGCCGGCGCCGAGGCGGGCTACCCGCCCACCCGGCACCTGGACGCCTTCGAGTACCTGCAATCGCCTGATGAGCGGCACCTCGATGACCCGCGAACTCGCCCTGC
>NZ_JBQHCW010000100.1:0-595 GCF_052068115.1 Nonomuraea sp. ZG12
CCGGCCCGGGTGGTCGCGTACGTGGAGCGCGAGCTGCCGCCGGGCGGCATACCCGCCTACCTCGCGGCCCGCAGCAGCGGCGCCCGCTCCTTCGTCCTGTGGGCCGACGAGCACCGGCGGGAACGGGTGGCCACCTTGGTGACCCAGTCGGCCACCGGCGGTGTCGCGACGTTTCAGGCGTTCGGTGCGCACGGTGACCTCATCGGCACGTTCGTGCGTGAGAAGGCGCTCCATGGCAGGGGCCTGCGCACCCGCTGGACCGTGACTCAGCCCGGCGGCCCTGAGGCGGTGGGCTTCAAGGGCCGGATCCTGTGGTGGTGCATGTGGTGGCTGTTGTTGCCCCTGCAGGTGCTGATCCTCGTGTTCTCCATTTTCGACAGTGTCCCCGGCAACGAGGGTGGTGTCGCGCGCGGCCCCCGGCGCATCAGGTGGCGCGCGGGTGGTCAGATGCCGCTGGAGTTCAGATCCAGAGGCGACAAGCTGCACGTGCACGCGCCGGGATCGGACTGGCGGCTCGGGGCCGCGCTGATCGTCCTGCTGCGCACCTTCGGTGCTAGCTCCTGGGACTCCGGGAAGACGTGACCTGACGCGGGCC
>NZ_JBQHCW010000101.1:0-594 GCF_052068115.1 Nonomuraea sp. ZG12
GCCATGAGGATTTCGACACAGACAGTAGGCGGCGAACACGATTTCCTGAACCCCGTCAGCCATACGACCAAGGACGGGGAACCTCCATGTCGCTCGTACAACGTCTTCTCACCGCATTGGCGATCATCGTCGCGGGGCTCGCGACCGCGGTCCCGGCGAACGCCGCTTCGACCACGTCCGTCCATGTCAGCGGCAGCACGCTGTTCATCGTCGGGACGTCCGTCGGGGAGACTGTCAGGATCGACTTCCAGTTCGGGCTGCTCACGGTCGACTCCACCTCGGGGATCACCCCGGGAGCCGGGTGCTCCACCCAGGGGGCGAACGTGGTCTCGTGCTCGACGAACGTGCAGTTCATCGACGCGGGCGTGATCGGGGGCAATGACACGGTCACCAACAACACCTCGTTGCAGTCGTCCGTTTTGGGCGGCAGCGGCTCCGACACCCTGAACGGGGGGTCCGGCCGGGACGGGTTCAACGGCGGTGCCGGGGACGACACTCTGATCGGCAACGGCGGGGTGGACGTCGCCAACGGGGTGGGCGGGTTCGACACCTGCACCGCCGAGACCGAAAGCGGTTGTGAAGCCTGAGAAGGTG
>NZ_JBQHCW010000102.1:0-569 GCF_052068115.1 Nonomuraea sp. ZG12
GAGGGGGAGTTGGAGTTCCTCGGGCGCACCGACGACCAGGTCAAGATCCGTGGCTTCCGTATCGAGTTGGGTGAGGTCGAAGCGGCGCTTGATCGCTTGCCTGGTTTGGCTCAGTCGGTGGTGGTCGTGCGTGATGATGACGTGCGCGGCAAGCAGCTGATCGGGTATGTCGTTCCGGCTCCTGGTGGTCGGCCTACTGGTGTCGAGCTTCGTGCTGAACTGGCTGGCCATCTGCCGGCGTTCATGGTGCCGGCTGCGATCGTGGTGTTGGAGGCGTTCCCGCTCACGCCGAACGGGAAGGTCGATCGGGCTGCGCTGCCCGCGCCCGTCTACGCCACTGTGGGACACAGCGCCGCCCGCACTCCGGCCGAAGAGATCCTCGCCGGCCTCTTCGCCGAAGTTCTGCACCTGCCGGCCGTCGATGTTCATGACAACTTCTTCGATCTCGGTGGGCATTCGCTTTTGGCCACCCGCCTGATCAGCCGGGTGCGCCGGACGCTGGATCGTGAGTTGACGGTTCGTGACCTCTTCGAGGCGCCGACGGTGGCCGCGTTGGCCACTCGGCTGGA
>NZ_JBQHCW010000103.1:0-555 GCF_052068115.1 Nonomuraea sp. ZG12
CAGCTGGCTTATGTGATGTTCACGTCGGGGTCGACCGGTGTTCCGAAGGGGGTGGCTGTCACTCATGCTGATGTGGTCGCCCTTGCGGCTGATCGGGTTTGGCGTAATGGTGCGCATCGGCGGGTGCTGATGCATTCGCCGCATGCGTTCGATGCTTCGACGTATGAGATCTGGGTGCCGTTGTTGAACGGCGGGACGGTGGTGGTGGCGCCGTCGGGTCCTGTTGAGCCTGCTGAGTTGGCTGACACCATTGCCAAGCATCGGATCACGGCTGCGTTCGTGACGACTGCGTTGTTCAACACGCTCATCGATGATGAGCCGTCGGGTCTGGACACGCTGACCGAGATCTGGACGGGTGGCGAGTTCGTGTCGGCCGCCACCATGCGTGCCGCTGCGCGGGTGTTGCCCGGTACTCGGATCGTGCATGTGTACGGGCCGACCGAGACCACCACCTTCGCCACCTATCACCCGCTTCGGTCGGCTGTCCCGGAGCAGGCACGCAACGTCCCCATCGGCCGGCCCATGGACGGATTACGGGCTTATGTGCTGGACGAG
>NZ_JBQHCW010000104.1:0-527 GCF_052068115.1 Nonomuraea sp. ZG12
TGTGGTGCCGATCACATGCTGTGTGTGGATTCCTCCACAGTTGATCGCTGGGGTTCTCCGTAACGTTCGTGCTGTCGGAAAGCACCAACTGGGGGAGGAACCCGAAATGCGTAAGACTCTCGCGATCGCCGCTCTGGCCGGTTCGATGGCCGTCACCGGTCTCGCCGTCGCTCCCGCCGCTCAGGCGGCCACGCAGACCAGCACGACCGCAAGCACCGCAAGCACCGCCACCATCGTCAAGTGGGGGAAGTTCTTCTCCGGCGACCACAAGGCGTACACCTTCGGCAAGACGTGGAAGAGCCACGGCAAGGTGTTCACGAAGTGGTACGGGGTGGACAAGTTCGGTGGCAAGAAGGGCTGGGTGTGGTTCGAGGTCTACAAGAACGGCTCCTGGCACAAGTTCAACCACGCCTGGGACGGCAAGAAGGTCGGCTCCTGGAGCGGCCACGGGATCGGCAAGGTCTACACCTACACCTGCTGGGCCGGCAAGTTCGACAACTGCGGCAAGAAGTACCGCATCTACTAGT
>NZ_JBQHCW010000105.1:0-524 GCF_052068115.1 Nonomuraea sp. ZG12
CGTGGTCCAGCGCCGACGAGCGGCTTGAGCCGTTCGTCGGCCTGGAACTGCGCGACGTTGCTCTGCTCCAGTGGCGGCCATCATCACGCCATGACCTGGCGGACGGCACCCTCGCTGTGGAGTTCGTCTTCGATGCCGGTCGTTTCCACATCGTCAACGCTCTGGATGAGAACAGCATCAATGTCGGCCAGGCGCATCCAGAATTCGTGCGGCACCGGCTGGGCGGTTGCGCGCAGCCTGACTAGGTCGGCCTCCGGTTGATCTCGATGACCAGCAGCAGGGTGGCCTGGGCCGGGGCGCTGATTTGCCGGGGTGTGGCCCAGCGGGGGCGGGGATGTCGGCGAGTTCGGGTGCCGTTAAGAAACGTGTCACCAGCCGCCAATCGCAACGTCTTTGCAGGTCAGGAAGGTATGCGCTCATAAGTGCATCGACCCATCGACTCCAGCTAAGCGCCTATATGCAAGCCGCCGAGCTGCGTCTTCTCTCTCATTTGCGGCTGGTGACACGTTTCTTAACGGCATCCC
>NZ_JBQHCW010000106.1:0-523 GCF_052068115.1 Nonomuraea sp. ZG12
CGCCGTTGTGGGTGATGACGGTGTGGCCGTCGTCGGTGGTCATCACGAACACTCCCAGGCCGTAGTCCATGTTGGGGATGCCCGTCGGGTGCGGGGCGCACATCTCGGCCAGCAGCGGGGCCGGCAGCAGCCTGCCGCCCACGAGGGCGGAGATGAACGTGTGCAGGTCCTGAGTGGTGGAGATCATGTCACCGCCGGTGGAGATCCACGAAGGGTTCTGCCGGGTGACGTCGACCGTCTTCTCCTCGCCCGCGTCCTCGTAGCGGTAGTAGGCGTGGGCGTACGGCTCCGGGATCTCCGGCGAGGCGTCCGGCACCACGGTGCCCGACAACCCGAGCGGCCCCAGGATCAGCCGCTCCATCTCCCCGGCGAAGGAGCGGCCGGTGACCTTCTCGATCAGCAGCCTGGCCAGCACATAATTGGTGTTGGAATAACTCCACCCCGTACCAGGCTCGAACCGCGCCGGCTTCGACAACGCCAGCTCCACCAGCTCCTGCGGCCGGTAGGTCCTGAACCGGTCGTC
>NZ_JBQHCW010000107.1:0-502 GCF_052068115.1 Nonomuraea sp. ZG12
TGACCGGTGAGATGACGTCGTGGTTGGTGTCGGCGCAGTCGGTGGCTGGTTTGCGGGCGCAGGCGTCTCGGTTGGTGGGGTATGTGTCGGGGCGGCCGGGGGTTGATCCGGTTGATGTGGGGTGGTCGTTGGCGACCTCGCGGTCGGTGTTCGAGCATCGGGCCGTGGTCATCGGTGACAACTCTGGTGATCTGGTGGCGGGGTTGTCGGCCTTGGTGGCTGGGCGGCCTGCCTCGGCTGTGGTGAGTGGTTGGGCTGGTGTCACCGGTCCGGTGGTGTTCGTGTTCCCCGGTCAGGGGTCGCAGTGGGTCGGCATGGGGCGTGAACTCGCTTCTTCCTCGCCGGTGTTCGCGGCTCGGCTGGCTGAGTGTGGTCGGGCTCTGGCTCCTTACGTGGACTGGTCGTTGGACGAGGTCCTGGCTGGGGCTTCGGGGCTTGACCGGGTGGATGTGGTTCAGCCGGTGTTGTGGGCGGTGATGGTGTCGCTGGCTGCGGTGTGGCA